>CAZIOS010000022.1:0-44129 GCA_964540905.1 uncultured Conexibacteraceae bacterium | reverse complement strand
AGGGTGCGCGACGAATTCCCCCAGAGGGTGACCGGCTCCCCTCTCGGACGGGCCTTGGTCCCGAGAACGTCTATTTAACGTGCACGCCCGAGATCGCCCTGGAGATGACCAGGCGCTGGATCTCGGAGGTGCCCTCGAAGATCGTGTAGATCTTCGAGTCGCGGTGCATCCGCTCGACCGGGAACTCGCGGGTGTAGCCGTTGCCGCCGAGGATCTGGATCGCCCGCTCGGTCGCCCAGACCGCTACCTCGCCGGCCTTCAGCTTCGACATCGAGCCCTCGGCGTTCTCGAACCTCTGGCCAGTGCGGCCCATCCAGGCGGCGCGCCAGACCAGCAGGCGGGCGGCGTCGATCTCCAGCTTCATGTTCGCCAGGTCGAAGGCGATCGCCTGGTTCTCGATGATCGCCCGGCCGAACTGCCGGCGCTCTTTGGCGTACTCGAGCGCGTACTCGTAGGCGGCGCGGGCGATGCCCAGCGCCTGGGCGCCGACCGTCGGCCGGCTCGCCTCGAAGGTCTGCATCGCCGCCTGCGATTTCGACTTCTTGCCCTCGCGGACACGGGCCAGCCGCTCGTCGAGCTTCTCTTTGCCACCCAGCAGGCAGGAGCCGGGGACGCGGCAGTCGTCGAGGTGGACGTCGGCGGTGTGCGAGGCGCGCAGGCCGTGCTTCTTGACCTTGGCGCCCTGCTCGCAGCCCTTGGTCCCGGGCGGGATCACGAAGGCGGCGTGGCCGCGCGAGCCGAGCTCACGATCCACGCTGGCGATGACCACGTGGACGTTGGCGATGCCGCCGTTGGTCGCCCAGGCCTTCTGGCCGTTGATCACCCACTCGTCGCTGGCCTCGTCGTACTTGGCCGTGGTGCGGATCGAGGAGACGTCGGAGCCGGCGTCGGGCTCGGAGGCGCAGAAGGCGCCGAGCTTGACGTCGTCGGGGCTGCCGAAGCACTGCGGGATCCACTCCCCCATCTGCTCCGGCGTTCCCTGCCCGAAGATCGCGGCGACGGCGAGCGAGGTGCCCATGATCGCCATGCCGATGCCGGCGTCGCCCCAGAACAGCTCCTCGTTGGCGATCGGCAGCGTCAGGCCGGTCTCGTCGGCCCAGAACTGGCCCAGCGCTTCGAAGCTGTAGAGGCCGATCTTGGCGGCCTCCTGGATCACCGGCCAGGGGGTTTCCTCGCGCTCGTCCCACTCCGCGGCGGCGGGCCGGACGACGCCCTCGGCGAAGCCGTGCACCCACTCGCGGATGTCCTTCTGGTCCTGGTTGAGCTCGAGCGTGAACTTCGCTTCCCCCTGCTCGTCCCCGCCGCCTTCGCCGCCGACGATCTCCGCCAGCGCCGCGTTCGCGTCTACCTCTGCCGTCTCAGTCATGGCGGCCGATATTACATGAAACGGTGTCGTCAATTACACCGAGCCGCGTCGCGTCAGACATCGCGCAGGTCGAAGGCGCGCAGGCCCTCGGCGCCGCCGTCGGTGCAGTCGAAGAAGCGGCGGTTGACGCAGCCATAGGACTCGCCGGAGCCCTCGTAGGCGCGCTCGACCGAGAACTGGCAGTGGGGCAGCGGCTCGCCGGTCATCTTGACGCCGCCGAAGCCACCCGGCTCGAGCACCGCCGCCAGATCGATCTCGGCGGCGAAGACCTCCTGCATGCAGCCGACGTACTGCTGGCCGCTGAAGCGGTCGACGTAGCTGTAGAGATAGCGGCAGCCGAGTTCGACGCAGCCCCGCGGCTCGATCATCTTGTCGCAGAAGGAACGGCACTGGCGGCACTCGCCGACCTGGGTGCGGGTAACGCTCATTCCAGAAGTCTAGGGAGGGAAGATCGCGGAAACCAGGCTGTGAGCCAAATCACGCGGCCAGGGCGTCTTGGCCGAGGACGTGGTCGATCTCGGCTCGCAAGCTGCTGGAGGGGCGCACCCGGTAGCCGTTGCCGAAGCGCAGGCGGCGGAGTCCGGCGCTGGTCCGCATCACCAGGTGCACGTCGGCCTCGCCCTTGTGATGCTCGAAGACGGCCTTGAGCTCGTCGAGGACGCCGTCGCTCCAGCCGGCCGGGTCGATCGTCACCTCGAACGGTCCCGCGGGTACCGCCGCGACCTTCTCGGCCCGGGCGATCTCCTCGGCGTCGGGTTCGAAGCGCTGCGCCTCCTGCACGACCAGCTTCGTCTCGCCGCGGTCCTTGTGGTCGAGGCGGCCGCGGACGACGACGATCGCGTCGGGCTGGATCGTCGCGGCGCTCTCGGCCTCGTCGGCCTTGAAGACCAGCAGCTCGACCTGGCCCTCGACGTCGTCGAGGGTGGCGAACATCATCTGCGAGCCGCTCTTGGTGCGGATCTTCTTGCAGTCGACGACGATCCCCCCAACCGTCACCCAGGAGCCGTCGGCCTTGCCGCCGAGCTCGGCCAGGCTGCAATCGACGCGGGCGCGCAGGGCGCCGCGGACCGCGGTCAGCGGGTGCGAGGAGAGGTAGGTGCCGAGCGTCTCCTTCTCCAACGCCAGCAGCTCGGCGCGGTCGAACTCGACGGCGGAGATCGGCGGCCGCTGCTGGGCCTGGGTCTGGGCGCCGGCCCCGGCGTCGTCGCCGAAGTCGAAGATCGAGCCCTGGCCCATCTGCGCGTCCTCCTGCGCCTTCTGCCCCGCCGACTGCGCCGCCGGCAGCGCCTCCAGCATGCCCTTGCGAGTGGCGCCGGTCGAGTCGAGGGCGCCGCACTTGATCAGGCATTCGATCGCCCGTTTGTTGACCGCGCGCGAGTCGACCCGCTCGCAGAAGTCCCAGATCGAGGCGATCTCGCCGTCCTCGCGGGCGCGCACGATCGCCTCGACAGCGGCGTGGCCGACGTTCTTGACCGCGTCGAGGCCGAAGCGGATCGCCTTCTCGTTGACGACGAAGCTGTGGTCGGAGGAGTTGACGTCGGGCGGCAGCACCTCGATCCCCATCTCCTCGCAGCGGTTGACGAAGAACGGGACCTTGTCTTTGGTGTTCATCACCGAGGAGATCACCGCCGCCATGTACTCGGCCGGGTAGTTGGCCTTGAGGTAGGCGGTGCGGTAGGAGATCAGCCCGTAGCAGGCGGCGTGGGACTTGTTGAAGGAGTAGTCGGCCGCGGCTTCGTTCAGCTTCCAGAGGTCCTTGGCTACCTCCGGCGCGGTTTCCGATTCGCGCAGGCCCTGCATGAACTTGTCCTTCATCGTCGCCATCAGGTCGCGCTTCTTCTTGCCGATCGCCTTGCGCAGGTCGTCCGCCTCGGCGCCCGAGAAGCCGGCCATCGAGCGCGAGATCTCCATCAGCTGCTCCTGGTAGATGACGCAGCCGTGGGTTTCCTCGGTGATCGCCCGCAGCCGTGGGTCGGGGTAGCGGACGGTCGAGGGGTCGCGCTTGCCCTTCGCGTAGGCCGGGATGTAGGCCATCGCCCCCGGCCGGTAGAGGGCGCCGAGCGCGACCAGGTCGGCGAACTCGGTTGGCTTGACCTTGCGCAGCGCCTCGCGCATCCCCTCCGACTCGAACTGGAAGACCCCGGTCGAGTCGCCGCCGGCGAGCATCGCGTAGGTCTTGGCGTCGTCGATCGGGATCGCCTCCATCTCGATCGTCTCGCCGCGGGAGCGCTGGATGATGTCGATCGCGTCCTCGATCACGTCGAGGTTGCGGAGGCCGAGGAAGTCCATCTTCAGCAGCCCCAGCTCCTCGATCGGCCCCATCGAGTACTGGGTCACGATCTTGTACTGGCGCTCCGGCTTGCCCGACCCCTTGCCGTCGCCGCCGGCGGCCGGGGCGCCGCGGTCCTCGGCCAGCTGCAACGGCACGATCTCCTGCAGCGGCCGGTCGGAGATCACCACCGCGGCGGCGTGGATCGAGTTGTTGCGGATGATCCCCTCGAGCCCCTGGGCGACGTCGATGATCTTCTTCGCGTCGGGCTCGGAGTCGTAGGTTTTCTTCAGCTCCTGGCCCGCCTTCAGGCAGTCGGCGAAGGACGGGTTGCGGCCCATGATCGGCTCCGGGATCTGCTTCGCCAGGCGGTCGCCGGCGCCGTAGTCGTAGCCGAGCACGCGGGCGGCGTCGCGGGTGGCGGCGCGCGGCGCCATCTTGCCGAAGGTGATGATCTGGGCGACCGATTCGCGGCCGTATTTCTCGCCGACGTAGCGGATCATCCGCTCGCGGCCGCGGACCGAGAAGTCGATGTCGATGTCCGGCATCGATTTGCGCCCGGGGTTGAGGAAGCGCTCGAAGATCAGGCCCTCGGCGAGCGGATCGAGGTCGGTGATCTTGAGCGCGTAGGAGACGATCGAGCCGGCGGCGGAACCGCGGCCGGGACCGACGGCGACGCCGTTCTCCTTCGCGTAGCGGACGAAGTCCCAGACGATCAGGAAGTAGGAGGAGAAGCCCATCTCCTCGATCACCCCGAGCTCGAACTCCATCCGCTCGACCGCCTCGGCCGGCGGCGGGTCGCCGTAGCGGGCGCGCAGGCCCTCGCCGGCGAGCCGCCGCAGCATCGCCTCCGGCTCCTCGCCGTCCTCGGTCGGGTAGCGCGGCAGCAGCAGGCTGCCCAGCTCGATCTCGAGCGAGCAGCGCTCGGCGATCTCCAGCGAGGTCGGCACCGCCTCCGGCCACTCGGCGAAGGACTCGGTCATTTCCTCGGAGCTCTTGATGTAGAACTCGTTGGTGTCGAAGCTCATCTTCGGCGCTTCCAGGGTCGACTTCGTCTGCACGCAGAGCAGCGCCGCGTGGTTGTCGAAGTCCTCGCGGGTCAGGTAGTGGACGTCGGCGGTGGCGACCAGCGGCCGGCCGAGCTCACGGGCGTAGCGGACGATGCCCTGGTTGGCCTTGTCCTGCTCGGCGATCCCGTTCTTCTGCACCTCGAAGTAGACCTGGTCGGGGCCGAAAGCCTGGATCAGGTCGTCGAGGTGGGCGCGGGCGTCGTCCTCGCGCTCTTCGACCAGGCGGCGGCAGAAGCGCGACTGCAGGCAGCCGGTGAGGACGATCACGCCCTCGGAGTGGCGGGCCAGCAGCTCCATGTCGCAGTTGGCCTTGCCGCGCGAGAAGCCCTCGAGGAAGCCGGCCGAGGTCAGCTGGACCAGGTTGGCGAAGCCGCGGTCGTTCTCGGCCAGCAGGGTGATGTGGTTGCGCTCGTAGCGGGCCTGTTCCTTGATCGCCACGCGATCCTCGACCAGGTAGGCCTCGAGCCCGACGATCGGCTTGATCCCGTGCTTGTTGCAGGCCTTGTAGAGGTCGACGGCGCCGTTCATGACGCCGTGGTCGGTCAGCCCCAGCGCCGGCTGCCCCAGCTCCGCCGCCCGTGCCGCCATCGCCTCGATCTTGCAGGCGCCATCGAGCAGCGAGTACTCGCTGTGGGCGTGCAGGTGGACGGCGGCGGGGGTGCTCACGGGTGAAATCGATCATGCCAAGCGGGGCAGATGGCACCGGGTGGCTTTCGCGCTATGTCCGTGGTGATTTCGTGTCAGAGCGACGCGGAAGTCGGGCGGGCGGGAAGGGGGTTTCGCTTAACTTTTTTGTGATCGGGTGCGGCCGTCCGAGTTTCGCGGCGCCAAAAAAGTTAAGCGAAACCCCTACCCAGACCCTCCGCTCAACCGCAAACCCAAGCGCTCGGTCCCGAATCCGCCCAGATTTCTGCGGCGATCCGATCCTGTTCGGCTTTCGGGGCATCCTCGGGCAGCCCCTTGCCGCCATACCCTTCCCAGGTCGAGGGCAGGATCTGGTACGCCCCGCCCGCCCCACTCGACGGATTCACGGCGCTGTAGTTGCCGCCCGACTCGCACATGACGATGTAGGTCGGGATCGAGTAGGGGCCACCGAGCCAGCGGCCGACTTCTTCTTCGGCTTCGCCGGCACTGGCGGCGCGGGCCGCCTGGATTTCGCCGACCCAGGTGTCGATCTTCGACTTGAGGCTGGCCAGCGAGGCTTCGCGGCTGGCGCTGAGCGCCTGCAGGCGCGCCGCTGCTGCTGCCGCGGCCTGGCGCACCGAGGCGATCTGCGACCGCGCCGCGGCCAGGCGTTCGTCGTAGGCGACCGCGTGCGCCTTCAGCGCCGCGACCTTGCGCGCCTCGCGGTGGGCGGTGTCGCGGACCTGCTCGACGCGGTCGGCGAGGGCGTTGTCGGATTGGGCGATCTCGCGCAGGTAGTCGCTGCGGGTGAGCAGTTCCTGGTAGTCGCCGGAGCCGAGGATGAGGCTGGCCGTGTCCGGCGTGCCGCTCTCGTAGATCGCCACCAGGCGCTGGGCGAGGGCGCGGCGGGAGCGGCGCAGGCGCGCCCGCTCGAACGCCAGCTGACGACGGGTGCGGAGGACCTTGCGGCCGAGCTCGGCGGCGTGGCGCTGACCGGCGGCAAGCAGGCCACCGAGGCGCCGCTCGCGCGCGGCCGCGGTGGCGGCTTCGCCCTCGGCGTCGGCGAAGCGCTGCTGGCTTTCGCGCAGGCCGCTCGCCAGCGAGCTCGCTTCGCCGCGGGCGCTCGCGAGCTTGGCTTCGAGCGCGCCGGCGTCGGTTGCGCCGGCACTCGGGGCGAGCGGCGCCAGGGCCAGCGCGAGGCCGCAGAGCAGGGCCGCGGCGCCGATCCCGAGGAGATCCTTTCTGGCCTGAACCGGGCCCATGAGCCGCCGAGGCTAGCGGCTCCCTCCGTGCCTCCCGGCGGGTTCCCGATAACCCGCAACGAGAGTTGCGCGAGCGCTCAGGCCGTCGCTTCCGGTGTTCCTTTTCCCCGATATGTGAGGAAAAGGCACACCGCAGCGGAGCTCAGCCCTCGCGGACGTTACGGCTGGCGAGGAAGGCGGCGATCGCGATCAGGGCGGCGCCGACGCCGATCCCGATCCGGATCTCGCGCCGGTAGCGGCGCCGCATGTAGCCGACGGCGAACCTGACCGCGGCCTTTCCGAAGGCGTCGTACATCAGCTCCCTCCCTCCTCCCCGCGCTGGCGGATCCGGTGCGCCATCCGCGACTGCAGCGACCAGAGCTCGATGAAGCCGGGCGAGGCGGTCTGCGAGAAGAGGCCGCCGGACTCGGAGAAGCCGGCGAGGGCGGCGTCGTAGACGGCGTTGGGCGAGGAGCGGGTGACGACGCGGACGCCGCCTTTGTAGAGGCGCAGCCCGATCTCCCCCGTCACCTGAGCGTTGACCGCGTCCATGTAGGCGTCGAGGTCGCTGCGCAGCGGCTCCCACCAGAGCCCGGCGTAGACCAGGTAGCCCCATTTGCGGTCGAGCTCGGGCTTGAACTGGTTCTGGTGGATCGTCCCGACCAGCCGCTCCAGCTCCTCGTGGGCGGTGAGGACGAGTGCCGCCGCCGGCACCTCGTAGATGTCGCGGACCTTGAGGCCGACGATCCGGTCCTCGATGTGGTCGACGATGCCGACCCCGTGGCGGGCGCCGATCGCGGCGGCCCGTTCGAGCAGCTCGACCAGGCCGAGGCGCTCGCCGTCGAGGGAGACCGGCAGGCCCGCCTCGAAGCCGATCGTGACCAGCTCGGCCTCGTCCGGCGCCAGCTCCGGCCGGGTCACCAGCTGGAAGACGTCGTCCTCGGGGGCGTGG
Source organism: uncultured Conexibacteraceae bacterium (assembly GCA_964540905.1). Lineage (GTDB taxonomy): Bacteria > Actinomycetota > Thermoleophilia > Solirubrobacterales > 70-9 > VAYN01. The sequence continues at coordinate 36,607 of CAZIOS010000022.1, read as the reverse complement.
CCGAGGTCCTCGATCCAGCGCCCCTCCGAGGAGCGCCCCCAGAGGTTGTCGTCGATCGAGTAGGGGGCGACCTCGGTGCCGCCCTTGACCGGGATGCCGTGCTCGCGGGCGTAGGCGATCTCCTCCTCGCGGCCCATCTGCCAGGAGCGCACCGGGGCGATCGTCCGCAGCTCCGGCGCCAGCGTCGCCACCGTCGCCTCGATCCGAACCTGGTCGTTGCCCTTGCCGGTGCAGCCGTGGGCGATCGTGTCGCAGTTGGTCCGGCGCGCGTACTCGACCGCGAGGGCCGCGATCAGCGGCCGCCCCAGCGCCGTGAACAGCGGGTAGCCGTTGCCGTAGACGGCGTTGGCCTTGATCGCCGGCGCCAGGAACTCGGCGGCGAAGCGCTCGCGGGCGTCGACGACGTGGCACTCGAGGGCGCCGAGCCGCAGCGCCTTCTCCTCGATCACCGCGTAGTCCTCGCCGGGCTGGCCGAGGTTGACGGTGAGGCAGACGACCTCGGCCCCGTAGGAGTCCTGGATCCACTTCAGCATCACGCTGGTGTCGAGCCCGCCCGAGTAGAGCAGGAGGACGCGGCCAACCGCGGCCGGGTCGGCCTCGTAGCTGGCGGTGGGGCTCGAATGCGGTGGCCGGGCGCTCACGAGAGGCGCAAGTCTCGCACGACCAACCCCGCCGCGACTGCCGGCGCTGCCAGACTGCCCCTGTGCGCCGTTTCTGGCACATCCTCTCGATCGCCCTGATCACCGCTGGCCTCGTCGTCATCGCCGACGTCGGGATCACGCTCGCCTACAAGGAGCCGCTCTCCTCGATTTACGGCTCGATCAAGCAGGGCGAAGCGGAAGCCCAGCTGGAAGACCTGGAAGCGAGCTATCCCTCAGCGCAGGACCGCCAGGCCGTGGCCAATGTCAGGAGCGACCCGCAGCGGATCGCGATCCTCGCCCGTCGCTTCGCCGCCACGGTCAAGACCGGCCAGGCGATCGGGCGGATCGTCGCCCCGGCGATGGACGGGCTGAACATGGTGGTGATCCAGGGCACCGACACCGCCAGCCTCGAGAAGGGGCCCGGCCACTACCCGGAAACGCCCTTCCCGGGCGAGGGCGGCACGGTCGGGATCGCCGGCCACCGCACCACCTACCTGGCGCCCTTCCGCCACATCGACTCGATGCAGCAGGGCGACACGATCAAGCTCGAGATGCCCTACGGGACCTTCGTCTACCGCGTGCAGAAGACCGAAGTCGTCGATCCCAGCGACGTCGGCATCGTCGCCAAGGTCGGTTACGAGCGGCTCGTGCTCAGCGCCTGCCACCCGCTCTACAGCGCCGAACACCGCTTCATCGTCTTCGCCCGCCTGATCCACGAGCGGATCGCCGGCGGCGTTTAGGCCTGGGGCGACGAGCGCTAAGGCGCTTCGATGCCGCCGCTGCCGCCTTCTTCTTCGCCTTCTTTGGGTGGCACCGTGGTGGTCGTGGTCGGCGCCGTCGTCGTCGTTTCGCTCGTCGTCGTCGGTTCCGTGCCGGTCGATTCGGTCGTGGTCGCGGTGGTGGTGCTGGCGGTCGTGGTCGGGACCGTCGTGCTCGATTCCGTCGTCGAGGCGGTCGAGCTGCCGCCGTTGTCGTTGCCGGCGATCACGACCACGGCGATGACCAGGCCGACGATCACGGCGACGAGGCAGGCGACCAGCAGGCGCATGTTGCCGCGCGGGGAGGCGCCCTCGGGCCCCTGGCCTTCGCTGCGCATCATCCGCGTCGGGTCCTCGTGCATCTAGGCCTCCGGCCCGAGGATCGCGTCGAGGATCGGGGCGGTGTCCTCGATCTCGAAGCCGGTCCGCAGACGGGTCTCGATTTCCTCGCGGCTGCTGCCGGAGACCGCCATCTGGGTCGCCAGCAGGCGGGCACCGGCGGAGGCGGCGGCCTGGTCGTCCGGCGGAGGAGGCGGCGGCGCGGCGGCGGGCGCGGGCGGCTCCGGTTCGGGCGCGGCGGCCGCGGGCGGCGGCGCCGGGCGTGGCTCGGGAGCGGGGGCCGCTTCGACCGGCGGCGCCGGCTCGGCGGTCGGGGCCGGCGGCGGTGGAGAGAAGTCAATTGGAGTGGCGACCGGCGGCTCGGCAGGAGGGGCGACCGCGGTGAGGTGGGTGCCCTGGGGCGGCTCGGCCGGGGCCGGCTGCGCCTGCACGGTGACCTGGCTGAGGGCGTCCAGCAGCCGCTCGGAGCGGCGCCTGATCTCTTCCGCCTGGGCGACCAGCGAGTCGGTCAGCGCCGAGAGCGAGGCGAGGCGGGCGGCGACGATGCGGTCGGCCTCGGCCTGCGCCTCCTCGAGGTAGCGGCGGGCGTTGGCGTCGGCGTTGTCGACGACGCTCGCCGCCGCGCGCTCGGCCGCCTCGATGATCGTCGCGATCCGGTCGGCGGCGCCGCTGGCGCTGGGCCGCGGGGTTGATCTCTCGTCGGGGCTCACGTCTGTGCCAAGCCTAGAAGCGATGCGTCGATCAGTCCAACCGCCTGCTCGATCTGAGACGAATCGACCAGCAGGGGCGGCAATAGTCGCAGAGTCGACGGCGCCGGCACGTTGACGACGAGGCCGCGCTCGAGCAGGTCGGCGCTGAGCGCCGCCGCATCGATGCCCGCTTCCAGCCCTACCCCGACCATCAGGCCGCGGCCGCGGGTCTCGCTGACGCCGTCGAGCGCCTCGAGTCCCTCGCGCAGCGCCACTCCGAGCTCGCGCACCCGCCGCAGCAGTGCCGGGTCGTCGACCGTCTCCAGCACCGCCAGCGCCGCCGCCGTCGCCACCGGGCCGCCGGCGAAGGTCGAGCCGTGGTCGCCGGGCTCGAGCACCTCGGCCGCCGCCGGGCCGGCGATGCAGGCGCCGATCGGGATGCCGCCGCCGAGCGCCTTGGCGCTGGTCAGGACGTCGGGGCGGACCGGCGTCTGCTGGTAGGCCCAGAGCGAGCCGGTCCGCCCGACCCCGGTCTGGATCTCGTCGAGGATCAGCAGCGCCCCGGCCTCGTCGCAGGCCTGACGCGCCGCCAGCAGCGCCTCGTCGGAGATCGGGTGGACGCCGGCCTCGCCCTGGATCGGCTCCAGCAGCACCGCCGCGGTGCTCTCCCCCACCGCCGCGCGCAGGGCGGCGGCGTCGTTGCGGGGAACCGAGCGAAAGCCGGGCAGCATCGGCCCCAGCGCCTCGTTGCGAGCCAGCCCCGGGGTCGCCGCCAGGGCGCCGTAGCTGCGGCCGTGGAAGTCGCCCTCGAAGCTGACGATCTCCGGCGCGGCGATGCCGCGGAGGTGGGCGTGCTTGCGGGCGACCTTGATCGCGCACTCGTTGGCCTCGGTGCCGGAGTTGGCGAAGAAGACGCGGCCGCCGAGGCTCGACTCGGCCAGACGCTCGGCCAGGCGCGCCATCGGCTCGGTGTAGAAGAGGTTGGAGACGTGCATCAGCCGCTCCGCCTGCTCGCGCACCGCCGCGACCACGGCCGGGTGGCAGTGCCCGAGCGAGCAGACCGAGATCCCGGTCAGGAAGTCGAGGTACTCCTTGCCGTCGGCGTCCCACAGCAGCGCCCCCTCGCCGCGGACGAAGTCGACCGGCGCCCGCCGGTAGGTCCGCATCAGGTAGCGGTCCTCCAGCGCCTGCGCCTCGGCCAGGCTCACGGCGTCACCATCGTGCCGATGCCGGCGTCGGTGAAGAGCTCCAGCAGCAGGCTGTGCGGCTTGCGACCGTCGATGATGTGGGCCGACTGGGCGCCACCGCGGATCGCCTCGACGCAGGCCGCCAGCTTCGGCCGCATCCCGCCGGCGACGCCGGCCAGTTGCGCTTCGACCTCGGCGACGCTGGCGCGCGAGATCAGCGAGGCCTCCTGGTCGGCATCGGCCAGCCAGCCCTCGACGTCGGTGAGGAAGATCGCCTTGTGGGCGCCGAGCGCGGCGGCGACCTTGCCGGCCGCCTCGTCGGCGTTGACGTTGTAGGTCTGGCCCTCGCGGTCGGAGGCCGAGGAGGCGATCACCGGGATGTAGTCGGCGGCGATGTGGTTGAGGACGTCGACGTCGACCCGCTCGACCGAGCCGACGAAGCCGACCTTGTCGGCGTTGGCGACCGGCGCCACCTCGAACAGCGTCCCGTCCTCGCCGGCGAGGCCGACCGCGGGCTGGCCGTGGCGGTTCAGCCGCTGGACGATTTCCGAGTTGAGCTTGCCGACCAGGACCATCTTCGCCACCTCGACCGTCTCGGCGTCGGAGACGCGCAGGCCCTCGTGGAACTTGACCTCGAGCCCGAGTCGCTCCATGTAGCGGGTGATCTCGGGGCCGCCGCCGTGGACGACGATCGGGTTGAGGCCGACGTACTTGAGCAGGACGACGTCGGTGGCGAAGGCGTCGCGCAGCTCCTCGTCGAGCATCGCCGCGCCGCCGTACTTGATCACCACCGTGCGGCCGTGGAACTCGCGGATGTAGGGCAGGGCCTCGAGCAGCGTCTCGACGCTGGCCCCGGCCACCCGCGACTGCGGTGCCTGCTCGCTCATCGGCGATACCTCGCTTTCACGTCGTGTACTCCGCGTTGATCCGTACGTACTCGTGGCCGAGGTCGGAGAACCAGACGTGGGCACGGTGCTCGCCGCGATCCAGCCGCAGGCCGATCTCCGCCTCGGTGGTCTCGCCGCCGAGCTCGGCGGCGTCGATCGACTCGGCGCCGATCTCCTCCAGATCCTCGCCGGCCAGCGCCGCACCGGCGGCCTGGGCGATCCGCCCCCAGTTGGGATCGCGCCCGTAGAGCGCCGTCTTCACCAGCGGCGAGTTGGCGATCGCCCTCGCGACGCGCTCGGCCTCGGCCGCCGAGGCGGCCTCGCTGACCTCGATCCGCCCGACCCGGGCAGCGCCCTCGCCGTCGGCGACGATCTCGATCGCCAGCTGCCGTAGCACCGCCTCCAGCAGGCCCGCCGGCAGCGGCAGCCCACTGGCCCCGGTCGCCTGCAGCAGCACGCAGTCGTTGGTGCTCATCTGGCCGTCGACGGTGATCCGGTTGAGGGAGCCGTCGACGGCGGCGCCCAGCAGCCCCGCGGGGTCGTCGACGACCGCGTCGGTCTGGACGAAGCAGAGCGTCGTCGCCATCCTCGGCTCGATCATCCCCGCTCCCTTGGCCTGGGCGGAGAGGGTGACGCCGCCGGCCCGCACGGTGCAGCGCTTGGGCCAGCGGTCGGTGGTGACGATCGCGTCGGAGAAGGCGCCGCCACCGTCGGCGGAGAGGCCGGCGGCGGCCGCGTCGATCCCGGACAGCACCGCCGCGATCGGCAGCGGCACCCCGATCGTGCCGGTCTCGGCGACCGCGACGCTCGCCGTCTCGACCCCCAGCGCCGAGGCCGCGCGGCGGCACATCTCGAGCGCGTCCTCGTAGCCCTTCCGACCCGTCTCGGCGTTGGCGTTGCCGGAGTTGACGACGGCGGCGCGGACCCGGCTCAGCTCGACCTCGTCCCGGCAGACCCGGATCGGCGCCGCGGCGGAGGCGTTGCGGGTCAGCACCATCGCCGAGCGCACCGCCTCCTCGTCGCAGATCAGCAGCCCGACGTCGGTCTTGCCGCCGCCCTTGAGCCCGCAGTGGACACCGCCGGCGCGGAACCCGGGCGCGAGCTGAGCCGGGTCGAGCTCCTCGACCCCGGCCGGGGCCTCGACCCAGCGCGACCTGAAGAAACCCCCGCTCATGCCAGCCCCGCCGTCTCGTCCAGCCCCAGCATCAGATTGAGGTTCTGCACGCCCTGACCCGAGGCGCCCTTCCAGATGTTGTCGATCGCCGCGAAGGCCATCACCCGCCCCCGCTCCTCGACGGTGACGTAGAGGTGGCACTCGTTCGTGTCCCGCAGCGCCCGCAGGTTCGGCGGCCCGTCGAGGACCCGGACGAAGGGCTCGCCGGCGTAGCGCTCGCGGTAGAGCGCTTGCACCTGCTCCCTGGAGACCGGCTCGGTCGTCCGCGCGAAGCAGGTCGCCAGCTCACCCTGGTCGAGCGGCAGCAGGTGCGGCACGAAGGTCACCGGTGCCGGGCTGCCGAGCGCGGCCAGCTCCTGCTCGATCTCGGGCCGGTGGCGGTGGCCCTCGGTCTTGTAGGGGAAGGCGTTCTCGGTCATCGCCGAGAAGTGGACGAGGTCGTCGCTGCTGCGGCCGTAGCCGGAGGTGCCCTGCATGGCGCTGACGAAGACCTCCTCCAGCAGGCCGCGCTCGGCCAGCGGCGCCAGCGCCAGCACGCTCGCGGTCGGGTAGCAGCCCGGAGTGGCGACCAGCTTCGCCTCGCGCAGCTGCTCGCGGTAGATCTCGCTGAGGCCGTAGACGGCCGTGCCGAAGAGGTCGGGGGCGCCGTGCTCGCCGTACCAGCGCTCGTAGGTGGCCATGTCCGTGAGCCGGAAGTCGGCCGAGAGGTCGACGACGAGGATGCCCTGGCGGCGCAGGGCCGCCACGGTCGGCGCCGCGGCGCCGTGCGGGTAGGCGACGATCGCGGCGTCGACGCCGGCGGCGTCCTCGGGGTCGAGCTCGGTCAGCTCGATCGGCACCCGGTAACGCGGGTAGAGGGCATCGAGCCGCTTGCCGGCGTCGCTGCGCGAGGTCGCGGCGACCAGCTGCAGGCGCGGGTGGTCCCAGACGATGCGGGCGGCGAGGGCGCCGGTGAAGCCGGAGGCGCCGGCGACCAGCACCCGCGCCGCGGCGCTGCCCTCGAGCGGCTGTGAGCCGAGCTCATTCACGCAGCGTCCCCCCGATCTGCTCCAAGCTGCGCCGGATCGCCTCGCGCAGGCCGCTGACGTCCTCGTCGGTGAGGGTGCGGTCGGAGGCGCAGAACTCGAGGCCGAAGGCGAGGCTCTTGTTGCCGGCGCCGACCTGCTCGCCCTCGAAGAGGTCGAAGACCTCGGTCGCGTGGAGCAGCTCGCCGCCGGCGGCGAGGATCCGCTCGCGGACCGCCGCCGCCGGGACGTCGCGGGGGACGACCACGGCCAGGTCCTGGCGCACCGAGGGGAATTCGGTGATGTCGTCGAACTCCTCCTCTCCCAAGCGCGAGGCCGCCAGCAGCGGCGCGGTGCCGAGTTCGAAGGCAACGGCGGAGCCGACGTCCCACTCGCGGCAGACCAGCGGGTGCAGCTCGCCGATCCAGCCGGCGGGGCCGGCGCCGGCGACCGCGACGGCGGCGGCGCGCCCCGGGTGCAGGAAGGGCTCCGGCGCCGGCGCGAACTCGAGCTCGACCCGGAGCTGGCCGGCCAGCGCCTCCAGCGCCCCCTTGAGGGCGAAGAAGTCGGCGGCCTCGCCGCCGCCGCGCCAGGAGCGCCCGGCGAGCGAGCCGACCGCGATCGCGCCGATCCGGTGCGGCTCGGCCACCGGCGCCGGCCGCCGGCCCGGGAAGGCGCCGGCGAGCGCGCCCCGCTCCGGCGGCACCTCCATCAGGTAGACGCTGCCGGCCTCGAATAGGGCGAGGCGCTCGGCGCCGCGGGCGAGGTTGCGGGCGGCGATCCCCAGCAGCGAGCCGAGCAGCATCGTCCGCATCGCCGATTGGTCCTCGGAGAGCGGGTTGGAGAGCGTGACGGCGCTGGCGCGGAGGTCGTCGAGCGGGATCCGCAGCCGCGCCGGCTCGCCGGGGTGGGTGAAGCTCCAGCCGACCGCCTGGTCGAAGCCGAGGTCGCGGAGGCCGTCTTCGGCCCGGCGCCGCAGCCGCTGCTCGCGGCTGAGGCCGCCGAGCACGCCGGCGATCGCCGGCAGCGTCGTCGGCAGGTGCTCGTCGATGCCGTGGACGCGGGCGACCTCCTCGATCAGGTCGACCTCGCGGGTGACGTCGAAGTGGCGGTCGGGCGGGACCTCGACCGCGAGGTCGTCGCCGTCGGGCTCGACAGCGAAGCCCAGTCGCCCCAGGTAGGTGGACTGCTCGGCCTGGGAGATCTCCATCCCCAGCAGGCCGCTGACCCGGGCGGCGCGCAGGCGCAGTTGCGGGGCCGGCGGCGGCGCGGCGGCGACGTCGATCGTCCCCGGCACCAGCCTGGCGCCGCAGAGCTCGACCAGCAGCCGCGAGGCAATCGCCTGGGCCCGCATGCAGAGCGCCGGGTGCAGCTGCTTCTCGAAGCGCGAGGAGGCCTCCGAGCGCAGCCCCAGCTGGCGCGAGGTGCGGAGGATGTTGGTGCCGTTCCAGTTCGCGACCTCGAGCAGCACCCGGGTCGTCGTCGCCGCGACCTCGGAGACCTGGCCGCCCATGATCCCGGCGATCCCGGTCGGGCCGTCGGCGTCGCAGACGAGCACGGTCTCGGCGTCGAGCTCGCGCTCGACGCCGTCCAGGGTGGTCATCTTCTCCCCCTCGGCAGCGGCGCGAACCGTCAGCGCCCCGCCCGGGACCTTGTCGAGGTCGAAGGCGTGCAGCGGCTGCGCGGTCAGCAGCATCGCGTAGTTGGTGATGTCGACGACGTTGTTGATCGGGCGCTGGCCGGCGGCGGCGAGCCGCGCCTGCAGCCACAGCGGCGAGGGGCCGATCTCGACCTCGGTGAAGACGCGGGCGGTGAAGCGCGGGCAGAGTTCCGGCACCGCGACCGTGACCGAGGCGTGGTCGCCGGCCTCGCCTTCCCCCGTGGCGGTGGCGTCGGGCTCCCAGGGGTCGGGCGCCAGCGGCGCCCCGGTGATCGCGTGGACCTCGCGGGCGACGCCGTAGACGCCGAAGCAGTCGACCCGGTTCGGCGTCACCTCGATCTCCAGCACCGGCTCGGCAAGCGGCAGCACCTCGCCGAGCGGGGTGCCGGCGGCGAGCGCGTCGTCGAGGACGAGGATCCCCTCGTGGTCGTCGCCGATCTCGAGCTCGTCGGCGGCGAGGATCATCCCCTCCGAGGCGACCCCGCGCAGCTTCGCCTTGCGCAGCTTCTCGCCGCCCGGCATCCGCGCCCCCGGCAGGGCGACGGCGACGGTCTGGCCGGCGGCGACGTTGGGGGCGCCGCAGACGATCGTCCGCTCACCCTCGCCGTCGTCGACCCGGCAGACCCGCAGCCGGTCGGCGTCGGGGTGCGGCTCGGCCGCCAGCACCTTGCCGACGACGAAGTCGTCGGCAAGCGGCGGCCCGGCCACGGTCACCCGCTCGACCTCGGTCCCGGTCATCACCAGGCGCTCGGCGATCTCCTCGGCGCCGAGGCCAGGGTCGCAGTGCTCGCGCAGCCAGCTGTAGGGCACTTTCACGAGAACTGCCCCAGCATCCGCACGTCGTTGTCGAAGAAGCGGCGCAGGTCGGGGATGCCGTGGCGCAGCATCGCCACCCGCTCGATCCCGAGGCCGAAGGCGAAGCCCTGCACGCGCTCGGAGTCGTAGCCCCGCTCGGCGACGAAGCCGAGCACGTTGGGGTCGACCATGCCGGCGCCGAGGATCTCGATCCAGCCCTGTCCCTTGCAGAGGTTGCAGCGCTCGCCGCCCGCCAGCGTCCCCGTCCCCCCGCACTGGAAACAGGAGACGTCGACCTCGACGCTGGGCTCGGTGAAGGGGAAGAAGTGCGGCCGCAGGCGCACCTCGCGCTCGCCGCCGAAGATCCCCCGCACCATCGCCAGCAGCGTCCCCTTGAGGTCGGCGAGGGTGATGCCCGCGCCGATCGCCAGCCCCTCCATCTGGTGGAACATCGGGCTGTGGGTGGCGTCGGAGTCGCGCCGGTAGACCTTGCCGGGGACGACGATGAAGATCGGCGGCTCTTGTGACTCCATGGCCCGGATCTGCACCGGCGAGGTGTGGGTGCGCAGCAGCACGTCGGGGTGCGACTGCACGTAGAAGGTGTCCTGGAGCATCCGCGCCGGGTGCCCGGGCGGGTGGTTTAGCGCCGTGAAGTTGTAGTAGTCGTGCTCGATCTCCGGGCCTTCGGCGACCGAGTAGCCGAGCCCGACCATGATGTCCTCGATCTGGCGCGTGGTGCGGGCGATCAGGTGGGCGTGGCCGAGCGGCCGCGGCGGCGCCCCCGGCAGGGTGACGTCGACCCGGTCGGAGACCAACCGCTGCTCGAGCTCGGCGGCGTCGAGGGCGGCGGCGCGCTCCTCGAGCAGCGCCTCCAGCGCTTTGCGGGTCCTGTTGGCGGCGGCGCCGACCTCGCCCCGTTCGGCGGCCGGCAGCTCGGCGATCCCGCGCAGGATCGTCGTCAGCTCGGCCTTGCGGCCGAGGTGGCGGACCCGCAGCTCCTCCAGCTCGGCGCTGGAAGGAGCGGCGACGATCGCCGCCGTGACCTCGGCCCCGATCTCCTCGATCCGCTCGAGCATCAGTGCTGGCCCTCCGACATGGCGGGCGACGATATCCGCTGAGCGGCGATCGCCGCCGCCGCCGCGACGTTGAGCGACTCGGCGCCGCCCCGCAACGGGATCGTCGCCTCGACCTCGCACTCGGCCAGGACCGCCGCCGGCAGGCCCTCGCGCTCGGCGCCGAGGCAGAGCGTCGCCGCTCCCGCCAGCGCCTCCAGGCCGGCGCCGCCGTGGGCGACCAGCGCCGCCCGCGGCGCCGGCGTCTCCCCCACCTCGGCCCGCAACGGCGGCCGCGCGAAGATCGACCCCATGCTGGCCCGCACCGCCTTCGGCGAGTGGGGGTCGGCGCAGCCGGGACCGAGGACGACGGTGGCGCCGAGCAGGGCCTCGGCGCTGCGGACGATGGCGCCGACGTTGCCGGGGTCGGCAACGCCGTGCAGGTACAGGCACGGCGGCGCGGCCCGCTCGGCCCAGCGCAGCGGCCAGACCGCGATCGCCCGCGTCCCCGAGCCCAGCGCCGAGACCGCCGCCAGCAGCTCCGGCTCGACCTCCTCGCCCTCCCAGCCCAGCGACAGGCCAGCGCCGGCGGCGATCAACAGAAAGCGCGGCTCGGCGCCGGCGGCGAGGCCGGCGGCGACCAGGTCCTCGCCCTCGGTCGCGAACAGCGCCTCGCGCTCGCGGTGCTTGCGCTCGCGCAGCTTGCGAACCAGCTTCAGCTTCTCGTTTTGGGGGCTGGCGATCATCCTCGTGTCCTGGTCTCTTTCTTCCGCGGCTCTCGATTTCTTCCCCGGAACGCAAAAGCGGGCCGTTCTCACGGCCCGCCCGGGAAAGTGGAGTGTGGTGTGCCGCTAGGCGGCCGCACCCTCCCGGGCTAGCTCCACGAATCGGCGAAAGGCGTCGCGGTCGGAGACCGCGATCTCCGCCAGCATCTTGCGGTTGACCTCGACTTCAGCCTTGCCGAGGCCGTGGATCAGTTCCGAGTAGCTCATGCCCTCGAGCCGCGCGGCGGCGTTGATCCTGGTGATCCAGAGACGGCGGAAGGTCCGCTTCTTGTTGCGCCGGTCGCGGTAGGCGTACATCCCCGACCGCTGCACCTGCTCTTTGGCGAAGCGGTAGGAGGAATGCTTGCGGCCGAAGTAGCCCTTCGCTTCCTTCAGCACCTTGCGGCGCTTCTTGCGCGCGTGGACGGAGCGCTTGACGCGGCTCACTTGCCGCCCCCGAGCAGGTTGCGGACCGTCGGCGCGTCGTGCGGCGAGATCTCCACCGGCCGCGCCATCTTCCGCTTCCGCTTCGGCGACTTTTTCTCCAGGATGTGGCTGGAGTAGGCGCGCCGGCCCCGGAGCTTGCCGGTGCCGGTCTTGCGGAAGCGCTTCTTGGCGCCGGAATGGGTTTTCATCTTCGGCACGGGACGGGTATTGAAGCAGACGGGCGGCCGGCGCAGGCACGACGCCCCGGACGAAAGAGCTCCGGCGGGCGGGTCCTGTCACGGCAGGGGACCCCCCACCCCCTGCGGTCGCTAAAGCGTCCTCGGGGGTGGGTCCCCCTACCGTGCCACCCGCCCGACGCAGTGCCTGCCACCGGATCACTGGACTGCCACCCGCGCGAGATGGCTCCTCACCTCGGTCGGTCCCTGGCCGTCGAGACCCAGACTTCCCTCCCGGCGGGTGGCGCCGTAGGAGGTATCCATGCCCGAGGAAGCTTTAGCTACCGCAGGGTATGGATGGTTCCTGCGGCGACAGGACCCGCCGGGCCGGGAACCTTGGTCCCTCGTCCCTGGGTCGCCCGGCTCCGGGGATACCCTGCCGCCGATGCGGATCGTCTACGTGGTCGGGACCCGGCCGAACTTCGTCAAGACGGCGCCCGTGATCGGGGCGCTGCGGGCGCGCCTGCCGCAGGGCCGCCACGCGATCGTCCACACCGGCCAGCACTACGACCGGCTGATGTCCGCGGTCTTCCTCGACGAGCTCGGCGTGCCGTCGCCCGACCACATGCTCGAGGTCGGCTCCGGCAGCCACGCGCAGCAGACGGCGCGGACGATGGAGCGCCTGGAGCCGGTCCTGCTGGAGGAGAGGCCCGACCTGGTGATCGTCCCCGGCGACGTCAACTCGACCCTGGCGGCGGTGCTGACCGCGGTCAAGCTCGGCATCCCCGTCGCCCACATCGAGTCGGGGCTGCGCAGCTTCGACCTGACGATGCCGGAGGAGGTCAACCGGATCGTCGCCGACCGCTTCTCCGAGCTGCTCTTCCTGCACAGCGACGAGGCGATCGCGAACCTGCGGGCCGAAGGCATCCCCGACGAGCGGATGCACCTGGTCGGCAACACGATGATCGACACCCTGGTCGCGCTCGAGGAGCGCTTCCGCGCCGCCGGTGCCGCCGCCCGGCTCGGGGTCGAGCCCGGCGCCTACGCGCTCGTCACCCTGCATCGGCCGGCGCTGGTCGACGGGCCGCTGCTGGCCGAGACGGTCGCGCAGCTGGCGGCGCTGGCGAGCGAGATGCCGGTCGTCTTCCCGGTCCACCCGCGCACCCGCAAGACGATGGAGAGCCTCGACGCCGACCATCCCAGGCTGCTGCTGAGCGAGCCGCTCGGCTACCTCGACTTCCTCTCGCTGGAGGCCGACGCCGCCGCCGTCCTCACCGACTCCGGCGGCATCCAGGAGGAGACGACCTACCTCGGCGTCCCCTGCTTCACCCTGCGCGACAACACCGAGCGCCCGGTCACCGTCCGTGCCGGCACCAACACCCTGCTCGGCCTCGACCCGGCGGCGATCGCCGGCATCCCCGCGGCCCTGGCTGCACGCGGCTCGGCGCCCGCAGAGCCACCCCCCCTCTGGGACGGTCACGCCGCCGACCGAATCGCCGACGTGATCGTCGCCGACGCTTAGGCCTCGGCGGCTTCGGGCGTCGCCTCGGCGTCGCCGTCCTCGCCGGGGTTGCCGATCGCCAGCGCCTCTTTGCTCGGCGCCAGCAGCATGCTCATGTTGCGGCCCTCCTGCAGCGGCTCGGACTCGATCGTCGCTAGGCCGCCGAGGTCCTCGAATAGCTTCTGCAGCAGCGCCCGGCCGCGCTCGGGGTGGGCCTGCTCGCGGCCGCGGAACATGATCGTGATCTTGACCTTGTCGTGGTGCTTGAGGAAGCGCTCGACGTGACCCTTCTTGGTCTCGTAGTCGTGGCTGGCGATCTTCGGCCGCAGCTTGATTTCGCGGATGTTGACCTGCTGCTGGTGCTTGCGCGCCTGCTTCTGCTTCTGCTCCTGCTCGTATTTGTACTTCGAGTAGTCGAGCAGGCGGGTCACCGGCGGCTTCGAGCCGGGAGCGACCTCGACCAGGTCGAGGTCGGCCTCCTGGGCGCGTTTGAGGGCGTCGGCGATGTCGACGATGCCGAGCTGCTCGCCGTCGGCGCCGATCAGGCGCACCTGCGGAACCCGGATCCGTTCGTTGATCCGGGTGGTGTCGCGCTCTGGTGGGCGCCGATCGAACCTACGCGGAACCGGCACTAGCTGAAGAGGCGGTGGAGCTTCAAGAGGACGAGAGATCGAGACGCGGGCACGGGGCGCTCAGCGGCGGCGGTGATTTTGCGTACCTGCAGTCAAGTAGGCCGAAGTATAGAGGCCACGCGGCGCTTGGCAACCGGCGGCGCTCACGCGGCCGCGGTCTCGGCCTCGATCCGGGCCGCGAACTCGGCCAGCGGCATCGCCCCGAGGTCGCCGTCGGCGTGGGAGCGGACGGCGACAGCGCCGGCCTCCTGCTCGCGGTCGCCGACGACCAGCATGTAGGGGTAGCGGCCGATCGCGGCGTCGCGGATCTTCTTGCCGATCGACTCCGAGCGGTCGTCGAGCGCGACCCGGACGCCGGCTTCGCGCAGCGCGGTCATCGCCTCGACCGCGTACTCGTTGTGGCGGTCGGAGATCGGCAGCACGATCGCCTGCACCGGCGCCAGCCAGACCGGGAAGCGGCCGGCGTAGTGCTCGATCAGGATCCCGGCGAAGCGCTCCATCGAGCCCAGCAGGGCGCGGTGGATCATCACCGGCCGGTAGGGGGCGTCGTCGGCGCCCGTGTAGTAGAGCTCGAAGCGCTCGGGCATCTGGAAGTCGAGCTGACAGGTGCCGCACTGCCAGGAGCGGCCGAGCGCGTCGGTGACGTGGAAGTCGATCTTCGGCCCGTAGAAGGCGCCGTCGCCGGGGTTGAGCTCGTACTCCCGCCCCTGGCGCTCGAGCGCCTCGGTCAGCGCCGCCTCCGCCTTCGCCCACTGCTCGGCGCTGCCCATCGACTTCTCCGGCCGGGTCGAGAGCTCGACGTGGACGTCCTCGAAGCCGAAGCGGGCGTAGAGCTCGTCGATCGCCTCGCAGATGCTGGCGACCTCGTCGGTGATCTGGTCCTCGGTGCAGTAGACGTGGGCGTCGTCCTGGGTGAAGGCGCGGACCCGCAGCAGGCCGTGCAGGACCCCCTCGCGCTCGTTGCGGGAGACGCGGCCGAACTCGGCCAGGCGCAGCGGCAGCTCGCGGTAGGAGTGGCGGTCGGAGGCGTAGACGAGGCAGGCGCCGGGGCAGTTCATCGGCCGCAGCGCGAAGCGGCGCTCGTCGTCCTCCATGAAGTACATCTCGTCGCGGTAGTTCTCCCAGTGGCCGGAGCGGTGCCAGAGCTGCTCGTCGAGCACCTGCGGGGTGGCGATCTCTTGGTAGCCGCGCTTGCGCAGCTGCGCCTGCACCTCGGCCTCGATCAGGTGCAGCAGGGTGGTGCCGTTGGGCAGCCAGAACGGCATCCCCGGCGCCTCGTCGCGCAGCATGAAGATGCCGAGCTGGGGGCCGAGGCGGCGGTGGTCGCGCGCTTTCGCCTCCTCGATTAGCTCCAGGTGCCTGTCGAGGTCCTTCTGCGAGAAGAAGGCGGTGCCGTAGACGCGGGTGAGGCGCTCGCGGTGCTCGTCGCCGCGCCAGTAGGCGCCGGCGACGGCGCTCAGCTTGATCGCCTTGATGCGCCCGGTCGAGGGCCCGTGGGGGCCGCGGCAGAGGTCCTCGAAGGGGCCGTTGCGGTAGAGCGAGACGGTCTCGACGCCCTCGTCGCGGACGAGGTCTTCGATCAGCTCGACCTTGAAGTCCTGGTCCTGGGCGCTGAAGATCGCGATCGCCTCGGCGACCGGGACGTCGCGGCGGCCGAACTCCTCGTCGGCGACGATGTGCTCGCGCATCGCCGCCTCGATCTGCGGCAGGTCGTCTTCGCTGATCTTTGTATCGGGCGGGAACTCGAAGTCGTAGTAGAAGCCGGACTCGATCGGCGGCCCGATCGTCACCTTCGTCCCCGGGTAGAGCTCGGTCACCGCCTCGGCCATGACGTGGGCGGCGTCGTGGCGGATCAGCTCCAGCGCCTCGGGGTCGCGGTCGGTGAGGATCGCCACCTCGGCGCCACCGGCGGGCAGCGGCGCCGCCAGGTCGCGCAGCTGGCCGTCAACGCGGATCGCCAGCGCCGCCTTGGCCAGGCCCGGCCCGATCGCCGCCGCGGCGTCGGCGCCGCTGGCCCCCTCGGGCAGCTCCAGCGGCTTCCCGTCGGGCAGGGTCACGGTGATTTTCCCCGTAGCGGCCTCCATCGCGGCCATCGTACTTACGTGTCGTTCCTCTCGATCAGCGCGCTGGGCCCTGGCGCGCCTGGCGGACGGCGATCAGCGGGCAGGGGCTGTGGCCGTGGACCGGGCCGGTGGCTTCCCAGAGCACGTAGGGCGGGGCGACGCGGCGAACCCGCAGCCCGGGGAAGGGCGGCCGCGCGGCGGCGCCGCGGGTGACGACGAAGCGGATGGCGGGGTCGAGGTCCTTGACTTCGCCTGCGGCGGCGATGCAGACGCGGCCGCCGCGCAGTTCCCAGGCGATGTAGGGGGTGCCGTGCTGTTCGGAGAGCAGCGTCGGCGAAGCGAGCACCAGGGTCGAGTCCGCCGCGACCAACGGCCGCAGCCCGGTCAGCGCCGGCGAGTAGGAGGTCGGCCCGACCGGCGCGTTGGCGAGCGCAAGTAGCGAGCAGGCGCCGGCGGCAAGTAAGAAGAGGGTGGCGACGGGACCATCGAGCGGTGTGCCTTTTCCCCGATATCTGGGGATAAGGAACACCGATCCGCCCAGCAGCGGCAGCAGGATCGTCAGGGCGACGAGGGGTGAGGCGATCTCGATCGCCTTTGCCGCCGTGTAGGGGGTGCCGCCGAGGCGGGCGGCGGCGTAGGCCAGGGCGGCGGCGGCGAGGCCGGAGAGGAGCGCGAGCTCGCGCCGGCGCCAGCAGCGGATCGCGCCCCAGACCAGCAGCGCCAGCGCGAAGGCGGCGCCGAGGTAGTAGCCGGCGGCGGGGACGGCGCCGGCCCCAGGGGCGAGGCGGAAGTCGCCGGAGGGCCAGATCCCGAGCGCCTCGAAGGGCGAGATCTGGCCGAAGAGGTTGCCGAGGCCGGGGCCGTTGGGGTCGAAGGTCTCGAAGCTGTGGAAGTCGACCATGCGGCCGATCTCCGGTGCGACCCCGACGAAGAGGACCAGCAGCGCCAGCAGCGCGGGCCGCAGCGCCAGGGGGGATTCCTCGCGGCCGAGGGCGTATTCGGCCAGCGCCCAGAGCACGGCGGTCCCGGCCAGCCAGGTCAGCCCCGGGAAGCTGTAGACGTAGACGGCGCCGACCGCCAGCAGCGCCGCCGGGACGAAGCGCAGCGGCAACTCGCGCCAGGAGCGGGCCCCCTCGCGCAGGGAGAGGACGAAGGCGAGCAGGAAGAGCGCCTGCATCGTCTCCTTGAAGGCGCCCTGGGCGAAATAGGAGGCGACCACGTAGGCGAGGCCGACGACGAGGGCCGCGGCCGTCCGCGGCAACGGCCGCAGCGAGGCGAAGGCGGCGAGCGCGGTCAGCGGGGCGAGGATCGCGACGGCGACGGTGAGGCCGCTGAAGCCCTGGACCAGGCCGATCCCCAGACCCCTGTCGAGGGCGACGACGATCGAGTGCGGGCCGAGCGGATAACCCTGGTGCAGCAGCTGCGAGCCGCCGCCGTGGGCGAGGCGGTAGGCGGCGAGCAGATGCTGCGACATGTCGGGGTTGAAGCTGGTGCCGAGGATGCCGAAGTGGCCTTCGGCAATGAAGGGCAGCGAGGTGGCGAGAAGCGCCACCAGCGCCACCGGCCAGCCGGCGCGCAAAGCCTCTCCCCCGCCCTCGACCCGTCCCCGCAGGTAGGCGACGGCGGCGATCACGAGGGCCAGGACCGCGATCGCCGAGACGACCCCGTGCCCCGGCAGGCGCACCGTCCCCCAGCAGACCGCGGCGAGCAGCGCCAGCCCCACCGCCGGCGCCAGCCAGGACCAGCGGCGGGCGCCGCAGAGCCCGATCGCCGCCTGCCCGAGCGCCAGCGACGCCGCGCACACCGCCAGCACGGCCGCGTAGGTCGCGATCATCGGCGTGGGGGTTCCCGGGCGGTCAGCAAGCCCGCGAGCCTAGACTGCGGCGATGGCGTTCGTCCCGCCCGCCCGCCACCTGCAACGCGCCAGGGACCTGGCCGACGCTCGCTACTTCGAGCCGCTGGGAGTCGATGACCTCGCCGCTGCCGCCGGGCTATCGCGCGCCCATTTCAGCCGCGAGTTCCGCCGCGCCTTCGGCGAGCCGCCGCATGCCTACCTGTTGACCCGGCGCCTGGAGCGCGCGGCGGCACTGCTGCGGACCACCGACCGCTCCGTCGCCGAGGTCTGCCTCGCGGTCGGCCTGCAGGGCATCGGCTCCTTCACCACCAGCTTCAAGCGTGCCTACGGGGTAACGCCGACGGCCTACCGCGCGAAGTACCCGCCGGCGGCCCAACACGCCCTGATCCCGGCCTGCGTCGTCCGCGCCTACGCCCGCCCCCGACACAGCACGTTTGGAGAAGACAGCGCCGGGACGCCGGCCTAGCATCGCCGCGAACCGAATCCCAACCAGGAGGAACCGATGATCAGGATCGCGACGACGCAGCTGTGGGTGCACGACCAGGAGCAGGCGCTGGCCTTCTACACCGAGAAGCTGGGAATGGAGATCCGCGCCGACGTCACCCTGCCCGAGATGGGCGACTTCCGCTGGGTCACCGTCGCCCCGGGCGGCCAGGAGGACGTGGCGATCGTGCTGATGGCGATCCCGGGCGAGCCGGTGATGGACGCGGCGACCAAGGCCCAGGTCGAAGAGCTGATGGCGAAGGGCTTCGCCGGCACCGTCTTCCTCACCACCGATGACTGCCGCGCCTCCTACGAGGAGCTGAAGGCGCGCGGCGTCGAGTTCGTCGAGCCACCGGAAGAGCGCCCCTACGGGATCGACTCCGGCTTTCGCGACCCCTCCGGCAACCACCTGCGCCTAACCCAGGTCAAAGCGGGGTTCTGAGCGACCCAGCTACCCCCGGCCGTGTTTTCCGTGATGCTCGTGGTGCTTGGGCTTCTTCGCCATCACCGGCTTCAGGTTCCAGCTGACGGACGCGGTCCCGGGAGTCCCCCCGGTCCCGAGGGCGGTTTCGACCACGGTCGACCAACCAGGGTCGCCGCTGATGTCGTAGAGGCCGGCGCTGCCGGCGTTGCCGCCTGAGCCGGAGGGGGGAAGCGCCGCGCTGCCCTTGAGGGCCAGATTGGCGGGAATCGGCGTCACCGGCGTCGTCGCGTCGTCTTCGACCCCGGGATCGTCCGGAGGGGCGCCCAGCGCGCTGTGCGTGGTGTTGGTCTGAACGTAGAACGAGACGAGCAGCTGGTAGGTGCACTTAGAGGAGTCGATCTCGATTTCGACGCCGTTGGACGGGGGCGCCGCCGGGCCCTCGTAGGTCTGATGGCTCTCCCCGCCCAGGTTGTCGCTGTAGGTGGAATCGATCTGAACCGTGCCACCGGTCGGCTGGCCATGGGCCGAGAAGCTTTGGCCGATCTCGTTGGTCTCGGGCTTGACCTTCGCGATCTGCAGGTTCGACGCGCTGTGGCTGACCGAGGCGGTCTCCACGAATTCGACGGCACCGGGGGGGCCGGTCACCGTGCCGCTGGAATACGACATGCTCGCCGTGCCCCCGTAGGACGCGACGCCGGTCAGGGCGCTCAGCTGATGGCACCTGCCGGCGGCGGTCGCCGGGGCGGCCGGAAGCGCCGCGATCGCGCATGCCGCCGCGAGCAACGCGATGAATGCCGAGAGGCGACCCCAAGCCGATACCGCACGCACGGGTTTCGTAGTCCGTTGCATCACCACATCCTCTCAGCCGCGGGTTAGGGATCCGGCTGGGTCGATGCTAACCGATCGGGGCGGCGTTTCTGGCTTCCGGCGATGGGCGTTACTGGGCCCACCTTGACTTCCTATGCGGGTTGCCAGGGTAGTTGCGTCACGGCTGCGTCCCGCCTACGACGCAGAAGTAGGGTGGCCAGCCGTCGGCGCTGCAGCCCACGCCGCATCGACCTCATCGAGAGCCCCAACCTCGCCGTGCCCATAGGTTTCGAGCATCTTGGTGACGGTGCTGATCTTCCAGCCAGCTTGAGCGGCGATCGCAGGCTCGGACATCCCCATCTTCCTCCACATGTACCAGACGCCGTAGTGCTTAGTCGCGTGGTAGAAGTCGAAGTCGAGGGCAGCTCGGGCGAGTACAACGGCCCAGTAGCCCTCCAAGGTCGAGCGGGTCAGCTGCAGGCCGGTTTTCGAGGTGAACAGCCAGTCGCCGTCCATCGCCAGACCAGCGATTGCATCGCGCGCCGGTGGGACTAGCGCGACCGTTTTGGGGCCGGTCTTTGGATCGTCGAGCTTGCCGCGGTAGAGACGCTTCACCTTGCGGACGCGCATTCGGCGCAAGTCAATATGGCTTGGCTTGACCGCGAAGACCTCGGAGGGCCGGAATAGCTCGAAGGTGGCGAAAAGGATGATCGCGCGCATCATCGGCGCATAGTCGCCGAGCGCGGCACAGGCGAGCAGGAGCTGGTCGAACTGCTCTTCGGTAGGGGGCGGATCATCAGCACGACCGTCGTACAACTCGCTGAAGCCGCGGGCGGGGCTTTTCGCCAGAGGCACATCGTCGTCGTCAATCGCGTGGTTGTAGAAGCTGACGATCGCTTGCCGGTCGCCGATTGGCACCGGATCGCTCTCCTTGTACTCACCTTCGCCGTTGAACCAGTCCTTCATCTCGGCCCGAGGGATGTCGATTGAGCGATCGCCGTGATCCCGTCGGAAGCGCTTGAGCCGCTGCGTCTGGGTTTCCCAGGACGATTCCTTGTTGCGCCGCTTGTAGTCGGCGAGGTAGCGCGAAGCCTGCGCGTCTACGGTCAGAAGACCTCCCCCGCCGGCGACCTGATTCTTGCCCGTGGCCACGCAGGCATCGCATTTGCAGCCCTCGGTTTTGAGCCGGACCCGCTCATCGGCGACCGCCTCGTTCCGCGCTTTGCGAGTAGCGAAGCGTCCTACCCAGTGAAAGCACTGCTTGCCCTCATCGTCGCGCGCCAGGTAGATCCGACCCGACCATTCCTTCTTCTTGCTCATGCGGCAGCCGCCTCCCCCCGTCGTTCGATGTGGCCGTGGGCCGCTAGCCAAGGCTCGACCTCCGACACGCGAAACTTGGCCCGGCCGGCGATGTGGGTGTGGGGCATCCCCTCCTCCATCCGCGCCTCGATCCAGCGCACGCTGCAGACGAAATAGGCCGCCAGGTAGGGCTTGTCGCGCCAGGGCTCGAAGCCGTCCTCTGGGTCCCGGTAGGTGTGCGGTTGGTCCGGCGCTGCGCTCACGCGGTAGGTGTCAACCCACAGCCGCTCGCGCCCCGCCGAATCGCAGCGCCGCCTCGCGCAGGCGCAACCGCCAAATCGAACTCTGTGTTGTGCGCTCGGCTGGGACATACAGCTGCCCCACGCACGGCGAAGCCGTGCGATCCTGGGCGGGTGGATGGCCCAGCCGAGCCCCGCGCGTCCTAAGGCCCAACAACAGCGCCGCGGCTGACAGCGGATATCGGAGCGTGAGGCACCTACATGCCGGGGCCAAATGCGAAGCTGTCGCCATGCGCTGGGACGACCTCCAGCTTCTCCACCTGATCGATGAGTTCGAGGCGAATGAGGAATTCGGATCGCTGATGACCGGGTACGCCCTCATGGAAGCGGCAAGCGATGGCCGGCCGATCGACTGGGACCGTGATGGCAACGCGTTTGCGCAAGAGCTGCTGCTCGCCCGCGGTGCCGGCTATCTCGACTGGAACGAGATGACCAGGCTTGGAGCCTCAAGGCCGGACCCGGTCATGGAGTCTCAGCAATGGCTTCAGGAAATCAGGGACCTTCGCCTGACCCTCTCCGATCGCGATCGCGCTCGCGGTCGCGTGATCCAGCGTCCGCTCCCCGAAGCCAATGAGGACGATGACCGACCGATCACGGGGATGACGCTGGAGGAGATCGCGCGCGAGATCGGCGACACCTACAGCGGCTCCCAGCTTCCCCGCTACCTACGGGACTCCGGAATCCCCGAAGAGTTTGTCCCCATCGAGGTAGCGGGCAGCAAGTGGGCCTACGTCCTGAGTGTCCTGGAAGCACTTCACGACGACGGCTCAGCAGCAAGGCGGGCGCTGCGGGAATTCATCGGCGGATGGCTACAGGGGGAGCGACATACGGCTCCGCCCACTGAGGTCCGCAAGCGGATCGTGGCCCTGCTCGGGGCCCAGGGGTGGCACATCAACGACGGAAGGCTGGTAATCGGAGAGCGAACTGCTGACGCTGTCGGAGCGCTGACTCCACTCGGACAGGACACCCGAATAGCCGCGCTGCACTCAGACGTCCGCGAGGTGGCAGACCGCTACCTGCAGAGCGGACACCCAGAGGTGGCCATCTTCGAGGCCTTCAAGGCGATCAACCAGCGAGTGCGGACCCTGACCGGCCTCGATCTGGATGGAAGCAAGCTGATGGGCGAGGCGTTCGCCGACTCGGACCCTCCAATAGCTCTTGCGGACCTCTCCACGCAGACGGGAAGAGATATCCAGGCAGGGTTTCGCTTCATGTTTATGGGTGCGGTGCGTGGAATCCGCAACCCTGATGCGCACGAGCAATTCAAAGCGCTTGACGCGGAGGGGGCGCTTGAGACTCTGGCGTTCGCGAGCCTGCTCATGCGTCGCCTCGACGACGCGCTAACCCCGGGCAATCAAGACGACAAGCACGGCAACGGCGCCACCTCCGAGCAGTAGGAACGGGACGGCAACGGAGACCGCCCATCGAATACTGCGCGCGATGTCCTGACTTGAGGTGACCAATGCCTCAGCTAACTCGAAACCACTTTCATAGTTGAGCTGGGACACCAGCTCTCGCAACAGTGGGTCTCGGTGCCAAGCCCTAACCGTCGCGTTGACCACGTGTCCTGACCAGCGCTCGATCTCCTGCGGCTCCGGCTTTCTCGTGTGGTTTCCAGTCACGACGTAGCGCCACGGATTTTCGCCCTCAAGCAAGACCCCCTCAGCCGCAGCCTTCTCCAGGTATTGCCGAAAAGCCGCCTGCCAACTCGACGTGGCGGCGGTGGTGTGTTTTGCGGATTTCTCCGATGCCGCGCCCCAGCCGATCGTCAGCTGGTGGGCTACTTGCCTGACAGCGGCATCAGCGGTCTCTTTCGCCTCGCGCCTCTTGCTTCGTTCCTCTTTCTTCTTCTTTTTGAGAGGAGGGGGCCTGAACCCCTTCAGGCCGCGAAAAACGCGGGCAATGCCACCACGATCATGGGCAAGAAGCTCCTCTGGGGTCAACTCCGTTCGTCGCAGTGCGTCTTCGAGAGTCTGCTGAACACGAACCGTCTCGCCGTCGGCCAACTTGCGGCCCAAGTAGGCCGCGAAAGGCATTGCAAGACCGGCGAGAGCGACTGGATCGACGATGGCGGAAATGTACTCCAGTGTGAAGGCAGAGCAACATTAAGACTCGCGTTCATCAAAGTCCAGGCGGGTGGCGCGGCTCGAAACGTCTCAGGTAGGAAGCCGAGAAGGCGCTCTGCGGAATCCATCCCGGCCCATGCCCCGGCGCGACGATCCCGCTGGTGCCCCAGTAACGCTCCGAGGCCGGCGTCACCCCCGACATGAACTCGATCACCGTGTGGGCTTCGGGTTCATAGGGTTTGACCAGGACGGTGACCCACTTCCCGGGACCGGGCTCGCCCCAGGTGGAGAGCCCCACCGTGTCCATCGTCGGGTTCTCGAAGCCCCCGACCTGCAAGAGGTGAGAGACAGCCGAGGAGCAGTCGAACGGCCCGTTGGCCGGCGTCGGCGACTCACCGTGCGACCCTCCCCACACGTACGCCGTGCGCGGCCGCAGGGCGCTGAGGCGCGAGGCCTCGGCGATCATCCGGGCGACGGCTTCGTCGGGCGCCAGCGCTTCGCAGCTGGCTACGGAGCCGGCCCCCGCGTAGCGCCTGGCCCGCTGCAGTACCTCCTCCACGTACCACTCGGCGTGGTTGTAGGAGAAGATCGCTTCGTGCCAGTCGCTCGGGGCGCCGCTGGCCTTCAGGAGCCGGGCGGCGGCGAAGATCGCGTCCCAGGGGTCGGCGGGGTCGGCGATCCCGTCGCCGTCGGCGTCGACGCCGTAGGAGGCCCAGCTTTCGGGGAGGAACTGCATCCAGCCCTCCGCGCCGGCGCTCGACGGGCCCATGTCGGTGCCGAAGTCGGTCTCGACGTAGTTGATCGCGGCCAGCACCGAGGGCCCTTGGGCGCCGAGGCCGTAGCGCGCCGCCGCCTGCTCGTAGATCGGCACGAGCTTCCTGGGGACGCCGCTGAGGCTCCCGCTCGCTTCGGCGCCGCAGCCCGCCGAGCCGCCGAACAGCGCCGCGATGCAGACCGCCGCCCCGACCATCAGGACGAGGGCGGCTGCCGGCAGCGCCAACAGCAGCGAGACCCCGGCCGAGCCGCGCTGGCGCGAGGCCATCGCTCAGCCCGCCGGGATCGCGACGGCCAGCCAGCGTCCCGCAACGAGGCGCAGGTCGACCTCGATCGCGTAGGGGGCCTGGCCGCGGCGGGCGAGGGCGAGCGTGGCGACGATCGCCCGCGGCCCCCGCGGCGCCAGCGCCAGCCCCAGGAGTCGGGCCGGCGGGCCGGCGGCGCGGGCTTCGCGGCTGGCGGCGAGGTCTCCGAGCCGCGCGGCGAGCCCAGCGCCGAGCGGCGCGGGCGGCGACGGCGGGCGGCCCGCGGCGGCGCCGAGGTAGGCCAGGGCGGCGGCGCGGGCGGCGCGGCGGGCGGCGCCGAGCCGGGGGATGGCGAGCGGCGAGGAGGGCGCCACCGCGAGGGGCGAAGCGCCGCGGGGCGACGGCTCGGCCGAGGAAGGCGGCCCGCCGCAGCCCGAGGCGCCGAGCAGGGCCAGCGACACTGCGGCGGCGAGGCCGGCGCGCTGGGCGAGGCGAGGTGTGTGGGTGACACCCATCGAGGGGTGTGTGTCCACGGTGAAAGCGGGGCGCCCCGCCGAGTTGGAATTGACCGGGGCGTTTGCGGCGCCGCCCGGACAACAGATGTATGAGGGAGACGCGGCGATCCGCCCACGCCCTTTTGCTGTTTGAGGTGTGTGAAGGCAGGGGCGGGGTGAAGTGGAGGCGCTAACCGCCTCGGCAGGGGTGAGCAGGCGCGAGCTGCGGGCGGCCGAAGACGGCTTCCTGCGGCTGCTGCGCTGCAAGCGCTTCGCGAAGGTGTGGATCGCCGAGAACGCCGCCGACCTCTTCGCCCAGGCCCAGAAGGAGTACGCGGAGCGCCTGGCCCAGGGCCGCCCGGCCGAGAACCCGGTCGGCTGGCTGATCGTCTGCGCCTGGCAGCGCACCAAGAACCTGCTCGACACCCAGCGCCGCCGGCCCCGCAGCGAGCCGATCGAGGATGCGGTGGGCCTCGCCGACACGGCGGCGCCCACGCCCGAAGAAGAGGCGATCGACCACGACCGCGTCGAGCGGCTCCACCAGGCGATGGGCTTCCTGAGCGAAGCCGAGCGCCGGCTGCTGGAGCTGACCTACTTCGACGGCATGAGCATCCGCGAGGCCGGCCGCGAGCAGGGCTGGGGCAAGTCGAGCGCCGACCGCCACCACGCGGCGGCGCTGGAGCGTCTGCGGGCGCTGCTGGGCGACCAGCGCGACCTGCTCGCCGGCGAGCTCGGCCTGGCGGCCTGGCTGGCGCGGGCCAAGGCCCACGGGGTCAGGCTGCACGTCGCCCGCGGCCTCGCTGGAGCCGTGGCCGAAGGCGCCCAGAGCGTCGCTGCCTGGCTCGGCAACTGCCTCAGCGACGCCTGGCGGCGGCTCAGCCCCCTCACCGAACCCGGCGGCGCCGCGGCGCTCGGCGGCCCGGCGCGGGCGGCGGGCGCCTGCGCGGCGGCGGTGGCCTGCATCGCGACCGGCGTGATCGGCCCCGGCGTCGGCGGCGTCGACCTGATCGACCACGCCTCCGCCCACGCGGCGAAGCCGGCCGCGTCGAGGCAGGCGCCGAAGCCGCAGGCCGCGGCGAGCGCAGCCACGCCGGTCACCGAATCTGCGCCCGCGGCCCAGGCCGCCAGCACCGGCGGAAGCCCGGCGCAGGCGGAGCGGGGATCCTCCTCCGCGGTCGCGCAGCGCAACCTCCAAAAGCGCGCCAAGCTGGCCTCCCAGCCGGCCCAAGCGCAGCGCCACGATGACCGCGGCGCCTCCGAACAGACGGTCACCGAGTTCGGGCTGGAAGGCAGCGGCTCAGGCGCCGGCGCCCCGGCGGCGCCTGAAGCGGCGTCGGGGGTCTCGAACTCGACCGCCACGTCCTCGCAGTCGAGCGCGAAGGAGTCGGGGAGCGCAGCGGCAACCGAGTTCGGGATGTAGCGGCGCGACGAACCACGCAGTGAGGTCAGCGAGATTTCGAGGGGCGTTCACCCTCACCGACTGACACCTCCTCCTACTAGCCACTTCGGCTCAGCAAAGGAGGCGGTTCGGTTGTCAGCGTTCGAGGGGATCAAGTTTCACCTGATGCGGGTGATCGGGGCGGTCAGCGTCAGCCCCAACCCGAGCGGCCTGCCGGGGGCCGACGCTTTCCAAAAGCTCCTGAACGGCGCCGCGGCCCTGGGCCTCCTGGCCTGCGTCGGCGCCTTCGTCTGGGGCGCCGCGCAGTGGGGCTTTGGCAGCAAATCCCAGAACTACTCCCACGCCGCCGACGGCAGGGAGAGGATGTTGAAGGGCATCGGCGGCGCCTTCGCGATCGGCGCGGTCGCCGCCGTCATCAACTTCTTCTACAACGCCGGCACCGGGGTCCACTGATGCGCCGGGTGGCGGCGATCGCGGCGCTGGCGCTGGCCGCGGCGGCGCTGGGGCGCCTCAGCGCCGGCGCCGACGAGGCGTCCCCGAGCGCCGCGGCGCCGAGCGGCCCCAGCCGCGAGGTGGCCGGCGTCGAGTTCGGCTACCCCGACACCAGGGCCGGTGCGGCGGGCGCCGCCGCCGGCTACCAGCGCGCCTTCGCCGACGCCGCGATCCTGCGGCCCGGCGTGCTGCGCGCGCGGGTGGCGGCGGTGGCGACACCGGACTTCGCGCCGAGCATGCTGGCGGCCAACGCCCCCGGCCAGCGCCGCCTCGCCGCAGGGCCGCTGGGCGCCGGCCTGCGCGCCGGCCTCCCCACCCTCTACACCGGCGTCCCGGTCGGCTATCGCCTCGTCTCCTTCACCCCGCGGCGGGCGGTGGTGCGGATCTGGGGCTTCACCCTGATCGGCAACGACGCCTCGCTGGAACCGCGCGCCTTCTTCGGCACCAGCCGCACCGCGCTGGTCTGGAGCGAGGGCGACTGGAAGATCGCCGAGACCAGCGCCGCCTTCGGCCCGACCCCGCGCCTGGCCGGCCCCCGCCAAGGCGAAGAAGGCTTCGCCCTGGTCGGGCTCGCCAAGGAGCTGCGGCCCTATGCCAGCGCTCCTTAGGGCGGCGGCGCTCGGGGCCGCGGTGATCGCGCTGGCGGCGGCCCTGAGCCTCGGCGACCCCGCGCCCGAAGCGGCCAGCGCCAACGTGCCCTGCGAAGTCGCCACCGGCCCGGTCGGGGCGCTGACCGGCGCGGTCGGGCTGGGGAACCCCGCGGGCGATGCCTGCGACGCGGTGACCGGCCCGGCGCTGGGGGCCGCCGGCAAGGTGCTCGACCCGATCAAGGGGGCGATCGGCTCGGTCGGGCAGGGGATCTTCGAGGGAATCACCCAGTGGGTCGCCGACGGGGCGAGCTGGCTGATCGGGCAGGTGGTGGCGGCAACCGACGCCACCACCTCGCCCGACCTGCTGAGCCAGGGGTTCCTGCGCTCCTACCGCAAGATGGCGCTGATCGCCGCCTCGCTGGCGGCGCTGATGCTGCTCTTCGCGGTGATCGACTCGCTGGGGCGAGGCGACGCCGAGGGGCTGATCGGGGTCTTCCTGGTCAACGTGCCGCTGGCGGCGCTGGCGACCAGCGCCGCCTACGTCGTCGTGCAACTCCTGATCGGGGCCACCGACGGCTTCTCGGCGGCGATCTCCGCCTCCACGGGCAAGGACGCCCACGACTTCTTCAAGGGCGCCACCGAAGCGCTGAGCGTGGCCGGCGCCGGCGCCGGAGCGGCGGCCGGAAGCGGCGGCGGGCCGGCGGGCGCGGCGGTGGGGTCCGGCGCCGGCGCCGTCGCGGTGCCGCTGTTCGTCGGCTTCATCGGCGCCGTGGTCGCGGCCTTCGCCGCGCTGGCGGTCTGGATCGAGCTGCTGATGCGCTCGGCGGCGATCTACGCGGTGGCGCTGTTCATGCCGCTTTCGATCGCCGCCGCGATCTGGCCCCGCTGGTCCTCGGCGCTGCGGCGCACGGCGGAGCTGCTGATCGCCGTGATCGGCTCCAAGTTCGTGATCGTCAGCGTCGTCGCCCTGGCGACGAGCCTTTTGGCCAACGCCGGCGGGCGGGTCGAGCACGTCCTCTCCGCCGCGGCGCTGCTCTTGCTGGCCTGCTTCGCCCCCTTCGTCCTCTACCGCCTGGTCCCCTTTGGCGAGGGCGCGATCTCCAACCTCTACAACCGCCAGAGCGCCGCCAGCGCCGGGGTGCGAAGCGTCGAGTTCGCCTCCTCGGTGGCGCTGCTGCGCCGCTCGGCGCTGACCAACTGGGGCCAGGGCGGCGGCGATGGTGGCGGTGCCGAGGGCGGTTCGCAGGGCGGCGGCTCCAGCCCCGCCGGCGGCGGCCGAGCTTCCGGCGGGCGCCAGGACGGCGGCGGCAGCGGCGGTGTCGGTGCCGGTGCCGCTGGCGGCGAGGGCGCTGGTGCCGCGGGCGCGGCGGGCGCGGCCGGGATGGCGGCGGCGGGCGCCAGCAAGGGCGCCGCCGCCAAGCTGGCCGGGACCGGCGTCGCCCAGGGCGTCGGCAGCGAGCAGACGGCCAGCTCGGGGTCGGGGTCGGGCGCCGGCGCCCAGAGCGGCGCCGGTCGGCAGGCGCCACCGCGCCCACAGTCCAGCGAGCGCTCCTCCGAAAGCGCCCCGGCGCCGGCAGGCGGCGAGGGCGAGGCGGGGGGCGGCGAGGGCGCCCCGGCCCCGGCCGCGCAGTCAAAGCCGCCACGCCCGGCCGGCGCGCTCGGGACGGCCGGGGGCGCCGGCAAGCCGGCGGGGCGCGGCGGCGGCGCGGCCGCGGGCGCGGCGTGAGCGCCCGGCGCCGCTACCGCTTCGGGCCGCTGGAGCAGGCCGGGGCGCTGGGGCCGCTGCGGCTCGGCCAGGTCGTCGTCCTCGCCGTCGGCGCGGCGCTGGGGCTGGCGGCGCTCTACGCCGAGCGCAGCTGGCTCGGGATGGGCCTCGCCCTGACGGTCCTCGGCGCCGCCGCCGGCGCGGCGCTGATCCCGATCGAAGGGCGCACGGTCGAGGAGTGGGCGCCGCTGGCGGCGCGCTGGGCGCTTCGCGGCGGCGCCCAGAGGCGCGGCTACCGCAGCGCCGCCCCGACGGCCGGCGCCCGGCCCGGCGAGGGCGGCGAGGCCCGCAACCAGCTCTCCCTGCCGCCCGAGCTGGAGGGCCTTGCGCTGCTGGAGGCCCCCTACGGCTCCGAGCGGGTCGGGGTGATCTGGGACCGCGCCGCCGGCACCTACACCGCCGCCCTGGCGGTCAGGGCCGGGGCCTTCTCGCTGCTGGGCGGCGCCGAGCAGGAGCGAAAGCTCGACGGCTGGGGCGCGGTGATCGCCAGCCTCGCCCGCGAGGGCAGCCCGGTCGCCCGCCTGCAGTGGATCGAGCGCACCCTGCCGGCGCCCGGCGACGAGCTGGCCGGCTACCTGCAGGCCGAGCGCGACCGCGCTGTGCCACTGGACTGCGGCCTCGTCGCCTCCTACATCGAGCTGGTCGAGTCGGCCGCGCCGAGCACCCAGGAGCACGAGATCCTGTTGGCGCTGCAGGTCGACGAGCGCCGCGGCGCGCGCGAGCTGCGCCGCCTCGGCGGCGGGCCCCAGGGCGCCTGCGAGCTGCTGCTGCGCGAGGCCGAGGGGCTGGCCGAGCGCCTGGAGGTCGCCGAGGTGAGCGTCGCCGGCCTCTTGCGCCCGCGGCGCCTGGCGGAGGCGATCCGCGACGCCTTTGACCCCTACGGGCGCCAGGGCAGGGGGCGCTCGGGGCTCGGCGAAGCCGGGCGCGAAGGGGTCGAGCCGGCGCTGATGGGGCCGGCGGCCGAGCTGGAGGGCTGGTCGAGCTACCGCTCGGACTCGGCCGTCCACGCGACCTACTGGATCGCCAGCTGGCCGCGCACCGACGTCGGCGCGGCCTTCCTGACGCCGCTCTTGATGCAGACGAACGTGCTGCGGACCGTCTCGGTGACGATCGAGCCGGTCCCCTACCGCCAGGCGATGCGCCAGGCCGAGGCCGCGCGCACCGCCGAGGTCGCCGAGGAGATCCAGCGCTCCAAACAGGGCTTCCTGACCACGGCGCGGGTGCGGCGCCGAGGCGAAGCCGCGGCGCGGCGCGAGGAGGAGCTGGCCGACGGCCACGCCGCCCTGCGCTTCGCCGGCTACGTCACCGTCTCGGCCCGCAGCGCCGCCGAGCTGGAGCGGGTCGCCGCCGACGTCGAGCACTCCGCCGCCCTCGCCCGCCTCGAGCTGGCCCGCCTCTACGGCGAGCAGCAGGCGGCCTTCTGCTTCGGGCTGCCGCTGTGCCGGGGGCTGCGGTGAGGCGGGCGCGGCGCGGGGAGCGCCCCGGCCACAGCGCCACCACCGCCCACGCCCAGGCGGCCTACCCGTTCCTGGCCGAGGCGGGCCTCGGCGCCCCCGGCGCCTACATCGGCCGCGACGCCTGCGGCGGCGCCTTCGTCTTCGACCCCTGGGCGGCCTATGAGCGCGGCGCCCTGACCGGGCCGAACATGCTCATCGTCGGCCAGCTCGGCAAGGGCAAGTCGGCGCTGCTGAAGACCTACCTCGCCCGTCAGCGCGTCTTCGGGCGCCAGGGCTGGGTGCTCGACCCCAAGGGCGAGTTCACGCCGCTGGCGGCGGCGCTCGGCGGCTCGGTGATCGCCCTGGCCCCGGGCGGGCAGGTGCGGTTGAACGCGATCAGCTCGCGGATGGGCGGCGAGGCGCAGCTAAGCCTCCTGCGCGCGGTCGCCGCCGCGGCGCTCGGCCGCGAGCTGGCACCGGAGGAGGACGCGGGCCTGCGGGTGGCGCTGGCGGCGCCGGCGCAGGGAGCCGCCGAGCCGACCCTGCCGGCGGTGGTCGAGGCGCTGCTGCATCCCAGCGAGGCGATGGTCGCCGAGCTGGTGATGGCGCCGGGCGAGTTCGCCATCGCCACCCGCCAGGTCGCCCTCGCCCTGCAGCGCCTCTGCTGCGGGGACCTGCGCGGGATGTTCGACGGGCCGACCTCCCCGGGGCTCAGCCTCGACGCGCCGCTGGTCGTCCTCGACCTCTCCGCGGTGCAGGACTCCGCGGCGCTGGGGATCCTGATGACCTGCGCCGCGGCTTGGCTGCAGGGCGTGGTGGCGGAGCGAAAGCGGGCCGCCGAGGCGGGCGGTCCGGGCGGGGCGAAGCTGATCGTCATCGTCGATGAGGCCTGGCGGATCACCGCCGACCTCGGCGTCGCCGAATGGCTGCAGCAGTCCTTCAAGCTCAGCCGCGCCCACGGCACCCAGAACGTCATCGCCCTGCACCGGCTCAGCGACCTGGGCGCCGCCGGGGCCGCGGGCTCGCGCGAAGCGCGGATCGCCGAAGGGCTGATCGCCGACGCCGACACCCGCGTCGTCTTCGCCCAGCCCCCCGACCAGGTGCCGGCGCTCCGCAACCTGCTCGGCCTCACCTCGACCGAGGCCGAGCTGGTGCCGACCCTGCGCCGCGGCGAGGCGCTGTGGCAGATCGGGCGGCGCTCCTTCCTCGTCCAGCACCGGCTCTCGAGCTTCGAGCGGGCGCTGGTCGACACCGACGCCCGCATGCTCGCCCACCGCGGCCCGCCCGGGGGAGCGCCGGCGGCGTGAGCGCGGCGAGCCTCGCGATCGGAGCGATCCTCGCCCTCGCGGCGCTGGCGATCGCCGCATTCGACCGCCACATCCGCGAGGGCGGCGGCGCCCGGCGCCGGCCCCAGGCGGCGCGCTGGGCGCGGCGGCGCGACCTGCGCGCGCTCCAGGTTCCCTGCGCCCAGCCCGGCCGCGTCACCCTCGGGCGGGCGGGCCGGCGACTGATCGCCGCCGAGCGGCGCGCCTCGGTGATCGTCGTCGCCCCGACGCAGTCGGGCAAGACGACCGGGCTGGCGGTGCCGGCGCTGCTGGAGTGGCAGGGGCCGGCGGTGGCGACCTCGGTCAAGAGCGACCTGCTGCGCTCCACGCTGGCCGCCCGCCAGGCCCTCGGCAAGACGATGGTCTTCGACCCGACCGGGGTGACGGGGATCCCCGGCGTGCGCGCCACGCCGCTCTCGGGCTGTGGCAGCTGGCGCGGGGCGATGCGGATGGCCCACTGGCTGGCCA
Organism: uncultured Conexibacteraceae bacterium; assembly: GCA_964540905.1. Classification (GTDB taxonomy): domain Bacteria; phylum Actinomycetota; class Thermoleophilia; order Solirubrobacterales; family 70-9; genus VAYN01. The sequence goes on along the minus strand of CAZIOS010000022.1, from coordinate 4,638 downwards.
GCTCGGCTCGCGCCGGCTCCGGCGGCCTCGAGGACGCCGAGTTCTGGTACGCGGCGGCCGAGAAGCTGCTGGCCCCCTTGCTCTACGTGGCCGCGGCCAGCGGCGCCCAGATGGCCGACGTGGTGCGCTGGTTGAACGACGGCGAGGAGGCCCACGGCGAGGTCGCCAAGCGGCTCGATCGGATCGGCGCCGAGGAGGCGGCGAGCGCCTGGCGGGCGACCTGCAACCGCGAGGAGCGCCAGCGCTCCTCGATCTACACGACGGCGGAGACGATCACCGCCGCCTTCGCCGACCCCCGCGTCCTCGACGCCAGCGTCGCCGCCGACTACACTCCGGCCGAGCTGCTCTCGGGCGGCGCCAAGACCCTCTTCCTCTGCGCCCCTGCCCACGAGCAGGAGCGGCTGCGGACGCTGTTCGCGACGATGATCTCCGAGCTGGTCGCGGTGGTCTATGAGAGCGCGGCGCAGACCGGCCGCCCAATCGACCCGCCGCTTCTGATCGTCCTCGACGAGGCCGCCCACGTCGCGCCGCTGCCCCACCTGGACGAGATCGCCGCCACCGGCGCCGGCCAGGGCATCCAGCTCGTCTCCGTCTTCCAAGACCTCGCCCAGATCCATGCCCGCTACGGCAAGCGGGCGCAGACGATCGTGAACAACCACACCGCCCGGGTCTTCGGCGGCGGCGTCGCCGACCCCGAGACCCTGCGCTACGTGAGTCAGATCACCGGCGACGCCGAGTTCCGCCAGCGCTCGGAGACCGCTGGCGAGAGGGGGCGGCGCTCGGCGACCGAAGCCTCGACCTTCCGCGACCTCACCCCGGCCAACGTGATCCGCGAGGCGGCACCCGGCAAGGCGCTGCTGATCTACGGGCACCTGCCGCCGGCCCGGATCGCGCTGCGGCCCTGGTATGAGGACGCGGGGCTGACGGAGCTGGTCGAAGCCGAGCCGGCGGGGGCGCGACGATGAAGGGCAAGGTCAGCGAGGCACAGGAGCGGCTTTGGAGCGAGGACGCCGTGGCGCTCGACCGCTCCGCCCCGACGACCGCGAGCGCGCCGATCGAGTGGCCGAGGCGCTTGCCGCGCGCTCGGAGGCTGGCCGGCGCTGCGCTTGCGATCGCGATCCTCGCCGCCGCGGCGCTCGCGCTGGGCGTGGGCCACGGTGGCCGAAACGGGCGAGCGCCTGCGAGCGCGAAGGTGCTGCCCAGCGCTCGCCCGGCGCTTGCCCAGCCACGCCCGCATCTGGCTCGCGCCCGCAACCGCAATCCCGGCCGCAAGCGCGAGCGGCGTCACCGCCAGTGGCCGAAGCCCCACCGCCGCCACTCCCATCCCGCCGCAGTGCTGCCGCCGGCCCCACAGCCGCTCTCCGCCCATGCTCCGGTGTCGGCCCCCCTGCCGCCGCCTGCGTCTCCCTCTCAGCCCGCGGCGTCCGAATCGCCGGCTCCTGCTTCCCCGACCACGCCAGAGCGGGAGTTTGGAATCGAGCACTGAGACGGCTCCCACGACGCTTCCCCGTCCGCGCCGGCCTTGTACATGATGCACCTCAGGGTTCGGTGCGACGCTGCTTGCCTCCGAGCCATCCGCATCTGCCCGCCGATCCTGCCGAACTCGTCGTAGCGGAGGTTAGGACTCGGCTCTCGACATCCGCTTAGACAACGCTCTACATGCCGCTATTCCGCAGACAATGATGAGTGCAAGCAAAGAGAGCTTATAACTGGTGAAAACAACCCCCCAAAGTATGTCAACGATCACACTTCCGCGGCCAGAGTGGTCGTACCAGTTGCCAATCGCTCCAACTAGAATGAACAGCACTAAAACTATGAGCACCAAGCGGAGAATCAGCTTTCGATCGACCTTCCTAGCCAGTTCCTGCACTTGAAAGCCCGCCCGAATGGGCACTAGTAGCGCTTTGGCGTATGTATGTTCGGTAGAAGCAAGCGACCGATGAGCTACTCCTGCTTGCTCCAACCCGACGAACTTACGCGACGTAGGGGCTGAAAGGCAGGCAACCAAAGCGGCAGAAGTGCCGGCGGCCCATACCGGCCCCTGCCCAGCGACCGCCATACCGAACTCCACCACTCCGCCAATGAAAGCGACAACCCAAATCAGCTTACTGCCGCGGAGGAGGTACCAAGCAAGAATTCCCGAAACGGCAAGAATTAGGAGCCACACTGCCGTGATCGGGGCGACAGCAACATGTGCGACGGTGTCGGCCACAATGATCGCGGCAGCCAAAAGAAGCGATATCGGGGCCTTGGTGCCGAATTTCATTCGACCCTCACGATCCAAAAGATCGTTAAGCTCTCTCTCTCTGGCATAGGGCTGATAGTACCGCCTATCAAGGGACAACGCCAGCCGCACATTTCGTGAGGACCCATCCAGATCCAATGATTGCGCCAATCGGGCCAGATTCGAAGAGCGGAGTTACTTCTCTGTATCCTTCAAAGGCGCTTTTCCCACATGCATAGCCTACTTGGGCCGACTTGTTTCCGCCAGTGCTCAGCCACGCGCCGATCACTTCCTTTACATCGTTATAATTCACACTTCCAGGAGCTTGAATGCTGAAGACGTGCAGCAGCTTTGCTGCGAGCCCCTGAATCGAACTATTCAGCCCATTGCCACCTGAGTAATGACCGGTCGGATGGCAGCCTCCTTTTCCAGAGCAAGTGACTGCGGGTGAACTAAAACTGTGCGCCCTTTCCGTCCGGCGCGTTTTTGCCCTCACTTCCTGTGGCAATGAATGGCAGTTGTGCGCTTCGCCGCGGTGGCCACAGGTGCCCTCTAGGTCGAACGCGTTGATCGGGTCTTGAAAGGCATAGTCATACGCATTAGCCGACCCCCCCTGCACCGGGTCCGGTGACAGGAACCGCCCCAGCGCTGGCACATAACTCCTCGCCCCCATCTGGATCACCCCGGACGCGAGTTCGGTGCGCCGTCCTTTGCCCCCGAGCCAGCCATAGCGCGGCGTTTCGCTCTGCTCAGGCACACCGAACGCATCGAACTGGAAGGCTTTGGTCAGCCCGGTGGCGCCAGTGCTGTCGCTCGCGGTCGCGACGACGTCGCCGTGCAGATCGGAGAGCTGCAGCATCGTCGTCCCCGAGCTGCTCTGAAGGGCGCTGACGCCACCGGAGATACCGCCGATGTTCTTGGTCCAGGTCGAGCCGAGTTCGCTCCAGGCGACTTCGTCGGAGGGGTTGTCGTAGTGGAAGACTTCGGTGCCCATCGTCCCGGACTGGGTGCGCGCGCGCTGGCGCAGGGAGGCGTCGAGCCCGTAGGTGTTCGTCATTTCACCCTGCGTCTGGCTTTCGACCATGTCGTCCGAGAAGTATTTGGTCGTCAGGGCGCTGCCTCCGGCGTATTCCCCGGGCAGTTTGGTGATGCGGCCGAAGGGGTCGTATTCGATCCCTCCGCTGGTCAAGCGGTCGGCGGCGTCGTAGCTGTAGCTCTGGGTGGTGCCACCGGATTCGGTGTTGCAGGCTCCGCCCAGGCCCGGTTCACGGGTGACCATCGCGGTGCGGTTGGAGTCAGCATCGTAGCTGTAGGAGCGGGTGGTGCAGGAGCCGGCATGAGGGGTTTCCTCGGCCAGCTTCAGCCTGCCGGCCTTGTCGTAGGCGTAGGTCTGGTTTGAGAGCGTGCCGCTTTCGTCCATGACCTGCCCGTAGACCGAGCGTTCGGCGCTGGATTCCAGCCAGGTGCAATGTTCGGAGCAGCCGCTCTTGGTGTAGCTGAGGGCGGTGGGTTCCTCGGCTTCGTTGTAGGTGGTTTTGGCGACGAGGCCGCCCGGCAGCCCTTCTTCGACGACGTTGCCTTCGGCGTCATAGCTGGCCGTGAAGGTGCCGACGCCGGAGTCTTCGAGTTCGGTCAGAAGGCCCGTGGTCGAGTCGTAGTGGCGGGTTTCGGTGCCCTTGTTGTCGGTGGTGGTAACCGGCCGACCGTCGACGTCGTAGGTCGTTTCCGATTTGTTGCCGTCGGCGTCTTCGTATTTGGTGACCTGGCCAAGGGCGTTGTAGGTCGTCGTCGTCGCCTGGTTGTCGAAGCCGGCGCCGTTGGTCCACTTCTGGATCCGGTTGTTGCCGGTGTCGGCGACCCAAATGTCGCCTTTGCCGTCGGCGGCCAGCCCCATCGGCCAGCCGAAGCTGAACTGCCCGGCGCCGCTGCCGGCGGTGCCAAACTTGGCCAGGTATTCGCCTTTTTCGTTGAACTCCTGGATGCGCTCGTTGTTCTGGTCGCCGACCCAGACGCTGCCGCCGGCTTCGACTTCGATCACGTCGGGGCGCTTGAACTGGCCGTTGCCGGTGCCTTCGGAGCCGAACTGGCGCACGAATTCGCCTTTTTCGTTGAACTCCTCGACCCGCTGGTTGCCCCAGTCGGCGACCCAGACGTTGCCGCCGGGGCCGATTGCGATGCCGGTCGGTTCGACCATCTGCCCCGAGCCGGTCCCATAGGAGCCGACGACTTTGATGAATTCGCCTTTTTCGTTGAACTCCTGGATGCGGCCGTGGTAGGTGTCGGCGACCCAGATGTTGCCTTTGGCGTCGATCGCGATCGATTCGGGGCCCGAGAACTGGCCGTTGCCGCTGCCCGAGGTGCCGAACTTGGCCAGGTATTCGCCTTTTTCGTTGAACTCCTCGACGCGGTTGTTG
>CAZIOS010000021.1:0-45755 GCA_964540905.1 uncultured Conexibacteraceae bacterium | reverse complement strand
GAGGAGGGGTCCGGTCACCCTCTGGGGGAATTCGTCGCGCGCGCTCCGCACCCGAAGGGTGCGCGACGAATTCCCGCGGAGGGGCACCGACAGGCCTCCTTCGCAACGCCCGTTCAGCTCTCGGAGTCGAGCGCCGGCTCGGTGGTCGCGTGCACCCCGTCCGGCCGCTCCTCGGCGTCCTCGGCCGGCTCGACCGCGAGGCGCGGCAGGATTCGATCCAGCCAGGCGGGGAAGTACCAGGCGCGGCGGCCGAAGAGCTGCATCACCGCCGGCACCAGGACCGAGCGGATGATCACGGCGTCGATCAGGACCGCCGAGGCGAGGCCGAGGCCGAAGAGCTTGATGATCCGTTCTTCGCCGAGCATGAAGGAGGCGAAGACGGTGACCATGATCGCCGCCGCCGCGGTGATCACGCGGCCGGTCAGGGCGAGGCCACGGGTGACGGCTTCGCTGGCGTCGTTCTTGTGCTCCCACTCCTCGTGGATCCGCGACATCAGGAAGACCTCGTAGTCCATCGAGAGCCCGAAGACGATCGAGAAGAGGAAGACCGGAAAGAAGGCGACGATCGGGCCGGTCCCGTCGAGCCCGATGATGCTCCCGCCCCAGCCCCACTGGAAGACGGCGACGATCAGGCCGAAGGCGGCGCCGATGCTGAGCAGGTTCATCACCATCGCCTTCAGCGGCACCAGCAGCGAGCGGAAGACGATCATCAGCAGCAGCGCCGAGAGCAGCACCACGACGCCGATGAAGAGCGGCAGTTTTTCGGCGATCGCGTTGCCGAAGTCCTCGAAGATCGCGGTGATGCCGCCGACGTGGACCTGGGCGCCGGTCTGCCGCTCGACCGGGGGGATCACGTCGCTGCGGATGTGGTCGAGCAGCGTCGTCGTCGCGGCGCTCTGCGGCGAGGTGGTCGGGTAGAGCTGGAAGACGGCGGTGTTCTTGGCCGGGTTGAGCACGACCGGGGTCACCGCGGCGACCCCTTCTTCGCCTTCGAGCGTCTTGCGCAGCTCGACCAGCGCCGTGTCGTCTCCCTTGCTGGGCAGCGCCCCGACTACCTGGAACGGCCCGTTGAAGCCGGGGCCGAAGCCTTCCGCCAGCAGGTCGTAGGCCTGGCGCGTGGTCGTCCCGCTGGGGTCGGTGCCGGCGTCGTTGGAGCCCAGCCGCAGCGAGAGGGTGGGGACGCAGAGGACCAGCAGCAGCCCGCCGGAGAGGATCGCCGAGAGCCAGGGGCGGCGCTGGATCTCGCGGCTCCAGCGGAACCAGCGGCTGTCTTCCTTGACGCTGTTGCTGCGGGCGCCGAGGCCGGGGATGCGGAGGCGGTCGACGCGGTGACCGACGATCGTCAGCAGCGCCGGCAGCAGGGTCAGCGCCGCGATCATCGTGAAGAGGACGGCAAGCGCGGCGGCGATCGCCACCCCAACCAGGAAGCTGATGCCGAGCAGCAGCATCCCCATCAGCGAGATGATCACGGTGACGCCGGCGAAGAGCACGGCGCGGCCGGCGGTGTCGACGGCGGCGATCGCCGCCGGTCGCGGCTCCAGCCCTTCGTCGAGCCCGTTGCGGAAGCGGGTGAGGATGAAGAGGGCGTAGTCGATCCCGACCCCGAGCCCGATCATCGCCGCCAGCACCGGCGCGAAGTTCGCCATGTCGAAGACGTGGGTGCCGAGCTCGACCAGGCTGATGCCGACGCCGAGCGCGAACAGGGCGGTGATGATCGGCAGGCCCATCGCGACCACCGAGCCGAAGGTCAGCAGCAGGACGATCACCGCCGCCGCCAGCCCGATCGCGAAGGAGGAGTCGCCGCCTTCTTCCTGGGTCGCTTCCTGGATCACCTGCCCGCCGAGCTCGACCTGGAGGCCGTCCGCGTTCGCGGCCTGCGCGGTGGCGATGATCGCCCGCGTCTTTTCTTTGTCCAGCTTGTCGTTGGTGACGTCGAACTGGACCGTTGCGTAAGCGATCTTGCCGTCCTTGCTGACCGCGCCCGAGCCCTCGGCGTAGGGGCTCTTGACTTCGCTGACGTGGGGGAACTTCGCGACCTTGGCGAAGACGCTTTCCATCTGCCGCCGCACCGGGGTGGCGAAGACCCCCGCCGGCGACTTGTAGACGATCGTCGCGCTCTCGCCGGCCTGCTGTGGGAAGCGGTCTTCGAGCAGGTGCAGGGCTTCGACCGAGTCGGAGGAGGGCAGATTGAATTCTTCGCTGAAGTCCGTCCCCGCTGAGCCGGCAACCGTGCCGATCCCGATCAGGGCGACGATCCAGGCGATGATCACGGTCTTGCGGTGACCGGTGCACCAGGTGGCAAATCCTCGCATTCGGGGGCACGCTAGCAATGGCCTCCCGCGGCCGCCTCCCAGCCCATCGCCAGCGCCGATTAGATTCCCCGACGATGCCGGATCCATCGATCGCCCGGTTCCGCCGGGTCATCAGCTCTGCCTACGCCTCGCTGGAGGCGCGGCGCCAGGAGGTCAACGACCTCAACGTCTTCCCTGTCGCCGACGGCGACACCGGCGACAACATGGCGATGACGCTGCGGGCGGTGATGGAGGAGCTCGACCGGCTCGACCTCGCCGGGCTCGAGGTCGACGAGGTCGGCCGCGCCGAGCTGGTGCAGGCGCTGGCGCGGGCGGCGCTGATGGGCGCCCGTGGCAACTCCGGCGTGATCCTCAGCCAGATCGTCCGCGGCGCCGCCGAGGAGCTGGCCAGCCGCCCCGGCGAGCTGGTCGACCCGGTGCTGGTCGCCGCCGCCTTCGCCAGTGCCGCCGACGCCGCCTACGAGTCGGTGCGCGAGCCGGCCGAGGGGACGATGCTGACCGTCTTCCGCGAGATGGCCCACTCGCTGAGCCGCCAGCTCGCCCACCTCGAGGCCAGCAAGCAGAGGCTCGGGCGCGACGTCAGCGACGAACAGCAGGACGCGGTCCTCGCCGCGGTGCTGGAGCGGGCGATCGAGGATGGCGAGCGGGCGGTGGCGCGGACCCCGGAGCAGCTCGAGGTGCTGCGCGAGTCCGGCGTCGTCGACGCCGGCGGCCACGGCCTGGTGCTGATCCTGGCCGGCGTCGTCGCCGGCCTGCGCGGCACCGACGCCGAGCTGCCGCCGGTCGCCCACCACGAGCCGCCGCGCCGCAGCCTGCCACACCACGAGGACAGCCGCTTCCGCTACTGCACCAACTTCATCGTCGCCGGCAGCGGCCTGGCGGCGCGGGACTTCCTGCCGCGGCTGGAGGGGCTGGGGGACTCGGTCCTGGTCGTCGGCGACGAGGCGACGCTGAAGGTCCACGTCCACACCGACGAGCCCGAGGCCGCGGTGGCGCTGTTCGAGGGCGCCGGCGCGGTCACCAACCTCGACGTCGCCGACATGCGCGAGCAGATGGCGCAGCGCACGGCGCGGCTGCAGGCGGGCCGGACCGGGGTGGTCGCGGTCGCCGCCGGCACCGGGCTGGAACGGCTCTTCGCCGAGCTCGGCGCCGACGTCGTCCCCGGCGGCGAGACGCTCAACCCCTCCACCTACGAGCTGCTGGCCGGGATTCACGGCGTTCCCACCGAGGAAGTCCTGGTCCTGCCCAGCTCCGCCAACGTGGTGATGGCGGCCGAGCGCGCCTGCGAGCTCTCCGAGAAGCCGGCGCGGGTGGTGGCGGCGACCTCCCAGCAGGCGAGCCTGCTGGCGCTGGTCGAGTTCGACGCCGCCGCCTCGGCCGCGGAGAACGCCGGCCGGCTCGAGTCGGCGCTGGCCGAAGTCGCCACCGGCGGCGTCGCCCCGGCCGCCCGCGACGACGCCCAGGGCCGCTTCAAGCAGGGCGACGCGGTCGGCTTCGCCGGCGGCGAGATCGTCGCCTGGGGCGGCGCCGGCTCGACCCTGCAGGCGACGATCCAGCACCTCGCCGAGGGGGCCGAGATCGTCACCGTGATCGCCGGCGAGGGGGCGCCGATCGCGCTCGCCGAGATCGACACCCACGTCCCCGACGGGGTCGAGGTCGAGAGCCACGAGGGGGGACAGCCGAGCTGGTGGTGGCTGCTCGCCGCCCAGTAGCGGCGGCCCCGGCGGGGCTGCCGATGCGCTCCTTCGCCGGCGCCCGCGAGCTCAGCCGCGCCGACCTGCTCGGCGCCCCCGTCCACTGGCCCCGCCCCAGCGTCCTCGACGCCGCGATCACGGCCCTGGACGGGGTCGGCCCGAAGCTGGCGGAAGCCGCCGCGGAAGCCGGCCTTCACACCGTCGGCGACGTCCTCTGGCGCTTCCCGCACAGCCACCGCGACCGATCGGTGAAGGAACTGGCGGAGGCGGAGGAGGGTTCCGAGGCAACCGTGAGCGTTGAGGTTCTGGGGTCCCAGCCGCGCCCCTTCCGCCGTGGGAGTCTGAGCATCGTCAGCGTCAAAGTCGGCGACGCCTCCGGCCATGTGCGCGCCACCTGGTTCAACCAGCCCTGGGTGGCGCAGAAACTGATCCCAGGGGCGGCCCTGGTCCTGACCGGCAAGCTCTCCAAACGCGGTTTCGTGGTGAGCGAGTACGAATTCGTCGCTGCCGGGGGTGGCGAGGGGGAGGGTCCGAGAACGGACACACCTGCCCGCCCACAGGACCCTCCCCCTCGACAGGACCCGCGGCCCGCCAGCTTCGTCCCTGTCCATCCTGCGACCGACGCCTTGAAGGCACAGCGAATCAGGGACTGGGCCAAGCGGGCCTGCCTCTGGGCCCCCAATGCGATCGAGGGGCTGCCGGCCGAGCTGCGCGCCCGCCACTCCCTCGCCGGCGTCGCCGACGCGATCCGCGCTGCCCACTTCCCGGCCGACGAGGCCGAGGCCGAGGATGCCCTGCGCCGGATCGGCTTCGAAGAGCTGTTCCTGCACCAGGCGCTGCTGGCGACGCGCAAGCGCACGCATCGGGCCGCCCGGCCGGCGCCGCGGCTCGGCAAGCCGGGCGAGCCGGTCGGGCGCTGGCTGGAGTCGCTGCCGTTCGAGCCGACCCGGGGCCAGCTGGCGGCGTTCGACGAGATCGACGCCGACCTCGACTCGGGCGAGCCGATGCAGCGGCTGCTGATGGGCGAGGTGGGGTCGGGCAAGACCGTGGTGGCGCTCTACGCGATGCTGCGGGCGCTCGAAGCCGGCTACCAGGCGGCGCTGATGGCGCCGACCGAGACCCTCGCCGAGCAGCACGCGATCACCCTCGGTCGCCTGCTGGCGAACGAGGCGACGCCCTTCGCGCTGATCACCGGAGCGACGCCGGCCAAGATTCGCCAGCAGGCCCTGAACCAGCTCGCCAGCGGCGAGCTGGGACTCATCTTGGGCACCCACGCGCTGATCGAGCCGGCGGTCACCTTCGCCCGGCTCGGGCTCAGCGTCGTCGACGAGCAGCACCGCTTCGGGGTCGGCCAGCGCCGTGCCCTCGATGACAAGGGGGTGGCCGGGATGGCGCCGCACGTCCTCCACATGACCGCGACGCCGATCCCGCGCACGCTCTCGCTGACCGCCTACGGCGACCTCGAGACGACGGCGCTGCGCGAGCTGCCGGCCGGCCGCCGGCCGGTCGAGACCTGGCTGGTCGGCGAGGAGCGCCGGGCCGAGGCCTACGAGTTCGTCCGCGCCCGCCTGCGCGAGGGGCGCCAGGCCTTCGTCGTCTGCCCGCTGGTGGCGGAGTCGGAGAAGATGCCGGGCAAGGCCGTCGAGGTCGAGGCCGAGCGGCTGCGGGCGGGGGAGCTGCGAGGGTTCGAGCTCGGCGTCCTCCACGGCCAGATGCCCTCGCCGCGCAAGGCCGAGGCGATGCGCGCCTTCGCCGCCGGCGAGGTCGAGGTGCTGGTGGCGACGACGGTGATCGAGGTCGGCGTCGACGTCCCCAACGCGACCCTGATGCTGATCGAGGGAGCGGAGCGCTTCGGCGTCTCCCAGCTGCACCAGCTGCGTGGCCGGGTCGGCCGCGGCGAGCACGCCTCGCAGTGCCTGCTGTTCGCCGATCGGGTCGGGGCGCTGGCGTATCGGCGGCTGCGGGCGGTGGCGGCCGAGAGCGACGGCTTCAAGCTCGCCGAGCTCGACCTCAGCCTGCGCGGCGAGGGCGAGATCCTCGGCACCCGCCAGCACGGGCTGCCGCGCTTCGCCGTCGCCAGCCTGCCCGAGGACTCGGCGACCCTGCTGGAGGCGCGCGAGGAGGTGCTGGCGCTGCTGCGCCGCCACGGCTCGCTCGCCGACCCGGCGCTGGGGCCGCTGCTCGATGCCGCCCGCCGCCGCTTCGGGGCCGGCGCCAGCGACCCGATTCCCCTCTAATGGTGGGATGAGGGCGAGCGACGCATGCGGGTGATCGGCGGCGAGCTGGGCGGGCAGCGGCTGCTGGCGCCGCGCGGCTGGAAGGTCAGGCCCACCTCGGATCGCGTCCGCGAGGCGATCTTCTCCGCCCTCGGCGACCGGGTCGAGGGGGCCGCCGTACTCGACCTCTACTGCGGCACCGGGGCGCTGGCGATCGAGGCGCTCTCGCGCGGCGCCAGGCGCGCCGTCCTCGTCGACCGCGACTCCCGGCCGGCGCTGGGCAACGTCGAGCGGCTCGGGCTGCGCGAGCGCGTCGAGCTGGTGCGGGCCGACGTCGGCCGCTGGCTGGCCGCCGTCCCCAGCGGCCCCGGCGCGCCTCGCTTCGACCTCGTCTTCATCGATGCCCCCTATAAACTCGCCGACCGCGTGACCGAGGATCTCAACACCCATCTGCCCCGGCTGCTCGCCGACGACGGTCGCGCGGTCGTCGAGAGCGGCGCCCGCCGGCCGCTGCGCCTCGACAGCCTGGAGTCGCTGCGCCAGCGCCGCTACGGCGCCGCCGACGTCTGCATCTACGGTCAGGCGACGAAGTGAGCGAGCGCAACGGGACCGTCGTCTGTCCCGGCAGCTACGACCCGGTCACCAACGGCCACATCGACATCATCACCCGCACGGCGCAGGTCTTCGACCGCGTCGTCGTCGGCGTCGTCAACAACCCGGTGCGAAAGGAGAGGACGCTCTTCAACGCCGAGGAGCGCCGCGACTTCATCCGCGAGGCGACCGCGGACCTGGCCAACGTCGAGGTACAGGTCTTCGCCACGCTGCTGGTCGAGTTCGCCCGCGACAACGGCGCCAAGGCGATCGTCAAGGGCCTGCGGGCGATCTCCGATTTCGAGTACGAGTTCGAGATGGCGCAGCTCAACCGCAAGCTCGATCCGGGGATCGAGAGCATCTACGTGATCGCCTCGCCGCACTACAGCTTCCTTTCCTCGACCGGGGTGAAGGAGATGGCGACCTTCGGCGGCGACGTCTCCGACCTCGTCCCGGGCCCGGTCGCGACCGCCCTCGCTGAGCGCCTGGACGACAGGTAGGCTTCCCGCCATCGTCTCGTCCCGTGGGCGAGCGCTTGCAAAAAACGCCCTGGATAACCGCATCTTCACCAAAGACCCCGCATACACGTAGGCTTACGACCTGCAATGGACGTACTGGTCCTCATAGACAAGCTGGACGACGTCGTCCACAACGCCCGCCCCGTCCCGCTGACGGATCAGGTGCGTGTGGACCGCGAGGAGATCTACGACCTCCTCGATCAGATGCGTGCCACGATCCCCGAGGAGATCAAGCAGGCGCGCTGGATCGTCAAGGAGCGCCAGGAGATGCTGGCCGAGGCCAAACGCGAGGCCGAGCGGATCGTCCGCGAGGCGCGCGAGCAGCAGGCGCGCCTGATCTCCGACGAGGAGGTCACCAAGCAGGCCGAGCGCGCCGCCGACGAGATCGTCGAGGACGCCCGCACCCGCGAGCGTGAAATCCGCCTCGGCGCCGAGGACTACGCCGACGAGATCCTCAACACCCTCGAAGTCAACCTGCAGAAGTTCCTCGCCGCCGTCCAGCGCGGGCGCGACCGGTTGGCCGGGCGCGACGACGAACCGGCGGCGGAGCTCGATCAGCAGCCGTAAGGGGTTGGCGGGGGAGGGGTTGTGTGCCCCTTTCGCTTGCTGGGATTTTCGCCGTTAACGGGGTAGCTCTCGCCGAGTGCGCCGCGGCGAAAATCGGGACGCCGCGCGCTGCAGGGGCACACAACCCCTCCCTCACGACACCGGTACGGCCAGATCGTGGCTGTCCGAGATCGGTTGATGAGTTAAACCGGCTATAGGCGGGTTAACTCATCGAGCGCGGGCGGCTACTCGAGTTTGAGGTCTTTGAGTTTGGACCAGCGGGGGTCCAAGCCTTGGTCGTGGAGGTGGTCGGCGGGGTCGGCGTCGTTGAGGGGGGCGCCGCAGACGGGGCAGAGGCCGGCGCAGTCGGGGCGGCAGAGGAGGCGGGTGGGGAGGGCGAGCAGGGTGGCGTCGTGGGCCCAGCGGCCGATGTCGAGCTCGTCGTCGTCGACGTAGGGGCTGCGCAGCTCGGGGTCGTCGGTCCCGGCCTGGTCTATCTCCCGGGCCTCGACATCGAGGTCGAGCGCCGCCGGCTCCAGGCAGCGCATGCAGGGCCCTTCGAGGTGGACGCCGAAGCGCAGGCGGAAGGCGAAGCCGTTGCTGGGGCGGGAGACCTCGAGCCGCACCGTCGGCGCCGCCGGGTTGGCGCCGTAGGTCTGGCCGCCGAGCTCGAAGGGCGCCAGCGCGACCGGCAGCTCCAGCCTCTTGCCCTCGCCGTGGGCGAGCGAGAGGCGCGAGAGATCGATGGTTTGCGGCGTCTGGGCCATTTCCGCACCTCCGCTGCGGCGAGACTTACGATGGACGATCCTCGAACGAGATTACGAGATGGCCGAATTCCACTGGAACCCCGAGACCTACCTGGAGCTGATCCGCTCCGAGGTGCCGCGCTACGACGAGCTGCAGGAGCAGGCGATCGCGGCGATCCCCTTCGCGCCCGAGCGGGTGCTGGAGCTGGGGATGGGCACCGGCGAGACCACCCGCCGCCTGATCGAGGCCTTCCCCGAGGCCTGGGTGATCGGCCTCGACTCCAGCCCCGACATGGTCTTCCGCGCCCGCGAGCACTACGACGACGTGCAGCTGGCGCGGATGCAGGATCCCTTCCCGGACGGTCCCTGGGACCTGGTCATTGCCGTTCTTTCCGTGCACCACCTGACCAGCGAGCAGAAGAAAGCCCTGTTCCGCCGCGTCCGCGAACAGTCCCGCGCTCTGGTGATCGCCGACGTCGTCAAGGCCGACGTCCAGGTCGCCCCGATCGACCCCGGCTACGACTTTCCGGAGTCCGCAGCTGATTTGGCCGAGTGGTCCGGTGGCGAGATCGCCTGGCAGGAGGACGATCTGGCCGTGGTCCGCGCCCTGTACTGAGCGAACGTTTCGGCTGCTCGCCGGGCGAACCGGCTACCATCACGCGTCCGATGGCCGTCCCCAAGAAGAGAACTTCGAGCGCGCGGCGCGATAAGCGGCGGGCGAATCACAAGGCCGGCAAGCCCAGGCTGAACAACTGCCCGCGCTGCCACAGCCCGCGGCTGCCGCACCGGGTGTGTCCCACCTGTGGCACCTATGACGGGCGTGAGGTCATCACCCACAAAGTCGTCGATCCTACGGCGACTCGCGCGGCCGACTCCGAGTAAGCGTGGCGCCTGGGCGCGGAGTTACGGTCGCCCTGGATGGCTACGGGGCGGAGCAGGGCTTCGACGTGCTGGCCGAGGGGGCGCGGCGCGCCGCTGGGGACGGGATCCGCCTGCGGGTCTTCGGGCCGCCGGGGGAGCTTGATTTAGACGACGCCGATGGCGTCGAAGTCGTCCCCACCGAGGAGTGGATCGCCAACGAGGAGGATCCGGTCACCGCGGTGCGGGCAAAGGAGGACGCCTCGGTCGTGCTGGCCGCCCGCGAGGTCGCCGACGACGGCGCCGACGCGCTGGTCAGCCTCGGCTCGACCGGGGCGACGATGGCGGCGGCCACCTTCGGGCTGCGCCGGCTCCGGGGCGTGCAGCGGCCGGCGCTGGCGGTGCAGGTGCCGATCCCCGGCAAACCGGTGCTCTTCCTCGACGTCGGCGCCAACGTCGAGGCCCGCGCCCAGCACCTGGTCCAGTTCGCCTTCCTCGGCGCCGCCTTCAGCGCCGCCGTGCTCGAGGTCGAGAATCCGAGCGTGGGGCTGCTGACGGTCGGCGAGGAGTCGGGCAAGGGCCGTGAGGAGGTGGTCGAGGCGCACCGGCTGCTCGTCGCCGCGCCCGGGATCGAGTTCGCCGGCAACGTCGAGGGTCGCGACCTCCCCGCCGGCGCCGTCGACGTCGTCGTCACCGACGGCTTCACCGGCAACATCGCCCTGAAGCTGATGGAGGGGACCGCGCGCACGGTTGCCGGCGCGGTTGGCAGCGCCGCCCGCTCCAACCCGGTCTCGCTCCTCGGCGGCCTGTTGATGCGGCCGGCGCTCGGCGGCCTGCGCCGCGAGCTGCACCCCGACACCACCGGCGGCGCGATCCTGCTCGGCCTGCGGGGGATCGCCATCGTCGGTCACGGCAGCTCCGGCGCCGACGGGGTCGCCAACGCGGTGCGGCTGGCCGCCCGCTGCGCCGAGGTCGAGGCGGTCGACCGCACCGCGGCGCTGCTGCGCGCGGGCGGCGCCGGCCGCGGCGCCCTCGCGGCCGAGCGGGACGCGTGATAGGAAGGGCGGGATGAACCGCGACGACGTCCTGCAGCTCGTCCGCGAGCACCTCGCCGAGGAGCTCGAAATCGATCTCGAGCGGATCTCCGAGACGACCCGCTTCAAGCAGGACCTCGACGCCGACTCGCTCGACCTCTACGAGCTGGTGATGGAGCTGGAGGACCGCTACGGCGTCTCGGTCTCCGAGGAGCAGGCGGCGCGGATCGAGACGGTCGGCGACGCGGTCGGCTTCGTGGTCGAGCACGCGCCGGCCTGAGCAGGTGGCGACCGACCCCGAGCCGGCGGTGGCGTCCCTGGCGGCGCTGGTCGCCGAGCTGCCGGCGGAGCTGCGCCAGCAGGCGCTGACCCACTCCTCCTGGACCGAGCTGCGGGTCGACTCCTTCGAGCGCCTCGCCTTCCTCGGCGACAGCGTGCTCGGGCTCTCGGTCGCGACCGAGCTCTTCGCCCGCTTCGGCGGCGAGGCCTCCGGCGGCCTGACCAAGATCCACAACCAGGCGGTCAGCGGCGTCTCCGTCGCCGCGGTCGGGCGCCAGCTCGGGGTGCCGGAGATGCTGCGGGCCAACGAGCCCGAGGGGGTGACGGCGGCGATTCCAGCCGAGGTCCTGCTCGAGGGCGAGCGGCCGCTGCCGGAGGCGACCGAGGCGCTGATCGGCGCCTGTTACCTGGCCTTCGGCTTCAGCCGCACCGCGGCCGCGGTGGCGGCCGCCTTCGAGCCGCGGATCGAGCACGCCGCCGAGACCCGGATCGACTTCAAGTCCGCTCTGCAGGAGCTGCTGGCGCGGCGCGGCGCGCGCGTAAGCTACGAGGTGGTCGCCGCCACCGGCCCACCGCATCGCCGCACCTTCGAGGTCGCGGCGGTGGTCGACTCCGAGCGGGTCGGCGAGGGCGCGGGGCGGAGCAAGAAGGCGGCCGAGCAGGTCGCCGCCGAGCAGGCCCTGCAGCGGCTCGGGGGCTAGCGATGGCGAGCGTCGCGTCCGAGCCAACCGCGAGCCTAGGCCGGGCAGGAACGAGGAGCGCATGTATCTGAGATCGATCACGATGAAGGGGTTCAAGTCGTTCCCCGAGCGGGTGAGCCTGGAGTTCTCGCCCGGCGTCAGCGTGATCGTCGGCCCCAACGGCTCCGGCAAGTCGAACATCACCGACGCCGTCCTCTGGGCGCTCGGCGAGCAGAGCCCGGGGGCGATCCGTGGCGCCTCGATGCAGGACGTGATCTCCGCCGGCGGCAAGGGGATCGGCCAGCGCCGCGCCGCCGAGGTCGAGGTGACGATCGACAACGCCGACGGCCGCGCCGCGACCGAGTTCGCGGAGATCGCCGTGCAGCGGCGGCTCGACCGCTCCGGCGAGGGCGGCTACCGGCTCAACGGCGCCCGCTGCCGGCTCGCCGACGTCACCGACGTGCTCTCCGACACCAACCTCGGCCGCGAGATGCACTCGGTGATCTCGCAGGGCCGGGTGGAGACGATCATCCACTCCAAACCGCGCGAGCGCCGGCTCCTGATCGAGGAGGCGGCCGGGCTCGGCAAGCACCGCAAGCGCCGCCGCCGGGCCGAGCTGAAGCTGCGCGCCGCCCGCGACAACCTCGACCGCGCGCTCGACGTCGAGCGCGAGGCGCGCGCCCGCCTGCGGCCGCTGAAGCGCCAGGCGCAGGCGGCCGAGCTCGGCGCCCGGATCGAGCGCGAGGAGCTGGGGCTGCGGGCGCAGCTGGTCGCCGAGGAGCTGCGCTTCGGGGCCGACCGGGCCGCCGCGGCCGAGAAGGCCGTCGCCAAGGCTCGCGCCGCGCGGGCCAAGCTCGACGAGCGCCTAGCCGCGGTCGGCAAGCGCCGCCGCGAGGCCGAGGAGCGCTTTGCCGCCCGCGACCGCGAGCGCACCCAGGCCTGGGGTCTCTTGACCAAGCTGCGCGGCGAGCAGGAGCGGATCGCCGTCCGCGCCGTCGGCCTCTCCGGCCGCGAGAGCGAGCTCGAGGCGCGGCTGGAGGCGCTGCGCGGCGAGCTCGGGCCGCTGACCCTCGACGTCGGCTCCGGCGCCGCGCCGGCGCGGCGGGCGCGCCAGCTCGAGCAGGAGCTGGGCGAGATCGACGCCGGGCTCGAGGCCGCGGCCAAGGGCTTTGCCGTCGCCCGCTCCGCCGAGGCCGCCGAGGCGGCCCGCGAGGCGGCGCTGGGCGACGTCCGCGCCGGCGCCGAGCGCGCCTCCCGCCACGCCCGCCGGGCCGAGGGGCTGCTCGGCGAGCGCCACCGCGAGGCGCTGCGCCAGCGCGTCGCCGCTGGCGAGGAGCTGCTCGACGACGTCCGCGCCGCCCTGGCCGCGGTCGAGGCGGTCGGCGCCGCGATCCGCGCTCGAGTCGGGCGGACCGAGGGCAAGGTGGTCGGCGGCGAGGGCGACGGCGACGAGATCGCCGAGGAGCTGCGCGCCTGCTCGCAGCAGGAGTACGAGCTGCAGACGGAGATGAAGTCGGTCGCCGACGAGTTGACCAAGGCCGAGGTCGAGGCTGCCCATCTCGGCGACCGCCGGGCCGAGGCCGAGCGCGAGCTGGCCGCGATCGCCGAGCGCCTGGGCGAGGAGATCCCGCCGGCCGAGCAGGCGCTGAGCGAGGAGGAGCGGACCGAGATCGACCGCCGGCTGGAGCGGCTGGAGCGGCGCCGGGCCCAGATCGGGCCGGTCAACCCGCTGGCCGAGCGCGAGTACGACGAGGCCCGCGAGCATGTCGAGGGCCTGCAGGCCCAGCGCGAGGACACCGAGCGGGCGATGCGCGAGCTGGAGACGCTGATCCGCGACATCGACGCCGAGATCGAGCGCGCCTTCGAGCAGACCTTCGACGCCACCGCGAGGAACTTCGAGGAGATGGTCGCCCACCTCTTCCCCGGCGGCCGCGGCGCCCTGCGCCGGGTCAGCCTGCGGCCGGTCCGCGACGCCGAGCGGCCGGCGGGAGAGCAGGAGGCCCCCGGCGAGGCCGAGCCGGAGCTCGACGAGGAGGAGGAAGAGCGGCGTGAGGAGCTCGGCGTCGAGATCGAGGTCACCCCGGCCGGCAAGTCGACCCGCAAGCTCTCGCTGCTCTCGGGCGGCGAGAAGTCGCTGGTCGCCCTTGCCTTCGTCTTTGCCGTCTTCCTCGCCCGGCCCTGCCCCTTCTACATCCTCGACGAGGTCGAGGCCGCCCTCGACGACGCCAACATCGACCGCTTCCTGCAGCTGATCCGGCGCTTCTCCGACCGCGCCCAGTTCATCGTCGTCACCCACCAGAAGCGGACGATGGACGCCGCCGACGTGCTCTACGGGGTGACGATGGGCGGCGACGGCGTGACCAAGGTCGTCTCGCGGCGGCTACCGCGGGACGCGGGCGAGGACGGCGACGACGAGCTGGGCGAGGACGAGGGCGGCGAAACCCTCTCCGCCGTAGCCTAAGGGGGCAATGGCACAGCGCCACATGGACAGGCTGACGTCGTTCGACACGTCGTTCCTGGCCAACGAGAAAGCGAACGGGCACATGGCGATCGGCGCCCTGCTGATGTGCGCGGGCAGCCCGCCGGCTCCCGACGACTTCCTCGCCCACATCCGCAGCCGCGTCCACCACCTGCCGCGGCTGCGCCAGCGGCTGCTCTACCCGCCGCTCGGGCTCGGCACCCCCTTCTGGGTCGACTACCCCGACTTCGACATCCACCAGCACCTGAGCCGGGTGACACTGCCGGCGCCGGGGAGCGAGGACCAGTTCCGCGAGCTGGTCGGCGAGCTGCTGGCGCCGCCGCTGGATCGCGCCAAACCGCTCTGGGAGCTGATCCTGGTCGAGGGCTTCGCCGACGATCGCTTCGCGGTCGTCTACAAGACCCACCACGCGATGGCCGACGGGATCTCGGCGGTCGACATCGGCATGCTGCTGTTCGACGTCGAGCCGAACGCCGAGCCGGCCCGCGACGAAGCCCCCTGGTCGCCGGCGCGGACGCCGACCCGGCTGGGGCTGGCCTGGCGCGCGGGCAGCGGCATCGTCGCCACCCTGGCCCGGCTCGGGCGCTGGCTGCGGCGGGCGCTGGCGCAGCCGCGGCGCGCCCGCAAGCGCGCCAGCGACGGCCTCGCCGGCCTCTGGGAGGTGACCCGGAACCTGGCCCGGCCGGCGCCGAAGGTCCCCTTCAACACCGAGATCGGGGCGCGCCGCAGCTTCCACTGGGCGAACTTCGACCTCGCCGACTTCAAGCGGGTCAAGAACGCCCTCGGCGGCACCGTCAACGACGTCACCCTGGCCGTCGTCGCCGGCGCCCTGCGCCGCTGGCTGGTGGAGCGCGACGTCGCCGTCGACGGGCTCGAGCTGAAGGCGCTGGTCCCGGTCTCGATCCGGACCGAAAACGAGCACGGCGAGCTCGGCAACAAACTGACCGCGATGCGGGGGCCGCTGCCGGTCGGGGTCGAGGACCCGGTCGCACGCCTGCACGCCGTCACCGTCGCGATGGACGCGCTCAAGGCCTCCAAGCAGCCGCTGGGGGCGGAGGCGATCTGGGGCCTCAACGACTGGTTCCGCGACTTCGCGCCGCCGCTCCTGCTCGGCCCGACCGCGGCGATCAACTTCTCCACCCGCCTCTTCAACCTGCTGGTGACGAACTTCCCCGGCCCGCAGGTGCCCTTCTACGTGCTCGGCCGCCAGCTGACCGCGGTCTACCCGATCGGCTTCCTCGCCCACCGCCACGGGCTGGCGATCGCGATCCTCAGCTACCACGGCCAGGTCGGCTTCGGCCTGCTGGCCGACCCCGACTCGGTGCCGGACGCCGGGCGGATCGCCGGCCACCTCGACGCCGCCGTCGCCGAGCTCGAGGCCGCCGCGCAGATAGCCTCCCCGGCCGATGGCGACGAGCTGGCAGGAGATGATCGACCTCGGTTCGCGCGCGAGCGCGAACGCCTCGGCGGCGGCTGAGCCCGAGCCCGAGCGCCGCGGCGTCTTCCGCCGCCTGCGCGAGAGCCTCTCGAAAAGCCGCCAGGCGCTCGCCGAGGAGATCACGGCCAGTCTCTTCGACCGCATCGACGAGGAGACCTGGGAGCGACTGGAGGAGGCGCTGATCCTGGCCGACGCCGGCGCCCCGACCACCGCCGCCGTGGTCGAGCGGCTCGAGCACGAGGTCGAGGCCGGCACCGTGCCCGCCGACGGCGCCGCCGTCCGCGACCGTTTGATCGAGATCCTGGCCGAGGTCGCCTCCACCGGCCGGGCGCCGATCGACCTCAGCGGCGAGCCGGCGGTGCTGATGATGGTCGGCGTCAACGGCACCGGCAAGACGACGACGATCGGCAAGGTCGCCTGGCACCTGAGCAAAGAGATGGGTCTCTCGGTCATCCTCGCCGCCGGCGACACCTACCGTGCCGCCGCGGCCGAGCAGCTGGCCGAGTGGGCGCAGCGGGCCGGGGCCGAACTGGTCCGCGGCGAGGAAGGCGCCGACCCCGGCGCCGTCGCCTTCGACGCGATCGCCGCCGCCCGCGCCCGCGGCGCCGACGTCGTCATCGTCGACACCGCCGGGCGCCTCCACACCCAGGGCAACCTGATGGACGAGCTGACCAAGGTGCGGCGGGTGATCGCCAAGCAGCTGCCCGGCGCCCCGCACGAGACGCTGATCTCGATCGACGCCACCACCGGCCAGAACGGGCTGCGCCAGGCGCAGGTCTTCTCCGAAGCGGTGGAGGTCGACGGCGTCGTCCTGACCAAGCTCGACGGCACCGCCAAGGGCGGGATCGCGCTGGCGATCGCCGCCGACCTGGGGATCCCGGTGAAGCTGATCGGCGTCGGCGAGACGCTCGAGGACCTGCGCCCGTTCGACCCCGGCGACTACGCCGACGCCCTCCTGGCCGAGTAGCTCCCTTAAGCTGAGCGACCGTGTTCGACCAGCTCTCAGACCGCCTCCAGGCGACGCTCTCCGACGTTCGCAACCGCGGCAAGCTGAGCGAGGCCGACGTCGACGCGGCGATGCGCGAGATCCGCCTCGCCCTGCTCGAGGCCGACGTCAACTTCAAGGTCGTCAAAGCGTTCACGAAGACGCTGAAGGAGCGCTGCCTGGGATCCGACGTGCTGGGCAGCCTCGACCCCGGCCAGCAGGTGGTGAAGATCGTCAACGAGGAGCTGGCCGGGCTGATGGGCGGCACCGGCAGCGAGCTGGCGATGGCCAGCAGCGGCCCGACCGTGATCCTGATGGCCGGCCTGCAGGGCTCCGGCAAGACCACCGCCTGCGCGAAGCTGGCGCAGTACCTCGGCAGGGCCGGCAAGGACGTCGCCCTCGCCGCCTGCGACGTCTACCGGCCAGCCGCGGTCGAGCAGCTGGTCACCGTCGGCAAGCGCGCCGGCGCCCACGTCTACCAGCAGGGCACCGACGCCGACCCGGTCGCGATCGCCGAGTGGGCGCTGGCGCAGGCGCGGACCGAGCGCCGCGACGTGCTGATCGTCGACACCGCCGGTCGCCTCCACATCGACGGCGAGCTGATGGACGAGCTGGCGAAGATCAAGCAGCGGACGCAGCCCCACGACGTGCTGCTGGTCGTCGACGCGATGACCGGCCAGGACGCGGTCGGCGTCGCCGAGTCCTTCGCCGCGGCGGCCGAGTTCGACGGCGTCGTCATGACCAAGCTCGACGGCGACGCCCGCGGTGGCGCCGCCCTCTCGGTCAAGGCGGTGACCGGCAAGCCGATCCTCTTCGCCTCGACCGGCGAGAAGCTGGAGGACTTCGACAAGTTCCACCCCGAGCGGATGGCGCAGCGCATCCTCGGCATGGGCGACGTCCTCAGCCTGATCGAGAAAGCCGAGCAGCAGGTCGACGAGAAGCAGGCGGTGGACCTGCAGAAGAAACTGGAAAAGGACCAGTTCACGCTCGAGGACTTCCTGCAGCAGATGCGCCAGGTGCGGAAAATGGGCCCGCTCAGCGGCCTGATCGGGATGCTGCCGGGGATGGGGGCGATGAAACAGCTGAAGAACGCCGACCTCGACGAGGGCGAGCTCGACCGGGTCGAGGCGATCATCCTCTCGATGACCCCGGCCGAGCGGGCCAATCCGGGGATGATCAACGGCTCGCGCCGCAAACGCATCGCCAACGGCTCCGGGACGCGGGTCCAGAACGTCAACCAGCTGGTCAAGCAGTTCGACCAGATGCGCAAGATGATGCGCTCGATGGCCTCGGGGAAGATGCCCGACCAGCAACAGTTGGCGCAGATGAGCGGCGCCGCACCGCGCCCGAAGATGCGCAGGCGCTAACCTGCCCGGTCCGAATGGCTGTACGAATCAGACTCAGACGCGTGGGTTCGAAGAAGAACCCGATCTGGCGCATCGTCGTCGCCGACAAACGCTCGCCGCGCGACGGCCGCACGATCGAGACGATCGGGCGCTACAACCCGCAGACCGAGCCCTCGACGATCGAGGTCGACGAGGAGCGCGCGCGCCACTGGCTCGAGCACGGCGCCCAGCCCTCGGAGACGGTCGCCGGGCTGCTGCGCACCAAGGGCATCGCCGCCTCCGGCAGCTAGGCCGGGCCGCGATGACCGAGCTGATCGAGTTCCTCGTCAGGGCCCTGGTCGAGGATCCCGAGGCGGTCGTCGTCGAGGAGCTGGAAGAGGACGGCGACCTCATCTACGAGGTCAGCGTCGCCGAGGGGGACCTGGGGCGCGTGATCGGCAAGAACGGGCGGGTGGCGAATGCGATTCGGACGATTGCCAAGGCGGCCGCTGTACGCATCGACCGCCGGGTCATAGTCGACATTCTTGACTGATAGGGGCGTGCGGGCGGGGGTCCGGGTGAGGGTTCCGCTTAACTTTTTTGTGGAGCGGCTGGAGCCGTCCGAGGTTCGCGCCGCCAAAAAAGTACAAGACGCTTCACCCTCACCCGGACCCCCGCTCACAGGCCAGTTATGAGACTCGACATCTTCACTTTGTTCCCGGAGGCGTTCGAGTGGTTTCGCGGGCAGAGGTCGGTTTCGAACGCGATCGCTGAAGGCAGCGAGTTGCGGTTGTTCAACTACCGGGATACGACGCCGTTGACGGCGGGGCAGGTGGATGATGCGCCGTATGGGGGTGGGGCGGGGATGGTGTTGCGGGTCGACGTGGTCGACGCGGCGCTGCAGGCTGCCTATCCGCATGGGGAGAGTCCGCGGCGGGTGCTGCTGACGCCGACGGGGCGGCTGCTGGACGACGAGCTGGCGGACGAGCTGACGGCGGAGCCGCACGTGGCGCTGCTCTGCGGGCGCTACGAGGGGTTCGACGAGCGGGTGCACGAGCACCTGGCTGACGACGAGGTCTCGATCGGGCGCTACGTGCTGGCCGGCGGCGAGCTGCCGGCGATGGTCGTCGCCGACGTGCTGATGCGCAAGCTGCCGGGGGCGCTCGGCCACGAGCACAGCGCC
This sequence comes from uncultured Conexibacteraceae bacterium, assembly GCA_964540905.1. GTDB lineage: Bacteria > Actinomycetota > Thermoleophilia > Solirubrobacterales > 70-9 > VAYN01. Next base: position 26,871 of record CAZIOS010000021.1, on the reverse strand, counting down.
GTCGAGGAGTCCTTCAGCCAGCTGCTCGAGGGGATGCCCGAGTACCCGCACTACACGCGCCCGCCCGAGCACCGCGGCTGGGGGGTGCCGCCGATCCTGCTCTCCGGCGACCACGAGAAGGTGCGCCGGTGGCGGCTCGAACAGAGCCGGCTTCGTGCCGAGCAGTTCGATTCCGGCGCGGAATAGCTACCATTCCGCCACCGCGCGGTTCCCGCAACTGGGTCCGGCGGTTTTTTCTCGCCAAATGAGCTCCGTAATCGACAGCATCGAGCGCGACCAGCTGAAGAAGGGCCTGCCCTCCTTCGCGCCTGGCGACCGCGTGCGCGTCCACTTCCAGGTGGTCGAGGGCAGCCGCAAACGGACCCAGGTCTTCGAGGGCGTGGTGCTGCGGCGCCAGGGCTCCGGCGCCCGCGAGACCTTCACCGTCCGCAAGCAGTCGTTCGGGGTCGGCGTCGAGCGGACCTTCCCGCTGCACTCGCCGAAGATCGAGAAACTGGAGATCGCCGCCCGCGGCGACGTCCGCCGCGCCAAGCTCTACTACCTGCGGGGGCGGGTCGGCAAGGCCGCCCGCGTCGCCGAGCGCCGCTGGGGGATCGACGAGGACATGGTCTCCTCGGCGAGCGCCGCCGAGCCGGAGGCGGTCGACGCCGAGGGCGTGACCCAGGAGGAGGCGGAGGCCGTCGAGGCGCCGCCCGCGGCCGAGGCGAGCGAGGAGACCGCGGAGGCGCCGGAGGCGCAGGCGGAGACTGAGATCGAGACTGACGAAGCAGCGGCGGACACGGACGCTGAGGCGCCCGCGGCCGGGGAGACCGAGGACAGCAGCGCAGCGTCGGAGGATGCCGAGGACGAGGAGCCGGCGGAGGCCGGCGACTCCGGCGGGGACCCGGCCTGAAACTCTCGATCCCGAAGCCGAAAGGGCGGGGCGGCGGGCTGATCGAGTTGGTCGTCATCGTCGCGCTGGCCCTGGGGCTGGCGCTGGCGATCCAGGCCTGGATCGTCAAGCCCTACCAGATCCCCTCCGAATCTATGGAGCCGACGCTCGACGTCGGCCAGCGGGTCCTGGTCAACCGCTTCATCTACCACTTCACCGACCCCGCGATCGGCAACATCGTCGTCTTCCACCCGCCGGCCGGGGCCGACAGCGGCGCCGAATGCGGCGTCACCATCAACGGCCGCCAGCCGAACGAAGTCGGCGAGTCCTGCCCGCAGCCGACCGCCGGCGAGTCGAGCCAGAACTTCATCAAGCGGATCGTCGCCCTGCCGGGGGACACGCTCTCGGTCAAGGACGGCCACCCGGTGGTCAACGGGGTCGAGAAGAAGGACGAGCCCTACATCACCCCCTGCGGCGACGCGCCCGCCTGCAACCTGCCGAAGACGATCACGATTCCACCCGACCACTACTTCATGATGGGCGACAACCGTGGCGCGAGCGACGACAGCCGCTTCTGGGGACCCGTACCCCGCAGCTGGATCATCGGTGAGGCCTTTGCCACCTACTGGCCCCCCGACCGCATCGGCACCCTCTAAGCCGGGTCGCACCCACCGTCGCCGGCTGGCCCGCAGCCGCCGGCTCTTTGCCTTCGATCGCGGGCTGCAGAGCAGGTTCGTCGCCGGCGCCGACGAGGCCGGCCGCGGCTGCCTCGCCGGGCCGCTGGTCGCCGCCGCGGTGCTGATCGACTACGAGCGGCTCTCGCACGCCGACCGCCGCGCCCTCGCCGGCCTGCACGACTCCAAGCAGATGACCGAGGAGCGGCGGCTGGAGATGTTCCCGAGCGTGCTGAGGGCGGCTTCCCGGGTCAGCGTGGTGATTCGCTCGGCCGCCGGGATCGACCGCCGCGGCCTGCACGTGACCAACATCGAAGCGCTCTCGAAGGCGCTGGAACGGCTGCGGCCGGGGGCGGAGGCGACCTGCCTGGTCGACGGCTTCTCGCTGCCGCGCTGCGCCGTGCCGCACCGGGCGGTGATCGAAGGCGACGGCACCAGCGCCGCGATCGCCGCCGCCTCGGTGCTGGCCAAGGTCACCCGCGACCGTTACATGCACGAGGCCGCCGCCCGGCATCCGGGCTGGGGCTTCGACGAGCACGTCGGCTACTCGACGCCGGAGCACCGGCAGGCGATCCAGCGAATCGGGATATCTCCCTTGCACCGCCGTTCGTTCCAGTCGGTGGCCTATTCGCAGCTGAAGCTCGCTGACTGAGGTCTCAGAAAGCACCCTGGAGGTGCTCGTAGTCGACTAAACGCCCGGCGCGGTCGTAGGTGACGCCGACGGCGTCGAGGCGGATCCGGTCGTAGCGGGGGATGTCGCGGTGCTCGGCCAGCCAGGCCGCGGCGAGCCGGCGCACCCGCAGCTGCTTGCGGCGGTCGACGGCGAGGACCGGGCGCTCGGGGCCGAAGGCCGAGCCCTGGCGGCCGGCCTTGACCTCGACGAAGACGAGGCTGCGGCCGTCGCGGGCGATCAGGTCGAGCTCGCCGAAGCGGGTGCGGGCGTTGCGCTCGACGATCTCCCAGCCGGCGGCGGCGAGACGGCGGGCGACCAGCTCCTCGGCGAGGCGGCCGGTTCGCTGGCGGGCGACGGTCATCCGGCCTTCAAGCCGCCGGCGGCGGAAAGTCTCCCCACCTTTGTCACCGAAGATTTGATCTGGGCGCGTAACACGTGCGCTTTTGCTCCGTAGCGTCGCGGTCATGCTCGCCACCGCCCGCACCTTCACCCTCGACGGCATCGCCGCCCGCCCGGTCAGGGTCGAGGTCGACGTCCACCGCGGCCTGCCCGGTTTCGCGATCGTCGGCCTGCCCGACGCCGCGGTCCGCGAGGCGCGCGAGCGGGTGCGGGCGGCGCTGGTCAACTGCGGCTTCGAGTTCCCGCTGCAGCGGATCGTCGTCAACCTTGCCCCGGCCAGCCTGCGCAAGGCCGGCCCGGGGATGGACCTGGCGATCGCCTCGGCCCTGCTCAGCGCCTCCGGCCAGCTCGAATGGGAGCGGCTGGCGCCGGTGGCGCTGGTCGGCGAGCTGGCGCTCGACGGCTCGACCCGGGCGGTGAACGGGGCGCTGGCGATCGCCGAGGCGGCGCGGGAGGGAGGCGCCGAGGCGATCGTCGTCCCGGCCGAGAACGGGCCCGAGGCGGCGCTGGCCGAGGGGATCGACGTGATCCCGCTCGACGGCGTCGGCCGCCTGGCCGAGCTGGCGAGCGGCGGCTGGGAGCCGCCGCGGCCGCGGCCGGCGGCGCTGCGGCTCGAACCCGCCCCCGGCGCCCCTGACCTCGCCGACCTGCGCGGCCAGCCGCACCTGCGCCACGCGCTCGAGGTCGCCGCCGCCGGCGGTCACAGCCTGCTGATGGTCGGCCCACCCGGGGCCGGCAAGTCGCTTGCCGCCGCCCGCCTGCCCTCGATCCTGCCGCCGCTGGCCGCGGTCGAGGCGCTGGAGGTGGCGCGGGTCGCCAGCGCCTGCGGCCGCTTCGGCGGCGCCCTGCCGGGCGGGCGGCCGTTCCGGGCGCCGCACCACACGATCAGCCCCGCCGGCCTGGTCGGCGGCGGCACCCCGCCGCAGCCCGGGGAGGCGACGCTGGCGCACCGCGGCGTCCTCTTCCTCGACGAGCTCTGCGAGTTCCGCCGCGACGCCCTGGAGGCGCTGCGGGCGCCGCTTGAGGCGGGCGAGGTGTCGATCGCCCGCGCCGGCGGCGCCCGCAGCCTGCCCTGCCGGTTCATGCTGGTCGCCGCCGCCAACCCCTGCCCCTGCGGGCGCGGCGAAGCCGACCCCGACTGCAACTGCGCGCCGCTGGCGGTCCAGCGCTACCAGGGGCGGCTCAGCGGCGCCCTCGCCGACCGCATCGACATCCTCGCCGCCGTGCGCCAGCCCAGCGCCGCGGAGATCGGCGGCGGACCCGGCGAGGCCTCGGCCGACGTCAGGGCGCGGGTGAGCGAGGCCCGCGCCCGCCAGGAGCGCCGGCTCGGCCCCGGCCGCAGCAACGCCGAGATGACCCCGGGCGAGGCGCGCGAGTGCGCGCTCAGCGCCGAGGCCGGCGGGCTGCTGGCCGAGCTCTACGCGCGCCAGCGGCTCAGCGGCCGCGCCCACGACCGGGCGCTGCGGCTGGCGCAGACGATCGCCGACCTCGAGGGGGCGGGGACGATCGGCGTCGAGCAGATGGCCCAGGCGCTGCAGCTGCGGAGGCGCGATCGTGGCTGAGCCGGGCGCCTGCCCCGAGTGCCTGCGCCGCTCCTGGCTGCTGGCGCTGCTCGGCCCCTACGTCGAGAAGATCGCCACCGGCAACCCCGGCTCGCGCTCGCCGGAACTGCTGCGGCTGAGCAACGAGGACCTGGTCGCGGCGGCGGCGCCGAAGGTGGCCGCGCAGCTGCTCGGCCGGGTGGCGGCGCTCTCCGAGCGTCACCTCGGGGAGGAGCTGGCGGCCGCCGGCTGCTGGGCGACCTGCCGCCACCGGGATCTCTACCCGGACTCGCTGCGCGACGCCGCCGACGCTCCCTGGGCGCTGATCGGCCGCGGTGACCCGGGCCTGCTCGAAGGTCTCGAGCCCTTCGGCGCGGTGACCGTGGTCGGCGCCCGCCGCGCCACCGCCTACGGGCGCGAGGTCGCCCGCGAGCTGGGGCGGGAGCTGGCTGGCGCCGGGATGGTCCTGGTCAGCGGCCTCGCCTTCGGGGTCGACGCCTGCTCGCACCGCGGCGCCCTCGACGCCGGCGGCAAGACGATCGCCGTGCTCGGTTGCGGGCCCGACACCGCCTACCCGGCCGCCCACCGCTCGCTCTGGCGGCGGATCTGCGAAGTCGGCCTGGTCGTCTCCGAGCTGCCTCCCGGCGCCCCGCCGTGGCGCTGGACCTTCCCCGCCCGCAACCGGATCATGGCGGCGCTGGCGGGGATGACCGTCGTCGTCGAGGCGGCGGCCCGCTCGGGCTCGCTGATCACCGCCGATCTCGCCGCCGACCTCGGCCGCGACCTCGGCGCCGTCCCCGGCCCGGTCACCTCGCGGGCCTCGGCCGGGCCCAATAACCTGCTGGCCGGCGGCGCCTGCGTCGTCCGCGACGCCCAGGACGTCCTCGACGCCCTGCTCGGCGCCGGCGCCAGGCCGCTGCAGCGCTCCGGCCCCGCCCTCGACGCCGGCCTCGCCCGGGTGCTGGCGAGCGTCGAGGGCGGCGCGGACACCTGCGACGCCGTCGCCGTCGCCCTCGGTCTCTCGGGCTCCGGCGCCGCCGCGGCCCTCGCCCGCCTCGAGCTGCTCGGCTACCTCACCTGCTCGCCGCTGGGCGCGTACTCGCGAACCCTTCAGCCCCCGCCTGCGGGCGTTGGTATCTAGGCTGGCCGATGTGACCATCCATCGCGTTCCAACCGCGCTCTCGATCGCCGGCTCGGACTCCGGCGGCGGGGCCGGCATCCAGGCCGACCTGAAGGCGTTCGCGCACTGCGGGGTGCACGGGACGACGGCGATCACGGCGATCACGGCGCAGAACACGGTCGGGGTCGAGGCGGTCGCAGCGGTGGAGCCGGCAATGATCGTTGCTCAGGTGCGGGCGGTGGCGGCCGACATCGGTGTCGACGCGGTCAAGATCGGGATGCTGGGGACGGCGGCGACGGTCGACGCGGTGGTCGAGGCGCTCGGTCTCCTCGGGGGGGCGCCGGTCGTGATCGACCCGGTGATGGTCGCTGAGAGCGGGGCGACGCTGCTCGACGACGAGGCGCGGCGGGCGCTGGTCGAGCGGCTGCTGCCGCTGAGCGCGGTCACGACCCCCAACCTTCCCGAGGCGCGCGAGCTGACCGGAGCAGGGGAGGGGGCCTCGGCCTCGCAGGAGGAGCTGGCGCGCGGGGTGCGGGCGCTGGGCCCCCGGGCCGTCGTCGTCACTGGTGGCCACAGCGAGGGCCTGGTCGACCTCTTCTACGACGGCGAGCGGCTGGTCGAGATCCCCGGCGAGCGCCACCCCGACGGCGCCGCCCACGGCTCCGGCTGCACCCACTCCTCGGCCCTGGCGGCCTTTCTCGCCCGCGGCGCCGAGCCGCTGGAGGCGGCCCGGCGCGCCCGCGAGGTCGCCTCGGCCGCGGTCGGCGCCGGGTTGCGGGGAATCGGCAGCGGCCCGGGTCCGGTCGATGTCCTCGACCTGGTCAGTAGATTTGCTCCATGAGCACTAACGGCAGCACCGCCACCGGCCTCCCGCGCCCGCGTTCCGCCACCGTCTTCGACGGCCCCGACCGCGCCCACTCGCGCGCCTACATGAAGGGCATCGGCTTCGACGACGAGGCCCTCAGCCGGCCGACGATCGGGATCGCCAACACCTGGACCGAGGCGATGCCCTGCAACTTCCACCTGCGGGCCCTGGCCGAGCACGTCAAAGACGGCGTCCGCGCCGCCGGCGGCACGCCGATGGAGTTCAACACCGTCGCCGTCTCCGACGGGGTGACGATGGGAACCCAGGGGATGAAGGCCTCGTTGATCAGCCGCGAGGTGATCGCCGACTCGATCGAGCTGATGGCCCGCGGCTACCAGTTCGACGCGATCGTCGTCCTCTGCGCCTGCGACAAGACGATCCCCGGCGGCGCGATGGCGATGGCCCGGCTCGACGTCCCCTCGGTCCTGCTCTACGGCGGCTCGATCGCCCCCGGCCACTGGCACGGTCGCGACGTCACCATCCTCGACATCTTCGAGGCGATCGGCGCCCACAACGCCGGCGACATCAGCGACGAGGAACTGAACGAGCTCGAGGGCGTCGCCAGCCCCGGCGCCGGCGCCTGCGGCGGCCAGTTCACCGCCAACACGATGGCCTGCGCCTTCGAGGCGTTGGGGATCAGCGCCGGCGGCTCGGCGATGGTGCCGGCCGAAGACGACGACAAGAGCACCGTCGCCGAGCGGATCGGCGAGCTGGTGATCAAGGTCCTCGCCGACGACATCAGGCCGAGCAAGGTGATCACCCGCGACTCGCTGGAGAACGCGATCGCCTGCGTCTGCGCCTCCGGCGGCTCGACCAACGCCGTCCTGCACCTGATCGCGCTCGCCCACGAGCTCGGGATCGAGCTGACGATGGACGACTTCGAGCGGATCTCCCGCGCCACGCCGCTGTTCGCCGACCTCAAGCCAGGTGGCCGCTTCGTCGCCACCGACCTCTACGCGGCCGGCGGCGTGCCGGTGATCCTCAAGCGGCTCGCCGACGCCGGCCTCCTCCACGGCGACGCGATCACGGTCAGCGGTCGCACGATCGGCGAGGAGGCCGAGGCCGCGACGGAGAGGGCCGGCCAGGAAGTCGTCCGCCCGCTGGACGATCCGCTCAAGGCCGAAGGCGGCCTGGCGATCATGCGCGGCAACCTCGCCCCCGAGGGTGCCGTGGTCAAGCTCGCCGGCACCGAGCGACGCCAGCAGACCGGGCCGGCGCGCGTCTTCGAGACCGAAGAGGCGTGTTTCCACGCGGTCAAGGATCAGCAGATCGATCCCGGCGACATCGTCGTGATCCGCAACGAGGGCCCGGTCGGCGGGCCCGGGATGCGGGAGATGCTGCAGGTCACCGCGGCGATCGTCGGCGAGGGCCTGGGGGAGAGCGTGGCGATGGTCACCGACGGCCGCTTCTCCGGCGCCACCCGCGGCCTGATGATCGGTCACGTCGCCCCCGAGGCGGCCAGGGGCGGCCCGATCGCGGCGATCCGCGAGGGCGACCAGATCACCGTCGACATCGACGCCCGCCGCCTCACCGTCGACCTCTCCGACGAGGAGATCGCCGCCCGCGTTGCCGCCTACGAGCCGCCGCCGTCACCGTTCGGCCGCGGCGTCATGTCCAAGTACGCGGCGACCGTGAGTTCGGCCTCCCAGGGCGCGATCACCAGCTGAGCGCTCAGCTGGCGAGGAACTCGTCGAGCAGGGCGTTGAAGCGCGCTGGGCGCTCGAGCTGGGGGACGTGGCCGGTGCGCTCGAAGATCTCGAGGCGGGAGTGGGGAATGCGGCGGTGGTAGCTGATCGCCGCCGCGACCGGGATCACGCGGTCCGAGAGGCCCCAGACGACCAGGGTCGGGATCTCGATCCCGACCAGGCGCTCGCGGATGTCGTGGCGGATCGTCGCTCGCAGGGCGTCGCCGAAGCCCTCCGCCCGCGTCAGCCCGCCCTCGATCTGCTCCAGCAGCAGGTCTTCGCGCAGGCGCCGGGGGAAGCGCACGAACGGCCCGAAGACGGCCTCGCGTGCCCGCGGTCGGGCGACGATCTGGCGGCCGCGGCGGGCGAAGTGGGGCCCGAGCTGCTGCCAGGCCCAGGCGGTGGCGGTCGCCCGCGCTTCCGGGTTCCAGGTGTTGAGGATGCCGGCGGCGGAGACGAGCACGAGGCGGCTGAAGCGCGGCGGCCCGCAGGTCACCGCCTCGGCGGCGATGAAACCACCCATCGAGTTGCCAACCACGGTCGCGCCCTCGACCCCGAGCTTCTCGCAGAAGTCGTGCAGCAGGCGCCCGTAGGCGGGAATCGTGATCTCCCACGACGGCATCGGGCTGGCCGCGAAGCCGGGCAGGTCGAGCGCGATCGCCCGCTGGGCGCGGCCGAAGTGGGGCAGGTTCTCGAGCCAGTTCTGCCAGCAGCCGGAGAGCCCGTGGACGAAGACGATCGGCTCGCCCTCGCCGACCTCGACGTAGTTGACCGAGGTGCCCGGCAGCTCGACCCGGTGCAGGTGCGGGCGCCAGTCGACCCGCCGCCACTCGGGGTCGGGTTCGCCGTAGTCCGCGCCGGAGGCCAGGCGCGGATCGCTGGCGATCGCCTCAGGCATACCCCATGCGTTCGAGCACCGGGATCTCGCGGATCTGGGGGGGCTGCAGGTGGTCCCAGAGGATGCCGCGGGGGCGCTCGTACTGGCGCTCGACTTCGATCACGGCGCGGGGGGTCGCGATCATGTCGACCGGGAGGTCGTGGGCGGTCACCATCAGGTGCTGGCGCAGGATCTGGATCGGGTGGACGGTGGTCGCGACCATCGTGTGGTCGTCGATCTTGCCGGCGTCGATCAGGATCCCGTACTCGAGGTCGTGGTAGCCGCCGCCCTTGCCGATCCGGGCGCCGCTGAGGTTGACCGCGACCGAGCCGCAGAGGACGAAGTCGATGTCCGGCAGGTCGTCGACGGCGACGACGCGGCCGTGCTTGAGCGCGCCCTTGATCGTCGCCGCCTCCTTCATCGCGGCTTTCGAGAGATCCTTCGGGTCGAGCACCCGGAAGGGATGGGGATCGCGCAGGCGCGGCACCGCCATGATCACCGTCTTGCCCTCTTCGAGGGCGATCCGCCGAGCGTAGGTCTGCGGCGAGTCGGGATTGGCCTTGATCGTCCGCGCCCGCTTCCAGAGGCGGTGGGCGGCCAGCTTCTCGGCGGCCAGCTTGGCGCCGGCGAAATTCGGGATGCGCCCCTCGGCGCCGGGGAAGCGGGACACGCCCTCGCGGTCCATCGCTTTCCAGACCTCCTTGCGAACCTCGTCCTTGGAGCGCACCGGCGAAAGATATTGCAGGGGGCCAGCGGTTGAATTGCCTAAAGGCACCGGCGCCCGGGCGGCGAACCTGATTGGGATGAACTGGGACTCGGCGATGGCCGACTACGACCGCGACCTGCGGGCGCGCGGCGCCGCCGAGCGCACCCGGCACGCCTACGGCATCGACCTCGGCGGCTTCGTCGAGTGGGCGCGGGCGCAGGGCCTCGGCCCAGCCGACATCCGCCACCGCGACGTCCGCCGCTTCGCCGCCGGACTCTCCGCGGCCGGCGCCGCCGCCGCCACCGTTGCCCGCAAGCTGGCCTCGATCCGCGGCCTCTACGGCTTCCTCGTCCGCACCGAGCGGGCCGGCCAGAACCCGGCCGAGCTGGTCTCCAGCCCGAAGCGCTCGGAGAAGCTGCCAAAGGTGCTCAGCAGCGAGCAGATGCGCTCATTGCTGGAGCGGATCCCCGCCCACACGCCGCTGGAGCTGCGCGACCGGGCGATGCTCGAGCTCGCCTACTCGTGCGGGCTGCGCTGCGAGGAGATCGTCAACCTCGACGAGGACGCGCTCGACTTCGAAACCGAGCAGCTGCGGGTGCTCGGCAAGGGCTCCAAGGAGCGCCTGCTGCCGGTCGGCGCCCCGGCCCAGCGGGCGCTGCGCCGCTACACCGAACGCGGCCGCCGCGCCCTCGCCACCGACCCCCGCGAGCGGGCGCTGTTCCTCTCCAAGAGCGGCCGCCGGCTCTCCAACTCCGACGTCACCCGCCGGCTCGGCCTCTGGACCCGCCAGGCGTCCAATATCGGCGGTGTCTCGCCGCACTCGCTGCGGCACTCCTTCGCCACCCATCTGCTCGAGGGCGGGGCCGATCTGCGTACCATTCAGGAGCTGCTCGGCCATGCGTCGATCTCGACGACGCAGGTCTACACCCGCGTCGACGCCGCCCGCCTGCGGGACACCTATGCCGCCAGTCACCCCCGCGCATGAGACCGAATCCGCCCACAAACGTAGAATCCGCCTGAATCGAGATGGAAACTGGCGTAAAAGAGGTGGAGCTGCGCGACCTTTGGCGTCGCTACAAGGACAACGGCGACGGCACCGCCCGTGAGCGCCTCGTCGTCGCCTACTCGCCGATGGTCAAGTTCGTCGCCGGTCGGCTCGGCGCCGGCCTGCCCTCGCACGTCGAAGACGCCGACCTGATCTCCTACGGCCTGGTCGGCCTGATCGGGGCGATCGAGCGCTTCGAGCCCGAGCGCGGGATCAAATTCGAGACCTTCGCGATGACCCGGATCCGCGGCTCGATCATCGACGAACTGCGCTCGCTGGACTGGGTGCCGCGCTCGGTGCGCTCGCGCGCCCGCGAAATCGAGGCGGCGCAGTCGAAGCTCGAGCACGAGCTGCAGCGGGCGCCGACCGAGGCCGAGCTGGCGGTGAAGCTGAAGATGAGCGAGGAGGAGCTGCAGGGGGCCCTGCTGGAAATCGCCAACTCCTCTGTCTACGCGCTCGACGAGCTCTGGACCGTCTCCGACTCCTCCGGCGACCAGGTTTCGCTGCTGGACACGATCGCCGACGACGCCGCCGCCGACCCGCAGGAGGCGCTCGACACCAGCGAGGTGAAGGACCGCCTGACCGAGGCGATCGGCTCGCTGCCCGAGCGCGAGCAGCTGGTCGTCGCCCTCTACTACTACGAGAACCTGACCCTGCGCGAGATCGGCGAGGTCCTCGGCGTCACCGAGTCGCGGGTCTCGCAGCTGCACACCAAGGCGGTCATGCGCCTGAAGTCCACCCTGCAGCAGGGTTAGGCTTAGCCGCTTGAGCCCCGACCGCTGCGCCATCTGTGCTCGCACGCTCGCCCCGGACGAGCCCGCGAGCGTCTATCTCTCCAAGCAGGGATCGCGCACCGTCTGCGCCCGCTGCGCCGCCCGCGCCGAGCGGATCGGCTGGCGCACAGAGGCGCAGGCCGCGGCCGAGGAGGCGGTCAAAGAGGAACGTGGCCGGCTCTCCCGGCTCCTGCGCCGTGGCGCGAAGCCGCCGCCGGCGTCCGATCCCGAGCGCGAGGACTCTGCCCGGCCCGCTGCCGCGCCCGAGCCCGACCGCAGCCCCGACCCGGCGGCGCCCGGCGCCCGCGTCGAGCGGCTCGAGCCCGCGCCCTCGCTCGCCAGCCCAGTCGAGCGGGCGCTGGAGCGCTTCAACCACAGCGAGGCCGGCTACACCGTCGAGGGCCTGGTGCGGACGCTGGGACCGCCCTGGGTCTCGGTCGGCTCCTCCGCCGGCTCCGCCTCGGAACTGCGGATCACCGTTGCCTGGGAGCTCTCCTGGTACCAGTGGGGGGTCGATCTGCGCGACGAGCAGCTGCCGGTGGTCGAGCTCGCCAAGGGCACCGAAGTCGACCAGCTGGATGCCGCCGCGCGGCAGTGGAACGCCGCGGTGGCGAAGGACGGGCAGATCGTCCTGGCTCCGGCCCGGGAGCGCGCCGCGGCCGAGCGCCGGGCCGGATGAGCAGGCTCGTCGTCAACGTCGACGGCGGCGCCCGCGGCAACCCCGGACCGGCGGCGATCGGCGTCGTCGTCCAGGCGGCCGGGGGAGAGGTGCTGGAGGAGCGCGGCGAGCGGATCGGCCGCGCCACCAACAACGTCGCCGAGTACCGGGCGCTGCTGGCCGGGATCGAGTCCGCCGCCGCCCACGGCGCCAGCGAGCTGGAGCTGGTCGGCGACTCGGAGCTGATCGTGCGCCAGGTCGAAGGCCGCTACAAGGTCAAGGACCCGACGATGCGCGAGCTGCACGCCGAGGTCAAGCGGGCGCTGGCCCCGTTCGAGCGCTGGTCGATCCGCCACGTGCGGCGCGAGCAGAACGCCGAGGCCGACCGCCTCGTCAACGCCGCTCTCGACGGCGAGTAGGCTCGGGGACATGCCCGAGCGCGACGTCGACCCGATCGATCCCGGCGTCGACATCGGCCACGTCCATCTCAGGGTGGCCGACGTCGACCGCGCCCTCGACTTCTACTGCGGCGTGCTCGGCTTCGAGCTGATGCAGCGCTACGGTGCCGACGCCGCCTTCGTCTCCGCCGGCGGCTATCACCACCACATCGGCCTCAACTCCTGGCAGTCCCGCGGCGGCTCGCCACCGCCCCCGGGCACGACCGGGCTCTACCACGTCGCGATCCGCTACCCGAGCCGCCGCGCCCTCGCCGACGCGCTGCGGCGCCTGGTGGCGGCCGGCGTCCCCCTCGGCGGCGCCTCCGACCACGGCGTCAGCGAGGCGCTCTACCTCGAGGACCCCGACGGCAACGGCATCGAGCTCTACTGGGACCGCCCGCGCGATGGGTGGCCGGCGCCCCAGCCCGGCCAGAAGGTCGAGATGCACGTCCAGCCGCTGGACCTCGACGACCTCCTGGCTGAGCTGAGCTGAGGTCGCGGTCAGATCGCGGCGGATGGGGCCGGGGCGCCGGACTCGACCGGGTGGCCGTTGGCACGCCAGTTGCCGACGCCCTGGCCGACGTGGACGACGTCGTCGAAGCCCTCGCGCTGGAGGATCGAGGCGGCGAGACCGCTGCGTTTGCCGCCGCGGCAGATCGTCGCGATCGGGCGCTCGCGCGGCAGCTCGTCGAGGCGGCCGGCGAGATCGCCGTAGGGGATGTGGAGCGAGCCGGGGATGTGCTCGCCGGCGTACTCGGCGGCGTTGCGGACGTCGAGCACCAGCGGCGGCTCGGCCGAGGCGACCCGCGCCGCCAGCTCGTCGGGGTCGATCAGCTCGATCCGGCTGATCGCCCGGTTCTCCGTGCGCCAGGCGGTCATCCCGCCCTCGAGGAAGCCGCGCACCCGCATCCCCACCGCCGCCAGCAGTTCCGCCGCCTGGCGCTCGTCGCCGTCGGAGGCGGCGACGACGATGATCTCGGTGTCTCCCGGTGCGACCCGGGAGACCTTGGTCGCGAAGCCGGTGTCGTAGGCGGAGGTGCTGAGGGCGCCGGCGATGTGGGACTCGTCGAACTCCTCGTTGGTGCGGCCGTCGATGACGACGGCGCCGGCGGCGACCGCCTCCTCGACCTCGTGCGGGGTCAGCGGCGCCGGCGTGCCGAAGTCCTCGACCAGGGGGCCGCGGTTGAGGTCGACGATCTGCTCGACGTTGGGCGGCCGGTCGCCGAGCGAGGCGACCGCGTCGGCGACGAACTCCGCCTCGTCGGCGATCGCCAGGGCGCGGTTGTGGCGGCGCTCGAAGCCGATCGTCGAGGAGGTCTTGAGGTCGATCCCGGAGCCGCCGCAGAGCGAGCCGCCGAGGTGCCCGGGCCAGACCTCGACCGCGTCGTCGAGCCTCAGCAGCCGCCCGTGCAGGGAGCGGAACATCTCGGCCGCGCCCTCGTGCGGCTCCACCGCCAGGTCGGGCCGGGCAACGTCGCCGATGAACAACGAGTCGCCGCCGAGCAGGGCCCAGGGAGCGCCGTCGCGGCTGGCGTCGCTGAGCAGGAAGGCGGTGTGCTCGAGCCGGTGCCCGGGCGTGTGCAGGGCCTCGATCCGCAGCTCGCCCAGTTCCAGCACCCAGCCGTCGGCGAAGGGCTCGTGCGGGTACTCGGCCGCCGCCAGCTCGTGGACGTGGATCGTCGCCCCGGTGCTGCACGCCAGCCGCCCGTGCCCGGAGACGTGGTCGGCGTGGTTGTGGGTCTCCAGCACGTGCCCGATCCGCACCCCGTGCAGCCGCGCCAGCCGCCGGTAGGGCTCGACGTCCCACTGCGGGTCGACCACCGCCGCGATCCCGTGGTCGCGGTCGGCGATCAGGTAGGAGGCGCAGCCGAGATCCTCGTGGATTATCTGTCGGAAGAGCATGGTCCTCTGGAAGAAGTCGAGCGCTCAGGCTAGCGCTTCAGGTGCGGGACCTGGGGAGAAGCTGCTTGGTCTCTACTTGATGCTGAGCGTCTTGATCGCGAAACTCGGCGGCGCCCCCGTGGCGCTGACCTTGAGGACGCGGAAAGTATCGGTGACGACGTGCCCGTCGACCAGGGTCGCCTTGCAGGTGAACGTGTTGCCGACGGTCGCCGCCACATGCTGGCAGCCGATCGACTTCGCCGCCGGCGCGCCGGTGCTGCGAAGCTGTTCGTCGATCAAAGGCTTGACGTTCGAGGGGCCGACGGTCATCAGCTTCGAGCCGACGACGGTCAGCAGCGGATGCTGAGCGCCGACCTTGTCGATGCGGATCGTCATCTCATATGCGGTGCCGTCCTGCAAGGTGACGTCGCAGGTGAAGGTCTTGCCGGCCTTCGCCTGGGTCTGGGGGCAACTGATCGATTTCGCCGCCGGCGCGCCGCTCGACTGAATCTGCTTTTCGATCGCCGGCTTGGCGGTCGAGCTGTCGATGACCTTTTCCGAGCTCGTGCCGCAGCCGGCAACCAGCAGCAGGGCGGCAATTCCAGAAGCGCAGGCTAGAAGTCGGACGGACACTTGCATAGGACGGTTTGGAAGCGCGAATCTAACAGCTTGAAGGGGTTGAAGCGATGAAAGGGCGCTACGTCACTCGAGCACCGCCGCCGAGCGGCCCCCTCGTTCCATGCGTCCTCTCAGACGCCGACAAGCGCGCTGCGGGGCATCGAGAAACACCGGTCGCGGGCCGCGGTGGTAGTCTGCCGCGGTCCAGCGAGGTGGGTGGTGCGCGGGACGAAGGATCTGGCTCCGGTATTCAAGTAAGGCACCCTCCATGTCCACGTGTCAACTCGCCGATCTCGCTCTACGAACTCCCGGAATCGTCGTCGACGATGCGTTCCCGTTGAGCGTTGATCCGGCCTCACTCAATACCCGCCCATTCAGCGGGCAGCTCATGGCTGTCCGCCGGTTCCGAGTGTCATAGGAGACGAGATGCCCCAGGAAACTGCAAGCAGAGGACCCGATGGCCCGGCACGCGCAGTTGAAATTCGCACTGGCGAGCTCGCTGGCTCGATCTTCGAGGTCAGCAAACGTCTCGTCATCGGCAGCGACTCAACTTGCGACATACATCTTGACGATCCGGAGGTATCGGAAGAACACGCATCTCTGAGGCTTCGCGACGGCGATCTTGAGATCCGTGACCTCGGTTCGGGCAGCGGCACGTTCGTCAACGCCCAGCGAATCTCCGGGCCGACTGTGCTCGGGCCGAAGGACGAAGTGCGGGTGGGATCGACCGTGCTCGTCCCAGCGGAGGCGGACGGCCCGATCTCGGCCGGCTCGCAGGCAGTGGAGACCGCCAAGCCGGCTCTCGTGGGGGCAACGGTAGCGGCTCCGGTGCCTCCGTCCCGAGCGGCGGCGGGCGGTGGTGGCAGCTCGAAGAAACGCCGCAACCTTGCCATCGGGGCCGGGGTTCTGGTGCTCGCCGCGATTGCGGCGGTAGTCGTGATCGTCGCCTCCTCGGGCTCCTCGGGGCCGCTCAGCGAGACGGAAATCATCAACGCCGACAAGCCCTCGACCCTGATGGTGGTCGGGCGCGGCGTCGGGGCTTCGCCCATCACCGGCGGCACCAACAAGATTCTCGACTCCGGGTCAGCATGGGTCTACAACGGCGAAGAAGGACTGATCGTGACCAATGCTCATGTTGTGCTGAATGCCAGCACCTTCGAGGCAGGCTATGAAGCCAACAGCCTCTCGAAGGCGAGTCTCGTCGCCGTCGACGCCCGTGACGACCTGGCGATGCTGAAGGTCAACTCATCGGAACTGAAGACCCTTCCGATAGCGGAAGCCGGAGAACTCGAACAGGGCGATACCGTCTACGCCCTTGGCTATCCGGGCAACGGGACCTCCGAAGAGAACTTCCTGAAGAGCCCGTTCCAGGCAACCCAAGGAACGATCTCGACGCTCCAGGACGAAGCCACGATCTCCTACGACGCCTTCGAGCAGGAAGAAGGCAACAACGAAAACTCGGGTCTGTTGCTCAAGAACCTCTACCAGACCACCGCCGCGGTCAATCCGGGTAACTCGGGTGGACCACTGGTCAACGACCAGGGCGAACTGGTCGGCGTCAATGTCGCCCGGGGAAGCGGCGAAAGCCAAAACGACGCGATCTCGGTCGAAACCGTGGACAAGGTTGTCCCGAAGCTGGCGAAAGGCGAATCGACGGCGTGGCTCGGACTCGGACTCAATGCCCTGGCGACCCCCTTGGGAGGGTGCCCACAATCAGAAAGCGAAACCGGCTTCTGCATCGACTCTGAAAGCGAAGACGCAGAAGGAAACAAGGTCAAGAACGAAGGGCTCGCCGGGGGAATGCTGGTGGGAGCCGTGACCAAAGACACGCCGGTCGATCAGCAGACCGAACTCTCCCAGGTGGTGTCGAAGTCGGTAGGCAACGAATACTTCGTCCTCGTCACCTCGATAAACGGCTCGCCGGTGACGACTGAGCAGCAATACATAGACCTCGCGAGCCAAATCGAAAGCGGCCAGGAAGTCGAAATGTGCCATCTCGACGTGACCCTCAACACGAAGGAGGCAAACGTCGGGCCGTACTGCGAAAAATTCAAGGCCCCGTAACAAGGGACGGCTCAGCCGCTTCTCGCGCCTCGCCGTCATCGCCTGCGCCGCTCCCGCCCATCTCGCCACTGCATGCACCGAAAACCACGAGACGGACACCCGCGTACGGCCCGTGCCACCCCCATCGTAGAATAGCCAGCATGAACTCCTTCGCCAAGCTGGGCCTCGAGGCCCAGCTCCATGAGCGGTTAGAGCAGCTGCGGCTGTTGTTTGACCTCGACGAACTCAAGGATCAGGGCAACTCGAATGCTTCCATTCGCAAGTACTACGAGGACTCTAGGCTTGGCTACTATCTGGTCCACTCAAGGAATGGCGCCATGCATATGGCGCTCAACCCCGCAGGTGAGTTTGACGAGGGCGGCTACGCTGGCCAGGCACATCTCGTCGCCGAAAGACTCTCCCCTACGACACGCGACGTGTTGGAGCTCGCGTCGGGCAATGGCTTCAATCTCGAGCTCCTGGCCCAGATGCGCCCAGACATTCGCTTTACCGGGATTGATCTGGTACCCGAGCAGGTAAAGCGAGCGGACGAGAAACTAGAACACCTCGCCAACGCATCAACCAAGGTCGGAGATTTCCAGGATCTCGCCTTTGAGGACGCAGCGTTCGATCTCGTCTTCGTAGTCGAGAGCCTATGTCACGCAATCGACCTTCCCAGGGCGCTGTCCGAGGTACACCGCGTGCTACGTCCCGGTGGCCGCTTTATCGTCATAGACGCCTGGCGCAGCGACGTCTTTTCGCAGAGGCCGACCGAGGTACGAACTGCTGCGGCATATGCCGAGTCGGCTATGGCAGTGCCTTACGCCCGGGAGCTTGGCGCCTGGAAATCAGCTGCAATCGATGCCAGTTTCGATATTACCGAGGATCTCGACCTCTCCGATGAAATTATGCCCAATCTAGAACGCCTCGCGCGCGTTGCCGAGAGCCGGTTCGTCGCCCATCCCGTTAGGGCACGCGTTCTGAAAAAGCTGCTTCCTACCGCTCTTGTTACCAATGCTGTAGCCGGATATCTAATGCCTCTTACCGTTCGGTTGCGCGCGCACACCTACCGGATGGTCGTCCTCACGCGCGTATAGCCCGTGGACTGTGTCAGCGCTACCACGACCTCTCGCCTACTGAGTTCCAGTTTGCGAACGCACTGTTTTCATCAACCCGCATCTGGCGAGCCGCACGCTGGCCTGGACCCCGTCCCCGCGTTGACACCCGCCTGAGCTGAAGCCTCGTCGGGCTTCGCCTCAATCTGGGTGGCCGAGCACGGCTGGTGCTACCTGAACGCGATCGTCGACTGCTGCACGATGGAGATCGCTACCTTCGGACTCGATCTCCGCTGCCGCCGCCAGACGCCGAGGCCGTGGTCGAAACCGCCGTCGCAGCTCACGCGATCGAACCCAGGAGAGCGAAGCGTCTACGAAATCACGCAGCCTTAGGTGACAACGTTGGAGGGGTCCAGGCCAGACGCACTCTCTTTCTCTCGAAGCTGATCCTGCAAGCGAGCATGGCGAAACTGGTAGACCGTGCCAACGCTACGGAGAATGTCACGCCTGTGTGCGTCCTCCAAAAAGCCCGCAGCCCTAGCATCACGCTTCGCCGAGTTGTCGGCCGAAGCTCCTCTTCTCATTGCGAGCAACGTCCATGGAAAGGGACTGGCTCGCAGATGTAGCCACCAGGACGTCAAGCCCAGGGCACATGCTTGAGAGGTCGCAATGCCAATTAGCAGAGCAAACGGAAAGCTCAGACCGGCGGCCGCGAGGATGGATGCCGTAACTCCATGCTTCCGGCTCAACACCACTGCGAACGCGGCCGTGGCAGTGATGCTAACTATCCCGGTCAGTAGTGCGGCACCCCTGAGATCGCGCTTGAACGAACTCAGCGGCGTCGCCCCACCCTCTGGAAAATCAGACGGCCGCGTCCACGCTATGCCGACCATGAATCCTAAGGTTGCCACGATGCCTAGGCCTACCCCGGTCCAGGTTCTCTGGGCCAGCCCATACGTTAGGCCAGTCATCAGGCCGGCGGCGCCACCGAAGAGGGCATCGCGTCGAGAAACCTGCCGCGGACTCGCAACCAACGGTCCGTCGTGCGACGCAAGCACGCCCACTGCCACTCCGCCGAGGGCACCGAGAATGGTACCCAGCAGACCCGTACCCAGACTGGCGGAATACCGGCCAGTCTCAAGCCGCGGAACAAGCACCATGCATGCCCCAAAGCTCAATCCAACGAGCGCAGCCACGAGGAGTCGGGGCCGAGTGCCGCGAGCCTGACCCTGCCCTCGCCGAGTTGCCACCTTGGCCGTTGCGGCGCCAGCGGCCGTTGCAGCCACCGCACCAGGCAGTCCCATCGTCAAGCCAAGATCGACCCCTCCCAGGATTCCAGCGTCCAATCCAACGGCGCACATGAACCCGAGGCAAACAAGTGCTGGCGCGACTGCGGGCGTCCACCGCCGGATTCGCCACCATGCAAGATCGCGAGTGTCGCCCATTCGTGCCGCAATCGCACGCAGGTACTGTTCGGCTACCTCTGCAGTTGGAGCGACCCCTCCTCGACCCTGACCGTACGACTGAGAAAAAGCCACGGGAACGATTTGAGACACCAAGAACCGCTCTAGGCTGGTCGCATTGGGGAACCGATCTTCATCGATTAATTCAAGCGGATCGGCGCCGTCATGGTCGAAGGCGTTCAACGCCAGGGTAAGCATCAGCGGGGTTGAGAGAACCGTCGCCGGAACGCTGCCAGGACTCTGGTTCAATCGCTCAACCACAGCCTCCCAAAGTTTGGGGTGTATTTGTTGGCTGCACGCGGACTGAAGATAGTCCGTCGCATCCTGCAGGCTGATAGGTTCGAGGACGATCCGGGCGGCATATGACACGTTCGCCTCTCGTGCCGCCTCGGGCCGAGCCGAGAGGACGACCCGCAAGTGCGCTGCCTCCTGAATCCTGTGTGCAGCCGCGTGCCACAATTCTCTCGGCATCTCATCAAGTCCATCCAAAAACAAGGTGATACGCCCGTCTTCGAGCAATTGACGGTAGATGGAGATTCCTTCGGTCGTAACCGCCGGGCCGTAATCGCGGCGGAGCACGCCATCTGCCCACTCAACGAGGCTCCGCTGTTCCGGATCCCAATCACCGAGCGTCAGGAGCATGGGCACCGGGACGTCAAAGCGCAACCCCTCCGGGACACGCTCTCTGGCACGAAGCGCCTCTAGCAGTAACTGGATTAGGAGGCCTGACTTGCCAGCACCTGGCTCACCAAGCACAATAATATTGTCGACATCTGGGTGGCAGTACAGCGAGTACAGCTCGGCCAGTTTCCCTGCATCCAGTAGCTCCGATGGAGACTCCGTCGGGATCTCCCTGGGTCGGGCACCTCTTGGTGGCCTCGCGCTACCCGAGCCGCCGTCCATTCGCTGCCATGAAACCTGGACCGTCGCCGGCACCGTAATCCCCCGCATGGCGGCCTCTCGCGACCATCGGCGCTGAGCCGCTCTAGCGACCCTGGACCCAGCATTCCGGAGCTCAGCCTCCGTCGGACCCGGGTCCGACGCGGATCCCAGATTCCAGATCATCGGCCCTACGACGACGACAACGCCAATGACGGCCGCAACACTCGCAATCTTGCTGCTCCCGTCGGCGCTCAAGAAGAAGATTCCCAATACAGTCGCCACGGTCAGTATCGATGCGCCAACGCCAGCGAGCACTTGTAGGAGAGAGCGACGACTCACGGTTTCTCAGCCATGTCTGGGCTAGCAGAATCCGAGTGGGTCTCAACGGCCGGTCTTCAGCACCGGAGGGGGCGTCCGGTTTGGCCGTGGCTCCGGATCGCTTGTTGCTCCCCGGCGATGGCGATTACTCCCGCTACTGGAGCTCGGCTTCGAATCAGAGCAAGTGTCGCCGGGGTAACTTATCGTCGCCTCTCCTTGCTTTCCTCGACCTGATTGCTCTGCCCTGTCTCGCTTTGATGGTCCATAGTTCTTCGGCGTGGGCAGGTACTGCGCCGAATGAATCCCCACACTGATCATTATCGCGACTATAGCGACCAACGCCGTACTCCCGAGGCAACCCAAGTCCGCTCCCTAACAGGGAGTCAGAAGACTGGCGGCGATCTCTGTCGCCGGAGAGTTCGCGCCCGGATCCGGCTCCTTCGATTCTGCCGCGAGGTTGTGATCGCTCCGTCGAGCATCAGAGATCACCAAACTGGAGGACGAACGGCCTCGACGTTCATTGTTTAGGCGCGGGGCCACGGTGCGGGCGATGGTGTGGTGCCCGTCCGCCCCGATCGTCGTCCTGGCAAGATGGCGACATGGAGCGCGTGCTTGGAATCGGTGGATACTTCATGCGGGCCGCCGACCCGGTGGCCCTGGGCGCGTGGTATCGCGATTGCCTGGGCCTGGACGCCGATGAGAACGGCCTGTGGCGTCAGGAAGGCGGGCCGACGGTGTTCGCGACGTTCGAGTCCGAGACCGACTACTTCGGGTCCCGTGCCCAGCAGGCCATGATCAACTTCCGGGTCCACGACCTGGATGCGATGCTCGCGCAGCTGCGTGCCAAGGGAGCGGACGTGGCTGAAGAGACGCAGGACATGGAGGGTGTCGGTCGATTCGGCTGGGTCACCGATCCCGAGGGCAATCGGATCGAGTTGTGGCAGCCCGCCTGACCGTGTCTTCGCGCAGGCGGCGACGTGGAGGTTCTGGACCTGGGAATGCAGCTTGGCTATTTCGGCGTTCCGCCCTACGCCCAGTGCGTCCAGCTGGCCCTGAAGCCCCTGGACTTCGCCGCTGCTGGCGCTGTGCCGGGATGCAGCGATCCCCCAGGTAGAGGGCTGCTGCCTTCGAGATGAGCCGCGCCATCACTCTCTCGTTCGTCGTTCAAGCGCCCCTCCCTCGCGTGCTTCCACCTGGGTCTACGGAGCGGGTGGCGGCGGGCGCGCGGCGAGCCCGAAGTTAGGTTTTCTTGAGGTCCGCCCGCCTATGCTCGCCCGATGCCGCTCCACCCGAGCCACCGGCGCACGGCGGCATGAGCCCCAGGATCACCCGTCGCGGCATCCAGATCGCCCTCGGTTTGATCTGGCTGCTCGACGGCGTCCTGCAGTTCCAGTCCTACATGTACTCGCGGGAATTCATCCCGGGAACGATCGAACCGATGCTCTCGATGCAGCCGGCCTGGCTGGCGCGCTCGATCCACTGGGCGGGCCACCTCGCCGGTTCCAACCTGACCGTCTGGAACACGCTCTTCGCCCTGGTCCAGTGCGCGATCGGCCTCGGGTTGCTCTGCCGGCCGACGGTCAAGCCGGCGCTGGCGCTCTCGTTCGGCTGGGCCTTGGTGGTCTGGTGGTTCGGCGAGGGCTTCGGGATGCTGTTCATGAACATGGGCTCGCCCTTCAACGGCGCCCCCGGCGCGGTCCTGCTCTACGCGGTGGTCGGCGTGCTGGTCTGGCCGACCGGCCGTCAGGACGGCCGCTCGGCCGCCGCCTCCGGTCTGCTCGGCGAGCGCGGCGGCCTCGCCGTCTGGTCGGCGGTCTGGGGCTGCTCGGCGCTGCTCTGGATCGACGTGCTCTCGCGCCGGGTGTTCTCGATCAGCGGCAGCCTGCTCGAAGCCTCCGGGGACTCGATGCCCTGGCTCTCCAGCCTGCAGCGCTCGCTCTCGACGACGCTCGAGGGCGACGGCAAGGCGATCGCCGCGATCCTGCTGGTCGCATCGCTCGCCCTCGCAGTTGGCATCTGGACCCGCTGGCGACGGGAGACGCTGATCCTCGGCGCCCTGCTCGCGCTCGTCTACTGGCTGCTGGGGCAGAGCCTCGGCGGGCTGACGACGGGGAGCGCCACCGACCCCAACATCGGGCCGCTCTTCGTCCTGCTCGCCTTCGCCGTCTGGCCGACCTCGCCGGCGATCGAGGCTGCTCCACCGCTCCGCCCGCGGCTCTGGCGGCAACGTGACGGGAAGCCTGCCTTGGCGGCATGCGATAGAACGTCAGTTCGATGAGCCTCGACCTGACGCTCGAATGGAGCACCGTGACCTCGATCACGCTGCCGCTTCTGATCGGCGTCGCCTACTTCGTGCGGGTCGGGCACCTGCGAGAGCAGGGCCGCCAGCCAAGCATCCTGCGCCAGGCGAGCTTCACCTGCGGCATGGCGATGATCGTCCTTGCCACGGTCGGCCCGATGGACGCGCTGGCCGACGACTACGTCTTCGGGCACATGATCCAGCACACGATCCTCTTCGACGAGGCCGCGATGCTGCTGGCGCTCGGCCTCACCGGCCCGGTCCTGATCCCGATCCTGACCAAGCCGGGGATCAGGCGCCTTCAGGTGCTGATGCACCCGGTGGTCGCCGTCGTGCTTTGGCTGCTGGTGATGTACGGCTGGCATCTGCCGCCCTGCTACCAGCTCGCCGCCGAATATGAGGGGATCCACCTCTGCGAGCACGCCTCCTTCATCACGGCCGGGGTTGTGATGTGGCTGGCCCTGCTCGGCCCGTTCCCCAAGCCGGAATGGTTCGGCAACGGCGTCAAGGCGATCTATGTCGCGGTAATCCACTTCTCCAGCATGGGCCTCGCCAACATCCTGATGTGGTCGGGCACGGTGCTCTACCCGTTCTACAGCGCCAGCGACCATGCGCACGGAATCGCCCCGATCACCGACCAGAGCCTCGCGGGTGTCGTGTTGATGATTCAGAGTGGAGTGGTGATGCTGGGCGCGCTCGCCTGGCTGGTACTGCGCTGGGCGCGGGAGGACACCGAGCGCCAGGAACTGCTCGACCTCGCCTACGAGCGCGGGATCGATTTGGACGCGCGACGTGCGGGTCGTGCGGTGGCCTCCGGCCGGGGAGCCGAACTGCGCCAGCGCCTTGTGTCTCGGGGGGAAATCGAGAATCTGGACCCGAGCTAAGCGAGGTTAGGAATGAGCGAATCGAGGAGTAGATGTTGAGCAGGCGACCCCCGGCGACCCTCCTGTGGCTGGGCGCCCTGGTCTTGATAGCTGTGGTCGTCGGCGCGGTGGCGATCCTCTCGCATTCCTCCAGCTCGGCGTCCTCCTCATCTGCCGCCTCCTACGGGACCGTGATCAACCAGCCGGTGCCGAGCAGCCTCCGCCGACTCCCGCTCACAAACCAGCACGGCCAGAAGGTCGATCTGGCCTCTTGGCCCGGCAAAACCGTGGTGCTGGTTCCGTTCCTGACCTTGTGCAGCGACATCTGTCCTCTGACCACTGGGAACCTTGTGCAGGTCGCACAATCGTTGCGCAACGATCATGCAGCCTCACATGTGCAAATCGTCGAGCTGACGGTAGACCCTCGTCGCGACACCCCGGCTCGTCTTGCTGCCTACGCGAAGCTGACCGGCGTTCACTATCAGCTCGTAACCGAGTCGCTGAGAGAGCTTGCTGCGCTCGCCAAGTTCTTCGGCTTCACTTACGAAAAAGTGCCTGAGGACAAGCCCCCCTCGACCGATTGGTGGACCGGCAAGCCGCTCACCTATGACATCAACCATTCCGACAACTACTTCGTCATCGACCCAGCCGGCACCGAGCGAGTCGTACAGAGTGCGGCACCGGATTTCCATGGGCACCTCAACCCCAGAATCCACCACTTCCTCAGCGGCCTTGGCCGCTACCACCTCCAGCGCCCGGCGCAGCCGGATTGGACGCCCAAAGATTTGCTGGTGGCGCTGGGGCTGATGCTGCACCGAAACCTTCCCGTCGACATCAACCTTGGCTAGAGGCTCGATCGCGATTCATCTCCCATCGTAGGGGCAAGTGCCGCGACACTCTCGGGGACCGTGATCGCCGTCGATGCCTCGCCGGGAATGCTCGTCAGCGTCATCGCCAAGCCCGAGCGGCCCTAAGGTGGGCCCACACCTTCGCGAAGGTGATGCCATCTGATCTAGCGGCCGGGAGAATTGCCAAACTCCTCTATAGGCTGCAATGGACTGCAGCGATTGCTGTCGACAAAAGGTCTCATGGAGACGCGTTCGTGGCTAATCAGGAACGGCTCGGACCGCGGGCGGATGCTCGACATGGACCGGCGCCTGCGGCCTGTTCGGCTGCAAACCTTCGCGGTGCTGGCGGCGGCGCTGCTCGCCTCCGGACCTTGGGTCGGCTGGTGGACGATAGCCCCGCTGCTGGTTGCCGCTGGCGTATTCCGGGTGGCCGACACTCGGATCGAGGACACCGCTCGACCCGAGTATTGGATGTTCGCGGCGTGGGCCGGCGCGGAGGCGATCATCGCCATCAGCCTCGCGTTGACGGGTGGCTCTGCGGTGTTGATGCTCGCCATGCTGTCGATCCC
Organism: uncultured Conexibacteraceae bacterium; assembly: GCA_964540905.1. GTDB lineage: Bacteria > Actinomycetota > Thermoleophilia > Solirubrobacterales > 70-9 > VAYN01. The sequence continues at coordinate 1,708 of CAZIOS010000021.1, read as the reverse complement.
GATCGTGACGCTGAGCGCCCGCTTTTCCTCGCGCGGCATCCTGATCGGGGTGGCGACGGCGCTTGGTCTGATGATCGCCGTCGCGCTCGGGACGAACGCCGACGCGGTCGCCCAGAACCCGCCGCTGCTGATCGCCCCGCTGGCGGTCGTGGTCTCGGTTGCGATGCTCTCGACCGCGCTCATGCACTCAGACGTCGAGCACCGAAGCAAGGCGGTGATCGACCAGCTCACCGGGCTGCTCAACCGCAGCGCGCTCGAGATCCGGGCCAACGAGTTGGAGCAGCAATCCAAGATCACGGGTGAGCCGGTCGCGGTGATCGTCGCCGACCTCGACGGCTTCAAGCGGGTCAACGACTCACACGGGCACGCCAGCGGCGATGCCGTCCTCCGGGAGGTGGCCAACCTGGTGCGAAAGCGTCTGCGCGCCTTTGACCTCGCATACCGAATCGGCGGCGACGAGCTCTTGGTCCTCGTGCCAGGTGCCGGGCTCGAGGTGGCCGAGACCGTGGCCGATGGCCTTCACGCGACGGTCTGTGCCGAGCCTCTTGCCGATGGGGTGCGGGTGACGATGAGCTGTGGCGTCAGCGCCTCGCGTCGCGGCGAAGCCTTCGACTTCGACGCGGTCTTTCGCAGCGCCGACGCAGCGCTGTATGAGGCCAAGCATTGCGGCGGCGATCAAGTGCGCAGCGACGTGCCGCCCTCGTTGGTGGCAAGCTAATCCCTCCTATGTCACTTCGGCGCAGAAGTGCCCGAAACGCGAGGGGCTGGTTCGATTTCCGCCGGGGGCCGTGCGTTACGGTGCCGACGCTCGCAAATCGCAATCCCCCGGAGGACGCCGATGCCGGACACCACCTGCCACATCTCGATCTCGCTCGACGGTTTCGTCGCCGGTCCGGACCAGAGCCGGGAGAATCCGCTGGGGAGGCGCGGCAGGGAGGTCCATAGCTGGCACCTCGGCGACGAGCGCGCGAACGACGCCGACGCGACGGCAGAGGGCTGGCTGATGCGACCGCGCGGGGCCTACGTCATGGGCCGCAACATGTTCGGGCCGATCCGCGGCGAGTGGGATCAGGACTGGGATGGATGGTGGGGCTCCGAGCCGCCCTACCACGCGCCGGTCTTCGTGCTCACCCACCACGCCCGCGAGCCGATCGAGATGGAGGGCGGCACGAGCTTCCACTTCGTCACCCAGGGCTTCGAGGCCGCCTACACGCAGGCGCGTGAGACGGCCGGCGAGGATGGCATCGACATCGCGGGCGGCGCCTCGACCGTCCGTCAGGCGCTCGCCGCCGGAGTGATCGACGAACTCACGCTCGACCTGGTCCCCGTCCTGCTCGGGTCCGGCGAGCGGCTGTTCGACGGAGTCGAGTCCCTTGGGTTCGAGCCGGTCGAGGTGCTCCACTCTCCGCTCGCCACGCACATCCGCTACCGGCGGGCGGGGTGAGGAGCCGAGCTTAGTCTGGGGCGGCGTCAGCTTTCTGGTGGTCTTCGGTGCCGGCCCCGGGACGTTGTAGCGCCGCCGGGGCACTGCTTATGGCAATTTGGGAGGTCATCCGTAAGTCAAGACCCTCAATCTGGGCACTTCCGGCCAGAAGTGTCCGAAATTGAGAGAGAGATCCTCAAACTCTTCCGGGGACGCATAGTTCAGGGTGGTCCAACGCGGCCTCGTCGAGGTGCGCGGCCGGCAGGGTCTCGGGACCCTCGCGCA
>CAZIOS010000020.1:0-46762 GCA_964540905.1 uncultured Conexibacteraceae bacterium | reverse complement strand
CGGAGCCCTCCTACTGGCAGCCGTCCCGGGAGCCAACTGACCGACCCCGGCCGGGTGGGCCGGGTGGGCAGGGGTGAAGCGTCTTGTACTTTTTTGCGATATCCAGGCGCGGCCCGCAGGGCCGCGACCTCGCAAAAAAGTTAAGCGAAACCCCTGCCCACCCGGCCGGGGTTACGCCAGCTCGGTGCCGTCGTACAACTTCTTGACATGCACCGTCCCCGCCGGCGCCGCTTCGATGCAGAGCTTGCAGAGCACGCACTCGTCGAGGTTCTCCTCGACCACCTCGACCCGCCCACCGGCCTCCTTGAAGATGTCGACCGGGCAGACTTCCTCGAGCTTGGCGGCGAGGGCGGCGTCGGTGGCGACGGAGGGGTCGACCTCGACGTCGATGAAGACCTTGTTCAGCTTCTCGGCCATCAGGCGGCCACCCCCAGCTTCTGCTTGACCGCGTCGGGGATCTCGTCGATCCGCTCGACGACGCGGATGCCGGCCGCTTCGAGGCGGGCGATCTTCTCCGTCGCCGTGTCCTCGACGCCCTCGACGATGGTTCCCGCGTGACCGAATGACATCCCCTTCATCTCCTCGTCGTCCATGAACTTGCCGGCCATGAAAGCGACGATCGGCAGGCGGCTGTCGTTGTCCTTGACCCATTCGGAGAGCTGCGCCTCCATGCGGCCGCCGGGCTCGGTGTAGATCACGATCGCCTTCGTCTCCTCGTCGGCCTCGAAGTAGGGCATCAGCTCGGCGTAGGCGGAGCCGATGATCGCGTCGCCGCCGATCGAGACGGCGGTGGAGACGCCGAGCCCGGCCTGGGTCAGCGAGGAGGAGATCTCGGTGGTCATGCCGCCGGAGCGGCTCATCACGCCGACCGGGCCGGGCGCGTAGGCCTTGGCGGCGTCTTTGGCCGGGCCGCCGATGCCGCCCATCTTGCAGACGTCGGGGACGATCAGGCCGAGGCAGTTGGGGCCGATGATGCGGGCGCCGCGCAGGTTGGCGAGCTCGACCATCTGGGCGACGTCGCGGCGCGGGATCCGCTCGGTGACGATCACGATCAGCCTGATCCCGTTGAGGATCGCCTCGAAGACGGCGTCCTTGGTGAAGGCGGGGGGGACGGTGACGACGGAGCCGTCGATCGGGCCGCCGTGGTGCGCGACCGCCTGGGCGACGGTGTCGAAGACCGGCACCCCGTGGACCTCGCGGCCCTTGCGGCCGGGGGTGACGCCGCCGACGACCCTGGAGCCGTAGTCGAGGCACTCGCGGGTCAGGTTGACCGCCTCGCGGCCGGTGATCCCCTGGACGATGAAGGTGGTGTCGCGGCTCAGCAGGATGCTCACGCGGGCGCCCCCTGGACCTTGGCGACGGCGCGGCCGGCGGCCTCCCAGAGCGAGACCGAGCGGTCGCAGTACTCGACCCCGTAGCGCTCGAGGATCTTGAAGCCCTCGTCCTCCCAGGCGCCGGGGATGCGGAAGATCGCGATCGTCTCGCCGGGGTCCTTGCCGAGCTCGAGGCAGGCCTTGATGACGCCGCGGGCGACGATGTCGACGCGGGTGTTGGAGACGATCGACATCATCACCGCGATCTTCTCGACGCCGTCCTTCTCGAGCACCTGCTTGGCCAGGCCGCAGGCCTTGGCGACCGAGGGGTTGCCGCCGATCTCCGAGTAGTTGGCCGGCTTGCCGCCCTGGCTGCGGACGGCGTCGGTCAGGGTCAGCGAGCCGCCGCCGGCGCCGATCACGAGGCCGAGGTTGCCGGAGAAGCCGTGGTCCTTGCCCTGGATCACGCCGCGGTGGTCGGCGGCGTCGATCGCGGCGACGTTGCGCTCGAAGGCGGAGGGCTCGTAGGTCTCGCGGGTGTCGTCCTCGGCGATCTCCAGCTGCGCTCGCAGCAGCTTCTTCTGCCGCCCGACCGCCTCGGCCTCCATCTCCATGTGGGCGTCGAGGGCGACGAAGCTGCCGTCGGTCAGCTCGGCCAAGGGGTTGATCTCGGCCAGGGTCATGTCGTGGTCGCGGAAGAGGCGGGCGAGCTTGGCGAGGATCGGCGTCGCCCGGTTCAGCTGCGAGCCGGTGACGCCGGTGGCGGCGATCGTCTGCTTCGCCTCGAAGTCCGGGATCGGCATCAGGTTGCTGACGTGGCCGCGGCCGACGTGGTCGGGGTGGGTCGCCGCGACCTCCTCGATGTCGATCCCGCCCATGTCGCTGAACAGCATCAGCGGCCGCTTCGCGGTGCCGTCCCAGACGACGCTGGCGTAGTACTCCTGCTTGACCTCGGCCTTGGGGTCGACGAGGACGCCGCGCGGCAGCTGGCCGTTGATCTCCAGCTCGAGGATCGCGGCGGCGTGGGCGGCCGCCTCGTCCGGGGTGTCGGCGAACTTGACGCCGCCGGCCTTCATCCGGCCGCCGCTCAGCACCTGCGACTTGATCACGACCGGGCCGCCGATCTCGGCGGCCGCCTGGCGCGCCTCCTCGGCGGTCTTGCAGAAGCCGTACTTGGTGACGGGAATCCCCGCCAGCTCGACGATCTTCCTGGCCTCGAACTCGTAGAACCTCATCAGCAGCGGAGGACCCTATCCCACGGCCGCCGGCCGGGGGCTGCGGCCGGCATCCCGCCCCGCGGCTTGGAATACTGCCGGTGTGAGACCCGTCCGAGACGGAGGGAAGTCGATCCCTCCCGGTCCCGTCGCAGTCGCCGTGCTCGCGCTCGTCGCGATCGGCCTCTTGGGCTGCGGCGAAGTGATCGACGGCAGCAAGGTCGAGGCCCAGGTCCAGAGCGATCTGGAAAAGAGCCTGCCGGAAGCGCTCGAAAGCGGCGCCGCCGGGGAACAGCTCCAGAAGGAACTTGGAATCACCCCACATGAGAAGATTGCATCCGTCGACTGCCCCTCCGAACAGGGCGTCGACCCCGGCACGAAGTTCTCGTGCAGCGTCGAATTCTCCAATGGCCGGCAGGCCACCGAGACTCTGAAGATCCTCAACAAGGAAGCCGGCCTCAAGGTGGTCAGCTTCGAACCAAGCAAATAGAGAGAGGCGAATGAGCGACTTGACCATGGCCCCGGCGCCGACCACCCACGCCAAACTGACCGGCTGGGTCGAGGAGATTGCATCCCTGACCCAGCCCGACGCCGTGCACTGGTGCGACGGCTCGGCCGAGGAGTACGACTCCCTGGCGCAGACCCTGATCGACGCCGGCACCTTCGAGCGCCTCGCCGACGCCAAGCGGCCGAACTCCTACCTCGCCCTCTCCGACCCCGCCGACGTCGCCCGGGTCGAAGACCGCACTTTCATCTGCTCCGAGGACGAGGCCGACGCCGGCCCGACCAACAACTGGCGCGACCCGGCCGCGATGCGCGAGGAGCTGAGCGGCCTGTTCAAGGGCTCGATGGTGGGCCGCACGATGTACGTCGTCCCCTTCTCGATGGGCCCGCTCGGCTCCGAGATCTCCGAAATCGGCGTGCAGCTGACGGACTCCGCCTACGTTGCCGTCTCGATGCGGATCATGACCCGGATGGGCAAACCCGCGCTCGACGTGCTCGGCGCCGACGGCGCCTTCGTCCCCTGCGTGCACTCGGTCGGGATGCCGCTGGGCGAGGGCGTCGAGGATGTCTCCTGGCCCTGCAACGAGGACAACAAGTACATCGTCCACTATCCGGAGACGCGCGAAATCTGGTCCTTCGGCTCCGGCTACGGCGGCAATGCGCTGCTCGGCAAGAAGTGCTTTGCGCTGCGGATCGCCTCGGCGATGGCCCGCGACGAGGGCTGGCTCGCGGAGCACATGCTGATCCTCAAGCTGACCTCGCCCGAGGGGACGGTCAAGTACGTGACCGGCGCCTTCCCCTCGGCCTGCGGCAAGACCAACCTGGCGATGCTGGTCCCGACCCTGCCGGACTGGAAGGTGGAGACGATCGGCGACGACATCGCCTGGATGAAGTTCGGCGCCGACGGCCGCCTCTACGCGGTCAACCCCGAGGCCGGCTTCTTCGGCGTCGCCCCGAACACCAGCCACAAGACCAACCCCAACGCGATGGACACGATCGAGCGCAACTCGATCTTCACCAACTGCGCCAAGACCGACGACGGCGACATCTGGTGGGAGGGGATGACCGGCGAGCCGCCCGCGCACGCGATCGACTGGCACGGCAACGACTGGACCCCGGACTCCGAGGTCCCGGCCGCGCACCCGAACGCGCGCTTCACGACGCCGGCCTCGCAGTGCCCCTCGATCGCGCCCGAGTGGGAGGATCCCGCCGGCGTGCCGATCGACGCCTTCCTCTTCGGCGGCCGCCGGGCGACGGTGGTGCCGCTGGTCCAGGAAGCCTTCGACTGGGAGCACGCGGTCTTCATGGGGGCGACGATGTCCTCGGAGACGACCGCCGCCGCTGCCGGCGCGGTCGGCCAGCTCCGCTTCGACCCGATGGCGATGCTGCCCTTCTGCGGCTACAACATGGCCGACTACTTCGCCCACTGGCTCAGGGCCGGCGAACGCGAGGGTGCGGTCCTGCCGCGGGTCTTCTACGTCAACTGGTTCCGCAAGGACGCCGACGGCAAGTTCCTCTGGCCCGGCTTCGGCGAGAACAGCCGCGTCCTCGAGTGGGTCTTCCGCCGCTGCGAGGGCACCGCCGAGGCGGTCGAGACCCCGATCGGCCTGCTGCCGAGCGAGGGCGCGATCGACACCGAGGGCCTGGGCGTCTCCGAGGAGGCGATGCGGGAGCTGCTCAGCGTCGACGCCGAGCTGGTCAAGGCGCAGCTGCCGCAGGTCCGGGAGCACCTCGCCCGCTTCGGCGAACGGCTCCCGGATGCGCTCGAGCGGCAGCTGCAGGCGCTGGAAGAGCGCCTCGACTGAGGCCGGGGCGTTGACGGCGATGGCGCTCGGGATCGGCATCGACCTGGTCGCCGTCGCCGCCGTGGCCGAGGCGCTGGCGGGCGAGCACGCCGCCCACTACCTGGAGCGGATCTACACGCCGCGCGAGGTCGACGACTGCCGCGCCGCCGACGGCGGCGTCGACCCGGCGCGGCTGGCCGCCCGCTTCGCCGCCAAGGAGGCGACGATGAAGGCGCTCGGCAGCGGCGAGGGGGTGCGGCTGACCGACATCGAGCTGCGCCGCGAGCCCTCCGGCCAGGTCCGGATCGAGCTCTGCGGCCACCCCGCCGAGCTGGCGGCGCGGGCCGGGGTCGAGCGGCTCGCGGTCAGTCTCACCCACGAGGGCGACTACGCGGCGGCGGCGGTCGTAACCTCCTAGGTCCGTCCGCATCGGTTCCGGCCGATCTGGGTTAAAGAACGGCGGCGGCGCCGCCGATTGGTGAGAGGCAATGAAGGAGCAGATTCGACAGGTCATCTCCGAGCACGGGCAGCTCTCGGTCCCGATCGAGACGCTGGCCGACGACGCCGACCTCTACCAGGCCGGGATGACCTCGCACGCGAGTGTCAACGTGATGATCGCGCTCGAGGACAGCTTCGACCTCGAGTTCCTCGACTCGATGCTGAAGCGCAGCGTCTTCGAAAGCGTCGACTCGATCGCCGCGGCGCTGGCGGAGGTCAGGTCGGCGGCGGTATGAGCGTCGCCGTCTCCAGCCGCGACCAGGAGCTGATCGCGGCGGCCCGCCGCATCGCCGCCGAGGTCGCCGCTCCCAGCGCCGACGCGGTCGACCGCGAGGCGCGCTTCCCCCACGAGGCCGTCGACGCCCTGCGCGAGGCCGGCGCCCTCTCCGCCTTCGTGCCCGCCGAGCTCGGCGGTGCCGGCGCCTCCTTCGAGGCCGTCGCCGAGGCCTGCTTCGAGCTCGGCCGCCGCTGCGCCGCCACCGCGATGGTCTTCGCCATGCACCAGATCCAGGTCGCCTGCATGGTCCGCCACCTCGACGGCTCCGGCTGGTTCGAGGGCTACCTGCGCGAGCTCGCCGAGCGCCAGCTGCTGGTCGCCTCGATCACCTCCGAGGTCGGCACCGGCGGCGACATGGGCAAGTCGGTCGCGGCCCTCTCCGGCCCGGTCGACGGGGTCTCCAGCTTCGAGAAGCAGGCGCCGACCGTCTCCTACGGCGGCCACGCCGACGCCTTCCTCACCACCCTGCGCCGCGCCCCCGAGGCCGAGCCCGGCGACCAGGTGCTGGCCCTGAGCCGGCGCCAGGACGTCGAGCTGGAGCCGCAGGGGACCTGGGACCCGCTGGGCATGCGCGGTACCTGCTCGCCCGGCTTCGTCGTCCGCGGCCGGGTCCCGGTCGAGCAGGTGCTGGCGGCGCCGTTCGCGACGATCTCCTGCGAGTCGATGACGCCGATCTCCCACATCCTCTGGTCGCACGTCTGGCTCGGGATCGCCACCGACGCCTTCGACCGCGCCCGCGCCTTCGTCCGCGCCGCCGCCAAGCGCAAGCCGGGCGAGCCGCTGCCGGCGGCGATGCGGCTCTCGGAGCTGATGAGCCAGCTCTCGCTGCTGCGGGCCGAGGTCTCGCTGGCGCTGCGCGAGTACGGCGACGTCTGCGACTCCGACCGCGCCAAGCTGGCCGAGATGGCGACGATCCTGCGCTTCAACAACCTCAAGATCGCCGCCTCCGAGCAGGCGCCGCGGGTCTGCCAGGACGCGCTCGGGGTCTGCGGCATCGTCGGCTACAAGAACGACACCCCCTTCAGCGTCGGCCGCCACCTGCGCGACGCGATGTCCGGCTGCCTGATGGTCGCCAACGAGCGCATCCACAAGACCGACGCGAGCCTGCTGCTGATCGCCAAGGACGTGTAGTCATGGCCGAGTTCCGTCCCGGCACGCCGGAGCAGGCGGAGTTCCTCGCCGACCTCCTGGACGCGGGGCTGCTGATCGAGAGCGGCGTCGCCGGCGTCTACGGGCGCGGCGAGGACTTCGAGCGGGTGCGGCTCGCCTTCGACGCCCGGGTCAGCGCCGCGGCGGCGGCCGACGGCCCGCAGCGGCTTGCCTTCCCGCCGCTGCTGCCGCGCCAGCAGCTGGAGTCGATCGGCTACCTGAAGTCGTTCCCGCACCTGGCCGGCTCGGTCTTCGGCTTCGCCGGCGACGAGGAGCAGGCCGCCGAGCAAGCCGAGCGGGCCGAGTGCCACCAGGACTGGAGCGAGTTCCAGGGCCCGACCGACCTCGTCCTCACCCCGGCCGCCTGCTATCCGGTCTACCCGGCGATCGCCGCCCGCGGGCCGCTGGCCGCCGGCGGGGTCACGGTCGACGCCGGCGGCTCCTACGTCTTCCGCCACGAGCCCTCCGGCGACCCGGCGCGGCTGCAGGTCTTCCACCAGCGCGAGATCGTCCGCATCGGCGAGCCAAAGACGGTCGCCGCCTGGCGCGACACCTGGCGCGACCGTTCGGTCGCGCTGCTGCGGGCGGTCGGGCTCGAGGCGCGCTTCGACGTCGCCAACGACCCCTTCTTCGGCCGCAGCGGCCGCCTGCTGGCCCGCAGCCAGCGCGCCCAGGAGCTGAAGTTCGAGGTGCTGGCGCCGATCGCCGGCCCGGAGCCGACCGCGATCGCCTCCTTCAACTACCACCAGGACCACTTCGCCGCGGTCTACGGGCTCGAGATGGAGGACGGCGCCGGCGCCCACACCGCCTGCCTCGGCTTCGGCCTCGAGCGGATCGCGCTGGCGCTGCTGCGCCGCCACGGCCTGCGCCCGGACGAGTGGCCGGCCGCGGTGGCGGAGGAGCTGGGGCTGCGATGAGCGCCACCGGCGGCGGCATGGTCAGCCTGCTCGGGCTCGACCCGGCGGGCTACGGGCGCCACTCGCTGCACGCGACCGACCGCGTCTACCCGGAAACCAACTGCTACACCGACATCCTGATCGAGCTCGTCCACGCCCGCGGCGAGGAGCCGCTGGCGATGATGGCCTGCGCCCTGGAAGTCGACTTCGAGGGCGACCAGTGGACCTTCTTCAAGCCGCGCCCGGAGGACCTCGAGCGGCTCTACGGGATCGACATCCACGAGATGCAGCCCTACCGGCCGCTGCCGGACCAGATCGCCGAGCAGATCGAGGCGGGGCGGACGCTGGTCGTCGAGCTCGATTCCTGGTACCTGCCCGACACCGCCGCCACCAGCTACCGCCGCGAGCACGTCAAGTCCTCGGTCGTCGCCGAGTCGATCGACCGCGAGGGCGAGCGCCTGCGCTACTTCCACGGCCCCGGCTACTTCGAGCTCGCGGGCGAGGACTACCGCGGCGTCTTCCGCCTCGGCCGCCCCCTCGCCGACGACGTGCTGCCCCCCTACACCGAGCTCGCCCGCTTCGACGCCGGCCCCCACCTGGACGGCGAGGAGCTGCGGGCGGTGGCGCGCGAGCTGCTCGGCCGCGCCGTCGCCGCGCGGCCGGCGAGCAACCCCTTCGAGCGCTTCGGCGCCCAGCTCGGCCGCGACCTGCCGCGGCTGCTGGCCGGCGACGCCGCCGCCTACCACGACTACGCCTTCGCCACCGTGCGGATGGTCGGCTCCGCCTTCGAGGCCGGTGCCGCCCAGGTCGGGTGGCTGCTCGGCGCCGAGGGCGAGGCGGCGGTGGCGGCGATGGGGCGGATCGTCGAGGGCAGCAAGGCACTCTCCTTCAAGCTCGCTCGCCGCCGCGAGTTCGACCCCGGGCCGGCGCTGGCCGAGCTTGCCGCCGCCTGGGAGCAGAGCTTCTCGGAGCTTGGCGATGCCCTCCTCTGAGCGGCTGCTGGACGCGGGCTGGGAGGCGGCCCCCTGCGCCCCCGACTCGCATCCCGATCCGGCGGCGATCGACGGGCTCGGGTGGCTGCCGGCGAGCGTCCCCGGCACCGCCGCGGCGGCGCTGCGCGACGCCGGCCGCTGGGCGCCGGGGGACGCGCACGACTTCGACGCCGAGGACTGGTGGTTCCGCACCGAAATCGAGCTGCCGGCGCTGAGTGGGGACGAAGAGCTGATGCTCTGCCTCGACGGCGTCGCCAGCGTGTACGAGGTCTACCTCGACGGCGAGCTGACCCATGCCGGCGAGTCGATGTTCGCCGCCGCCGAGGTCGACCTGACCGAGCGCGCCCGTCATTTCTCCCGTATAGCGGGAGAAATGACGGGCGCGCAGTTGGCGATCCGCTGCCGCGCCCTCGGGCCGCTGCTGAAGGCGCCGCGCAAGCCGCGGGCACGCTGGCGCACGCGGCTGGCCGAGGGCGGCCTGCGCTTCCAGCGGACGATGCTGCTGGGACGGGCGCCGGGCATCGCCCCGGGGCCGGCCGCGGTCGGGCCCTGGCGGCCGCTGCGGCTGGAGCGCCGCCGCCGCTTCGCGCTCGGGCGGCTCGACCTCCGCGCCACGCTCGACGGCGAGGACGGCGTGCTCGCGGTGGTGGCGACGCTGCGGGCGCTCGGCGGTGAGATCCCAAGCGAGGTCGAGGTCGAGCTCAGCGGTCCCTCCGGCGCCCACCGCGCCGCGCTGGCGCTCGCGCCCAGCGAGGACGGGGTCGAGGCGAGCGGCGAGCTGCGCGTCCCCGCGGTCGCCCGCTGGTGGCCGCACACGCATGGCGAGCCGGCGCTACACGAGGTGCGGCTGCGGATCGGCGCTGGACAGGGAGACGGCGAGCCGGTCGAGCTCGACGGCGGCCGGGTCGGCTTCCGCGAGCTGGCGCCCGGCCCCGACGCCGCCCACGACCCGCTCGTCGATGGCCTCGACCTGCACCTCAACGGCGTCCCGGTCTTCGTCCGCGGCGCCGTCTGGACCCCGGTCGACCCGGTCGGCCTGGCTCCCTCCCGGCAGCAGCTGCGCGAGACCCTGGAGCGGGCGCGCGGCGCCGGCCTCAATCTGGTCCGCGTCGTCGGCACCGCCGCCTACGAGAGCGCCGAGTTCCACGACCTCTGCGACGAGCTCGGGATCCTCGTCTGGCAGGACTTCATGTTCGCCAACTTCGACTACCCGGTCGCCGACGCCGGGTTCCGGTCCCTGGTCGAGCGCGAGGCGCGGCAGGCGCTGGCGGGCCTTGCCGGCCGGCCCAGCCTCGCCGTCCTCTGCGGCAACAGCGAGGTCGAGCAGCAGGTGGCGATGATGGGGCTCGACCCGGCGCTGGGGCGGGGCGAGCTGTTCGGCGAGCTGTTGCCGCGGCTCTGCGCCGAGGTCGCCCCCGGCGTCCCCTACCTGCCCTCGGCCCCCTGCGGCGGCGAGGGCGAGATGCCGTTCCGGCCCGACCGCGGCGTCGCCAACTACTTCGGCGTCGGCGGCTACCGGCGTCCGCTCGGCGACGCCCGCGCGGCGGCCGTCCGCTTCGCCTCCGAGTGCCTGGCCCTGTCCAACGTCCCCGCCGAGGCGGCGGTCGCGGCGCTGCTCGGCGCCGCGCCGACCGCGGCGGCGCTGACCGGGCCGGCCTGGAAAGCCGGGGTGCCGCGCGACGCCGGCGCCGAGTGGGACTTCGAGGACGTCCGCGACCACTACCTCGGCGAGCTGTTCGGGCTCGACCCGGCGGCGCTGCGGGACCAGGACCCCGGGCGCTACCTGGAGCTCTCGCGCGCCGTCTCCGGCGAACTGATGGCGGCGGTCTTCGGCGAGTGGCGCCGCGCCGGCTCGCCCTGCCGCGGCGGCATCGTGCTCTGGCTGCGCGACCTGGCCGCCGGCGCGGGATGGGGCCTGCTCGACCGCGCCGGCGAGCCCAAGGTCGCCTACCACCACCTGCGCCGGGCACTGGCGCCGAGCGCGGTCTGGATCAGCGACGAGGGACTCGGCGGGGTCGACGTCCACCTCGCCCACGACGGTCCCGCGCCGCTGGCGGCACGGCTGCGGGTCAGCCTCTACCGCGACTTCGAGCACCAGGTGGGCGAGGCCAGCGAGGAGATCGAGCTCGCGCCGCACTCGGCGGCGACCCGTAACGTGGAGTCGATGCTGGGTCGCTTCGTCGACGCCTCCTGGGCCTATCGCTTCGGGCCGCCGGCGCAGCGGCTGATCGTCGCCAGCCTCGAGCGCGGTGGCGAGGAGGGCGCCGAGCCGCTCTCGCAGGCGGTGCTGTTCCCGGCCGGCAGGCCGACCGCGGTCGAGACGGCGGCGGAGCTGGGGCTGCGGGCGCGGGCGCGCCAGCGCTCTGACGGCGGCGTCGAGCTCGAGCTTGAGTGCGCGCGCTTCGTCCACGGCCTGCGCGTCCACGCGCCCGGCCTCGAGCCCGCCGACGACGCCCTCGCGCTCGAGCCCGGCGCCCGCCGCCGCCTGCTCCTGCGCCGGCGCGGGGACGCGGCGCCGGGGGCGATCGCGCTGACGGCGCTGAACCTGGCCGGCCGCGTCGAGCTGGCAGGCTGAGAGGCGCGATGAGCCCGAGCCGCCCCGTCTACCTCGGCACCGAGCCGGAGCCCATAGCGGCTGTCTTCCATCCCGCCGAGCCCGGCGCCGGCGAGGGCGCCGCGGTGTTGATCTGCGCCCCCTGGGGCTGGTCCGAGGTCGCCTCCTACCGCAGCCGCCGAACCTGGGCCGAGCGGCTGGCCGCCGCCGGCCACCCGACCCTGCGCTTCGCCTATCCCGCCACCGGCAACAGCGCCGGCTCGCCGCGCGACCCCGGGCGGGTCGAGGCCTGGCTGGGCGCGATCGCCGCCGCCGCGGCCTGGCTGCGCGCGGCCAGTGGCGCGCCGCGGGTCGCGGCGCTCGGCCTCGGCCTCGGCGGCCTGCTGGCGCGGGCGGCGCTCGCCGCCGGGGCGCCGATCGACGAGCTCGCGATCTGGGGCGCCCCGGCCTCCGGCAAGGCCTTCGCGCGGGAGACGCGGGCCTTCTCGCGGATGCAGGCGTGGAGCGGGGAGGAGGCCGAGGCCGGCGCCCTGCCCGAGGGCTGGCTGGAGGCCGGGGGGTTCGTCCTCAGCGCCGAGACGCTGGCGGAGCTGAAGGCGATCGGCTCCGAGCTGGCGCCGGGGCCGCGGCTGCGGCGGGCGCTGCTGCTGGGGCGCGACGGCATCGCCGTCGACGGGGAGCTGCGGACGGGCCTGGAGGCGGCCGGGGTCGAGGTCGCCGAGGACTCCGGCGAGGGCTGGGCGGACCTGATCTCCCACGCCGAGCGGACCAAGCTCTCGCCACAGATTGCCACTCAGGTCGAGGCCTGGCTGCAGCAGGGCCAGGCGGTCGTCGCCGCAGAGCCCGCGGCGGCCGCGGTCCCGGCCGAGCTGGAGCGGCTGACGTTGTCGGTCGGCGGGCGCGAGCTGCGCGAGCGGGCGCTGCAGCTGCAGCTGCCGTTCGGGCGGGCGTTCGGCATCCTCGCCGAGCCCGCCGGCGAGCCGGCGGGCGACCTCGGCGCGATCTGCCTCAACGCCGGCGCCGTGCGCGAGATCGGCCCCAACCGGATCTGGGTCGAGACGGCGCGGCGCTGGGCCGCCGCCGGGGTGCCGACGCTGCGGCTCGACCTCGAGGGCATCGGCGAGGCCGACGGCGCCGCGCCGGCCGACGTCGCCGGCTTCTACCTGCCCAAGTTCGGGCGCCAGCTGGGGCTGGTGCTGGACCAGCTCGAGCAGCGCGGCGTCGCCCGCCGCTTCCTCCTCGCCGGCCTCTGCGCCAGCGGCTACTGGGCCTTCCAGCGGGCGCTCGACGACCCCCGGGTCGCCACCGCCGTCCTCCTCAACTCCGGCGCCCTGGCCTGGGACCCGGCCCTGGTCGAGCAGCGCGAGGCGCGCAAGATCGGCCGCGCCTCGCAGGGGCATTGGTGGCGGCGGCTGCTGCGCGGCGAGGTTGGCCTGAAGAAGATCTTCGCCCTGGCTCGCTCGCTGCTGCGCGCCGGCGCCGGGGCGCTGCGTCGCCTCCTCTCGGGGCGCAGCGGCTCCCTGCGACAGCGCGTCTACGCCGACCTCGACCGCCTCGGCGAGAGCGGGACGGAGCTGCGCCTGGCCTTCTCCGGGAACGAGTGGCTGGCGACCGAGCTGCGCTCCTACGGCGTCCTCGACCAACTCGCGAGGTGGCCGGCGACGACCGTGACCGAGCTGCCCGGCGAGGACCACACGCTGCGCCCGATCGCTGCCCAGGCCGCCGCCCGCGAGTTCCTCGACGCCGAGCTGGAGCGGCTGCGCCGGGCCGGATCGGGCGCGGCTCAGGCCGCGCCGGCGGCCCGGCAGAAGTAGTCGAGCCAGGGGTCGCGGCCGGCGAACGGCAGCTCCACCTCGACGCCGGCGGTGTCGTAGACCGCGACCACCTCGAGCCCCGCCTCGCGCAGCTGTCCGACCTGGAACTCGGGATCGACGTAGTAGTCGTCGAGCTGGAAGTTGTGGCCGATGCCCTCGACGATGGTCCAGCCGCGCCGCCGCGCCGCCTCGAGGTCGAGCGAGCCGTTGACGGCGCGGATCCGGCGGCCGTAGGGGATGTCGCGCAGGCGGGCGAAGGCCTCGTAGGCGAGCGAGCCCCGGTAGCGCTCGGAGCGGGCCTTCTTGGTCGGCAGCGGCAGCGTCCCCAGCGAGTGCGAGGAGAAGAGGAAGTGGCCGTCGGCCTTCAGCACCCGCCGCACCTCGGCGAGGACCTTGAGGCGGTCCTCGTGGCCGACCGCGTCGATGCCGTTGAAGCTGAAGAGGACGAAGTCGAAGGGCCCCTGGACCGCCGAGAGATCGCGGGCGTCGCCCAGGACCAGCTCCACCCCCGGCCTCTCGCCGAGCAGCTCGCGCGCCCGCGCCAGCATCCGCGGCGAGTAGTCGAGGCCGACGTAGCGGCGGACCAGCGGCGCGAAGGTGTGGCCGGTGCGGCCGGCGCCGATGCCGATGTCGAGCATCTCGAAATCCCCGAGCCGGTCGCCGAGCCGCTCGAGGACGGCGCGCTCGGCGGGCTTCAGGGCGAGGTCGACGTAGGTGTCGGCGGCCCGGTCGAAGATCTCCCGGTTCGAGTCGCTCATTACCCCTGAAGTTGGTAGGCGGCGGCCAGCTCAGGGTCCTTCTCGGCCAGCATTTCCGCCAGCTCGACCATCACCTTGCACTGCTTCCAGGTGGCGTCGTCCTGCATCTTGCCGTCGATCATGTGGACGCCGCGGCCGTCGGGGATCGCCTCCAGCACCTTCTTCGCGAACCTGACCTCCTCCGGCGGCGGGCTGAAGACCTTCTTGGCGATGCCGATCTGGACCGGGTGCAGCGACCAGGCGCCGACGCAGCCCATCAGGAAGGCGGCGCGGAACTGGGTCTCGCAGCCGGCCGTGTCCTTGATGTCGCCGAAGGGGCCGTAGAAGGGCAGGATCCCGGTCGAGGCGCAGGCGTCGACCATGCGGGCGATCGAGTAGTGCCAGAGGTCCTGCTGGGCGCTGACCCGGTTGTCCTCGGGGTTCTCAGGGTCGTCCGGGTCCTCCATCACGCGGTAGCCGGGGTGGCCGCCGCCGACGCGGGTGGTCTTCATCCGCCGCGAGGCGGCGAGGTCGGCGGGGCCGAAGCTCATCCCCTGCATGCGCGGGCTGGCGGCGGCGATCTGCTCCAGGTTGACGACGCCCTGCGCGGTCTCGAGGATCGCGTGGACGAGGATCGGCCGCTCCAGCCCGGCCTTGGCCTCGAGCTGGGCCAGCAGGCGGTCGACGTAGTGGATGTCCCAGGCACCCTCGACCTTCGGCACCATCACCACCTCGAGCTTGTCGCCGATCGCGGTCACCAGCTCGGTCAGGTCGTCGAGCACCCAGGGGCTCTCGAGCGAGTTGACCCGGGTCCAGAGCGCGGTCTGGCCGAAGTCGGACTCCTGCGCCGCCTTGATCAGGCCCTGGCGGGCGGCCTCCTTGCGGTCGACCGGGATCGCGTCCTCGAGGTTGCCGAGCAGGATGTCGGTCTGCTCGGCGATCGCTCCGGCCTTGGCCACCATCTTCTCGTTCGAGAAGTCGAGGAAGTGGATCATCCGCGAGGGCTTGACCGGGATCTCGCGCAGTGGCTGCGGCGCTCCGATCGCTTGCGGCTGGAAGAAGTCTCTGGGGTTTCTCACTGGGCTCCTCGGGTGGTTGCGGTCGTGGGTTGCGGGCGGAAATCTAGTCCGCGCGCGCCTTTGCCGCCTCCGGCGCCCGTAAATTGCGCCAAATGGAGGCTCCCGAGCGTGACACGGTCCAGGACTGGCTGCTGCCCGCCGCGAAGGCGCCGCCGCTGCTGAGCGAGCTGGAGCTGCGGGTCGACGAGGCGCTGGCCACCGCCCGCGCCTCCGAGGAGGCGGTGACGCTGGTCGGCGCGGCGGCGATCGACGCCGCCAAGCAGGCGGTGCGGGCGGCCGAGCTGGCCGAGCGGGCCAGCGCCACCGCCCTCGACGCCAGCCGCGTCGCCCTCGCCGGCCGGCCCGAGGACGCCAGCCTGCGCAGCTTCAGCCAGCGGGCGGACCGGGTGGTGGCGCGGCTGCGGGCGCTGGAGCGGCTGCCGGGGCGCCCGCGAGCCGCCAGCGCCGCCGCAGGCCGGCGCCGAGGAGGCGACTGACCGCTCCCGGCGGCGGCAGCGGCCCGCCGTCCAGCGAGCGCAGCGGCTGCACCCCGCGCACCGAGTTGGTGAGGAAGGCCTCGGCGGCGGCGGCGAGCCGGTCGCGGGGGAGGCGTTCCTCGCGCACCTCGACGCCCGCCGCGCGGGCGAGCTCGATCGTGGCGCCGCGGGCGATGCCGGGGAGGATGCGGCCGTCGAGCGGGGGTGTGAGCAGGGCGCCGTCGCCGAGGGCGAAGACGTTGGCGTTGCCGGCCTCGAGCACGGCGTCGCCGTCGTCGACGAGGAGGGCGGCGCCGGGATCGCCGATCCCCTCCAGGGCGCGGCGGTCGACCCACTTGTGGGCGCCGAGGCCGTCCGGGAGCAGCAGCGAGCGCAGCTCGACGGCGTCCGCGCCGGCGGGGAAGACGACCGCCGGGTCGACCGCCGCGGCCGTCGCCGCGACCGCCAGGTCGGTGCCGCCCGCGCCGGCCGGCACCGCGGTCAGCCGCAGCCGGCCGAGGTCGAGGCCGGCGGCGCCCTCGCGGGCCAGCTCGACGGCGCTCGCCGGCAGCGCCGCGCCGTATAGCGCCTCGCAGCTCGCCCGCAGCCGCGCCAGGTGGGCATCGAGCTCGACCGGCCGCCCGGCGACCACCAGCAGGGTCTCGAAGACCCCCGCGGCGGGGTCGGGTGGGTGAGGGACGGGCACGCCGGGGGTATTTTGCTCTCCCGGTGCCGGGAACGATGCTGACGCTGCTGATCGACAACTACGACTCGTTCACCTACAACCTCTTCCAGCTGCTGGCCGAGGTCAACGGCGCCGAGCCGCTGGTCGTCCGCAACGACGCGGGGAGCTGGGAGGAGCTGGAGCGGCTGGGGTTCGACAACGTCGTCCTCTCGCCGGGGCCGGGACGGCCCGAGAACGGGCGCGACTTCGGCGTCTGCGCCGAGGCGATCCGCCGTTGCCGGGCGCCGCTGCTGGGGGTCTGCCTCGGCCACCAGGGGATCGGCTGGCTCGGCGGTGGCAGCGTCGTCGCCGCGCCGGAGCCGATGCACGGCCGCGTCGGCGACGTCGAGCACAACGGCGGCGACCCGCTCTTCGCCGGGATCCCGCGCCGCTTCGCCGCCGTCCGCTACCACTCGCTCTGCCTCGAGACGCCGCTGCCCGGCGCTCTGGAGCCGATCGCCTGGTCCGAGGACGGCGTCGTCATGGCGCTCGCCCACCGCTCGCGCCCGCAGTGGGGCGTCCAGTTCCACCCCGAGTCGGTGGCGACGGAGCACGGGGCGCGGCTGCTGGCGAACTTCCGCGACCTGACGGCGGCGGCCCCCTCCGGCGGGGCGCTTTATTCCTCGACGGGTGGGAAGAAGTCGACCCAGCCGGGGCGCCGGGCACCGTCGACCCGGACCGCGCTCGAGCTGAGGACGCGGCGGCTCGACCATGCCGTCGACCCGGAGCGCGCCTTCGCCGCCCTCTACGCCGGGAGCGAGAGCGCCTTCTGGCTCGACAGCGCCCGGCCCGGGCCGCGGGCGCGGTTCTCGTTCATGGGCGACGCCTCGGGGCCGCACGGGGCGACGGTCCTCTACGACCTGGGGCGGGGAGAGCTGAGGGTCGAGGGAGGCGGCGAGACCGAGGTGCGGTCGGAATCGATCTTCGAGTTCCTGGAGCGCGAGCCGGCGCGGCTGCCGGACCCGCCCGCGGAGCTTCCCCACGGCTTTGCCTGCGGCCTCGCCGGCTATCTCGGCTACGAGCTCAAGGCCGAGTGCGGCGGCGAGCGCGCCCACCGCTCGCCGCTTCCCGACGCCGCCTTCGTCCGCGCCGGGCGCATGCTCGCCTTCGACCACGAGCTCGGTCACACCTACCTGCTCTGCCTCCGCGAGCCAGGAGAGAGGGAGGACGCCGACGACTGGCTCACCGTGACAGAGCGCCGCCTGACGGGGCTGACAACGGCTCCGATGGGGGAGACGGGGGAGGGCTCTGCAGAGCCCTCCCCCGTCTCCCTGCACCTGGCCCGCTCCCGGGCCGAGTACCTCGGTCAGATCGAGGAGTGCCAGCGCCTCCTGCGCGCTGGCGAGAGCTACGAGATCTGCCTCACCAACCGGGTCGAGGGCCGGCTCGACGTCGAGCCGCTCGACCTCTACCGGCGCCTGCGCCGGGTCAACCCGGCGCCCTTCGGCGCCTACCTGCGCTTCGGCAAGCGCGCCGTGCTCAGCTCCTCGCCCGAGCGCTTCCTCGCGGTCGGCGCCGACGGCGGCGTCGAGGCGCGCCCGATCAAGGGGACCTGCCGCCGCGGCAAGACGCCGGCGGAGGACGCGCGCCTGGCGGCGCGGCTGCGCGCCGACCCCAAGAGCCGGGCCGAGAACCTGATGATCGCCGACCTGCTGCGCAACGACCTCGGCCGCGTCTGCCGGGTCGGCAGCGTCGCCGCGCCGGCGCTGATCGAGGTCGAGAGCTACGAGACCGTGCACCAGCTGGTCTCGACCGTGCGCGGTCGCCTGCGGCCCGAGGTCTCGGCACCGGCCTGCGTCCGCGCCTGCTTCCCGCCCGGCTCGATGACCGGCGCTCCGAAGCTGCGGACGATGGAGATCCTCGACGAGCTCGAGGGCGCGCCCCGCGGCGTCTACGCGGGGGCGGTCGGCTGGTTCGGCGCCGGCGGCGCCTGCGACCTCAGCGTCGCGATCCGGGCGGTCGTCCTCGACGGCGAGGCGGCGACGATCGGCGCCGGCGGCGCGATCGTCCTGCGCTCCGAGCCGACGGCGGAGTTCGAGGAGATGCTGCTGAAGGCGGCGGCGCCGCTGGCGGCGATCGATCCCCGGGGCGCGCGGCTGTCCCGGCGCTCAGTCCCCGGTGCCCTGCCACTGGGCTAGGCCCCGGGCCGAGAGCCAGTTGTGGGCGCGGAAGCGCCAGTGACGGACGGCGTGATAGGCGCGGCGGGGGGACCCGTCCTTGAGCAGGGCGAAGGCGACCTCGAGCCGGTACCGCAGCCCTCCGAGCCGGCTCTCCGCGGCGAGCCGGTAGCGGAGGAACAGCTGGCGATGGGGGAGCAGCGGCCCGATCTTGTAGCCCCCCCAGTGGATCATGCTGACCAGGCGGCCGGAGTACGGGACCCTGCGGTCGGCGAGGACGAAGTCGGCGCCCGACCTGACGATGCGCATCAGCCCCCCGGCGACCGCGAGGTCGGTGACGAGCTCGTTCGCGTCGGCCTTCTTGATCCCGCTCACGTCGACCACGTAGTTGACGAAGGTCTGCTCGAGGTTGTCGACGAATTCGGAGCGCAGCGGCGCCGCCGCCGCGGCCAGCGGCCCGAGCGTGTCCAGGCTCAGCGAGTCCCGCCGTGCCATGAAGGTGCCGCTGTTGAAGCCGGCGGTCCGATGCTCGGCCAGCATCCGCTCTCGCAGGGCGCCGGGCCGATACACCTGGACCAGGTCCGTGGCGAAATAGAGGAAGTCCGCGTCGGCGGTGTCGATCGCGTCGAAGTACGGGTCGAGCGGGCGCAGGACGACGATGTCGGCGTCGAGGAAGAGGAAGGTGTCGTACGTCTCCCAGGCGCAGAACTTGCGCATGGCGCTGGCCTTGAACTCGTCGTTTGGCCAGTAGTCGGCGCCGAGCCGCTTGACGGCCGCCAGCGCAGGGCCCTCGAAGAGGTCGTAGCCGAAGCGATCCAGGGTCGCCCGGGTGCGGGCGAGGCGATCGTCAAAGGGAATGACGGTCAGGGGAAGGCCCGGATTGTGGCGGTGGAGGCTCTCGCAGAGGGCGATCAGCCAGTCGACGACGCCGTCGTTTGCGAGGCAGGCAACCCCACGTCCCTCGGCCGCCGGCTGGCTCACCGGCCGAACGCTAGCGCATGCCCCTAGCGCCGGATCGGCGGGCCTGCGGGCCGCTTGGCGCAGGCGTCGATATCCTTGGCCGACCCGCATCCGGCAGCGCCAACGGCGCCGCCGGCATCCGTTCACGACTTGACGAGCTAGGAGCCATGGCCGTAGACACCGTTGCCTACAGCGAGCAGACCGACGACCAGCGCGCGATCACCGAAATGGTCCGGCAGTTCGCCGACGAGCAGATCATCCCCAACGCCGAGCACTACGACCACGAGGACTCCTTCCCGGAGCCGATCGTCGAGCAGATGAAGGAGCTCGGCCTGTTCGGAGTGACGATCCCCGAAGAGTACGGCGGCATGGGGCTCGACCTGACGACCTACGCGATGATCGTCGAAGAGCTCTCGCGCGGCTGGATCTCGATCTCCGGCGTCGTCAACACCCACTTCATCGGCTCCTACCTGCTGATGAAGTTCGGCACCGACGAGCAGAAGGAGCACTTCCTGCCGAAGATGGCGACCGGCGAGATCCGCGCCGCCTTCTCGCTCTCCGAGCCCGAGGTCGGCTCCGACGTCCAGGGCATCAAGTCGACCGCGAAGCTGGGCGAGGACGGCAGCTGGGAGCTGAACGGGCAGAAGATGTGGGTCACCAACGGCCTCGGCTCCAGCGTCGTCTTCGTGCTGATGAAGAGCGACCCCAAGGCCGAGCCGGCCTACAAGGGCATGACCTGCTTCATCACCGAGAAGGAGCCCTGGGTCGAAGAGAACACGGGCGACTTCAAGGGCCTCAACGTGCCGCCGAAGATCAAGAAGATGGGCTACAAGGGGGTCGAGTCGACCGAGCTCGTCTACGACGGCTACCGCTGCCCGCCGGAGCGCGTGCTCGGCGGCCCCGACGGCGTCGGCGAGGGCTTCGTGCAGATGATGGACGCGCTCGAGGTCGGCCGCGTCAACGTCGCCGCCCGCGGCGTCGGCATCGCCCAGCGGGCGCTCGAGCTCGCCCTCCGCTACAGCCAGGAGCGCAAGACCTTCGGCAAGCCGATCGCCCAGCACCAGGCGATCCAGTTCAAGCTCGCCGACATGGCGACCAAGATTGAGGCCGCCCGCCTCGTCACCCGCAAAGCGGCGCGGATGAAGGACGCCGGCGCCCGCTCCGACCTCGAGGCGGGGATGGCGAAGCTCCTCGCCTCGGAGACCGGCAAGGAGTGCGTCGAGGAGTGCTTCCGCATCCACGGCGGCTACGGCTACTCGAAGGAGTACGAGATCGAGCGCCTCTACCGCGACGCGCCGCTGCTCCTGATCGGCGAGGGGACCTCGGAGATCCAGCGCATGGTGATCGGCAAGAAGCTGCTGCAGAGGAACAAGATCTAGCGGGATGGCAACCTCGACCGCCGACCTGATCCGCACCGCCGTCGAGCGCTTCCAGGCGGAAATCCCGGCGCTGGGGAAACTGAAGCTGATCTTCGGCCTCGAGCTCAAAGCCAAACACGACATCCAGCTCTACCGGGTCGAGCTGCCCGGCCTGAAGATCACCAAGGACCTCGCCCAGGACGAGCGCGTCCTGGTCGAAATCGACCGCCCCCAGTTCAACGAACTGGCCGAGAAGGGGACGGTCAAGAGCTACCGCAAGGCCTACGAAACCGGCCACATCAAGGCCAGCGGCGACTCCAACGTGGTCAAGCTGATCGGCCAGGTCGTCCAGCGCCACGAGGAACGGGCGCGGCTCAGGAAAGTCCACTGAGCCAGCGGACCGCGGCGAGCAGGTCCGCGGCCTCGTAGTCCGCGGCGGGATCGCCGGGCGCGCTGGGGCCGAGGCGGACGGTGGTGAGGCCGAGGCGGTTGCCGGCCTCGACGTCGATCGCCGCGTCGCCGACCATCGCCGCGCCCGCGAGGGCGACGCCGGGGACCTCGCGGCCGGCGCGCTCGAACATGCCGGGGCCGGGCTTGCGGCAGTCGCACTCGCCGCTCTCGTGAGGGCAGTGGAGGATCGCGTCGAGGCGGGCGCCGGCGGCGGCGAGCAGCTCGAGCAGCCGCGCGTTGACGGCGGCCAGATTGCCCTCGCTCATCCGCCCCAGGGCGATCCCGCGCTGGTTGGTGACGACGACGACCTTGGCCGGATGCCGGTTCAGCAGCCGGATCGCCTCCGCGGCGCCGGGAAGGAGCCTGACTTCGTCGGCGGCGACGATGTACTTGCCGGCGGCGGCGCCGGCGTTGATCGTGCCGTCGCGGTCGAGAAAGGCGGTGCGGCCGGGCGCGAGCCTGGCGCCGCTCAAGCGGCGCCGTCCTCCGTGGCCAGCCGCGCCTCGACCCACTCGCAGATAGCGTGGGCGGCGATCATCTGCCCCTCCTGGACGCGCGGGGTGTCGGTGCTGGGGATCGCGATCACGCGGTCCGCGGCGGCGCCGACCGGGCCGGGCTCGGCGCCGGTCATCGCCACCGTCGCCAGGCCCGCCGCGCGGGCGGCCTCGAGGCCCCTGACGACGTTGGGCGAGCGGCCGCTGGTGCTGAAGCCGAGGGCGACGTCGCCGGCGGCGCCGAGGGCGCGGACCTGGCGCGCGAAGACCTCCTCGTAGCCGTAGTCGTTGCCGATCGCGGTCAGCGCCGAGGGGTTGTCGACGAGGGCGATCGCCGGCAGCGGCCGCCGCTCCAGCAGGTAGCGGCCGACGAACTCGGCGGCGACGTGGATCGCGTCGGCGGCGCTGCCGCCGTTGCCGAACAGCAGCAGCTTGCCGCCCTCGCGGTAGGCGTCGGCGGTGAGCTCGGCGACGGCGGCGACCTGCGCCACGCACTCGTCCCCGCGCATCGCCTCGAGCAGCGCCGCGCCCTCGCCGAGGCGCGCCCGCACCAGCTTCGCGGCCGCCTCACTCATCGCGGTGCGACCAGGTCGTGAGGCCGGCGTGGTCGAACTGGAAGTCGACCGCCTCGGCGCCGAGCGCCGCCATCGCCGCCCGCACCTCGTGCTTGCTGTCGTAGCGGCAGTAGACGAGCATGTAGCCGCCGCCGCCGGCGCCGGTGACCTTGCCGCCGAGCGCGCCCTTGCTCATCGCCGCCTCGTAGAGCTCGTCGATGTGGTCGTTGCTGATCTTCGGCGACATCTGCTTCTTGTAGGTCCAGGCGCGGTCGAGCAGGTTGCCGAACTCGCTCAGGCTGCCCCGCAGCAGCGCGTTCTTCATCTCCACCGCCAGCTCCTTCTGCATCCGCAGGCCGTCGAGGGTGGAGGAGTCCCCCGACTCGAAGCGGCCGGTCTGGTCGTCGATGATGTGGTCGGAGACGCGGGTGCCGCCGGTGAAGCAGAGCAGCAGGTTGTACTCGAGCTCGTGGACGATCTCGGCCGGGATCCGCAGCGGGTTGACGATCACCTCGTCGGCGCGGAACTCGATGAAGTTGAAGCCGCCGAAGACGGCCGCGTACTGGTCCTGGGTGCCGCCCTTGAGGCCGAGGTCCTCGCGCTCGACCGTGTAGGCCAGCCGCGCCTTCTCGTAGTCGGTGAGCGGCAGCTTCATGTGCGCGGCGAGCAGGCCGACGAGGACGACGACGACGGCCGAGGAGGAGCCGAGCCCGGAGCCGGGCGGGGCGGCGCTGTGGAGGAAGAGGTCGAAGCCGTTGGGCGAGTCCGAGGCGACCTTCTGCACCGCCGCCTTGATCAGGTCGAGGCGGTCGCCGTCGGGGCGGGCCTCGTCGAGGGCGATCGAGGCGACGGCGTCGAGGTCGAGCGACTGGATCCCGATCTGGCGGTCGGTCCGCGGCCGCAGGGTGCCGTAGGCGTAGCGGTTGATCGTCGCGCTGAGCACCAGGCCGCCCTCCTGCGCCGGGTAGGGCGGGACGTCGGTGCCGCCGCCGGCGAAGCTGACCCGCAGCGGCGCCCGGGCGCGCAGCAGGCGCGGCGCGGTGTCCTCGGCGATCGCCATCGGCGGCCCACGATACCCACGGCCCGGCGATTGGACAGCGGCCAGCCCAGCCCGAACGAGAACCATCATCTAGCATCCCGCGCCGCCCCCACGACAGGAGACTCTGCAAGCGATGAGCGAGACGACGTACGAGCTGACCACCGACCAGGCCGAGCGCGAGGCGAGCGGCGCCCACGCCTACGGCCGCTACCTCGAGGAGTTCGAGGTCGGCGCCGTCTACAAGCACTGGCCGGCCAAGACCGTGACCGAGTCGGACGACCACCTGTTCTGCCTGATCACGATGAACCACCACCCGCTGCACCTCAACGACGTCTACGCCAAGGGCTCCCAGCAGGGCCGCAACGTCGTCGTCGGGCCGCTGGTCTACTCGCTGGCGCTGGGGATGTCGGTCTCCGACGTCTCCGGCAAGGCGATCGCCAACCTGGCGACCGAAGAGCTGAGCCACCCGAACCCGGTCTTCCACGGCGACACCCTCTTCTGCGAGACCGAGGTGCTCGACGTCAAGCCCTCGAAATCGAAGCCCGACCGCGGCGTGGTCAAGGTCCACACCCGCGTCCTCAACCAGGACGGGGTGCTGGTGGCCGAGTTCAAGCGGCTGGTCCTGGTGCCGCGGCGCGAGCCCGGCGAGTAGCCTCGCCCGATGCTCGACCTGCTGGTCCTCTGCTACCACGGGATCAGCGAGACCTGGCCGGCGGCGACGGCGGTCAGGCCGGGGGACTTCGAGGAGCAGCTGGGCGAGCTGAGCCGCCGCGGCTACCGCGGCGCGACGATCTCCCAGGCGCTGACCGCGCCGCCGGCGGAGCGCACCCTGGCGGTCACCTTCGACGACGCCCACCGCTCGGTGCTGGAGCTGGCGGCCCCGATCATGGCCCGGCTCGGGATCCCCGGCACCGTCTACGTGCCGACCGACTACGCCGGCGGCGAGCGGCCGATGGGCTGGGACGGCTACGACGTCTGGCTCGGGACCGAGCACGAGCGGGAGCTGCTCTGCCTCGACTGGGAGCAGCTGCGCGGGCTGGCCGAGAGCGGCTGGGAGGTCGGCTCCCACACCTGCTCGCACCCGCGCCTGGCGCGGATCGAGGAGGGTGAGATCGCGACCGAGCTGAGCGAGTCGAAACGGGTCGTCGAGGAGCGGATCGGCGCCCCCTGCGAGTCGCTCGCCTACCCCTACAGCGACTACGACGCCCGCGCCGTCAAAGCGGCCTGGAAAGCCGGCTATCGCTCGGCGGTGAGCGTTCCCACCCGGCCCGCCTCGCCGCTGCCGCTGGAGTGGCCGCGGGTCGGCGTCTTCCAGGGGGAGAGCGCGCGGCGGCTGCTGGCGCGCCTGCGGACGCGGCGGCTGGGCCCCTCCGCGGCCACCCAGGCCGCGCTGGCGCTGCGCCGGCTGGCCCGCTGATCCCCTGAACGATCCCGTTCGTAGCTGCAGGCATGGCCATTGCCGTGTCGAAACACAGTTCGTGACGAGAGAAGAAGGGGCGATCGAGCAGGCGCTGAAGATCCTGCGACGCCGCAAGGTAATCGTGCTGCAGGCACTGATCGGGGTGCCGCTGATAGCGCTTGCCCTGACCCTGACGCAGGAAAAGGAATACACGGCGACGGCGACCCTGCTGTTCCGCGAAAGCCCCGCCAGCATCGGCGAAAGCAACAACGTCGTCGATCCGACGCGGGAAGCGGCGACCAACGGCGAACTGGTGGCGCTGCCGGTGGTCGCCGAAGAAGCCTCGAAGTCGATCGACGAAGCGATCCCGGCCGGCGAAATCCTCGCCAGCGTCGAAGTCGCGCCCAGCGCCAACGCCGACACCGCCGCGGTCTCGGCGACGACGACCGAACCGCAGCGCTCGGCCGACATCGCCAACGCCTACGGCGCCGCCTACATCAGCTTCCGCCGCAAGGCCGACCGCGCCCAGGTGCAGGAAGCGATCGACCTGGCCGAAGAAAGCCTCGAAGCGATGACCCCGACCGAACTCGCCGGCGCCCAGGGCGCCGCCCTGAAGGAACAGCTCGACCAGCTCAAGCTCGACCAGGCCCTGCAGACGGGCGGCGCCGAGCTGGTGCAGCGCGCCTCGGCGCCGGGCGCTCCCTCCTCGCCCAGCCTCACTCGCAACGTCGGCCTCGGGATCGTCCTCGGAGCGCTGCTCGGCTTTGGCCTGGCGGCGCTGCTCGAGCGGGTCGACCGCCGGGTTCGCTCCAGCGAGGAGATGGAAGAGCTCTACGGGCTGCCGCTGGTCGGTCGCATCCCGCGCAGCAAGCGCCTCTCCGGCAGCGGCGCCGTCGGTCTCGGTCCCCAGACCATCGAGGGCGAGTCGTTCCGCGGCCTCCGTGCCAACCTGCGCTACTTCGCGGTCGACAGCGACATGCACTCGCTGCTGGTGGTCAGTCCCGAGGAGGGCGACGGCAAGTCGACCGTCGCCCGCGGCCTCGCCCTGGCGATGGCCGAAATGGGTGACCACGTGGTCCTGGTCGAAGCCGACCTGCGCAAGAAAAGCGACTTCCGCCAGGTCACCGGCCAGCCCGCCGAAGGGCTGGCCAACGTGCTCACCGGGACCGAGCTCAAGCGCGTCCTGGTCCACGTCCAGGTCGGCGTCGGCCACGGCCTCACGGTGCTGCCGAGCGGGGCGCTGCCGCCCAACCCCTCGGAGCTGCTGGAGAGCGAGCGGATGCGCTGCGTGCTCGCCGAGCTGGGGCAGAGCTTCGACTTCGTGATCCTCGACAGCCCCGCTCTGGGGGCGGTCTCGGATGCGCTGGCGCTGGTGCCGCAGGCGTCGGAGATCGTCATCGTCGGCGGCCTCGGCAAGACGACGCGCGACGCCGCCGCCGAGCTGACCAAACAGTTCTCGCTGCTGGAAAAGCAACCGGTCGGCGTCATCGTCAACTTCGCGGAGGCTGAACGTGCCAAGTATTCGCACTACTACCGCACCGACCTGGTCGGCAACGGCGCGGCGCGCGGCTGAGCCGCTGCGGGCGGGCGCCTTCGCGCTCGCCGTCGCGGTGCTCGAGCTGGTCCTCGCCCATGCCGCGGTCGGGCCGGAAATCCCGCACTACCTGTTCCTCTTCGTCGGCCTCTTCGTCGTCGCCCTGGTCTTTCGCTTTCCGCTGGCGACGGCGCTCGTCTTCTTCCTCCTCGTCGACTCGGTCTTCACGCCCACCTACTTCGCCCACAACGTCGGCGCGCTCAGCGTCAGGCCCTACGAGGTCGCCCTCGCCTGCCTGCTGGCGCTGGCGCTGGTGCGCCCACGCCAGCGGACCTGGGGTGGCCCGGTCGGCCTCGCCCTGGCGATCTTCCTAGCCTTGGT
Organism: uncultured Conexibacteraceae bacterium; assembly: GCA_964540905.1. Lineage (GTDB taxonomy): Bacteria > Actinomycetota > Thermoleophilia > Solirubrobacterales > 70-9 > VAYN01. The sequence goes on along the minus strand of CAZIOS010000020.1, from coordinate 20,486 downwards.
GACGATCTCGGCGGCGCTGGCGGTGAAAAGCGGCTCCGCCTCGCTCACCGAAGCGTTCAACTGGGCCCGTCCGCTCAGCCTCCTCACCTTCTTCTACGTCGTCATCCGCCTCTTCCCCTCGGTCGAGCAGCGCCGCCTGCTGCTGACCGGGGTCGCGATCATGGCCGCCTGCACCGGTCTCGTCGCCCTGCTGATCTCGACCGCGGGCGCCTTTCCCTCGATCGCCGCCTCGGCGCGCGCGGCGCTGACCGGACAGGAAGGGGCGGAATCGATCGAGCGCGTGCGGCTGGCCGGCCTCTCGGCGGGCTACGCCCTCTTCTGGTTCTGCGTGGTCCAGGTCGCGACCAGGCGCGGCAGGGCCCGGCTCGGCTGGTCCGCCCTGCTGCTGGGGATAGCCGTCGACATCGCGCTCAGCTTCAATCGCAACATGTGGCTGGGACTGCTCGTCGGGGCGGTGCTGATGGCGGTCCTGGGCGGCACCTTCATCCGCAGCCGGATGGCCGTCGGCACCGCGGCCATGGTCGCCGGCGTCGCGCTCCTGATCGCGTTCGGCTCGGCGACCACGCAGAGCAGCGTCGTGCGGCCGATCGTCGAGCGCGGGGGAACTATTCTCAACCCGGTCAGAACCGCACACGAAAGCTCGCTCGAAGAACGCGCCTCGGAGACGTCGAAAGCCTGGCCGTTCGCCGAGCGGCACCCGTTGCTGGGCGTCGGCGCCGGCGCCCCCTTCGGCGTCTACGCGAACCACCCGGTCGAAAGCGGCACGTTGCTAGTCGGCGTCACCGTGGCGCCGCAGCTCTTCCTCCACAACCAGTATCTATACCTCGTCCTGATCTCGGGCCTGCCGGGCCTGATCGCCTTCCTCTTCTTCCTCGGCTCGCCCCTGGCCGCCGCGGTCCGGCGCTCGCCGCGTGACCCGGCGATCGCCGCCTGCGGCATCGGCATCGCCCTGATCATGGTCAGCGCGGTGGTGGCGATCTACTTCACGACCGAGGACATGACGGCGGTGCTCGGCCTGCTGACCGGAGTCATCGTCGCCGACCGCGGCAGCCGCGCCGCCGCCGGCGAGCCGTCGGGACTGGCGCCGTGAGCGCCGCTGGAGAGCGCCACCCGCGGGTTCTCCTCGCCTGCGACTTCCACCTCCGTTACAGCGCCCGGCTGGCCGGCGGGCTGAGGCGAGCCGGCGCCGAGGTCGCCCTGCTGACCAGGGACCACGACCGGGAATTCGGCGGCGAGCCCGGCGCGGCCCAGCGCTTCGTCCGCGAGGCGATCGGGACCGACGGCGCCCATCGTGCCCTTCCCGGCAGGGTGCGCTCGCCGCGCGGCTGGCTGGAGGCCGTGCGGCTGCGGCGCCGGTACCGCGCGTTCGCTCCCGAGGTGGTCCACCTGCAGGAGTCGGTCGGCAACGACCCGCGCCTGCTCCTCGCCGCCGGGATCCGTCCCCGCCGCTACGCGCTGACGATCCACGATCCCTCGCCGCATCCCGGCGACGCCGTGCCCCGGCACGACCCGCTGTTCAACCGCGCCCTCGCCCGCGGCGCCGGCCTGATCTTCACCCACGGCGAGGCGCTGCGCGAGGAGCTGCTCGCCCGGCTGGCGCCGCGGGCGCCGGTCGTCGTCGTGCCGCACGGGATCGAGAGCGCCGAGGTCGCGCCCCTGCCCAGCCGCCCGTCGATCCTGTTCTTCGGCCGCATCTCGCGCTACAAGGGCCTCGATGTCCTGCTCGACGCGATGGCGGCGGTCTGGGCCGCCGTGCCCGAGGCGACCCTGATCGTCGCCGGCGAGGGGAAGATCGCCCCGCACCCCGCCCTCGCGGACCCCCGGGTCGAGGTCCGCTCCGGGTTCCTGCCCGACGCCCGCCTGCCGGAGCTGTTCGCGGGCGCGACCTGCGTCGCCCTTCCCTACCTCCAGGCGAGCCAGAGCGGTGTCGGCTCGCTGGCGAAGCCCCACGGGCGGGCGCTCGTCGTCAGCGCCGTCGGCGGCCTGCCGGAGCTGGTGTCCGACGGCTCGGGGCTGGTCGTGCCGCCGCGGGACGCACCCGCCCTGGCCGCGGCGCTGGTCTCACTGCTCCGCGACCCGCAGCTGGCGCGGCGCCTCGGCCGCGCCGGCGCCGAGACCGCCGCGCGGGCGGGAAGCTGGGACGCCGTCGCGAAGCTGACGCTGGCCGCCTACCGAGAGCACCTGCCGCTGGGAGCGGGGCGGTGAGCTCACCCGGCGGCGGCGACGGCGGCGAGCGGCGACGTCCCGGCGCTGGCGGCGTCGAACAGCGCTTCGTAGCGCCGCACCATGGTCGCGGCGCTGAAGGTCGCGGACCGCTTCCCGCCGGCCTCGCCCAGGCGCGCCAGCCGCTCGGGGCTGGCGAGCAGGCGCGCGCATTCCTCCGCCAGCGCCTCGGGCTCGTCGACGGGCACGCAGACGCCGCCCTCGCCGAGGATCTCGCGGACGTCGCCGACGTCCGTCGCCAGCACCGGCACGCCGAGCGCCATCGCCTCCAGAACGGTCATCGGCATCGCGTCGGAGGACGACGGCAGCAGCATCAGGTCGGCGACGGACATCAGCGCCGCCACGTCGCTGCGCAGGCCGAGGAAAAGGGCCCACTCGCGGGCGCCGATCGCGGTCGCCCGCGCCTCGACCTCGGCCCGCGTCACGCCGTCGCCGACGAAGACGAGTCGCGCCTCCGGCACCCGCTCGCGGGTCGCCCGCAGCGCCTCGAGCGCCCCGGCCTGGTTCTTCTCGGGGCGGAAGAGGCCGACCTGGATCACCAGCGGAACCGCCTCCGGCAGCCCCAGCGCGGCGCGGCCGCCGCCCGCGGCCGCCGCCCGCCTCAGCTCCTCGACCGGGACCCCGTTGGGGATGTGGACGATCTTCCCCGCCGCGACCCCTTCGCCTTCGAGCACGGCTCGCTGCGAGCTCGCGCAGGCGACGGTGGCGTAGGTGAAGCGGTCGAGCAGGCGGTTGTGCAGCGCGATCCAGCGGGCCCTCGAGGCGCCGCCCGCCGACACCTGGACCGCGCGGTCGGTGGCGTGGTCGGCGACGATCACCGGGCGGCGGGCGAGGATCGCGGCGATCCGCCCCCACAGGCTCGGATCCCACATCGTGCACTGGACGATCTCGGCACGGCGGGCGAGGCTGGTCAGCCGCCCGATCGCCAGCGCGCGTTGGCGGCGGCGCCTGGCGTGCAGCTCGACCAGCTCGACCCCGGCGTCGGCCAGGACCGAGGGGTCGAGCGAGGAGGAGTCGATGCAGCAGAGCGTCACCCGGTGGCCGGCCCGTGCCAGGCCCTTGGCGAGATGGGTGAGCTGCACCTCGGCGCCGCCGATCGTGGCGAGGCGGTTGACGATCAGCAACAGTCTGTGACGGGGCCCTGGCACAGGCCCACAATAAAGACCGTCGTCGCCTAGGAGACAGCGTGCTTTTTCGCAATACCGTCGCCCAATCGGGAAGTCTCCTGGTCGGCTACCTGTTCAGCTTCCTGCTGGCGCCGCTGATGCTGGCGCGGCTGGGGCTGGACAAGTTCGGGTTCTGGTCGGTGACCGGCGCCTTCGCCACCTACGCGGGCCTGCTCGACCTCGGCATCGGTCGCTCCATCGTTCGCTTCATCGCGATCTACGACGCGGAGGGTCGTCGCGATCGGATTCGGCAGTGCCTGGGGCTGGGGCTCGTGGCCACGACCCTGGTCGGGCTGGCCGCCCTGGTCGCGGTCGCCGCCGCGGCGCCGCTGCTGAGCCAGCAGCTCGGGGTCCTCGACGCCGAGCAGACGCGCGTGGTCGCGATGGCCGCGGTGGGGATCTGGACGTTGAACGGGTACCAGGGCGTGCTCAACGCGGTCGGCCTCGGCAGGCGCCAGATGGTGCCTCCGAACGTCGCCACGACGATCGCCCTCACCGTCAACTTCGCGATCAGCGTCGCGGCGCTGCTGGCCAGCACCAGCCTCGTCGTCTACGCCCTGGCCAACGTCGCCGCCGCCCTGATCGGGATCCTCCCCTCTTACGTGGCGCTGCGGCGGATATGGCCAGGCCCGCGCTGGGCCCGTCCCGGCCGCGCGCTGACCAGGGAGGTGCTGGGGTTCAGCGTCAAGAACCAGATCGGCTGGCTGGCCGATCTGGTCAACTTCCAGACCGACAAGGTGGTGATCGCCTTCGCCGTCGACGTCAGGGCCGCCGCCGTCTACGAAATCGCCTCCCGGGTGGTGATCGGGGTCCGCAGCGCCGCGGTCCTCACGGTCTCGGCGCTGATGCCGACGGCGGCGGCGAAGATCGTCGAGGGCGGGCGTCGCGTCGTCGGGCCGATGTACCGTCGCTATACGCTCCGCAGCAACGCGATCGCCTTCCCCCTGTTCACGCTCGCCGCGGTCACCTCCCCCTTCCTGCTGGTCGCCTGGCTGGGCCGAGCGCCGGGAGATTCGACCCTGTTGATCCCCGTCCTCACCGTCGCCTACATGATCAACACCACCACCGCCGTCGGCTCGACGATCGCCCTCAGCGCCGGCCACCCGGGCCTGGTCTCGCTGAACGCGGTCCTGATCGCCGTCGTCAACGTGGCGCTGACGGTCGCCCTGGCACCGCTGTTTGGCATCTGGGGGGTCGTCGGGGGCACCTTCCTGGCGCTGCTGGTGGGCAGCGTGCGCTTCAACGCGCGCTTCCTGCGGCTCTTCGACCTCTCCCCCGGCGACTTCCTTCGCGGCGTCGTCCCGACCGCCGTGCTGGCGGTCGGGCTGGCGTTGCCGTCGATCGCCCTGGCCGTCCTCGTGGGGACGCCGGACGGGCGGCTGAGCGCGGCGCTCCTGCTCGCCCTCTCGCTGATCCTCTACGTCCCGCCGTACTGGTGGCTGGCCACGCGCGGCGGCTACCTGCCGGAGAAGCTGCGCTTTCCCGGCGTCGGCTCGCGCCAGCCGGTGGAGAGCCCGTGAGCCCGCGGATCAGCGTCGTCACCCCTACCTACGAACGCGTCGCGACCCTGCCGCGCCTCTACCGGAGCCTGCTGGCGCAGGACTTCGCCGACTTCGACTGGGTGGTGCTCGACGACGGATCGTCCGACGGGACCGGCGAGCTGGTTCGCGGCTGGGCCGGCGAGGCCCCGTTCGCGATCGACTATCGCCGGCAGCGCAACCAGGGGAAGCACGCCGCCGTCAACCGCGGCGTCGAGCTGGCCAGCGGCGAGTTCTGCGCCCTGATGGACTCCGACGACTGGTACGCGCCGCAGGCGCTGCGGCGGATGATCGAGAGCTGGGAGTCGATCCCGACCGCGCGACGCGACCGCTTCGTCGGGGTCGAAGGGCTCTGCGCCGACCCCGACGGCGAGGTGATCGGCAGCCGCTTTCCGGCCTCGGTGCTCGACTCGGACACCTTCCGGATCTCGGTCGTCCACGAGGTCGACGGCGACAAGATCGGGATGCAGCGGCGGGACGTCCTGCTCGCCAACCCCTTCCCGGAGGATCTCGGCTGGCACGTGACGCCGTCCCTGGTCTGGAATCGCATCGCCGCCCGCTGGTGCTCGCGCTTCGTCGACGAGGTCTGGGCCTACAAGGAGTACCTGTCCCAGGGCCTGAGCGGCCGCGACGCCGAGCTGCGGTTGCGCTATCCCCGCGCCCAGCTCGTCTACTGGCGCGAGTTCGCCGCGATGCCGGGGTCGATCAGGCTGCTTCCCCGCCTCCGCGCCAACACCAACTACGTCCGCTACTCGCTGCTGACCGGGGAGTCGCCGTGGCGGCTGCTGTGGCGGGCGCCACGGCGCGGCTGGGCGCTGCTGGCGGCGCCGCTGGGGGCGCTCTACTACCTGCGCGACCGGCCTCGCCTGGCGGCCGTCGCGGAGGCGGAGGGCGACGACCGTGATTGAGCTGGCGCGAGAGGGGCCGGAGCGCCTGCCCGCCGCGGCGCTGGACGCCTGGGGCCGACTGGCCGAGCTGCGCGGCAACCCGTTCCTGACTCCGGAGTGGTACCGGGCGTGCCGGCAGGCGGACACCGGCGCCGAGCAGGAGCCGTTCCTGCTCCTCTGGCGCGCCGGCGGGGAGGTCCGCGGGGTGCTGCCGCTGGTGCGCGGAAGCGCCGGGCCGATTCGCCTGCTGCGCTTCGCCGGGGCCGAGCTGGGCGACTGGTTCACGCCCGCCTGCCGTCCCGAGGACGAGGCCGCGATGGCGGCCGAGTGCGCGGCGTTCCTGAGCGCGGAGCGCCGGCTCTGGCACCTCTTCGAGCTGACCCGGATCGACTCCGAGTGCAGCTGGCCGGCCGCGCTCTGGGAGGCGGAGCCGCGGCGCCTGGCCCGCTCCCGGCCGCGGCGCCCGGACCAGCTCCCGTTCGTCCGCCTCGGCGCCGGCGGCTACGAGGGCTACCTGGCCGAAAAGAGCGGCAACTTCCGCCACCACCTGCGCCGGCACCGCCGCAAGCTCGAGCGCGAGCACGGCCTCGAGTTCACGCTGACGACCGACCCCGGGAGCGTCGGCCCCGACCTCGACATCTGCTTCGCCCTGCACGAGGAGCGCTGGCGCGAGCGTGGCGGGTCGCTCGCCCTCTCGCCCGCGATCAGGGCCGTCCACCACGGCTTCGCTCGACTCGCCCACGAGCGGGGCTGGCTGCGGCTGTGGCTGGCCAGGCTCGACGGCGAGCCGGCGGCCGCCTGGTACGGGTGGCGGATCGGCGACCGCTACTGCGCGGCGCTGACCGGCCTCGGCTTCGAGCGCCACTCGCTCGGCACCGTCCTCTTCGCCCACACGATCGAGCGGGCGGCCGCGGAGGGCGCCGGCATCTACGACTTCCTGCGCGGCGACGAGGACTACAAGGCGCGCTTCGAGACCGGGCGCCGCGGCGCGGCGACCTGGGTCCTGGGCCGGCGCCGGCACCCGCTGGCGATCGCCAGCCGCGGCGGCGACAGGCTGGTCGGCCTCGGCCGCGGCCTGCCCCCGGGGCTGCGAGCGCCGGCCAAGCGCGCGTACCGACTGGTGACGCGGGCATGAGCGCCGCCAGGGTCGGGGCCACCGTGCTGGCCTACGGCGGCGGCGGCGAGCACGGGCCGCTGCTGGAGAGCCTGATCGGCCAGGGCCTGCCGGCGGAGGACATCGTGGTCGTCCACAACCCAGCCCGGCCCGGCGAACCGCCGCCGACCGTTCCGGACGGCTGCGCGCTGATCCAGACGGAGCGCAACCTCGGCTACGCCGCCGGGATGAACCGCGGCATCGCCTGGCTCCGCCGGCACCGGGCGGAGCTGCTGCTGGTCCTCACCCACGACGCCCGCCTTCGCGACGGCGCCCTCGAGCGGCTGATCGACGCCGCCGAGCGGCGGCCGGACTTCGGCGTGCTCGGCCCGGTGCTGGTCCTCGCCGGCACCGACGCCCCATTCTCGTTCGGCGGCATCTCCCGCGCCAACGGCACCACCGCCCACCTGCGGCGGCGGCCCGACGCGGACGGCGGTGTCGCCGCCTGCGACTGGCTCGACGGCGGCACGATGCTGATCCGGGCCGAGGCGGTCGCCGCGGTGGGGGGTTTCGACGAGCGCTTCTGGGGCTACTGCGAGGAGGCCGATCTCTGCCTGCGGGTGCGGCGCTCCGGGCTCCGGGTCGGCATCGTCCTCGACGCTCTCGCCGAGCAGGACCCGGGCGGCCCCAAGCGACCCGGCGCCTGGACCTATCTGCTCACCCGCAACGGCGCCGAGTACGCGCGCCGGGCGGCCGGCCCCTACGGCGCCCTGACGCTCGAGGCGCGGGCGGTTGCGCTGATCGCCCTCAACCTGGCGCGGGTGCTGTTGCGGACCGTCAGGCACCGCCCCGGCGGTCCCCGCGAGCCCTGGGTCCTCGCGGTCGCGACGGCGCGCGGCGCCCTGGACTTCCTGCGCCGCCGCTGGGGCCCGCCTCCGCCCGACCTCCCCGGGATGGGGGACCTGCACAATGCCTGAGCGGCCGCGGGTGCTGCAGATGGGCCCCGATCCCGATCTGGGCGGTGGCATGGCCGCTTCCCTGCGGGCGCTCCTGGACTCGCCCTTGGCCCGGAGCTACCGGCTCGAAGTCGTGCCCACCTACCGCGGTCGGCGACCGCTGCCGCGTCTCGGCGTCTACTGCCTGGCGCTGCTGCGGCTCTGCGCCTGGAGCCTGCGCGGTCGCGGTCGCGTCGTCCATCTTCACGCCACCGTTCGCGGCAGCGCCTACCGCAAGGCGATCCTCGTCCTCGTCGCCAAGGCGCTGCGGCGCCGCGTCGTCCTCCAGGTCCACTCCGGCGGCGGCGACATCGCCGCCTTCCGCGCCGGGCTCGGCCGCCCCGGCCTGGTCCTGCTGCGGGCCGCCTTCGCCGGCGCCGACGCGGTCCTCGCCGTCTCGGCCGCGAGCGCGGCGGCGCTGCGGGCGGCCGGGGTGCGGTCCGAGGTGGGGGTCGTTCCCAACCCGGCGCCGGCGGTGCCGCTCGTCGAGCGCCCCGAGCAACCCGCCGGGGCCGTGCACGTCGCCTACCTCGGCGGCTTCGCCAACCCGGCCAAGGGCGGCGACGTGCTGCTCGAGGCGCTGCCGCCGGTGCTCGCCCGGCGGCCCGAGCTGCGCCTCACCCTCGCCGGCCCGGGCGATCTGCCCGCCGCCGGCGCCGACCTCGTGGCCGCGGCGGCGGGGGTCGAGTGGGTGGGCTGGCTCGAAGCCGAGGACAAGGACGAGCTGCTCCGCCGGGCCGAGATCTTCGTCATGCCCTCGCGCTCGGAGGGCCTGCCGATGGCGTTGCTGGAGGCGATGGCATACGGCATGGCGGTCGTGGCCACGGACGTGGGCGGCATCGGCGAGGTGGTGCGGCCCGGAACCGACGGTCTGCTCGTTCCCGGCGACGAGGCGCCGGCGCTCGCCGCGGCGCTGCTCCGCCTTGCCGAGGACTCCGAGCTTCGCCACGGGTTGGGGCGGGAGGCCCGGGAGCGAGCGAAGTGGCTCGACGCCGGCGAGGTGGCGGGGCGCCTAGCCGCCGTCTACGCGAGCCTGGGCTGACCTCGCCGGGGCCCTCGCGCCCAGCAACGCCCGGCGCAGGCTGTCGCGGAGGCCCCCCTGCGTGCTCGCCGCCGCGGTCTCGCCACGCGGCGGAGCCTGCGCGATCTGCTCCGCCAGGCGGTCGGTGTCGCGGACGACGATCACGCTGCCGCGTCCCGCGAGCGCCTGCGCCAGCTCGGCCTGGTGTTCGTCGACGTGCTCGCCGAGGTCGTGGCGGCGCGGGACGACGAGCGGCGTATGCCCCTCCCTGGTCGCACAGAGGATGCTGCCGACGCCGGCGTGGGTGATCACCTTCTCCGCCGCGCGGAAGTGGGCGAGCATCCGGTCGAACGGCATGTAGGGCTCGGCGACGGCGACCCCGGACGGCCTGCGGCCGGTCCCGTACTGGACCACCAGGTCCGTGCCGTCGAGCGCGGCGAGGGCGCTGAGCAGCCGTTCGAAGGGCTGCTGGTGGGTGCCGACGGTGACGAAGATCAAAGGATCGACCCCGCGTACTCGGCCCGCCGCAGCCGCGCCGCCGCCTGCGGCCACTGGGCGAAGAAGCGGTCGGCGAGCGGGTAGACGAGGCGGCCGCTGAGCGAGATCGACTCGGTCCGGGTCAGGCTCTCGACGTAGACGAGGCGGACCCGCAGCAGCTTGCCGACGAGGAAGAAGGGGACCGCGAGGCCGGCGCCGGTGGAGAGGATCACGTCCGGCCGCCGCCGCCGCAGCAGCAGCCGCCAGGCCAGTCCCAGGTTGCGCCCGAGGTTGAGCAGGCTGCGGTTGGTCGGGCCGTGGCCGAGCGTGACCGCAGCGCCGGCGAGCAGGTAATCGACGTCGGGACCGGGCAGGGTCACCCAGGCGACGTCGAGCTCGCGCCAGGCGGGCTCGAGCGCCAGCATCTGCTGCAGGTGGCCGCCGGGGGAGCAGACGAGGAGCGCTCGCATCGCGGCTCACTGTAGTGACGCGGCTGGCGGCCCGAGGGGCATTGGCGCAAGCTCCCTAGACTGCTGCGCGGTGGGGAGTCAACTACGGAACAGGTCGGGGCGGGCGATCTTCCTCAGCTACCACTCGGTGGCCCCGCGGGGGCCCCGCTTCCTCACGGTCACGGCCGAGCTCTTCGAGCGCCAGCTCGACGAGCTGCGCCGGCGCCGCCTGCGCGGCGGCGGCCTCGCCGAGCTGGCACTGGCGGCCGCCGGCGAGCTGACCGAGCCGACCGTCTTCATCACCTTCGACGACGGCTTCCGCGACAACCACGAGACGGCGCTGCCGCTGCTGCGCGAGTACGGCTTCGGCGGCTTCTGCTTCGTGCTGCCGCCGCTGCTCGACGACGGCGCCCCCCTCGCCTGGCCCGAGGTCGCCGCCGACCAGCGTCGCTTCGGCGAGACGATGCGCTCGCTCACCTGGCCGCTGGTCGAGGAGATGCGCGAGGGGGGATTCGAGATCGGCAGCCACACGCTCACCCACCCCCACCTGACCGAGCTGGAGCCCGAGCGGCTGCGGCAGGAGCTGGCGGACTCGCGGGCGCGGATCGCGGAGCGGCTCGGCAGCTGCGACGTCCTCGCCTACCCGTTCGGCGAGTGGAACGCCGAGGTTGCCGCCGCCGCCGGCGAGTGCGGCTACAGCTTCGCCTTCAGCCTGCCGAGCAGCCACGGCCAGCGCGGCGCCGACCGCCTCTCGATCCCGCGCGTCAACGTCGACAGCCGCGACGATCGCCGCCGCTTCGCCGTCAAGCTGACGCCGCTCGGCCGCGCCGCCCTGCTCTCGCCGGCGGCGGCGATGCTGCGCCGCCCGCTGCGCGCCGCCCGCGGGTTTCCCACCCCCGGCAGCGGTACGGGTCAGTAGGCGCCGCGACCGGAGAGCACGACCGGCACCGTCGCCAGCAGGATCTCGACGTCGCGAGCCAGCGACCAGCCGGTCACGTACTGGTAGTCGAAGCGGACCATCTCCTGGAAGGGGAGGTCGGAGCGGCCGGAGATCTGCCAGAGGCCGGTGATTCCCGGGCGCAGGTCGAGCCGGCGCGCGTGCCAGGTCTGGGCGGCGTGCTTGGACTCCTCGAGGATCAGCGGCCGCGGCCCGACCAGGCTCATCTCGCCGCGCAGGACGTTGAGCAGCTGCGGCAGCTCGTCGAGCGAGGTGCGGCGCAGGAAGCCGCCGACGCGGGTGATCCGCGGGTCGTCCTTGATCTTGAACATGACCCCGTCGTCGGCTTCGTTGCGCTCTTCGTAGAGCCGCTTGCGCTGCTCGGCGTCGCGGTGCATCGAGCGGAACTTGAACAGCCGGAACTCCCTGCCGCCGCGCCCGGCGCGGACCTGGCGGAAGAGGACCGGGCCACGGGTGTCGAGCACGACCGCAATTGCGATCGCCGCCAGCAGCGGGCTGAGGACGACCAGGGCGAGGGCGGAGACGACGACGTCGAGGGCGCGCTTGGCGGCCCGCGAGGAGCGGCTCAGCGGTGGCGCCCCGATCGAGAGCAGCGGCAGGCCGCCGATCTGGTTCAGCGACTGGGCGCCGTCGAGCAGCTCGAAGAGGCGGGGCACGATGTCGACCGCGACCCGGTGGTCGCGGCAGGTGCGGATGCAGCTCAGCAGCTGCTGGTGGCTGGCGCGGGAGAAGGCGATGATCACGCGGTCGACCTCGGCCTCCTCGAGCACCCGGTCGAGCTGGCTCAGCGAGCCCAGCTTCGGCAGCCGCTGGGTGCCGCCCAGGGTGTGGACGTCGTCGTCGACCAGGCCGATCGGCTCGAGGCCGAACTCGGCGTGGCGGTCGAGGCGGTCGGCGAGGCGGTCGGCGACCAGGCCCGAGCCGACGATCACCGTGCGCTGGCGCAGCGGCGCTTTGCGGTGGGCGATGCCGCGGCCGACCGCGCGGCCGACGCCGTCGAGGGCGCCGCTGGCGACGGTCGCGACCAGCGCCACCAGGGCCGGCTTCTGCAGGCCGAGCAGGTCGGCGACGCCGAAGGTCGGCCAGGAGAGCAGCAGCGAGGCGACCAGCGCCCGCGGAGAGTCGCCGAGGCCGCTGGCCCAGGTCCAGAGGTCGCCCTCGCTGTAGAGGCCGAAGACGAAGGCGAGTGCGACGGAGCCGACCATCAGAGTGGCCGCGAGCGCCAGCGCGTCGGTGGGGGAGACGGCGAAGACCAGCGAGGTCAGCAGGCCGGCGAGCGCCGCGGCGACGAGGTCGGCGCCGAGCAGCAGGCGCCGCAGGACCGTGGCCCGCTCGGTCGCCGGCGAGCGCCGCGCGCTCGCCGTCCCGACCGTGTGCAGTCCGGGGGCGGATTCGTAGTCGTAGGCGATGGTGTCCATGGCTGCCTGTATCTCTGTCGGCAGCGTGGACTCCGGGCTTGAGATCAGCTTGGAAGGCTCCATCCAGGTTTCCCGGCGCGAGCTCGAACGCCGATCCAATCGAGAATAGTGAGCGCCTCCGTGAACAGAGCCATGTCGCATAAACCGCCGCCGGTGCCGCCTGTTGCGGTCGGGATGCCCCCGGCGCAGCCGCAGCGGCGATCGCCGGGTCCACTCGAAGCCCTGCGCGGCCCCGCGGTGGGCGCCGTCCTCGCCGCCTTCACGGTCTACCTCGGCTTCAACGCCGGCGGCTTCTTCCCCGGCGCCACCGCCAACGCGGCGATCGCCGTCTGCCTGCTGCTGGTGCTGGCGATCATGCTGGTCAGCCGCCCCTTCGAGAGCTTCACCCCGGCGCTGCTGGTGCCGCTCGGCCTGCTCGCCCTGTTCGCCGCCTGGACCCTCGCCTCGGCGCTGTGGTCGGGGGCCTCGGGCCGCGCCCTGCTCGAGTTCGACCGCGCCCTGCTCTACGTCCTCGTCTTCGCCTTCTTCGGGATCCTGGTGCCGGGCAAGCGGCGGCTGGAGTGGGGGCTGCGCGGCCTCGCCGCCGCCGCCGTTGCGATCTGCCTCGCCGGCTGGATCACCCGGGTCGCCGCCGACGTCTGGCCGATCGCCTACGACATCCACCCGGAGCGGCTCAGCTTCCCGCTCACCTACTGGAACGCCCTCGGCCTGCTCGCCACCCTCGGCCTGCTCGCCTGCGTCCACCTCTCCTCGAGCGGGCGCGAGGGGCGCCCGGCGCGGCTGCTCGGCGCCGCGGCGCTGCCGCTGCTGGCCTCGACCCTGCTGCTGACCTTCTCGCGCGCTTCGCTCGGCCTGATGGTCGTCGGCCTGCTCGTCTACGCGGTCGTCGCCCGGCCGCGGCGGCTGCTGCTCACCGTCGCCGCCGCGGCGCTGCCAGCCGCGGTGGCGATGGTCGCCAGCTACCGCGCCTCGATCGTCTCCTCGGCCGGGTTCGGCTCGCCCGCCGGCGTCGCCCAGGGGCACCACCTGGCGCTCGTCGTGATCGTCTGCGCGCTGGCGGCGGCGGCGCTGCGAGCGTTGCTGGAACGCGGCGATCGCCGCCTCGCGGAGTGGGTGCCACCCGTGTTCGAGCCGCGGACGATCGCCGCCGCCGTGGTCGGCGCCGCCGTGGTCGCGATCCTGCTCGCCGCCGCCCTGGGGGCTCCCGGCTGGCTCCGCTCCGAGTACGACAACTTCGTCAAGGGGGACGTGGTCGGCCATGCCCAGGAACCACGCGCCCGGCTCACCTCGAGCGGCAACAACGGGCGCATCAAGCAGTGGAAGGTCTCGCTCGAATCCTTCGAGGAAGACCCCCTGATCGGCACCGGCGCCGGCACCTACCAGCTGCAGTGGGCGCGGCGGCGCCCCTACCGCTTCACCGTGATCGACGCCCACTCCCTCTACATCGAGGTCCTGGGGGAGATGGGGATCGTCGGCTTCCTGCTGATAGTCGGCGTCGTCGTCTCGATCTTCGTCGGCCTGGGGCGGCGGCTGCGCGGCGAGGAACGCTGCGTCTACGGCGCCCTGATCGCCCTCTCGACGGTCTGGGCCCTGCACGCCGGCGTCGATTGGGACTGGGAGATGCCGGCGGTGACGCTGTGGTTCTTCGCCCTCGCCGGCCTCGCCCTGGCGAAGCCGATCGGGGGCCGGCGCCGCGCCCTGGCGACGGTCGAGCCCGGCCGGGTGCTGCGGATCGCCGCCGCGGTCGGGGTCGGCGTGCTGGCGGTCACCCCGGCCGCGATCGCGATCTCGCAGGCGCGGCTGAACGACGCCGTCGACGCCTTCGACCGCGGCAACTGCAACGGCGCGGTCGGCTCCGCCCTCGACTCGCTCGACGCGCTCAAGGTGCGGCCCGAGCCCTACGAGCTGATCGGCTACTGCGACGCCCGGGCCGGGCAGGGCGAACTGGCGGAAAGGGCGATGCGAAACGCGATCGAGCGCGACCCGGAAAACTGGGAAACGCACTACGGGCTGGCGCTCGTGCGCGCCGCCGCCGGCCGCGATCCGCTGCCCGAGCTCGGCGAAGCCCACCGCCTCGACCCCCTCGAGCCCCGCATCGCCGAAATGATCGCGGCGACGCGCGGCAAGGGGCCCCGGGAATGGGAGAGGCGGGCCGAATCGGCCCGCCTCCCGTTCTGAGCGATTCGCTCGCGCTAGATCGAGCGGTCGCCGGACCGCGTCCGCAGGCGCATCGCGACGCCCGCGCCGAGCAGGCCGACGCCGACGATCAGCACCGGAATCGCCAGGAACCCGGTGAAGGGCAGCGAACCGCCGCCGCCGGTTTCGACCTGGCGCACTTCCTGCGTTTCGCAGGCCTCGCCGTTGCCGCCGCTGCTGGTCGGGCCGCAGCTCTCGCTGCTGTGGTGACAGCTCCGGGTGCCGGCGGCGCTGCCGCCACCGCCGTTTTCGCAGAGGCGTTCTTCGTGTTCGTTTTCTTCGGGGTACTGGGCGGAGCTGGCGCTGCCGCTGCCGGAGATGCCGGAAACGGCGAGGGTGGCGCCGGTGCCGCTCATGAACACTCCCAGGGCGAGCACGCAGATCAGGGCGAGTCGTGACTTCATCAAGCTTCCTTTCCTGGCCGTCGGGTCTTTCGGCTTCCGCGCCGCGGACAGCGTCCGCAGCTTGATCGCGTCGAGCTCCAACGCGCTCAGCGCTGGCCTCTGGTCACGCAGCCGCTGCTCTACCTCGCGCAGCTCGGCGGGAATGCGGTTGCCGAAATCGGTGTTGTCGAAATCGCTGCCGATATCCCTTTTACGAACGAGCGGGCCGATTCCCGACAGGCAATCGGCGAATCACGCAGAAAATGCCGATCAGCATGCGAGACATCGACTTCGAGCGGCTCTACGCGGACCACGCGCAGGCCCTCTTCGGCTTTCTCGCCTACCGCACGGGCGACCGCGTCGCCGCCGAAGACCTGCTGGCGGAGGCGTTCGAGCGGGCGCTGCGCTCGCGCCGGCGCTACGACCCGGCGAAGGCCAGCGCCAAGACCTGGCTCTACGCGATCGCGCTCAACTGCCTGCGCGACCAGCGCCGCCGCGCCGAGGCCGAGGGCCGAGCGCTGCGGCGGGGCGGCCACGACCCCGGCGGCCCGGCGCCGGACGCCGGCCTCGATCGGGTCGAGGACCGGGCGGTGCTCGGGCCGGCGCTGGCCGTCCTCAGCGAGGAGGAGCGCGAGGCGATCGCCCTGCGCTACGGCGGTGACCTGACCGTGCCGGAGATGGCCGAGCTCCTCGGCGAGAGGCTCACCACCGTCGAAGGCCGGGTCTACCGATCCCTGCGCAAGCTACGGGCCGCGCTCGAGTAGCCGGGCGGGGCTCGGAGCCGCCGGGGCTCAGCCGGGCTGTACCGCCGTGGCGCTCGTTCCGAGCTTGGCGGAGTCGAGCAGCAGTTCCGAGGTGCCGGGGCTGGCGGCCCCGTTGCGGTAGAGCCCGTCCTTGATGTAGGCGTAGGAGTGCCCCGGGACGATCATGCTGACGCCGCTGCGGGCATCGACCAGGTTGCCGTCGAGGAAGACTTCGTAGAAGCCGTTGCCGTGGGCGGACGCCTTGAAGTGGATCGCCACGTCGTGCCATTGCCGTTCGCTGACCGGAGCCAGGTAGCGCTGTTCTCCCATCGCCGTCCCTTCGCTCCACAGCCCTTTGCCGCCGCTGTGGCCGTCGTCGCCGGCGTAGTCCCAGAGCTGCAGGCCGAAGGCCGGGCTGCCTTCGCCGTCGCTCTTGAACTGCATGATGATGTTCTGATCGCCGGGATGGCCATAGACCATCTGCTGGATGTTGAAGGAGAAGCCGTACCAGTATTCGTCGCCCTCGTGGAATTCGACGGCTTCCTGGCCGCTGCCGCCGAAGATCAGCTCCGAGCGGTTCTGCGTCCCACTCAGCACCACCCGGCAGGCCTTGGCGCCGGTGCGGGAGCTGCTGCTGGTCACGGTGGGGACCGCTTCGCCGACGCCGGCGGTGCTCCAGCCGGAGAGGCCGTTCTCGCAGTTGGCTTCCCGCAGCGCGCTGCCGCCGCTGGCGACCGCTTCCGGGTTCGGCGCCGAGACCGGAACGCTTCGTTCCAGGCCGGGACCCGCGGCCGGGGCCCGCGAGCTCGCGGGGTGCGAGGAGGTGCTGGCGCTGGCGACGGGGGAGTGCGCATCGCCGCCGGAGGTGGAGGGTTCGACGTAGATCGTGCGGGTGGTCGTGACGACGGCGTCGGTCTGCCGTGCCCGTACCTTCAGCACGTGCCGGCCGGCGTTCAGGTCGACGTAGCCGCTGGGCCCGAACTGCCAGCTCGGCGAGGTGTCCACCCAGCGCCGGCGACCGTCGACGTAGAAAGCCATCGTCTGCGTCGGCGCCGACGGGCTGGCGGAGAAGTGGACCGGCTGCTGCGCCTTTGCCGTCGCCGGGGCGACGATCTTGAGGCTGGCGCTCGCGGGTGCGGCGCCGAGCAGGCAGATGGCGGTCACGGCCGCGGTCGCCGCCAGCGCGGTTCGGATGCCGTGCGATCTCGTCTTCTCGGTGGGGGTTGCGTTTCTCATGCCTCCTTGGTCGTCCACCGCGCCGGGGCCTGCAGCGATTGACGCTGTCCTGGACTTATGTCCAGAGGCGTTGACCACGGGGCGGCGGCTACGCTGCCGCGATGCGCCTCGCTCCATTCGTCGTCTGCCCGGAGACCCTGGGGCCGCTGGAGGCCGGCGAGGGCGGTTTCTGGTCGCCGCGGGCGGAACGCCTCTACCCGGTCGAGGACGGACTGGTCTTCATGGGCTATCCCCGTCGGGACGCGGGGATGATCGAGGCGACGATGGAGGAGGAGCGCGATCACCAGGGGCTCGGCGCCGAGGTCGCCGCCGCCAACCTCGCCTACCTGCGACTGGCGGCGCCCCACGCCGTCGACTTCATCAACCGGGTGACGCCGCATTTCTCAGGCGCCGAGCGAGCGCCGCGGTCGCTCGAGCTGGGCAGCGGGAACGGCTGGGTCGCCTGGCTGATGGCGGAGGCGGGCTTCGAACCGTGGATCTGCGACTTCGAGGCCAACTCGCTGGCAACCGGCCTCGATCTCGAGCATCCCCGGCTCGGAGAGGGCAGGCGCTTCGTCACCGATGCCCGCTACGCCCCGATCGCCGACGGCGCCATGGACCTCGTCGTCTTCAAGGAGTTCGTCCACCACGTCGCCGACTACCGGCCGCTGTTCGCGGAGGCCAGCCGGGTGCTGCGAGACGGCGGGCTGATCGCGCTGATGGAGCCGGTGCGCAGCGTCTGGAAGACGGTGCGCGAGCTGCGCCACCCCGATCCGCACGAGGGGCACCACATCACCTGGCCCGACTCCTACCTCCGCGCGATCCGGGCCGCCGGCATGAAGGTCGTCTACCAGGCCCCCCTGTACACCCACGGCGGCAACACGCGGCGGTTGAGCGCCTGGATGAAGCGCCGGGCGATCGCCGCGATCGACGAGGAGCACCCCGCCGGCGACTGGCTCTCAAAACTGCAGCTGCGCCTGTTCGGGGGCGCGAGCCTGGTCGTGATCGCCCGCAAGGAGCGGTCCCTGCCGCCCGCCGAGCGTCCGCCGCTGGCCCCGATCTCCCCGGCGACGCTGATGGTCGGCGAGGAGGACCGCGCCGGCTACGCCGAGTTCCCGGCGGTTCTCGCCGAGGCCGCCAGGCGGCTCGACCGCCTGCCGAGCGCCTGAGCCCGGCTCAGTGCGCCTCGTCGGAGGCGTGCGCCGGCGGCCGCGACTCCTCCGCCAGCGAGGTGATCTCGAGCTGGCCGTGGGCGGCCTCCTCCAGCACCTCGGTCGCCTCCTGGGCGGAGCGGGCGTAGAGCTCGACCAGGAGGTGGACGACGATCTGCTCGTCGTCGTGCTTGTGGAAGCGGACGTGGGTGAAGAACTCGCGCACGCCGGCGTCGCCGAAGGCGCCGTAGGTGAGGAACTCGATCGCGTCGGGGCCGGAGCAGGTCTCGACCCGGTCCTGGTCGACGGTGACGGTGCAGGAGGCGACCCAGGGGGTGCCGGCGACCATCCGCTCCCAGCGGTCCTCGATCGGCACCACGCGGTCGTCCTGGAAGGTCAGGTGCGGCTGGTCGTGCATGCAGGCGAGGCACTGCACGACCGATTCCTGGACCTCGTCGACCCCTTCGGCGAGGACGCCGGACTCGGGGTCGACGCGGCGGATCGCGTCGTAATGGATCTGGATCTCGAGGTCCTGCGACCAGCAGCGGTAGCAGCGCAGCCAGGCCGAGCGGTCCCCGTTAAGTTCGTTCATCCCCCTATTGTCGCGCTCTCGCCCGCTCGGCGAAATATGAACGCCTGGCTGGCCCAGTGGTGCTGTCGCCAGGGCACCAGGCTGATCTCCGGGTTGCGCTCGAGCCACTCCTCGCAGGCCCTTGCCTCGCCCTTGGTGGGGTCGCCTTTGAAGCAGAACCAGTCGTCGAAGAGAAGGATGGCGCCCTGCGCGAGGCGAGGTGTCAGGTAGTCGAGTACCGGCACCGTGGACGAGTACAGGTCGCAGTCGACCCAGGCGAGGGCGACCTCCTCCAGCGGGATCCTCTCCGGCCTGGCGAGGGTGTCCTCGAAGAACCCTTCGACGATGTGGGCCCGGTCGTCGGGAATTCTCGCGCGACGCATGCGGGCCTCCAGGGAGGCGCGGTCCTGGCTGAATTCGCCGGCGGCGAACCGCCCGGTCGCGTCCACTCCCTCGGTCGCCGGCAGCCCCTCGAAGGAGTCGAAGGCGAAGAAGCGCCGGTCCGAGCCGTCGTGGTCGTTGGCGATTCTCCAGGCCTCCACGAAGGTGCGGCCGGTGGAGACGCCGAACTCGGCGTAATCGCCGGGCACGCCCTCCGACCGCAGGTAGGCGAAGGCGAGCGTGAGGATCCTCGTGTTCTCGAAGGCGAGGGTGCGGAAGGCGTTGCGCTTGATCACCATCGTCAGCGGTCTCAGCGCTCGGCCGGCGCGCGAGGCCGCCGCCGCGTCGATCAGCTCGTTCTTGCTGATCGAGTTGAAAGGGCGGCTCACTCGGCGATCCTACGGCTCAGGCGGTCGCCGCGGCGGCGGCGCGGGCGCCGACCAGCTCGACGATCTCGCCCATGATCTTGTTGATGTCGAAGTCCTTCGGCGTGTAGACGCCGGCGACGCCGGCCTCGCGCAGCCGCGCCGCGTCGGCCAGCGGGATGATGCCGCCGACCACGACCGGGACCTCGACGCCCTCCTCCCGCAGCAGCCGCACCACCTCGGGGATCAGCTCCAGGTGGGAGCCGGAGAGGATCGAGAGGCCGACCACGTCGACGTCCTCCTGCAGGGCCGAGGTGGCGATCTCGGCCGGGGTCAGGCGGATCCCCTGGTAGATCACCTCCATGCCGACGTCGCGGGCGCGCAGGGCGATCTGCTCGGAGCCGTTGGAGTGGCCGTCGAGGCCGGGCTTGCCGACCAGGATCTTGATCCGGTGGCCGATCTGGGCGGAGACCTCGTCGACCCGGTGCCGGATCTCGTCGAGCTGGTCGCGGTCGGCGGCCGGGGCGGCGCCGCTGACCCCGGTCGGGCCGCGGTAGACGCCGAAGACCTCGCGCAGCACCTCGGCCCACTCACCGGTGGTGGCGCCCGCCTTGGCGGCGGCGATCGTCGCCGGCATGATGTTCTGACCGTCGTCGTCGGCGACCCGCGCCAGCTCCTCCAGCGCGCCGCGCACCGCCGCCTCGTCGCGCTCGGCCTTCCAGCGCTCGAGCGCCTCGACCCGCTCGCGTTCGACCTCGGGGTCGGGGGTGAGGATGCCGCCGTCGGCGCCAGCGGTCAGCGGCGAGTCCTCCGTCTCGGTGAAGCTGTTCTGGCCGATCACCTTCTGCTCGCCGCTCTCGATCCGCGCCACCCGCTCGCGGTGGGACTCGACCAGGCGCGCCTTCATGTAGGGGACGGCCTCGACCGCGCCGCCGTGCTCCTCGACCACCGCCATCTCGGCCCGGGCGCCCTCGGTCAGCTCCTCGACCAGGCCGTCCATCACCACCGAGCCCTCGAAGACGTCGGGGTACTCGAGCAGGTCGGTCTCGTTCGCCAGCACCTGCTGGATCCGCAGGCTCCACTGCTGGTCCCAGGGGCGGGGCAGGCCCATCGCCTCGTTCCAGGCCGGCAGCTGGATCGCCCGCGCGCGGGCGTCGCGGCTGAGGGTGACGGCGAGCGCCTCCAGCACGATCCGCTGGATGTTGTTCTCCGGCTGGGCCTCGGTCAGGCCGAGGCTGTTGACCTGGACGCCGTAG
>CAZIOS010000019.1:0-47839 GCA_964540905.1 uncultured Conexibacteraceae bacterium | reverse complement strand
CGCATCCGGCCCTTGAACTCGCGCTCGACCTCGCGCCGCACGTCGCGGTCGGCGATCTCGCGGCGCCGGTCGCGGCCCTCCTTGCCCCGCGCCAGGGCGAGCTCGACCTTGGCCCGCGGGCCCTTGAAGTAGATCCGGGTGGGTATCAGCGTCAGTCCTTTCTGCGCCGTTTTTCCGATCAGACGCTCGATCTCCTCCCGGTGCAGGAGAAGTTTTCGCGGCCGCTCGGGGTCGTGGGCGTCGACGCTGGCGAACTCGTAGGGGGGGATGTGGAGCTTGCGCAGCCAGACCTCGCCGCCGTCGACGACCGCGTAGGCGTCGGTCATCTGCGCCTTGCCGCCGCGCAGGGCCTTGACCTCGGAGCCGCTCAGCACGATCCCCGCCTCCATCTTCTCCACCCACTCGAATTTGTGGCGGGCGCGGCGGTTGGTGACGACGTCGCCGGAGGCCGGCAGCCGCTGCTTCTTCGCCTTCTTCGCCATCGCCCAAGCCTACGAGCCCGGCTGGCCGGCGGCCAGCTCGAGGTCGGCGCGGCCGCGCGGCGCCTCGACGCCGCTGACCCGGACCGCGATCGGGTCGCCGAGCCGCAGCGTCGTCCCCGAGCCGCGCCCGACCAGCGCCACCTCGGCGCGGTCGAGCTCGAAGCGCTCGCCCGGCAGCACCCGCGCCGGCAGCATGCCTTCGTAGACGTCGCCCAGCTCGCCGCCGAAGGAGACGAAGGCACCGGCCCGGATCACGCCGGATATCCCGCCCTCGAAGCTGGTCTCCGGCCCGCGCTCGGCAAGCTCGCGCTGCAGCAGATAGGCGGCACAGACGTCGTCGGCACCATGCTCGATCTTCGCCGACTCGCGCTCCTGGGCCGAGCACTCGGCGGCGACGTCGCGCGCATCGGCCCGCCGCGGCGCCTCCTCCCCCTCCCCCAGCGCCGCCAGCAGCGCCCGGTGCACGACCAGGTCGGGATAGCGGCGGATCGGCGAGGTGAAGTGGGTGTAGGCGGCGCTGCCGAGGCCGGCGTGGCCGCTGTTGCGCTCGCTGTAGGAGGCCTGTTTGAGCGAGCGCAGCAACAGCGACATGTACGCCCGCTCGCCGTGCCCGCGGCGTCTGGCCTCGCGCCGCACCAGCCGGCTCGCCGCCGCCGCCAGCTCGCCGGCGGCGCGGGGCGAGAGCCCCTGGCGCAGCGGCGGGGTCGGGATCCCCAGCGCCGCCAGCTGCTCCAGCAGGCGTTCGATCCGCGGCGGGTCGGGCTGGGCGTGGACGCGATAGATCGCCGCCACCCGCCGCCGCTCGAGGAGCTGGGCGACCTGCTCGTTGGTGAGGATCATCAGCCGCTCGATCAGCCGGTGCGACTCGGTCTGCGGCACCGCCCGGGCGCCGGTCACGTTGCCCTCGAGGTCGAAGCGGAACTCGGGCTCGGCCGATTCGACGTCGAGGCTGGTGGCGCCGCGGTGCTCGCCGAGCCCGGCGGCGACGTCGCGGGCCGCCTCCAGCGGTTCGGCAACCGCCTGCGGCGGCCGGGCGCGGCCGGCGAAGATCGCGTCGAGCTGGTCGTAGTCGAGGCGGGCGTCGGAGCGGATCAGGCTGCGGTAGAAGCGCGCCCGGCGCGGCTCGGCGCCGGGGCCGAGCTCGATCTCCGCCGTCACCGCCAGCCGCTCGACCCCGGGTGCCAGGCTGCAGGCCTCGCTGCTGAGCGCGTGCGGCAGCATCGGCTCGACGGCGCCGGGGACGTAGGTGCTGTTGCAGCGCCGCCGCGCCTCGAGGTCCAGCGGCGAGCCCGGCCGCACGTGGGCGGCGACGTCGGCAATGTGGATCCAGACCCGGGCGCCGTCGCCCTCGCGCTGGGCCGAGACGGCGTCGTCGAAGTCGCGGGCGCCGGCGGGGTCGACGGTGAAGGTCGCCAGTGCCGTCAGGTCGCGGCGGGCGCCGGGGTTGCGCGCGGTGGCCTCGGCGGCCCGCGCCGCCTCGGACTCGAGCCCGGCGCCGAAGCCGCGGAAGCCGAGCCCCTCGCGCAGCAGCCCCTCAACCGCCTCGCGGGCGCGCGGGGGCTTGGCGCCGGCGCGGTGGCGCCCGCGGGGCGCGCCGCCGCGCCGGCGCCCCATCAGCCGCGGACCCGGCCCGCCAGCACTTCCAGCGCCCGTTCTTCGGCCTCGTCGGGCTTCGTCTCCGGGTCGTCGCTGGCCTTCACGTCGGGGTGGATGCCGTGGCTTTCGGCCAGGTTGACGCCGGCCGGGGTGAAGAATTCGCCCACGGTCAGCTTCAATGCGCCGCCGTTGGCGAGGTCCTTCTCCTCCTGGAAGACGCCCTTGCCGTAGGTGCGGGTGCCGACCACCGGCGCCCCGGCGTCGTCGGCGAGGGCGGCGGTGAGGATCTCCGCGGCGGAGGCGGTGTTGCGGTCGACGAGGATCGCCAGCGGCCGCTTCGGCAGCGGTTCGCCGCTGGTCTTGTGAACGCTGTCGCCCTGGGTGCGCGATTTGGTCGAAACGACGACTTCCCCTTCCGGCAGGAAGAGGCTGGCGCTCCGCACCGCTTCTTCGAGCAGGCCGCCTGGGTTGCCGCGCAGGTCGAGCAGGATCCCTTCGGCGCCTTCGCGCTCGACCTTTTCCACCGCCTTCGCCAGCTCGGCGTGGACGCCTTCGCTGAAGCTGAGAATGCGGATGTAGCCGAGCTTCTCGCCGTCGACCTTCTTCAGCTTGCTGCTGACGTTGGGCAGCTCCACCTCGGCCCGGGTCAGGGTCAGCTGGCGCACCTTGCCGCTCTTGGCGTCGCGCACGCCGACCGTGACCTGGCTCCCTTCCGGGCCTTTGATCTTCCGCGTCGCCGCTTCGCTGCTTTCGCCAGCGATCGATTCGCCGCCGACGGAGACGATCGTGTCGCCGGGCACGATCCCGGCCTTCGCCGCCGGCGAGCCGGGGAAGACCTGGACCACGCGCAGGCCGCGTTTGACCGGCACGATCGAGAGCCCGATCCCCGAGAAGCGCCCTTCGATCTCCTGGTTGAAGGCTTCGCGGCTTTCCGGTGAGAAGTATTCGGAGAAGCGGTCGTGGTTGCGGCGGCGCAGCTCGCGGACCATCCCCTGCAGCGAGGAGTTGCCGAGCTCGGTGGGGCCGACCGAGCGGTAGTAGTTGCCTTCGATCAATTCCGCTGCTTCGGCGCTCAGCCCGCCCGGTTCGCCGACGACGTTTTCGCGGACGAAGGCCGGCAGCTTGCTCGGGTGGCCGCCGAGCCAGAGCCCGGCGCAGAGGACGGCCACCAGCGCCACGGCAAAAGCCACGGCCCCGCGTCCGCTCACGTCGGCGCCCTCAGACCTTGAGGAAGCGCCGCAGGGTGACGCCGGAGCCGATCGTCGAGACGATCACCGCGGCGGCGAAGAGGATCGCGACCAGGGCCGGGAACGAGAGCGTGCTGTTGTTCTGCGCCGCCAGGAAGGAGAAGGAGCTGCTGAGCGGGTCGACGATGGTGATCTTGCCGAGCCACAGGACAAGTATGGCCACCAGGCCGCCGGCGAAGCCGACCACGACCCCCTCGATCATGAACGGCCAGCGGATGAACCAGCGGGTGGCGCCGACCAGCCGCATCACCTCGACCTCGCGGCGGCGGGTGTAGATCGAGAGCCGGATCGTGTTGCCGACCAGCATCAGCGAGGCGAGGATCAGCAGCGCCG
Organism: uncultured Conexibacteraceae bacterium; assembly: GCA_964540905.1. Taxonomy (GTDB): domain Bacteria; phylum Actinomycetota; class Thermoleophilia; order Solirubrobacterales; family 70-9; genus VAYN01. The sequence goes on along the minus strand of CAZIOS010000019.1, from coordinate 44,181 downwards.
TGATCACCGTGAGGACGATCTTGAGGGCGCTGGTCACCTGCTCGATCTTGTGCGAGTCCTGCTGACGATCGAATTCATTGCTGATGATCGACGAGATCGGCTGCGGCTTGCCGCTGGAGCCGGTCGGCATGATCGCGGCCCGGATCCCGGCCAGGTTGCTGGCGTCGTCGGCCTTGATTTCGAGGCTCGCCGGCAACGGGTTCGAGTGGAGCTGTTCGACGATCGATTTGTCCTTCAGTTCGCTTTTCAGCGTCGCCAGCGCCTGCTGCTTGCTGATGAAGTTGACCGACTCGACGTGGGGAATCCCTTCGATCCGCCCTTCCAGCGCGTGAATTTCAGCCCGGGTGGCGTCGTCGTAAAGCGCGTACTGGATGTTGAGCTGGCTGCGGACTTCGTTGCTCTTGGCCTGGGTCGTCTGGAAGATCGGGATCAGGACCCCGAGCAGGACCACGGTGACGACGGTGGTCACGATCGCGGCCAGGGTCGGGGCGCCGTTGCGGCGCAGCGCGCGCAGGGCCTCCTGGAAGAAGAAGAGCAGGCGGGACATCAGCGCAGGGGCTCGTGGCTGTGGCCGTTGGTCAGTTTGTGGCCGTCGGGGCCAACCCCCATCTCGGCCTGCATCCGCAGGCCGAATTCGGTCGTCGACTCCTCGGTGTAGCCGCCGCTGACCTCGTCGCGGACGACGCGGCCCTCGTAGAGCTCGACGACGCGGCGCTGCATGCTGTCGACCATCTCGCGGTCGTGGGTGACGACCAGCACCGTGGTCCCGGTCTTGTTGATCCGGTAGAGCAGCTGCATGATCCCGATCGAGGTGACCGGGTCGAGGTTGCCGCTGGGCTCGTCGGCGAGCAGCAGCGGCGGGTGGTTGACGAAGGCGCGGGCGACGGAGACGCGCTGCTGCTCGCCGCCGGAGAGCTGGTCGGGGTAGCTGTGGAGCTTGGTCGAGAGGCCGACCAGGCGCAGCGTCGCCGGCACCTGCTCGCGGATTTCGGCGCGGCTGGCGCCGATCACCTGCAGCGCGTAGGCGACGTTGTCATAGACGGTGCGGTTGGGCAGCAGCTTGAAGTCCTGGAAGACGGTGCCGATGTTGCGCCGCAGCTGCGGGATCTTCTTCTCCGGCAAGGCGCCGATGTCGCGGCCGGCGATCCGGACCGAGCCCTCGGTCGCCGCCAGCTCGCGGATCAGCATCTTGATCAGCGTCGACTTGCCGCAGCCGGTCGGGCCGACCAGGAAGACGAACTCGCCGCGGCCGATCGCCAGGTTGACCCGGTCGAGCGCCATGTGGCCGCCCGGGTAGACCTTGGTCACCTCGTTCAGCTCGATGATCGGCGCCCGCTTCGAACGCGGTCGCCGCGGCTCATCGTCGCGGGGCTTTCTCTTTCCGGGTCTGGTCGTCATGCGGGGGTGGGTTCTGCACGCACAGGGTGACTCCTCCGGCGCCTCGGCCCCGCAAGACCGCGCCCACGCAAGGCGACGCCCAAACGGAGCTAGCCGATCGCGACCATGCGCTCGATCGGGATTCGCGCCCGCGCCGCGATCTCGGCGGGGACGCTGACCTCGAACTTCTCCTCGCGCAGGGCGTCGCGCAGCTTCGGCAGGGTGATCATCTTCATGTACTTGCAGAAGGCCATCCGGTTGGCCTCGATCAGGTTGGCGCGGGGCGCTGCCTGCCGCAGCGGATAGAGCATCCCGTTCTCGGTGGCGACGACGAAGCTGCCCTCCGGATTCGCTTCGACGTGCTTCAGCATCCCCGAGGTCGAGAGCATGTGAACGCCCTCGGGCTCGATATCGCCGGCGGCGACGTACTCCATCGCCTGGGTCGAGCAGCCGCACTCGGGGTGGATCAGGAACTCGGCCTCGGGATTTTCGGCCCTGGTCTGGGCGATGTCGTCCGGCCGGATGCCGGCGTGGACGTGGCACTCGCCGTCCCAGACATGAAAGCGGGCGCGGCGCTCGGGGTCGGCGGCGAGGCCGGTCTCGCGCTCGACGAAGGCGCCCAGCCACATGTCGGGACCGAAGAGGATCTCGGTCTCGGAGCCGTGCTCGGCCCAGATGTGCTCGACGACGCTGACCGCGTTGGAGGAGGTGCAGCAGTAGTCGGTCTCCGCCTTGACCTCGGCCGAGGTGTTGACGTACATCACCACCAGCGCCCCCGGGTGCTCGGCCTTCCAGGCCCGCAGCTGGTCGGCGTCGATCGAGTCGGCGAGCGAGCAGCCGGCGTCGAGGTCGGGAATCAGCACCTTCTTCTCGGGCGAGAGGATCGAGGCCGTCTCGGCCATGAAGTGGACGCCGCAGAAGGCGATCGTCTCGGCGTCGGTGGCCGCCGCCTGGCGCGAGAGGCCAAGCGAGTCGCCGAGGTAGTTGGCGACGTCCTGGACCTCCGGCAGCTGGTAGTTGTGGGCGAGGATCACGGCGTTGCGCTCGCGGGCGAGCGCGCGGATCTCGTCGCTCAGGGCGGCGATCTCCTCCGGAGCCAGCTCCGGGGCCATCGTGGGTTGGATCGTCGGGAGCTCCTGCACGGGGCCCTTCCTTTCCTCATGTTCGCTGGCAGGGCCGGAGCCTCAGAACCAGTCGAATGAACGTCTCACAAGTCTAGCCTGTGGGACATGCCGGAGCTGCCGGAGGTCGAGATCGTCGCGCGGCGACTGGATGCCGAGCTGGCCGGTGCCGAGATCGAGTCGGCGCTGGCGCCGGGGATGAACGTGATGAAGACGTTCGAGCCGCCGCTGGAGGCCCTGGCCGGGCGCGAGCTGACCGGCGTGCGCCGGATCGCCAAGATGCCGGTGGTCGAGTTCGGCGAGCTGGCGCTGCTGATCCACCTGATGTCGGCGGGCCGGCTGCGGGCCTTCGACAAACGCGCCGCGGCCAAAGACCGCGCCTCGCGGATCCTGATCCGCCTCGCCGACGGCCGCGAGCTGCGGCTGCGCGAGTTCGGCACCAGGCAGCGCGCCTGGGCGAAGCTGCTGCGGACCGACGCGGTCGCCGCCGACGAGATGGTCGCGACGCTGGGGCCGGAAGCCTGGCCCCCTCCCCCGCTCGCGCAATTCGCCGCCGCGATCGACCAGCCACGCCACCTGCACCCGCTGCTGCGACACCAGCGGGACATCGCCGGGATCGGCCGCTCCTGGGTCGACGAGATCCTCTGGGAGGCCCGCCTCTCCCCCTTCAAGAAAGGCGCGGAACTGGAGCCGCGGGAGGTCGAGCGCCTGCACGCCGCGCTGCACGTCCTCGGCGACGCGATCGACCACTACGAGGCGACGATCGGACCCCAGGTGCCGGACAAGGTGCCGATGCCGCTGCAGGTGCACAGGCGCGAGGGCCAGCCCTGCCCGCGCTGCGGGACCACGATCGAGGCCGTCTTCTTCTCCGAGCACCAGATGAACTACTGCCCCAAGGAGCAGACCGGCGGCCGCGTCCTTAAAGACCGGCGGCTGTCCAAACTGCTCAAGTAGGGGAGGAGAGGGAGGGGCTCTCCGGAGCAACAGCGGGGAGGCTCCGGAGAGCCCCTCCCTCTCCTCCCCACGAGATCGGTTCAGGCAGGTTCGAGCAGGAGGCTGAAGTCGAGGGCGGGGGCCGAGTGGGTGAGGGCGCCGATGGAGATGAAGTCGACTCCGGTGGCGGCGATCGCGGGGGCGGTCGTGAGGTCGACGCCGCCGGAGGCCTCGAGGGTCGGGCCGGCGGCGGTGGCGTGCCGGTCGCGCAGGGCGACCGCGCGGCGCAGGGTCTCGGTGTCCATGTTGTCGAGCAGCAGCCGCTCGGCGCCGGTGCCGAGCGCGTAGGCGACCTCTTCGAGGTCGCGGCACTCGATCTCGATCGGCAGCTCGGGCTGGGCGCTGCGGGCGGCGTGGACGGCCCTGGCCACCCCGCCCGCCAGGGCGATGTGGTTCTCCTTGATCAGGATCGCGTCGTGGAGGCCGAGCCGGTGGTTGCCGCCCCCGCCCGCCGCGACCGCCGCCTTCTCCAATACCCGCAGCCCCGGCGTCGTCTTGCGGGTGTCGAGGATGCGGGCGCCGGTGCCGGCGACCGCCTCGACGAAGCGGGCGGTGAGGGTGGCGATGCCGGAGAGGTGGGCGAGGAAGTTGAGCGCGGTCCGCTCGGCGACCAGCAGCGAGCGCGCGGCGCCGCTCGCCAGCGCGACCTCCGCCGGCACCTCGTCCCGCCACTGCCCCTCGTCGACGAGCCTCTCGACCTGCTCGACGTCGCACTGGCGCATCGTCTCCTCGACCAGGTCGAGGCCGAAGGCGACGCCGGGCTGTTTCTGCACGATCCGCGCCCGCGCCTGCGCCGCGGCCGGAACCGTCGCCTCGCTGGTGACGTCGCCGCCGCCGACGTCCTCGGCCAGCGCCCGCGCGACCAGCTCCTTCAGCCTCCCACCGGGATCGACCATCGCCGCAGCCTAGTCTCGATCTCACGCCCAGGGGGTCCACGGCGTTTAATCCACAGTGGTGAGCGAGCTGCCCCCGTTCCAGGTCCTGATCGACGAGCACGCCGGCGACGTGATGGCGGTGTTGCGGGGCGCGGTCGGGCGCGGCGATGCCGACGATTGCTTCCAGGAGACCTTCGTCGCCGCTCTGCGCGCCTACCCGAAGCTGAAGGACGCCGGCAACCTGCGCGGCTGGCTGTTGACGATCGCCCACCGCAAGGCGATCGACCATCACCGCGCCCGCGGCCGCCGGCCGCTGCCGCTGGCGCAGGTGCCCGAGGTCGCGGTCACCGATCCCGAGCCGGGTGAGGAGATCTGGGCCAAGGTTTGGACACTGCCGCCGAAGCAGCGCGCCGCGGTCGAGCTGCGCTACGGCGCCGACCTCCCCCACGCCGAGATCGCCGCCGCGCTCGGCTGCTCGACCGAGGCGGCCCGGCGCAACCTGCACGAGGGAATCAAGCGACTGCGAGAGGAGCTGGCATGAGGGCAGCGATCGAGCGACTGAACGAGCGCGCCGCCGCCGAGGGGCTGCTCGACGTCGCCTACGCCAGCGCCGACTCCCCCTTCGGCAAGCTGCTGCTGGCGAGCACGCCGAAGGGGCTGGTCCGGATCGGCCTCCCCAACCAGAACGCCGACGAGCTGCTGGAAGAGCTCTCGCGCCGGGTCTCCCCCCGCGTGCTCGAGGCGCCGGCGCGACTCGACGAGGCCCGTCGCGAGCTCGACCTCTACTTCGACGGCAAGCTCGACCGCTTCGAGCTGCCGCTCGACTGGCGGCTCAGCGAGGGCTTCCGACTGCGGGTGCTGCGGGCGATCGCCCGCATCCCCTACGGCCAGACCCGCAACTACACCGAGATGGCGACCAGCGCCGGCAACGAGCGCGCCGTGCGCGCCGCCGGCACCGCCTGCGGCCGCAACCCGATCCCACTGGTGATCCCCTGCCACCGGGTGCTGCGCAGCGGCGGCGGCCTCGGCGGCTACGGCGGCGGCCTGGAGATGAAGCGGGGGCTGCTGGAGCTGGAGGGAGCGCTCAACAGGAGTCCGTCCGGCTAAAGGATCGGCGTCGCAGAGCCGATCCAGGGCCCATGCGACGCAGACAGAGCTTCGCCCCCGCCGCCCCGGCCAGCGCCAGGCTCGCCTGGTGGGCGGCCTTCCTCGCCACCGTCGCCCTGATCGCGATGCTCGGCCTCGCCCGCTCGGCGCAGGCATTCAGCGCGCCCACGGGTGGCCCACAGAGCGCCAACGGCAGCGACCCCTTCGAAAGCGAAGAACTCGCCGACGAAGAAGAAGAACTCGAAGGCGAAGAATGCGAAGCAGGCGAAGAAGCGGAAGAAGAATGCGAAGAAGAAGTCGAAGACGGCGCCGAAGCCCCGCGCGCGTGCCTGCTGACCAGCGCCCAGGCCACCGTCTCCGCCAGCGTTGCCGCCGACAGGGTCCGCCTCGCCGTCCGCTACACCGCCGCCACCCCGGCCGCGGTCACGCTCAGCTACTGGCTGCGTGGCAGCAAAGGGCCGCTGAGCCTCGGCCAGGACCACGCCCACGTCGGCCAGCGGGGGGTCCTGCACCAGACGACGAGCCTGAGCGAGCCGCAGATGACCAAGGTGGTGGCCGCCAAGGACTTCACCGTGCAGCTGCGGCCGGCCGGCGCCCCGAGCTTCTGCCAGCACCTCTTCGACCGCCACCTGACGGTCAAGCACGCCGCCCACGGCGGCTTCACCTGGTCGGACCCCGAAGCGACCGCCAGCAACTGAGCGGCAGAGGCCCCTACTTGACGGACGAGGCGGCGGTCTTGTTCAGGTAGTCGCGGACGAACTCGTCGAGGTCGCCGTCGAGGACCCGCTGCGCGTCGCCGACCTCGTGCTCGGTGCGGTGGTCCTTGACCATCGTGTAGGGGTGGAGGACGTAGCTGCGGATCTGCGAGCCCCAGGCGACGTCTTTGACCTCGCCGCGCGCCCGCGCCAGCTCTTCGGAGCGTTTGCGCTCCTCCAGCTCGATCAGCTTCGAGCGCAGCAGCTGCATCGCGACCGCCTTGTTCTGGGTCTGCGAGCGCTCGTTCTGGCACTGGACGACGGTGCCGGTCGGGAGGTGGGTGATCCGCACCGCCGAGTCGGTCTTGTTGACGTGCTGGCCGCCGGCGCCGGAGGCGCGGTAGGTGTCGACGCGCAGGTCGGCGTCGTCGATCTCGACCTCGACCCCCGCGGCGACCAGCGGCCCGACGTCGACCTGGGCAAAGCTGGTGTGGCGGCGCGAGGAGGAGTCGAAGGGGGAGATCCGGACCAGCCGGTGGACGCCGCGCTCGGCGGCGAAGAGGCCGTAGGCGTTCTCGCCGCGGGCGATGAAGGTCGCCGACTTCAGCCCCGCCTCCTCGCCCGGCGAGGCCTCCTTCATCTCGACCTCGAAGCCGCGCCGCTCGGCCCAGCGCAGGTACATCCGCAGCAGGATCTCGGCCCAGTCCTGGGAGTCGGTGCCGCCGGCGCCGGCATGGACGGTGACGACGGCGTCGCCGGCGTCGTACTCGCCGCTGAACAGGCGCGCCTCTTCGAGCTCGGCCAAGCGGCGCTCGACCGAGCCGAGCTGCGAATCCAGTTCCGCCGCCATCTCCTCGTCGGCGGCGGCCAGCTCGACCAGGTCGCCGAGATCGGCGACGTCGGCCTCTAACCCGCGGTACATCTCCAGCCGGCGCTGGGCGCGGGCGTGGGCCGCCGAGATGCGGGCGGCAGCCTCCTGGTCGTCCCAGAAGCCCGGCTTGCCCATCTCCGCCTCGAGCCGCGCCGCTTCGGCCTCCAGCGCGGCCGGGTCAAAGGTAGTCCGAGAGCAGCATCAACTGCTCGCGGACGGCGGCCAGGCGCGGGGCGATCGATTCGGTCGGGGCGGGGTCGGCCATCGCTGCAGGTTATCCGGCCGACCTCGCCTCGTTCTCGAAGCCGCCTGCGCGCAGCCCCTCGGCGCGGCTCTCAAAGGGGCGCCAGCTGCGAATCAGGCCGTCGCGCAACTCGAGCAGCCAGGCCATCTCTTCCTGGCTGGCCAGCGAGCCATCCTCTTCCCAGTGCCAGGAGCGGGTGATCAGGGCGACCGCGACGCCGCCGCCGCTCTCCAGCCCTTCCTCGTAGAGCTGGTCGAGCCGGACCGTCTGCTGGACCCCGCCGGGGGGGCGAGTCGCCCACAGTCGCGCCGCCTCGCGCCCCTTCCGCAACCCCTTCATCGAGTGCAGTTCGACCTCGGGGTCGAGCAGCGCGACGAAGGCGTCGACGTCGCGCTCGTTGAAAGCCCGGATCGCCTCGCGAACGGGGTCTAGGCGCCGTGGCACTTCTTGTACTTCTTGCCCGACCCGCACCAGCAGGGGTCGTTGCGGCCGAGTTTGTCGTGCTCGTCCTTGACCACGGTCTCGACCACCTCGCCGCCGTTGCTGGGACCGGCGGCCTCGGCCGCGGCGACGTCGACCGCACCGGCGCCGCCAGTGGCGACCGCGACCCCTTCCAGGGCCGAGGGCTGGGCCTCGAGGGTGCCGCCGGAGTAGGCGAGCGCGGTCGGCTGGTAGGCGCTCTCGGCACCGTTGCCGCCTTCGATCTGAATTTCGGCACGGAAGATCAGCTTGCTGAACTCGTCCCAGATCGCGTGCATCAGCTCCTCGAACATCGTGTAGCCCTCGTTTTTGTAGGCGACGAGCGGATCGATCTGGGCGAAGCCGCGGAGGTGGATGCCTTCGCGCAGGTAGTCCATGTCGAAGAGGTGTTCGCGCCAGCGGTTGTCGATCACCTGCAGCAGGATCGAGCGCTCCAGCGAGCGCATCAGCTCGGTCCCGAGCTGCTCCTCGCGCTCGTCGTAGGCGCTCATCGCGTCGTCGTCGAGGGCGTCTTTGAGCTGCTCGCGGTCGACCGTCTCCGGCGCCAGGCTGGCGACCTCAATGCCGACCGGCCAGATCAGCCGCAGCTGCGTCTCCATCTCGCCCATGTCCCAGTCCTCGAGGATGTCGCCGGGCGTGTACTCGTCGACGAGCCGCTCGATCACGCCCTCGAGCTCGTCGCGGGCGGTCTCGGAGATGTCGCGCCCTTCGAGGATCTCGCGGCGGTATTTGTAGACGACGCGGCGCTGCTCGTTCATCACGTCGTCGTACTCGAGCACGCGCTTGCGGATCAGGAAGTTCTGTTCCTCGACCTTCTTCTGCGCGTTCTCGACCGTTTTCGTCAGCATCTTCGCCTCCAGCGGCATTTCCGCCCCGTCCTCGTCGACCGGGCCGAGGCGATCGAGGATTTTGTAGATGCGGTCGCCGGCGAAGAGGCGGATCACGTCGTCTTCGGCGGAGAGGTAGAAGCGCGACTCGCCGGGGTCGCCCTGGCGACCGGAGCGGCCGCGCAGCTGGTTGTCGATGCGGCGCGACTCGTGCCGCTCGGTGCCGCAGATGAAGAGCCCGCCCAGTTCCCGCACCTCCTCGGCCTCGGCCTTGCACTGGGGCTCGAGCTCGGCGGCCTTCGCCGCCAGCGCCTCGGCGTAGCCCTCGCTGTCGTGGTTGACGCCCTGCTTCTTCAGCTCGGTGATCGCCAGCTGCTCGGGGTCGCCGCCGAGCTTGATGTCGACGCCGCGGCCGGCCATGTTGGTGGCGATCATCACCTCGCCCTTGCGCCCGGCCTGGGCGATCAGCTCGCCCTCTCGTTCGGCGTGCTCGGGCTTGGCGTTGAGCACCGCGTGTTTGATCCCGTCGCGCTTCAGCGCCTCGGAGATCATCTCCGAGACCTCGACCGAGACGGTGCCGACGAGGATCGGCTGGCCTTTTTCGTGGCGGGCGACGATCTCGTCGAGCACCGCCTTCCACTTGCCGTCTTTGGTTTTGAAGATCTGGTCGTTGTGATCAGCGCGGACCATCGGCTGGTTGGTCGGCACCTCGACCACCGGGATCTCGTAGATCTTCATGAACTCGGTCGCCTCGGTCAGGGCGGTGCCGGTCATCCCGGAGAGCTTGCCGTAGAGGCGGAAGTAGTTCTGCAGGGTGATCGTCGCCAGGGTCTGGTTCTCCTCGCGGATCGCCACCCCCTCCTTCGCCTCGACCGCCTGGTGCAGCCCCTCCGACCAGCGCCGACCCTCGAGGATGCGGCCGGTGAACTCGTCGATGATCATCACCTCGCCGTCGATCACCGCGTAGTCGGTGTCGCGTCTGTAGAGCGACTCGGCCTTCAGCGACTGGACCAAATGGTTGACGAGGCTGCCGTGCTCGCCGAGGTAGAGGTTGTCGACGCCGACGAATTCCTCGGTTTTCTTGACGCCGCGCTCGGTCGGGGCGACGGTTTTGTGCTTCTCGTCGAACTCGTAGTCGTAGTCGACCTCGGAGGTGTCCTTGTTCTCACCCAGCGATTTCAGCTTCTCTTTGGCCTGGACGCCGACCAGCTGTTTGGCCAGGCGGGCGAAGGTGTAATAGGTCTGGGCGGCCTGTTCGGGCTGGCCGGAGATGATCAGCGGCGTCCGCGCCTCGTCGATCAGGATGTTGTCGACCTCGTCGACGATCGCGAAGTGGTGGCCGCGCTGGACGCAGTGATCGAGCTGCGCCGCCATGTTGTCGCGCAGGTAGTCGAAGCCGAACTCGGAGTTGGTCCCGTAGGTGACGTCGCAGGCGTATTTGCGCTGCCGGGCCGCGTGGTCGTCGGCGTCCTGGACCGAGGAGACGGTCACCCCGAGCGCGTCGTAGATCGGTTTCATCCATTCCGCGTCGCGGCGGGCCAGGTAGTCGTTGACGGTGACGAGGTGGACGCTGTCGCCGGCCAGGGTGTTGAGGAAGACCGGCAGCGTCGCGGTCAGGGTCTTGCCCTCGCCGGTCCGCATCTCGGCGATCGCACCGTCGTGGAGGACCATGCCACCGATCAGCTGGACGTCGTAGTGGCGCTGCCCGGTCGCCCGCCGCGAAGCCTCGCGGGTCAGCGCGAAGGCCTCCGGCAGCAGGTCGTCGAGCGACTCGCCGTTGCGGGCGCGCTCGCGCAGGGAATCGGCCTCCTCGCGAATTTCCTCGTCGGAGAGCGCTTCCATCTCCGGCTCGTAGCGGTTGATCGCCTCGGCGCGCTTCTGGTAGGCCTTGAACTTGCGCCCCTCCCCCGCGCGCAGCGCCTTGGTGACGAGGTCCATCGCTGGCATTGCTCAAGGGTAGCGGTGCGGAGGCGGCCGCCGCCCGATGCCCCTTGCCAGCAGCGGACGGCGGGCGTAGCATCGGCGCAGGAACCCACAAGGAGGCACTCATGCGGATTGAGATTCGGGGCCGGAACGTCGAGATGACGGATGACCTGCGTGAGATGGTGCGGAAAAGATTCCAGCGCCTCGGCCGGCAGGTCTCGGCCCTGGCGACCCTCGACGTCGTCCTCTCCGAGGAGCGCAACCCCTCGATCGCCGACAGCCAGGTGGCGGAGGCGACCTTCTACCTCAAGGGGGTGACGCTGCGCGCGCACGAGGCATCGCCGGAGATGACCCACAGCGTCCACGAACTGGCCGAGGACCTGCGGCGGCAGGTGAAGAAGCACCGCGATCTGCGGCGCAAGCGGCGCCAGACGCGCCGCTTGGTCGCGCAGATGCGCGGCCGCACCGTCTAGAGGCGGCGGGCGAAGGTCACGGCGACTACCCGGGCGGCTCCGGCCGCGCGCAGGGCCTGGGCGCACGAGGTCAGGGTCGCTCCCGTCGTCAGCACGTCGTCGACCAGCAGCGCGCTGCGCGGCGCCGTGCCGGTGGCGTCGATCCGCGGTGGCTGCCCGAGCCGCTGGGCCCGCCGCCGGCCGACCTGGCGGCGGCGGCCGCGCCGCGCCAGGCATGGCTCCAGCGGCGCCTCCAACCGCTCCGCCAGCGCCGCCGCCAGCTCACCGGCGGGATCGAAGCCGCGGCGCCGCAGCCGCGCTGGCGCCGGCGGCACCGGTACGATCGCCCCGCTCAGCATGTGGGCCGGCGCCAGCCACTGGATCCGGTCGGCCATCAGCTCGGCGACCGGCAGCAGGCGACGGAACTTGAGCGCGGCGACGAGGTTGCGGGCGACGCCCTCGTAGGGGGCCGAGGACCAGGCGCGGTCGAGCCCGGGCGGGCCCTTGCCGAGCAGCGGCTCGGCGTCGGCGAGACGGCGGCCGCAGCGGGTGCAGACCACCGCCTCGGCCCGGCAGGAGCGCCCGCAAGCCGCGCACAGCGGCGGCGCGATCCCGGCGGCGACGGCGTGCAACAGCTCCATGCCGCGATCCTGGCGGGCCGCAGCGCACGCGTGGCGCGCTGATCCTCAGGAGAGCGTCAGAACTTCGTCAAGAAAGGCCGCGGCGGGCGGTGATCGCGCCGATCAGCACCGATTCGGCGGGGATCTCGGACCCCGGCAGCGCGATCACCTCGCGCAGCCGCGAGCCGGCCCCGACCGTCGCCCCGTCGCCGATCACGGCCGGTCCGTCGATGCGGACGTCGTCGCCGATCTCGCAGCCAGGGCCGAGCAGCACCGGCCCTCTCAACTCGCCCTCGTCGGCCGCCGCCACGCCGCTGCGGAAGCCGTCGCGGACCTCGCCCTCGCGCTCGACCGCGACCGCGCCGCCGAGCGCGTCGAGGTTGCCGGCGCGCAGCTCCTCGAGGTTGCCGATGTCGTTCCAGTAGGCGTCGATCTCGTGCGAGTAGAAGGGCACGTCGCCGGCCAGCAGCGCCGGGAAGACGTCCATCGCCCAGTCGGCGAAGCCGTCGGGATCGCCGTCGCCGGCGGCTTTGCTGGCCCCCGGCGCGGGGAAGAAATCGAAGATCTCGGAGCGGAACATGTAGATGCCGCAGTTGGCGAGGTCGGAGAGCGCCTCGGCCGGGTCGGGCTTCTCCTGGAAGCCCTGGATGCGCCCGTCGGCGCCGGTGATCGCGACCCCGAACTGGCCGGTGTCCCGCACCCGCTTGGTCGCCAGGGTCGCGATCCCGTCGTGGGACTCGTGGAACTCGCGCATCGCCGCCAGGTCGAGGTCGGTGAGGGCGTCGCCGGAGATCACCAGGAAGGAGTCGCCGAGGAAACCGGCGGCGTGCCGGACCCCGCCGGAGGTGCCGAGCAGCCGCTCCTCGGGGCTGTAGGAGAGCTCGACCCCGAAGCGGGAACCGTCGCCGAAGTGGGTTTCGATCAACTGTGGGAACCAGTGCAGGTTGGCGATCGTCTCGGTGAAGCCGTGGCGGGCGAGGAGACGGACGATGTGCTCCATCACCGGCCGGTTCAGCACCGGCACCATCGGCTTCGGCATCTCGTAGGTGAGCGGCCGCAGACGGGTGCCCAGACCTGCTGCGAGGACCATCGCGCGCATCGAGCTCAAGCTACCGGACCGTTCAGCCCGGCTGCCCCATCGCGTCCTTGAAGCGCTCGATCGGCTCGATCGCCAGCGGATCGACGCCGCGCTGCTCGGCCAGCCGCAGGGAGACCAGGTCGCCCAGCATCGTCGCCCAGAGCAGCCGCGCGACGCGGGTCTCGCCGGCGGTCTCGACCCGGACCACGGCGGCGGCGCCGTCGGCGACGGCGGCGGCGGTCAGCTCGAAGCGGCGGCGCTCGCGCGGGTGCTGGTCGCTGTCTTCGAGGAAGACCGCGGCGAGGCGGGTCTCGGGCGTCGGCCCGGACCAGCCGCAGAGCTCGTTGTGGTCGGCCTCGGGCAGGTCCGAGTAGAAGGCCGGCAGCTTCGCGTTCTCGTTCGCCTGGGTCTTCCAGCGCCGCGCCACCGGCGCCGTCAGGTCGGCGCCGTAGACGACCGGCACGGCGCCGGCGAGCTCGGCGGCGATCGCGGCGGCGCGGGACCGCAGCGCCTCGACCTCCCCTTCGAGGAAGGCCGCGGCGGCGTCGATCTCGGTGTGCAGGCGCGGCGCCGCGCCAGCCAGGGCCGCGACCTCGGCGGCGATCGCGAACATGTAGGCGACCGCGGCGCGCGGCTGGAAGATCCCCGGCAGCCCGACCACCGGCACGCCGGCCGCGCGGGCGCCGTCGACCAGCGGCCCGCCGGTGCTGGCGACGATCCGGCGGGCGCCGAGCGCGGCCGCCGCCTCGAAGCAGGCCAGCGCCTCCTCGGTGCGGCCGGAGTAGCTGGAGCAGAGCACCGTCCACTCCGGCGTCGCCCAGCTCGGCAGCTCGTAGCCGCGGACGGTGATCAGCGGCCTGGTCAGGCGGTCGCCGAGCGCCGCCGCCGCGAGGTCGCCGCCGATCGCCGAGCCGCCCATCCCGCAGACCATCGCCCCGGCCGCCTCGGCGGCCTGCAGGCGCGCCGACTCGATCCGCCAGAGGGCGTCGCGGAGCTGGTCGGGAATGGCGAGGACGTCGTCGATCATCAGGTCCGGGCGGGGACCCTTTCATCCCGGCCGACGACGGCGTCGGCGAGGACGGCCCCGGCGCCAACCGTAACGCCCGGGGCCAGGATCGAGCCGCTGACCGTCGCCCCCGCCTCCACCGTGCAGCCGTCGAGCAGGACCGAGCCGCGGACCGCGGCCCCGGCGGCGACGCTGCAGCCGGCGGCGAGGACGGCGCGGGGGCCGACGCTGGCGCCGGCCGCAACCTCGGCCCCGGCGGCGACGCAGAGGCCGGGGGCGGTCGGCCGCACGCGGGTCGCGACCCGGCCCTCGAGGATGTCCCAGCTCGCCCGCAGGTAGCGCTCGGGGGTGCCGATGTCCATCCAGTAGCCGTCCAGGCGCAGGCTCCAGAGCCCGTCGCCGACCAGGCGCGGGAAGACCTCGCGCTCGATCGAGACCTCGCGGCCGGGCGGGATCAGGTCGAGGACCGAGCGCTCGAGCACGTAGGCGCCGGCGCTGATCTCGCCCGGGACCGGCTCGCCGGTCTTCTCAAGGAAGGTCTCGACCCGGCCCTCGCCGTCGCCGCGGACGAGGCCGTAGGCGGCGGCGTCCTCGACCGGGTGCAGGCCCAGGGTCGCCCGCGCGCCGCGCTCTTCGTGGCGGCGCCGCAGGGCGCTGAGGTCGAGGTCGGCGAGGACGTCGCCGTTGAGGGCGAGGAAGTGCTCATCGAGCTCGTCGCCGAGCGTTTCGGCAGCGAAGCGGATCGCGCCGGCGGTGCCACGGCGCTCGGGCTCGACCGCGTAGCGCAGCCGCACCCCGGCGTGCTCCTCCTCGCCCAGCGCCTCGCGCAGGACATCGGGCAGGAAACCGCAGGCGAGCACCGCCTCGGTCACCCCGTGGGCGGCCAGCCACTCGACCATGTAGGCGAGGAAGGGCCGGTCGACCAGCTTCAGCGCCGGCTTCGGGATCGTGTCGGTCAGCGGCCGCAGCCGCGTGCCTTCGCCGCCGACGAGGACTATGGCCTGCATGGCGCCAGCGCTATGACCGGTCTCCGACCTCTTGCTTCAAGCCGACAGACTTGCCGATCCCCTCATACTCGAAGCCGGCCGCCTGAAGCTTGGCTGGATCGAGGAAGTTGCGGCCGTCGATGAGCAGCGGCCGCGCCATCCGGGCGGCGGCCTCGGCCCAGTCGAGCTCCGCGAACTCGCCCCACTCGGTTACGAGCACCGCGGCATCGGCGGCATCGAGGGCAGCGAGGGCGGAGGGCGCCATCTCGACGGCGGGCAGCAGCTCCGCGGCGCGTTCCTCGGCCACCGGGTCATAGGCCGTTACCTCGACCCCCTCCCCCTCCAGACGAGCGGCCAGAACCAGACTCGCCGCATCCCTCATATCGTCGGTGTTGGGCTTGAACGAGAGGCCGAGAAGCGTCACTCGCCTGCCTACCAGCGGCCCCAGATGCTCGCGGAGCTTGTGAACGACACGCCGCTTCTGCAGCTCGTTCACCTCGACCACCGCGTTGAGGAGTTGGAAGTGATAGCCGGTGTTGGCGGCCAGCTTGCGCAGGGCGGAAACGTCCTTGCCAAAACAGGAGCCCCCGAATCCCAGGCCCGCCTGCAGGAACTTCGGTCCGATGCGGTCGTCCAGCCCCATGCCCCTTGCGACCTCCGAGACGTCGGCTCCGACCTCCTCGCAGACGTTGGCGATCTCGTTGATGAAGGAAATCTTGGTGGCGAGGAACGTGTTGGACGCCAGCTTGATCATCTCGGCGCTGGAGACGTCGGTGCGGACCACCTCACCGCCTAGCGGAGCGTAGATCCCCGCCACCGCTTCGGCCGCCCACTCGTTCCCGGGATCGGCGCCGATCACAACCCTGTCCGGGTGCATGAAGTCGTCGATCGCCGATCCCTCCTTGAGGAACTCGGGACAGGACGCATAGGTGGTCTCTCTCAGCTCACGCTGGATTTTGCGACCGGTTCCGACCGGGACCGTCGACTTCATCACCAGCGCGTGGGTGGAGTCCCCGCGCAGTTCGTCGACCACCGACATCACGCGCCCGAGGTCGGCGTCGCCGGAGTAGGTCGGCGGCGTGTCGACGCAGACGAACAGCAGCCGCGCCCGCTCCAGCAGCTCCGGCATCTCGGTGGTGAAGGCGATCCGCTCGGCGTTGCGGCGCAGCAGCTCCTCGAGGCCAGGCTCGTGGATCGTGATCTCGCCGCGCGCGAGCGACTCGACCTTCTCGGGGAGGATGTCGCGGGCGACGACCGGGTGGCCGAGCTCGGCGAAGCAGGCGGCGGTCACCAGACCCACCCAGCCGACGCCGATCACCCCTACCGCCTGGCGCTCCTCGCTCATTCCTTCTTCCTCCCTTGCTTCGGTTTGCTCTTCGGCATGATCACGTTCGCCGAGCGGGCGAGGCCGATCATCTGGTCGTTGGTCAGCGTGTCGAGCAGGTCGTTGGCGACCCAGTAGGTGTTTTCGCCGCGGTGCCAGGCGACCTGCGAGAGCCGATCGCCGTCGACGAAGAACTCGTATTCGCGGCCGTGGATCGTCCGCGTTTCGCTCGGGTTGTCGAGGATCGGCGGGTCCGACCAGCCCTGGATCCCCTGCACGCCGAAGTAGTGGGTTTCGTAGTAGGGCCCGAACTCGCCGACCATCCGGTAGGCGGCGTGGCGGTTGCCGTCGGTGTCCTTGAAGTGGTAGACGCGCGGGTTCTGGATGCGTTCGTAGCTGTTGCTTTCGACCCAGCTCGCTTCCGGCGGCAGTCGCGTCGGGTAGAAGACTGGGAAGCCGCCGCCGAGCTTGCGGGCGGCGGCCTTGCCCTGGAGTTCGCCCGCTTCGTGCGCCGGCACGAGACCGTCGCTGCCCGGCGGGCGCGCCTTGATGTGCGGCTTTTCGGGCCGCGGCTGCTTCGCCTTCTTGCCGCCGCCCCTCTGCTCGCGCTTCTTCTTCAGACCCGGCGCGGTGTGTTCCTCGGAGTTGAGCGGGCCGCTGCTGGCTTCGATCCCGAGGAACTTGTTGACGGCGCCGTGGATCGCGGCCTCGGAGGCGTAGACGTAGCTCGGCCCCAGCGTCGCCGGGAAGTGGATCTCGTGGATCGCGGCGCTGCGCGAGGCGATGAACAGGTTCAGCATCTGGATCATCGTCTGGGTGCTGTTGATGTCGGAGGTCGTGTATTTGGTGAAGATGTCGGTCAGCCCGCTCTGATCGAGCACCAGGTCCTTGAGCCCGACCCGCTCGCGGGCGGCGCTGATGAAGTCCTGCTGGCGGGCCGAGCGGACGAGGTCGGTGTCGGTGTGGCGGTAGCGCACGTACTCCAGCGCTTTCTTGCCGCAGAGCAGCTGGTAGCCGGGCTGGATGTCGATTTCCGAATACTGTTCGGCCGCCGGCACCCCTTCGTTGGAGTGGTAGTAGCGGCGGTCGACGTCGGTGTAGACGCAGCCGATCGCGTCGACGGCGCGGACGAAGCCGAGGAAGTCGACGTTGACGACGTGGTTGATCGGCAGCCCGGTCAGTTCCTTCACCACCCGCAGGGTCAGCTTCGGCCCGCCGTAGCTGTAGGCGGCGTTGAACTTGTTGATGCCGACGCCGGGGATGTCGACCTTGAGGTCGCGCGGGATCGACATCACCGCGATCGCGTTGCGGTCGGGGTCGAGGCGGAGCAGGATCGTCGTGTCCGAGCGCCCCCGTTCTTCGCCCAGGTTGGCGCGTTTGTCGGAGCCGAGGATGAGGATGTTCTCGGGCTCGCCGCCGTGGACTTCGGCGAGGTATTTGTGCAGCTTGTCGCTGTAGACGTTGTTGTGCGAGAGCGCGTGGGCGATGCTGTCGATGTAGAGCAGGATGCTGGTCGCCGTCGCCGCGGCGCTGACGGCGACGATCAAGACCGAGGCGAGGGTGAAGCGCAGCCAGAAGCGCTTGCGCTTCGGCGGCGGCTCCGGGTCGCCGCCGGGCGGCGGCTTCTTCGGGTCCGGCAACGGGGCCCGCGGCTCAGTCATCGCCGAGCCGGCCCGGGATCGCCCGCAGGAACGATTCGAGCGCCTGCTGGTAGGCGTCCAGCGAAGCGACCGAGACCCACTCCTCGGGGCCGTGGTGACCTGCCCCGACCGGGCCGAACTCGACCGCCGGCACCCCCACCCGCAGGAAGGAGACCGCGTCGGAGGCGCCGTCGCGACCGACGCTCATCGGCTCGCCCTCGTGGTGCGTCGCCGCCGAGGCGCGCAGGCCGCGCACGAAGGGCGAGTCGCGGTCGACGGTCGCGGGCGGCCGCGTCAGCAGCGGCTTCACGCTGACCCCGGGCAGGCCACGCACTTCGGCCAGCACCGCGGCCGGGTCCTGTTCGGGCAGGTAGCGAATGTCGACGTCGATGACGCATCGGTCGGGCACCTTGTTCAGCGCGTCCCCACCCCAGATCCGGCCCAGGTTGATCGAGGGGCGATCGAACAGCTCCGAGCTGTGCCGGGCAAACGGTAGCGACTCGATGCTGCGGAAAACGTCGATCGCGTTGAGGACGGCGTTGTCACCCAGCCACGGGGTCGCTCCGTGGGCGGCCGTCCCCCCCACCTCGAGCCGCAATGCCAGCACCCCCTTGGCCTCGATCCCGATGTGCAGATCGGTCGGCTCGCCGGTGATCGCGAAGTCGCCGACGAAGCCGCTGTCGACGAGGTGGTCGCTGCCGCGCTCGGACTCCTCCTCGGACTCCTCGTCGCCGACGATCCCGAGCCGGACGCGGACCGCGTCCTGTCCCTGCATCGCCGCCAGCACGACCATCATCGCCGCGATCGCCCCCTTCATGTCGTAGGCCCCGCGCCCGTAGAGGCGGTCGCCCTCGAGCCGCGGCTCGAACTGCCCGGGGCGGCCGGGGACGACGTCGAGGTGGCCGTGCAGGACCACCGTCGGCGCCGCGGCCGGGCCGACCTCGGCCCTGATCACGGGCAGGCCGCGAACCTCGTCGCGCTCCGCCTCGATCCCGCGCGCCTCCAGCCAGCCCTTGACGAACCCGGCCGCCTCCGAGACCGCCTCCGGCTCGCAGGTCTCGTAGCCGATCAGCCGTTCGGCCAGCGCGACAAGCTCGCTCATCAGCACGAAATCCTTGCTGAGGCGGTGGGGTCGGTTGCCCTCTCCGGGAATTCAGTCGCGCCCCCTTCGGGGGCGGCTCCGGATGTTGCTGCGCCCCTATGGGGCGCAGGAATCGGATTGCATTTCCGCACGCTTCGCGACATTCCCTCCGAGGGCAACCGACCCCACCGCAGCGAGCGAGCTCGGGCAGACGGGTGACCAACCGGCGATCGCCGAGGTACCAGTCCCCTGCAGAATCCCAGCGCGGAAGGAATCTCTTCATCCCAGAGCAAGCGGGACGTAGCCTCGTCGCCCCTCGCAGGCGGTCGCGGGCGAGGGGAGCAGGTACCCCTCGGAGGGAATGTCGCGAAGCGTGCGATATGCAATCTGTCTTTTGCCCGCCATAGGCGGGCAGCATCATCCGGAGCTGCGCCCTTTAGGGCGCGCGACTGAATTCCCGCAGAGGGGTACCTGCTCCCCTCGCTCACGGCCTCGTCCCGAACGGGAGAGCGCGCCGCCTCATCCCTGGGCGATCGCGAGAAATGCCTCGGCCCGGTCCTTGTCCTTATTCGCCCGGGCCGCGTCGGCGCTGCCTTTCTCGCTCTCCGAGAGCCGCTGCTCGGCGTCGGCGAGCTGGCTTTTCAGGGTGGCGGCGTCGAGGTCCTCGGGGGCGATCGCCTCCTCGACCAGCAGCCGCGCCCGGTTGCCGAACATCTGCAGCCAGCCGTGGGCCTGGGCGTAGCGCCGGGTCTCGGAGTCGGAGACGTGCAGCCGCAGCTCCGCCGGGCGCAGCGCCGCCAGCAGCGGCGCGTGGTTGGCGAGGATGCCGATCTCGCCGACCTCGGTCCGGGTCGAGACCTGGCGCACTTCGCCGGCGAAGACCTCCCCCTCGGGGGTCAAGACCTCGACGTCCAGCATCCGCTCGGCGGCCACGTCGAGTCCCCTAGGCGGCCGCGGCGGCCTTGGCGTTCGCGGTCACCTGGTCGATCGAGCCCTGCATGTAGAAGGCCCCCTCGGAGAGGTCGTCGTGCTCGCCGTCGAGGATCTCGCGGAAGCCGCGCACGGTCTCGGCGACCGGCACGTACTCGCCACTGCGGCCGGTGAACTGTTCGGCGACGAAGAACGGCTGCGAGAGGAAGCGCTCGATCTTGCGCGCCCGCGAGACCGTCTGCCGATCCTCGTCGGAGAGCTCGTCGATACCAAGGATGGCGATGATGTCCTGCAGCTCCTTGTAGCGCTGCAGCACCTGCTGGACCTCGGTCGCGGTGCGGTAGTGCTCGTCGCCGACGACGTCGGGCTTGAGGATCGTCGAGGTCGAGTCGAGCGGGTCGACCGCCGGGTAGATGCCTTTCTCGGAGATCGCCCGCGAGAGCGCGGTGGTCGCGTTGAGGTGGGCGAAGACCGAGGCCGGGGCCGGGTCGGTGTAGTCGTCGGCGGGGACGTAGACGGCCTGGATCGAGGTGACCGAGCCGCGCTCGGTCGAGGTGATCCGCTCCTGCAAGCCGCCCATCTCCGTCTCCAGGGTCGGCTGGTAGCCGACCGCCGAGGGCATCCGCCCGAGCAGGGCCGAGACCTCGGACCCCGCCTGGACGAAGCGGAAGATGTTGTCGATGAACAGCAGCACGTCCTGGCCGCCCTGCTCGCGGTAGTACTCGGCCATCGTCAGGCCGGAGAGGGCGACGCGGAGGCGGGCGCCGGGCGGCTCGTTCATCTGACCGAAGACGAGCATCGTCTTGTCGATCACGCCCGACTCTTTCATCTCCAGCCAGAGGTCGTTGCCCTCGCGCGAGCGCTCGCCGACGCCGCAGAAGGCGGAGAGGCCCTCGTGCTCCTCGGCGATGTTGCGGATCAGCTCCTGGATCAGCACCGTCTTGCCGACGCCGGCGCCGCCGAACAGCCCGACCTTGCCGCCTTTGGCGTAGGGGGCGAGCAGATCGATGACCTTGATCCCGGTTTCGAGGATCTCCTGGGTCGGGGTCAGGTCGGAGGCCTTGGGGGCCGGGCGATGGATCGGCCAGCGCTCCTCGCTCTCGACCTCGGGGCCGTTGTCGATCGGCTCGCCGAGCAGGTTGAAGATCCGGCCCAGGGTGCCGTCGCCGACCGGGACCGTGATCGGGCCGCCGGTGTCGATCACCCTGTCGCCGCGCTGGAGGCCGTCGGTGGCGTCCATCGCGACCGTGCGCACGCGGTCGTCGCCGAGGTGCTGCTGCACCTCGCAGATCAACTCGGTCGGTTCGTTGTCGCCGTCCCCCTTCATCTCGATCTTCACCGCCCCGTAGATCTCCGGCAGCTGATCGGGGAAGACGGCGTCGACGACGACGCCGGTGACCTGCTCGACACGCCCTACGTTGGTTCCGTTGTTGCTCTCAGCCATTGGTTCCTTTTCTGGTGTCCAAAATTCGCGTCTACCCGAGCGCCTCGGCGCCGGCGACGACCTCCAAGATCTCCTGGGTGATTTCCGCCTGCCGGACCCGGTTCATTTCGAGGGTCAGGTCGTCCATCATCGTTTCCGCGTTCTCGGCGGCGTTGCGCATCGCGGTCATCCGCGCGCCGAGCTCGGAGGCGGCGGACTCGAGCAGGGCGCGGTAGATCGAGATCGTCACGTACTCCGGGATCAGCCGCGCCAGCAGCTCCTCCGGCTCGGGCTCGTATTCCCACTGCGACCTGCTCTGGGCGCGCTCGACGGCGGTCTCCTCGGCGCTCTCCTGCTCCTCGTCGACTCCCTCGCCGATCACGTCGGCCTGCTGCAGCGGCAGCAGGGTCTGGCGCCAGACGTGCTGGGTCAGCGGCGAGACGTAGCGGTTGTAGACCAGCTCGACCCGGTCGAGGTCCCCCTCGACGTAGCGGGCGACCAGCTCCTCGCCGATCTCGCGGGCGTCGGCGAAGGCGGGGCGGTCGGTGAAGCCGACGTAGGAGGTGCGGACGTCGAGCTTGCGGAAGGTCAGCGCCGAGACGCCCTTGCGGCCGACGACCGAGAACGAGGTCGCGGCGCCCTCCTCGCGGACCCGGTCGCGGACCCGCAGCCCCTCGCGGATGATGTTGGTGTTGAAGGCGCCGGCGAGGCCGCGGTCGCCGGTGATCAGGACCACCCCGACCCGGTCGAGGCTCTCGTGCTGGTCGAGGACCGGCACCCGCGGCAGGCCGCCGGCCTGCTCGGCGGCGCGGCGGGTCAGCTTGCGCATCCCCTCCGCGTAGGGCCGCAGCGCGGCGATCCGCTGCTCGGAGCGCCGCAGGCGGGCCGCCGCGACCATCTCCATCGCCCGCGTGATCTTGTTGATGTTCTTGATCGACGCAATGCGGCTTCTGACTTCCTTCTGATTGGCCATGGTGGAGCGCCGGGCGAACTAGGCCGGCGTCGCCTCCTTGGCGTCCTCGGCGCTGCGGGCGGGGGTCTTTCGCTCCTCAGCTGACTTGATTCGGTCGGACTCTCCGGACTCGACCGGGTCGCCGTGCTCGTCGAAGTCGGCGCCGAAGTCGTCGACGAAGTCCTTGATCGCGGCACCGAGCTCCTCCTCGTCGGCGTCCTCGAGCTTGCCGGTCTCCTCGATCCGCTTCAGCAGCTCCGCCTTCTCGGCGTGCAGACGCACCCTCAGGTCGGCGAGGAACTCGCCGACGCGCTCGGTCCTGACCCGGTCGAGGAAGCCGCCGGTGCCGGCGTAGATCGAGGCGACCTGGTCGCCGACGCCGAGCGGTTCGCGCTCCCTCTGTTTCAGCAGCTCGACCAGCCGCTCGCCGCGGGTCAGCGCTTTCTGGGTCTCGGCGTCGAGCTCGGAGCCAAACTGGGCGAAGGCCTCGAGGTCGCGGTACTGGGAGAGGTCGAGGCGCAGTTTTCCGGCGACCTTCTTCATCGCCTTGGTCTGCGCGTTGCCGCCCACCCGCGAGACCGAGATGCCGACGTTGATCGCCGGCCGCACCCCGGAGAAGAAGAGGTCGGACTCGAGGAAGATCTGACCGTCGGTGATCGAGATCACGTTGGTCGGGATGTAGGCGGAGACGTCGGAGGCCTGGGTCTCGATGATCGGCAGCGCCGTCAGCGAGCCGCCGCCGAGCTCGTCGTTGAGCTTGACCGCGCGCTCCAGCAGCCGCGAGTGCAGGTAGAAGACGTCGCCGGGGTAGGCCTCGCGACCGGGCGGGCGCCGCAGCAGCAGCGACATCTGGCGGTAGGCGGAGGCGTGTTTGGTGAGGTCGTCGTAGACGACGAGGGCGGCCTTGCCGTTGTAGAGGAAGTGCTCGCCCATCGCGCAGCCGGCGTAGGGGGCGATGTACTTGATCGGCGCCGCCTCGTCGGCGGGGGCGGCGACGATGATCGTGTTCTCCATCGCCCCGTTCTCCTCCAGCACCTCTTTGAGCTGGACCACGGTCGACATCCGCTGGCCGATCGCGACGTAGATGCAGACCATGTCCTTGTCGCGGGCGTTGATGATCGTGTCGATCGCGATCGCCGTCTTGCCGGTCTGGCGATCGCCGATGATCAGCTCTCGCTGGCCGCGGCCGATCGGGATCATCCCGTCGATCGCCATCAGCCCGGTCTGGACCGGTTCGGTCACCGGCTGCCGTTCGACCACGCCGGGGGCTTTGAACTCGGCCGGGCGGGTCTCGCTGGTGGCGATCTCGCCGCGGTTGTCGAGCGGGCGCCCGAGCGGGTCGACCATCCGCCCCAGCAGCTGCTCGCCGACCGGGATCCGCAGCAGGTGGCCGGTCCGTTTGACCGTGTCGCCCTCGACGATCTTTTCCCACTCCCCGAAGAGGACGACGCCGACGTTGTCGGACTCCAGGTTCAGCGCCAACCCGGTCACCCCGTGCGGCAGCTCCAGCATCTCCAGCGCCATGCAGTTGTCGAGGCCGTGGACACGGGCGATGCCGTCGGCCACGGAAAGGACCGTTCCCACCTCCGAGAGGTCGGCGGAATCCGCCTCCAACCCCTCGATCCGCTCGCGCAGAATGCTTGCGATCTCGTCCGGCTTGATCTCCATCTCTCTTTTCCTTGCCCCTTAGTGCGCCGCCGCCTGGGCGACGCTCTTTCGAAGTTTCTCCAAGCGATTGCGGATGCTCGCGTCGAGGACCATGTTCCCCACCTGCAGGACGACGCCGCCGAGGATCTCGGCGTCGACGCGGCTCGCCAGCTCGACCTCCTGGCCGGTCTGGCGCTCGATCTCCTCACCGATCCTGCCGACCACCGCCGGGTCCAGCTCGACCGCGCTGGTCACGGTCACGTCGATGTGGCGGTTCTTCTGCTTCCACAGCACGTCGAGCTGACGGCGGATGCGGAAGAGCTCGGTCATCCTCCCCTTCTCGATCAGCAGGTCGAGGAAATTGGCGAACTCGGGGTCGGCGCCGTCGATCGCGCGCCTCGCGCCGTCGCTCTTCTCGGCCGAGGAGAAGTAAGGGCTGAAGAAGAAGACCTGCAGGTCACGGCTGCCGTCGAGGGCGTCGGCGAACTGGCCGAGCTGCTCGCGGACCGCGTCCAGTCTGCCCTTCCTGTCGGCGACCTCGAAGAGGGCCTCGGCGTAAGCGTGGGCGACGTCCTGCATCGTCTAGTTCTCCGACCCCGAGAGAGTCGAGAAATCGACCTCGCCCAGCGCCTCCTCGACCAGGCGGCGCTGGTCCTCGGCGGTGAGGCTCTTGCGGGTGACCTTCTCGGTCGCCAGCACGGTGAGGTCGGCGACCTCCTTGCGGATCTGCTCCAGCGAGCGCCGGGTCTCGGCCTCGATGTCGCGCTTGGCGGCGTTGACCAGCTCCTCGCGTTTTTCGCGGCCGGCGACGGTCGCCTCGGCCTCGGCGGTCTCGGCCGCCTTGCGGGCGCGGGCCATGATCTCGTCGGCCTGCTCGCGCGCCTCGGCCAGGCGACCGCGGTACTCGGTCAGCAGCTCGTCGGATTCCTTGCGCTGGCGCTCGGCCGCATCGATCGAGTCGGCGATCGTCTTCGCCCGCCTGTCGAGGGCCTCCTGGATTTTCGGGAAGGCGACCTTGCTCAACACCCACATCGTGAAGAGGAAGAGGATCAGCGTCCAGATCATCAGGCCGAGGCCCGGCGAGACGAGGAAGCTGCCGCCTTCCTTGTCCGCTGCGAGCGGGACCGCGGCTATGTAGCCGAGCAGCTCCATGCGCCTAGAGGAAGAAGGCGATCAGACCGAAGATGAACGTGTAGAAGGCCACGGCCTCGGTCAGGGCGAAGCCGAGCCAGCGAATGCTCTGGAGCTCGTCTTTCATCTCCGGCTGGCGAGCGACCGACTCGATCTCCTTGCCGAAGATGAAGCCGATGCCGATACCGGCGCCGATCGAGCCGAGGCCGGCGCCGACGCCGAGGGCGATCGCCTTGCCGGCTTTTTCAACGCCTTCGTCCGAGACGGCGGCGACGACAGGGGACAGATCCATGAAAAAGCGCTCCTTTTCTAGTGACTGGCGGAGGTGGCTCCGCCGAGATAGATGGCAGTGAGGGTCGAGAAGATAAATGCCTGCAGGGTGGCGATCAGCCCGACCTCGAGGATGAAGAAGAAGAAGGCGAGCGGGAAGGTGAGGGCGCCGAGGGCGGCGATCCCCAGAAGCACGGCGAGACCGCCGCCCATGAACAGCAGCAGCAGGTGGCCGGCGAGGATGTTGGCGAAGAGCCGGACGGAGAGCGAGATCAGCCGGGCGAAGTGGGAGATCGCCTCGATCACGAAGATGAAGGCCTTGCCGATCGGGTTCATCTCCTCCAGCCCTGGCGGCAACCAGCTTCCCAGGTACTTGAAGAGGCCCTTGGCCCGGATTCCTTCGACGTGGTAGGAGATCCAGACGATCAGGGTCAGGACCAGCGGGATCGAGAGGTTGGCGGTCGCGGCGTAGATCGCGAAGGAGGGGATTTCGAGCCCGAAGACGGTGAAGGTGTGCTCGGTGTTGGTCGGCAGCGGCAGGAAGCCGATCATGTTCGAGAACCAGATCCAGAAGAAGAGCGCGGCGAGGAAGGGGAACCATTTGACCGCCATCGCGCCGTCGAGGCTGCCGCCGGTGATCGTGTTCTTGGTCATGTCGTAGGCGACCTCGACCGCGGTCTGCACCCGGTTGGGCTTCTGCTGCATGCGGCGCGAGATCCAGACCATCGAAACGATCGTCAAGGCGCTGGCGAGGACGAGGTAGAGAACCGCCTTGTTGATGCTGAGGTCGATCCCGGCGAGGTGGATCGAGACCCAGGGTTCGAGCTTGAACTCGTTCTGGGGCTTGAACGATTCGTCCTTGCCGGAGCTGCCGAAGATCAGCAGCAGCAGGATCGCGATGCCGAGGTAGGTCCCGATCCCGATCAGCACCTTGCTCTTGGTGCTGAGGCCGCCGGACTTCGAGGCGCCGGCTGGCGCCTCGACCATCGCCCCCCCGTCGCTCACGAGATCCCCTGGCCCTCGGGCTCGCCGAAGAGATGGGCCAATCCCTGGGCGGCGAAGGAGACGGTGAAGAGGACGAGGACGAGGATCGCGGCGGCGAGCCCCGACTGCCTTTCCGCCAGGCCGACCAGCAGTACCGCGGTCGCCATCAGCCAGACCCGGCCGAGCGTCGTCGCGGCGACGATCCCCATCGCCCGCTGGCGGTTGCCGGCCGCGAGCTCGGCCTGGGCGCGGCGGGCGGCGACCGTCTGAATCCCGCGCTGGATCAGCCAGGCGGCGGCGCCCGCCGCGTAGCCGAGCAGGGGAAAACCGCCGAGCAGGAAAACTGCGAGCGCGGCGGCCAGCACTAGTAGGTCGACGTACTTGGGAGGAGACATAAGAACGCCCGGCTCGGGGGGAGCGGGCGGACGGGCGACTATACCCAAACCGCCCGATATTGGCTTTGTGAAGCCACTTCGTGAGCCTTGCCACTACCCCGAATGCGGGTCCTCCAGCTCGATCGCCTCGAATTCTCCGGTCTCCGGGTTGATCCGGCCGCGGCGCAGCTTGAGGATCTCCAGCACGTAGACCAGGTAGACGCTGGCGGCCAGCGCGATCGCCAGGCAGGCGACCATCACCGCGGTCCAGAGCGCGTTGAAGTGGCCGTGGTTGTCGCTGTAGGGGACGAAGCGCAGCGCCAACGCCAGCCCCGCCATCACCAGCGTCCAGCCATAGAGGTAGGCGACCGTGCGCCGCTGCGAGAAGCCGATGTTGGCCATCCGGTGGTGGAAGTGCCAGCTGTCGGCCTGGTAGATCGGCTGGCGGTATTTGAGCCGCTTGGCGACGACGAAGCCGGTGTCGAGGATCGGCACCGCCAGCACCACCAGCGGGAAGGCGAGGGCGATCACGGCGTTGGTCTTCAGCGCCCCCTGGACCGAGGCGGTGGCCAGCAGGTAGCCGAGCAGGTTGGAGCCGGTGTCGCCCATGAAGCTGGAGGCGGGCGGGAAGCCGTGGCGGAGGAAGCCGAGGGCGGCGCCGGCGGTCAGCGCCGCCAGCACGCCGGCGGCGTTGCGTTCGAGCGAGAGCGCGATCGCCGCCAGGGTGATCGCGGCGATCGTGCAGACGCCGGCGGCGAGACCGTCGACCCCGTCGAGGAAGTTGATCACGTTGACGACGGCGACGATCCCGAGCACGGTCAGCGGGTAGGCGAGCCAGCCGAGGTCGAAGCCGCCGACGAAGGGCAGGGTCAGGTTGTCGACGCGGACGCCGTCGAGGACCGGGATCAGCGCCGCGGCGATCTGGCCCAGCAGCTTCGGCAGGGCCGGCAGGCCGCGGACGTCGTCGACGACGCCGACCGCGGCGATCGCCAGCGCCCCGAGCAGGATCGCCCGGCTCTCGTCGTCCCCGGAGAGCCAGATCCAGCCCGCCACCTCGACCGCAACCAGGATCGCCAGGCCGGAGAGGCGCGGCATCGGCCGGTCGTGCAGGCCGCGCTCCTTCGGGTAGTCGATCGCGCCGACCCGGAAGGCGAGCTTCTCCGCATAGGGAACCAGCAGCCAGGCGATCGCCGCGGCGGCGACGAAGGCGAGGACGGCGTCGGTGGTCGTCGGGCCCATGCGCTTTGCCCAGCGGAGCGGGCCGGCTCAGGCTACCCGAGCGTCGCGACAGCCCCGAGCGCGCCCTCGACCAGGACGCCGGGGTCGCGGCGGTGCAGGACGCCGACCGGCGCCGTGCGCTTGCTCAGCGCCAGCGCCGCCGGGTCCTCCAGCACCCGCAGCCGACCGGCCGCGACCAGCGCCTCGTCGACGCCGCCCATGCGGCCGCTGAAGGTGGTGAAGACGGGGGTGCCGAGCGCCACCGCCTCGCGGTTCATCGTGCCGCCGGCGCTGACCACGAGGTCGGCGTAGGCAATCAGGCTCTGGGCGTCGATCGCCCGCTCGGGGACGATCAGGTTGGCGGCGCCGAGCGCCCGCACCGCCGCTCCCTGCTTCTCGGTCCGCGGGATCACCACCGCCTGCGCCTCGGGCGCCGCCGCGAGCCGCCGGATCGTCGCCCCGTAGAGGTCGTTGGGCGCGTGGTACTCGGAGGTCTCCGGCGGCGGCCGCACCACCACCAGGACCTTCTCGCGGTCGAGGCCGAGCTCGTCGAGGACCGCCGGGTCGGGCTCGAAGTCGGCCAGGTAGTACTCCTCCTTCAGGCCCGGGTAGCGGACCAGCTTCTCGCCCTTGGCGCCGATCTTCGCCAACCGCTCGAGCGGGATCGAGTCCGGCACCAGCACCCGCTTCGCGACGCGGAAGGCGACCTGGCGCTGCAGCCGCGCGAACTCGTAGTCCTGCATCTGCACCGAGGGGATCCGGTAGCAGTAGGAGACGACGGCGAGGTCGACCGAACCGTGGCCGATCGCCAGCTGCGGGCGGCGCTGCCAGACGATCCCGCTGAGCCGCCGGGAGCGGCTGCCGAGCGCCCGCAGCTTGCCCAGCCGCGAGGCGCCGCCGTGCTCGCCGACCGCGGTGTAGGGAATCCGCAGGCGCTCGAGGATCCCGATCGTCTGCCCGTACTCGCGGGCGGTGACGAAGACCTCGTTGCCCTGCGCCTCGAGCCGCTCGATCAGCGGCCGCAGCACCAGGGGGTGCGCCGCCGCGGTGCAATCGACCCAGACGCGCAAGCGCTCAGACGGCGGCTGGGGTCAGCTGGGGATAGAGCGGATAGCGGTCCATTAGAGCGGCGGTGCGCTCGGAGAGCGACGCCTTCTCGTTCTCGAAATCGTCGCTCAGGGCGACGGCGATGACGGCGGCGATCTCGCGCATCTCGTCCTCGCCGAAGCCGCGGGTGGTCAGCGCCGGGGTGCCGATCCGCAGCCCCGAGGGGTTCATCGGCGGCCGCTCGTCGAAGGGGATCGCGTTGCGGTTGACGGTGATCCCGACCGCCTCGAGGCGATCCTCGGCGGTCTGGCCGTCGAGCCCGGTCGGGGTCAGGTCGACCAGGACCAGGTGGACGTCGGTACCGCCGGTGAGGACCGGGATGCCGCCCGCTTGCAGGCCGGCGGCGAAGGCCTGAGCGTTGGCGATCGTCTGTCGCTGGCGGGCGCGGAACGGCTCGCTGGCGGCGATCTTCAGCGCCACCGCCTTGGCGGCGATCATGTGCATCAGCGGCCCGCCCTGCTGTCCGGGGAAGATCGCTTTGTCGACCGCTTTCGCGTGCTCCTCGCGGCTGAGGATCATGCCGCTGCGCGGGCCGCAGAGCGTCTTGTGGATGGTCGTCGTGACGACGTCGGCGTGCTCGACCGGGTTCGGGTGCTCGCCGGCGGCGACGAGGCCGGCGAAGTGGGCCATGTCGACCATCAGCTTGGCGCCGACCGAGTCGGCGATCGCGCGGAAGGCGGCGAAGTCGAGCTGGCGCGGGTAGGCCGACCAGCCGGCGACGATCAGCGCCGGGCGGTGCTCGGCGGCGAGCCGCTCCACCTCCTCCATGTCGACGCGGAAGTCCTCGCGGCGAACGTGGTAGGGCACCGGGTTGTAGAGCTTGCCGGAGACGTTCAGCTTCATCCCGTGGCTGAGGTGGCCACCATGGTCGAGCGCCATGCCGAGGATCGTGTCGCCGGGCTCGATCAGCGCCATGTAGGCGGCGTTGTTGGCCTGGGCGCCGGCGTGGGCCTGGACGTTGGCGTGCTCGGCGCCGAACAGCTCCCTGGCGCGGGAGATCGCCAGTTCCTCGGCGACGTCGACCTCCTCGCAGCCGCCGTAGTAGCGGCGGCCGGGATAGCCCTCGGCGTACTTGTTGGTCAGCACCGAGCCGACGGCGTCGAGCACCGCCTGCGGCACGAAGTTCTCCGAGGCGATCATCTCCAGGGTGCGCTGCTGGCGCCGCAGCTCGCCGTCGAGGACGGCGGCAATCTCGGCGTCGACCTCGGCCAGCGGGGCCGTCTGGAAGCTCTCGGGAAGCTCGCTCACGGTCGGCCGACCTTAGCAGCGGTTCGAGATAGCTTTCGCCCGGTGATGGGCTCGTCCAGCAGGAGCCCTCGGGGCGCCCTAGCCGAGGCCGACGGAGGCGAGGGCGCTCGCCAGGTCGCCGGGGGAGAGCGCGCCTTCGCGCAGGATCTCCCAGCCGCCGTCGTCCTCGATCGTCGCCAGGTCGACGACGGTCGAGGGCAGCCCCGGCAGCTCGCCGCCGTCGATCGCCAGGTCGGCGCCGGCGAGGATCGAGTCCGGCAGCGCCGCGAAGCTCGCCGTCGCCGGCTCGCCGCTGCGGTTGGCCGAGGTCTGGAAGACCGGGCACATGGCGCCGGCCAGGGGGCCGGCGATGAGGCGGATGCCGAGCCGTTCGGGGTCCTCGCGACAGGCGAGCGGGTAGCGGCGCTGAGGGTTGGCGACGACCAGCGTCACCGACCCCGGCAGCAAGGCGCTGAGCGCGGCGGCGGTGCGCGGCCCCAGGCCGGCGACCAGCTCGCGCAGCGCCAGCGGCGAGAAGTACATGACCGCCGCTGGCTTGCCGTCGTCGCGGCCCTTGAGCCGGTGGATCCGGGCGATCGCCGCCGCGTCGAGCGGGTCGCAGGCGAGGCCGTAGACGCCGTCGGAGGGAAAGACGGCGACGCCGCCGGCGGCAACGCGGCGCTCCAGCGCCGCCCGCGCCGCCGCCTCGCCGTCGCGCCCGATCGCGACGACCTCGGTCATCGCTCCCCCAGCACGACCCGCTCGATCCCGGCCAGGTCGCGCCGCGTCTCGATCGAGCCGAACCCGGCCGCCGCCAGCAGCGCCGTGACCGCCGGCGCCTGCCCCTCCCCCACCTCGAGCGCCAGCGCGGTTGAGCTTTGTCCCGCTATCCGGGCCAAACCTCGACCGCACTCGGCGAGCAGGGTGCGAATTGCGTCGAGGCCGTCGGCGCCGGCCAGCAGCGCCTCGCGCGGCTCCCACTGGCTGACCTCCGGTTGCAGTGAGGACCAGTCGCGCTCGGCGACGTAGGGAAGGTTGGCGAGGACCAGGTCGAACTCCTCGCCGGGAGGGATCGTCCCCGCCAGGAAGCGGACGCGCTCGGCGAGCCCGAGCCGGGCCGCGTTCGCCCGCGCCACTTCGAGCGCTCCCTCCGAGGTGTCGGTGGCGCTCACCGCGCAAGCGGGCAGCTCGTCGGCGACGGCGAGGGCGATCGCGCCGGAGCCGGTGCCGACGTCGAGCAGGCTCGCCGGCGCGCGCTCGAGCGCGACCTCGACCAGCAGCTCGGTCTCCGGCCGCGGCACCAGCACCCGGCGGTCGACCGCCAGCTCGAGCCGGCGGAAGCCGCGGCGGCCGACGATGTAGGCGACCGGCTCGCGCCGCAGCCGCCGCCGCACCAGCTCGCCGAAGCGCCGCGCCGCCGGCGGCGGGACCTCCGTCTCCGGACTCACCACCAGCATCGCCCGGTCAAGCCCCGTCGCCTCGGCGAGCAGAACTTCGGCGTCGAGCCGCGGCGCTTCGACGCCGGCGGCGCCGAGCCCGTCGGCGGCGGCGCTCAGCGCTTCGCGGACGCTCGCCACGACCGCCGGCTCAACCGATCGCCGCGGCCTCGAGGCGCTGACGTTTCTCCTCGGCGCCGAGCGCGTCGGTGAACTCGGAGAGGTCGCCGCCGAGGACGCCGTCGAGGTTGTGCGAGGTCAGCTTGATCCTGTGGTCGGTGACCCGGCCCTGGGGGAAGTTGTAGGTGCGGACCTTCTCCGAGCGCTCGCCGCTGCCGACCTGGGCCTTGCGCTCGGAGGCGATCTTCGCCTGCTGCTCGGCGATCTCGCGCTCCAGCAGCCGCGCCCGCAGCACCCGCATCGCCTTGTCCTTGTTCTGCAGCTGGGACTTCTCGTCCTGCATCGCGACCACGATCCCGGTCGGCTTGTGGGTGATCCGCACCGCCGAGTCGGTCGTGTTGACCGACTGGCCGCCGGGACCGGAGGAGCGGTAGACGTCGATCTGGAGGTCGTTCTGGTCGACCGCGACCTCGACCTCCTCGGCCTCGGGCAGGACCGCGATCGTCGCCGTCGAGGTGTGGATGCGACCCTGCGACTCGGTCTCCGGCACCCGCTGCACGCGGTGGGTGCCGCCCTCGAACTTGAAGACCGAGTAGGCGCCCTCGCCCTTGACCGCGAAGGTCACCTCCTTGAAGCCGCCGACCTCGGAGACCGACTGCGAGAGCGCCTCGGTCGCGAAGCCGCGCTCTTCGGCGTAGCGGCTCAGCATCTTGTAGAGGTCGCCGGCGAACAGCGCCGCCTCGTCGCCGCCGGTGCCGGCGCGGATCTCGACGATCACGTTCTTGGCGTCGTTGGGGTCGCGCTCGACCATCGCCAGCCGGATCTCCTCTTCCAGCGCCTCGAGCCGCGCCGGCGCCTCCTCGGCGACCCGGCGCAGCTCGGCGTCCTCACCCTCGGCCAGCAGCTCCCGCGCCCCTTCGAGATCGTCGCGCAGCGTCCGCCACTCGGCGGCCAGCTCGCGAGCCGGCTGCAGCTCGCGGTATTCGCGGCCGACCTCGGCATAGCGCTCGCGGTCGCCGATCACCGCCGGGTCGGACATCAGCCCCTCCAGCTCCGCAAACCGCGCCTCGACCTGCTCGACCAGCTGCTCGATCATCGAACGAACCCTAGACGGCGAAAACCAAGCAGGTCGGGGGATGCAGGGAGGTCGGCAAGGGGAGCGCACTCCAGTGCGTGACCCGCAGCCGACCGACCGAAGACCCCGAGATGCGCCGGTTTGCAGCCGTCTAAGCGACGATCTCGATCTGCTGTCCCGCCGCGACCTGCTCGGGATCCTCGCGCGAGAGCACCGCGTTGAGCGAGGCGATCGCGACCGCCAGCTGCTCCTCGTCGGGCTCGCGCGTGGTCAGGTTCTGCAGCATCAGCCCCGGCCACATCACCGCCCGCACCCAGGCTTTGCGGCGGTTCTTGCCGGCCCACTTGATCACCTCGTAGGAGAGGCCGGCGATCAGCGGGATCCCGAGGATGCGCGAGGCGACCAGCCAGTACCAGGCCGGCAGCCCGATCGGGGCGAAGACGAAGATCGCCAGCACCATCACGATCAGCAGGAAGCTGGTGCCGCAGCGCGGGTGCAGGCGCGAGTAGAGCTTGGCCCGGGCCGGCGTCAGCTCGTCTTCGGCCTCGTAGCAGGAGATCGTCTTGTGCTCGGCGCCGTGGTACTCGAAGACGCGGCGCAGGTCCGGCATCCTGCTGATCGCGGCGATGTAGCCGATGAACAGCCCGGTCCGCAGCAGCCCCTCGATCAGCCAGAACAGCAGCGGTGAGCCGAGCTGGTCCTTGATCAGGCTGGTCAGCCCGACCGGGACGACGAAGAAGAGGCCGATCGCCAGCAGCATCGAGAGCGCGATCGTCAACCCCCAGACCCAGCCGCCGATCTCCTCCGGCTCGCCCTCCTCGTCCTCCTCCATCTGCGCGTTGGCGGAGATCGCCAGCGCCTTGAAGCCGATCTTCATCGACTCGCCGAGGGCGACGACGCCGCGCAGCACCGGCAGCCGCCAGAGCCGGTGCCGCTTGGCCCAGGGGACGAGCGGTTCGGACTCGATCTCGATCTCGCCCTCGGGGTTGCGGACGGCGACGGCCCAGACCGAGACGCCGCGCATCATCACCCCCTCGAGGACCGCCTGGCCGCCCACCGGCGCGTCGCGTTTGGCGACCAGGGCGCCGTCGGGCATGCGCAGCGGGTCACCTCCGTTATGGGAGGAGACGGGGGACGCCTCGGCCGAGCCCACCGGCGGGCTCACGGGTTACTTCCCGGCCCTGTGCTTGGCGGCGCGGCGCTGGAAGCGCTCGACGCGGCCACCGGTGTCGACGAGCTTCTGCTTGCCGGTGTAGAACGGATGGCACTCGGAGCAGAGCTCGACATGCAGGTCGTCCTTGGTCGACCGCGTGAAGAACTGGTTGCCGCACGAGCAGTGCACGTTGGCAAGCGCGTAATCGGGGTGAATTCCTGCCTTCATCGCTTGCAGTTTAGATGACCGGGCAAGTCCGCCTGCCGACGGCGGCGGAAAGCCGCGCCCTCAGCCGCGCGGCGGGACCGCGAAGCTCTCCAGCAGCGCCAGCAGCACGGTCGTGACTTCGGCCCGGCTGCGGGGATCTTCGGAGCGGGCGACGAGCATCGCCGCCTCGTCGAGGGCGCCGAGCAGCAGGTGGGCCAGCGGCTTCACCGGCAGCGGCCGGATCTCCCCCGCCTCGATCGCCGCCGCCAGGCTGGCCTCGATCAGGCCGAGGCCGTTGGCGGCGCCGATCTCGCGCCAGCGCTCCCAGCCGAGCACGGCGGGGGCGTCGCGCAGGGCGATCTGCCGCAGTTCCGGCTCGGCGCACTCGTCGAGGAAGGCCTCGACCCCGGCCACCATCGCCTCCAGCGGGCTGTGCAGGTCGGAGCCGAGGACGATCCGCGCCACCCGCTCGGTCGACTCCGCCTCGAGCTGCTCGTAGGCGGCCTCGAGCAGCTCCGGCTTGCCGCCGAAGTGGTGGTAGAGGGCGCCGCGGCTGACCCCGGCGGCGCGGACGATCTCCTCGGTGCCGACGCCGTCGTAGCCATGCTTGGTGAAGAGCCGGCGGGCGGCGGCGATCAGCGCCCCCCGGGTCGCCTCGGTCCGCTCGGCCTGAGTGCGCCCTTTCGCCGGCTCTGGATTTACATGCATGCTGCATGTATGTTATCTGGACGATGAACGACATCGGCCAGATGGATCAGCGCAGAGAGATCGAGTTGCCGAGCGGGACGATCCGCTACCGCGAGGCGGGCGCCGGCAAGCCGCTGGTCTTCGTCCACGGCTACCTGGTCGACGGGCGCCTCTGGGACGGGGTCGTCGACCGCCTCGCCGACCGCTTCCGCTGCCTGGCGCCGGACTGGCCGCTGGGCGCCCACCAGATCGCGATGAAGCCCGACGCCGACCTCTCTCCCCCCGGCATCGCGGCGACGATCGCCGCCTTCCTCGACGCGCTGGAGCTGGAGGACGTGACGATCGTCGGCAACGACTCCGGCGGCGCGATGTCGCAGGTCCTCGTCACTCGTCACCCGCAGCGGATCGGCCGCCTCGTCCTCACCAACTGCGACAGCCACGAGAACTTCCCGCCGGGGGTGTTCAAGGCGATGCCGCCGCTGGCCAAGCTGCCGGGCGGCATGGCGGCGCTGGCCGCCCCGTTCCGGATCCCGGCGGTCGCCCGCCGCGCCTTCAAGCCCTTCTCGCGGGTGCCGATCCCGGACGAGCTGGTTGCCTCCTGGATGCGGCCGGCGAGCGGCGACGCCGGCATCCTGCGCGACCTGAAGAAGGTGACGATCGGGCTCGACAAGCGCTACACCCTGGAGGCGGCGCAGCGGCTGCGCGGGTCCCAACTGCCGATCCTGCTCGCCTGGGCCCCCGGCGACAGGTACTTCCCGCTGCGCTACGCGGAGCGTCTCGCCGCCGAAGCCGGCAACGCCCGCGTCGTCGAGATCGCGGAAGCGAAGACCTTCGTCGCGCTCGACCAACCGGGGCGCCTGGCAGAAGAGATCGCGGGCTTTGCGGGAACTTCCTAGCCGCAAAGCGAACAGGCGTTCCCAAAAACCGCAAAGTGCAGCTTTTTCGTCCGACCGTGGATGGGAATCTTCTCCAACCCCTCGACAGGACGGAGAGCCATGCCCAAGCAGATCTTCGACCAGGACCGGCCACGGAGCACGATGGCGCGTCGACTCGACGAAGCGTTCGCCGGCTGCGACCAGTGGACGCCGGCGCCGCCGGCTCAGCGCCGCAGCGCGATCGGCTTCAGCCCCCGCCCCTCGAGCTCCTCGAGGATCGACGGCAGCGCCGCCGCGGTGCGAGCCCAGGAGCCCGGCGCGCTGTAGTAGTCGGCGTCGTGCAGGAGCAGGATGTCCCCGGCCCGCGCGGTCGCGGTCGCGCGACGCGTAATTGAGGCCGGAGTCGCCCACCGCGACCAGTCGCGTCCCCACTGCGACCACAGCAGCGGCCGCCAGCCGCGGGCGCGGACGGCGCGCAACCCGGCGGCGCTGAAGATCCCGTAGGGAGGGCGGTAGTCGCTCACCGCCTGGCCGCCCGCCGCCTCGATCGCGGCCCGGGCGCGCTCGGCGTCGGCGAGCAGCGCCCGCGGGCTCAGCCGCAGCTGGTTGCGATGGCGGTGGCAGTGCAGCTCGACCCGGTGCCCGGCGGCGACGATCTCCGCCACCAGCGCCGGGCGCCGCTCGACCTGCTCGCCGGCGAGGAAGAAGGTCGCCGGCGCCCCCGCCTCGCGCAGGGTCTCCAGCACCGCCGGGGTGCCCTGTGGGTGCGGCCCGTCGTCGAAGCTGAGCGCGACCCCGTCGGCTCCCTCCTGGCGCAGCTGCACGCCGAGGGCGCGGCCGAGCGGCGGCAGCACCGGCGCCAGCGCCGGCCCGGCGTGGACGACTGCCGCGGCCGCGAGCCCCGCCCCGGCCAGGGCCCGGCTCAAGGGGCGGAGTTGGTGGCGGCGCGCTGGGCGGCGGGCCGCGGCGGCAGCGCCCGGGCCGGCGACACCACCGGCGGCGTGTCGTTGTCCTTGCCGAAGTGGATGCGGCCGTCGAGCGGCTTGGCGATCTCGTGCCAGGGGGATTCGCGCTGGACCGCGGCCAGCACCATCACCAGCAGCAGCGCCGTCAGCGCCACCGCGGCGACGACGCGCTCGGTGCGCAGCCGCCAGACCGGCTGCGGCCGCACCCGCGGCCGCACCGTCAGCGCCCGCGAGGCGATCGAGGGCAGCGAGGCGAAGGAGGAGTCCGGCGAGCGGCGCTCGCGGGTGACGTGGCGCAGGACCGACTCCAGCTCGTGCTCGGAGCGCGCCACCTCGGCCAGGCCGAAGCGCTCGAAGGCGGCGTTGTTGGCGCGCAGGTGGCCAGCGGAGAAGCCGTAGGAGACGACCGGGCAGCCGCGGATGTGAGCCTCGAGCACGGTCAGGCCGGCGGTCGCGTGGATCATCGCGTCTGCCGCCGCCATCCAGTCGCTCATCTGCTCGGTGAAGCCGAGGATGCGGACCCGCTCGTTCTCGCCGAAGCGCTGCTCGAGCTTCTCGCGGGCGGCCTCGTTGCGGCCGGTGATGCAGACGACCAGGGTGTCGTCGTCGGCGAGGGCGGTCCCGATCGCGCCCTCGAGGTCGCCGATCCCCCAGCCGCCGCCGGAGACCAGGACCATCCGCGCGTGCGCCGGCACCTCGAGCGCCTCGCGGGCGTCGCGGCGGGTGCGCGGCATCAGGAAGTCGCGCGAGATCGGCGGCCGCACCCACTCGACCGTGCCCGGGCCGACCAGCCGCTCGACTTCCTCGATCGACTCCGGGTGGGTGACGTAGTGCAGGTCGACCCCCGGGTGCGCCCAGTAGCGCAGCCCGGCGAGGTCGGTGATCGCCGACTGGACCGGCACGTCGAGGCGTCGGTTCTCGCGCAGCATCCCGAGCACGGCGGTGACGCCCGGGTAGGTCGAGATCACGACGTCGGGGTCGTAGGCCTCGATCGCGCGCAGCAGGCCGCGGCCGGAGAACCAGTAGCCGAGGTGGTGGAAGAGCCAGCGGACCGGCGCGAACTTGGTGATCAGCCAGTACTGGATGTCGAACAGCCAGGGCGCCCAGCGGAAGGTCAGCTTGGAGCCGTTGCGCAGCACCGTCGCCGAGAGCTTGCCCATCGCCTCGAGGCCGTTCTCGATCTTGACCTCGGTGCCGGGGACTTCCTCTTCGAGGTCGGCCTTGATCACCCGCGCCGGCAGGTCGTGGCCCTCGCCGATGTCGGCGGTCAGGACCAGCACCCGCGGCGGCCGCTCCTCGGAGCGGGTCGCGCCCGCCAGCAGCGCCCCGGCGGCGTGGTCGTTGCCGTTCAGCGAGGGCCGTTTGCCGGGCACCGGATCGGGCGGCCGGGTCGTGCAGCGGACCCACTCGACGTACTTCCCGACCCCCTCGCGGAAGCTCGTCTCGGCCTTCCAGCCGAGCTCGGCGAGCGCCCGCTCGTTGGAGATCGTCTTGCCGGGGAAGTCGCCGGGGCGCGGCGGCGTGTGGACGATCTCGCAGTTGTCGGTGTTTTCCTGCACCCG
The DNA here is from genome assembly GCA_964540905.1 of uncultured Conexibacteraceae bacterium. Taxonomy (GTDB): domain Bacteria; phylum Actinomycetota; class Thermoleophilia; order Solirubrobacterales; family 70-9; genus VAYN01. The sequence continues at coordinate 6,138 of CAZIOS010000019.1, read as the reverse complement.
CTCGGCGATTTCGAGGATCGTCACAACCTCGTCGCCGGAGAGGTTGTAAGTGCGGCCGGCCGCCTCTGGCTTGAGCGCGGCGACGATGCCGTCGGCGAGATCCTCGACGTAGATGAAGCTGCGGGTCGTGCTGCCGTCGCCGGCGATCGTCAGCGCCTTGCCTTCGAAGGCGAGGTCGGTGAACTTGGCGACGACGCCGGCGGCGCGGGCACGGGGGCCGTAGGGGATGCCGAAGCGCAGCACCGTGCTCTCGAGGTCGTAGAGCTCGGCGTAGCCGGCGCAGTAGGTCTCGCCGGCGAGCTTGGTCGCGGTGTAGAGGTGGCGCGGCGCCGGGATCGGCGTCTCCTCGCTGACCTCCTGCTCGGTGCAGTCGCTGTAGACCCAGGTGGTCGAGCCGTAGACAACGCGGCCGACCTTGGCCCGGCAGGCGGCCTCGAGCACGTTCAGGGTGCCGCGGGTGTTGACCTCCTCGGCCAGGACCGGATCGGCGAGGACGTGGCCGACGTCGGCGACGGCGGCGAGGTGGATGACGGCGTCGCAGTCGCGCATCGCCAGGTCGAGGTTGGCCTGGTCGGTGATGCTGCCGGTGAAGGTCTCGACCTCGAGCGGCGAGTGGTAGGGCGAGGCGCTGAGGTCGAAGATCCGCGGCGTCATCCCGCGGTCGCGCAGGCGGTCGACGACGTGGGAGCCGATGAAGCCCCCTCCTCCGGTTACCAGGACCCTCATCAAGCCTCCTTCTCGCCGAGCGCCTGGGCGCGGCTCTCGGGACGGTAGTAGAGCGGCACGCACCAGTGGTTCTCGGCCACCCAGTCGGTGTTCGGCAGCTCCTCGGAGCGGCCCATGATGCGGTGGCAGGGCTGATCGTAGACGCGGCCGGTGGACTTCTCGATCGGCTCGAAGACGATGTACTTGTAGAAGCCGGAGTTCATCCCCTCCGGCAGCTCCAGCCGGGCCGGGTGGAGCGGGTCGAGGTGCTCGCGGGCGTACTCGTTCTTCCAGGCGACGATCTCCTCCATCCGCTCGGCCTGGACCAGCGCCAGGGCGGCGGTGAACTCGCTCATGCGGAAGTTGAGGCCGTCGACCTCGTGCTCGAACTTGCCGTAGTTGCGGAACTTGCGGGCGAACTCGATCAGCTCCTCGTCGGCGGAGACGAGCACGCCGCCCTCGCCGCTGGAGACGGTCTTGGTCGCGTAGAGCGAGTAGACGCCGGCGTCGCCGTAGGCGCCGGGGCGGCCGCCGTTCCAGCCGGCGCCGTGGGCGTGGGCGCAGTCCTCGAGCAGGAAGATCCCGTGCTCGCGGCAGTAGGCGGCGATCCGCTCCGAGTCGAAGGCGATGTGGCCGCCGATGTGGACGAGGATCGCGGCGCGCGGCTTGTGCCGCTCGGCCTTGGCCTCGAAGTCGGCGAAGGACATGCAGAGGTCCTCGCGATTGCAGTCGACGAACTCGACCTCGGCGCCGGCGCCGATCGCCGCCAGCGGCGTTGCCATGAAGGTGTTGGAGGGGCAGAGCACGGTCTCGCCGCGGACGCCGGCGAACTCGAGCGCGGCGAGGGCGCCACCGGCCCAGCTCGAGAGGCCGAGGCTGGGCAGGCCGTTCCACTGCGCCCAGCGCTGCTCGAAGGCCTCCAGCTTGGCGCCCTCGGACCACTGCTCTGAATCGAGCACCTCGGTCCAGAGCTCGAACAGCCTGGCACGGTCGCGGTGATCGAACCCGATCGCGAACTTGGTCGCGTCGGGCCGGGTTGTCTCTGCAGGCCCTACGGTGGCTCCTTGGTGGGTGTGGCTGGGAAAGTTGCCGTCGCGGGACGATTGGACAAGTGAGACGCGAAGGGCGGCCGCAAGGCTAGCAGCGATTCCGGACTCGAGGTTGACCGCGCTGCCGACATTTACCCCACCCCAGTGGGGAAAAAGTCCGATACGCGGGAGATCAATCCTTTGCGTGGGCGGACTCCAGAACCGCACCGACCGCCTTCGAGCCCGCCAGCAGGACGGTGCCGGCGAGCGCCAGCGCCATGAAGGCGATCAGGGCGAGCCCGCCCAGGGGGGTCGTCGACCAGGACTCGTCGAAGATCAGCGGCGCCAGCAGCACCGGCACCAGAACCTGGACCGCGAACATCACCGGCGCCACCTGGGTCGCCGGGCGCCGCTGCAGGGCGCTCATCTCGCTCAGCAGCGCCAGGCCCTCGGAGACGGCGGCGGTGGCCAGCCAGGCGACCGCGACCAGCAGCGTGCCAGCCGCGAGCTCGTCGGTCAGCAGCTTGCTGGCGATCGCCGTCCAGGCGTAGCCGAAGCCGGCGCCGACCACGGCCAGGAGACCGGCCCCCCCGGCCCGGCGGCGCAGGACGTAGGGAGCGGCGACGGGGATCGCGATCAGAGCCAGCGCCAACCCGATCGCAACCGCACCCGCGTGCCCGGTGCTGCGGGCCGGAGCCGCCCAGGCGACGCCGGCGACGCCGGCGACGATCGCCGCCACGGCGAGGTACTCGCGCCGGCCCGGCCTCTCCCCCAGCCGCTTCACCCCCAGCCACAGCAGCACCACCAGCCCGCTCGCCAGGCACGGCTGCACCACGGTCAGCGGCGCCAGCAGCAGCGCCCCGATCTCCAGCGGCCACCCCAACAGCCCCAGTGCCGTCGCCCCCAGCCACCTCGGATTCTTGATCAAGCGCCCGATCAGCGAGACCCGCAGCGAGTGCTCCCCCGGCACCTCCCGCGCCTCCAGCGCCTGCAGCGCGATCGAGGTGTTGTAGAGCAACGAAGCTCCTACGGCACAGACAATCCCAAGGACCAGCACCGCGCGACCCTACATGGGTTGTGGGGCTACTCAGCGATGGTGTCGGCCGGACTCGCCGTAGTGCATTACGACCCGGGAGGACGTGTCTGCCCCCAGGGCCGTAGCCAGTATCACCGCTACGCCATACGCGGTCCCACTTGCATCTATGGCGGCCAGGGCGAGACAGGCCGTGAGCAGGAGGATGGCGGCGCCCACGAAGACCAAGAGAATGGCTTTGAATTCGGTCACTTCACTCCTTAGCGTTGCGCTCTCAGACAATAGGTTACCCCGCTACCGCGGCCACCGCCAGTACGAGGAGCGCCAAACCCAGTCCGCAGAGTCCGCCGATGGCGGTCGCACGCCGCAACTCCGCCTCATGTTTACCGGCCATGGCTGGCCTCGCGTGGACTATGAACCCGCCGACCGCGATGACCGCCGCCATGAACCCGGCCAGGGCTGCGAACTGGTTGACGATCGATGCTCCAACGACCATCGCCCGACCGTAGAGAGATCAAGCGCACCCGTGGCACGCCAATCGAGTCGAACCTAGAGCGGCTTCGCTACGTCTCCTGGTACAGCGGCCCGTCGCCGCCCTCGGGCAGGGTCAGGCGGCCGCCCTTGGCGGTGATCGCGCCGCACTGGACGCAGTTGGAGGCGGTGACGTGGACGTCGACCTCCGCCGCCTGGCTCTCGAGCTGATCGTCGGGGATCTCGTAGACCTGGGCCGGGCACATCGAGACCCAGGTCTGGGCGATCTCGCGCGGCACCCGGGTCTGTATGCGGACGTGGTTGGGAGCGTCGTCGCGGGTGGCGTTGCCGGAGAGGAAGACCGAGTCGAGCTTGTTGAAGGTCAGCTCGTTGTCGGCCTTCGGGTAGGTGTCGCCGGCCTTGCCGAGGCTCATCTCGTGCTCGGCGTCGTCCTCCTGGCTCCAGTGGCCGCCGGGGAAGTTGCCTTTGGTCACGGTCATCGCCGAGGCGATCGCGCCGCCGACGAAGAAGCCCTTCGAGAAGGGCTGGCGCATGTTGCGCGACTCGAAGATCTCCTTCTCGATCAGCGAGTTGTGGACCTTCTCGTCGTAGGCCTCGAAGTTGACCGATTCGATGTCGCGCTTCAGCGACTCGACGATCGTCTCGGCCGCGAACATGCCGGCGTGCATCGCGTAGTGGACCCCCTTCAGGGTCGGCACGTTGACCATGCTGGCGGCGTCGCCGGCGATCATCATCCCCGGCACCGCGAGCCGCTTCGGCATCGAGAAGTAGCCGCCGGAGGGGATCGTCTTCGCCCCCCAGGCGACCCGCTTGCCGCCGTCGAGGATCTTCTCGATGAAGGGGTGGGTCTTCAGCAGCTGCAGGGCGTCGTGGCAACTGAAGGTGGCGTCGGTGTAGTCAAGGCCGACGACGAGGCCGATGCAGATCTTGTCCTCGCCCATCGGGTAGATGAAGCTGCCGCCGAACTCGTTGAAGCGCGGCGATTTGCGCAGCGGCCAGCCCATCGTGTGGATCACCCGGTCGAGCGGCTCCTTCACCTCCCAGACCTCTTTGACCCCGAGCTCCCAGCGCATCGGGTCGGCCCCGTGCAGGTCGAAGTAGTCGTAGGCGGCGTAGGTGAGGTGGCCGACGGTACCCTCGGCGAGCACGGTCGCCTTGGCGACGACGTCGGAGCCGGGCTCGAAGTTGGCCAGCTCTTCGCCGTCCTTGCCGCGGCCGCGGTCGCCGGAGCGGACGCCGCGGACGACCCGGTCCTCGACCAGCAGCTTCGTCGCCGCCGTCTCGGTCAGCAGGTAGACGCCCGCCTCTTCGGCTTTCTCGGCGAGGAAGCGGCCCAGTTTCGAGACCGAGGTGACGTAGTTGCCGTGGTTGCGGAAGTTCGGCGGCATCGGCTTCAGCGGCAGCGCCGCCTTCGAGGTCAGCAGGTAGACCGCGTCCTTGGTCACCTCCTGGTAGACCGGCCACTCCGACTTGTCGAGGTCGGGGAACAGCTCTTCCATCGCCGAGGGCCGCATGTTGGCGCCGGAGAGGAGATGGGCGCCGGCGACTTTGCCCTTCTCGATCACCGCCACCGGGACTTCGCCGAGCTTCTCGGTCAGCTCCGGCTCGTGCTCGAGCAGCTGCATCACTTTGTTGGCGCAGGCGAGGCCGGCGGGGCCGCCGCCGACGATCGCCACGCCGACCTCGATCCGCTCGTCCTCGGCGTCGGTCGGGGGACCGATCACGCTGGCAGGATCGAACGGCGGCGGGAACTCGCTCGGTGCTACTGGCATCTCGACTCCTTGGCGGGGTGAGTAAGGAAGCTGAGCCGGCGGCTCAGCTTCCCCTCTTGGCCTTGATCGCCTCGGTCAGCTTGGGGACGATCTTGTGCAGATCGCCGACCACGCCGAGGTCCGAGAACTCGAAGATCGGCGCGTTCGGGTCCTTGTTGATCGCGAGGATGTTCTCCGAGTTCTGCATCCCGACCTTGTGCTGGATCGCGCCGGAGACACCGGCGGCGAGGTAGAGCTTCGGCGCCACCGTCTTGCCGGTCTGGCCGATCTGGGCCGCGTATGGGTACCAGCCGGCGTCGACGACCGCGCGGGTCGCGGCGACGGCGCCGCCCATCGACTCGGCCAGTTCCTCGGCGAGCTTGAAGCCCTCCGCGGCGCCGAGCCCGCGGCCGCCGCCGACGAGGATGTCGGCGTCCTCGATGTTGACGTCGGCGCCGCGCTGCTCGCCGCGCTGGACCATCTTCGCCTTCGTCGACCAGGGCGAGAGCTCGACGTCGACGTCGACGACCTCGGCGGTGCCGCCGCTCTGCTTGGCGTCGAACGCGTTGAGGCGGCTGATGATGATCCCCGGCTCGGAGACGTAGCCGACGTCGGCGATCTGGGAGTCCTGCAGGATCGGGCGCTCGGCGACCAGCTTGCCGTCCTGCACCTTGACCTCGGTCACCTCCATCGTCACCCCGGCACCGAGACGGGCGGTGAGGCCGGCGCCGATCTCGAAGCCGAGCAGGCCGCCGCCGAACAGCGCGTAGGAGATGCCGTTGTCCTGAATCACCTTGGCCATCGCGTCGACGATCGGCTGGGCCAGGCCCTCGGGGACGCTCTTGGCCCGGTAGACCTTGGCGGCGCCGTAGTCGCCGAGCGCCGCGCAGGCGTCGTCGGCGATCTCGCCGACCACCAGCGCCGCGGCCTCGCCGCCGACTTCGCCGGTCAGCTTGGCCGCCTCGGAGATCGCTCCGAGTGAGTTCTTGTTGAAGTTGCCCTCGTCGTCGTGCAGGGCGTAAACCAGGATGCCTGCCATCTAGATCAGCTTCCTCTCGTCAAGCCAGGCGACGATCTTTTCGACCGTCTCGTTGGTGTCCTCGTCCTCGATGATCTCGCCGGCCTCCTT
>CAZIOS010000018.1:17289-48228 GCA_964540905.1 uncultured Conexibacteraceae bacterium | reverse complement strand
GCGCGGATCTTGGTCCGCAGGATCTTCTCGTCGAGCAGGTCCTGGACGCGGATGCCGAGCCGCAGCGCCTTGTCGGCGTAGCAGGGGCCGATCCCGCGCCGGGTGGTGCCGATCGAGAGCTTGCCGAGCTTGGTCTCGCCGGCCGTGTCGAGCAGCACGTGGTAGGGCATGATCAGGTGCGCGTTGGCGGAGATGCGCAGGTTGCCGACGGCGATCCCCTGGCGCTTGAGCCCGTCGATCTCCCCCAGCAGCACGTTGGGGTCGAGGACGACGCCGTTGCCGATCACGCAGGTCTTCTCCGAGTAGAGGATGCCGGAGGGGATCAGGTGGAACTTGAACTCCTCGCCGTCGCGGACGATCGTGTGGCCGGCGTTGTTGCCGCCCTGGAAGCGGACGATCATCCCCGCCCGCTCGGCCAGCAGGTCGGTGATCTTCCCCTTGCCCTCATCGCCCCACTGGGCGCCGACTATGACCACGCCTGGCATAAGCGCTGGATTGTGACGGGGTTGAACTCCAGGCGCGTTGCGCAGTAATGGTCGGTGTTTTGACACGGACAATTCACGCGTTGCGCGCCAAGCGTGCGTCGGCGCCGGTCACGATTCGCCATATGGAAGCTGCCTCAAGTCCAGGTAGCGTGAATCACGCTACATTGGCGGGAATGAGCCAGACCCCGCCACCGCTCTCCCTGCGCCTTGGCCGGACTGGCGCGCGCGCTCTCGAGAGCCTGGCCCGACTGCGCGGAATAAGCAAAGCCGAAGCGGCCAGACAGGCAATCGAAGAGACGGCGGAGCGGGAGAGACGGCGGAGCGAGCTGGCGGTTGAGGCCCGCCGGCTGTCGGAAGACCCGGCTTACGTAGAGGAAGCGCGGGAGATCGTCGCTCAGCTGGAGGATCTGCGTGCTTCGTGGTGATATTCACTCGATCACCCTGCCTCCCGGCCGGGGACGAGCGCAGCATGGCCGACGGTATGCGGTGATTGTTCAGGCGGACGAGCTGGCGGCGCTTTCGACGGTTGTAATCTGCCCGACGTCACAGTCGGCAACCCCCGCCAGCTTCCGCCCTCAGGTCGAGTTGGGCGAGAGCAGGACCCAGGTCCTCTGCGAGATGGCCACCGCGGTGGACGCGCGCAGCCTTGGCGAGCAAGTGGGCCACCTCTCTCTCGACGATCTTGCGGCCGTTGACGACGCCTTGGGCCTCGTCTTCAATCTCAACCACTGAGCAGCCCGGCGCATATTTCCCTTCGCTCCGACTCAGCTTGCGGCACGCACCTGGATGCGTGCGTCTGGACCAAACATCGTGATCGGGTCACCGCAGATCTCGACAAGGCGGGAGACCGTTCGTTTCCCCACCTCTTTCTCAAGCCGGCGAATCCAATCTACGGCGGGGTCGCTTTGGGGAAATGCGGAGCGAGATTGGGCGGGCTTCTCGTCAAACGTCTCGCGGTCGAGATTGGTGGTGGCGACGATTGCCCGCTCTTGCTCGTATCGCTCGTTCAAGATCGAGTAGAGCTGCTCGAGCACCCAGTCGGACCGTTTCTCTGCGCCGAAGTCATCGATGTGGAGGAGGTCGACCCGGCTCAGCCGGTCAAAGAATTGAAGGTAAGTGTCGTCCCCCGTGTCCCGTTCATAGGTGCTTCTGATCCGCGCCAGAAGTTTGGGCATCGTGTATATGGCGACGGAGTAGCCCGCCGCGAGGGCATGTCTTGAGATAAGCATCGTCAGCGTGGTCTTACCGGTGCCGGTATCCCCCATGAACCACATCCCCCGGCCGATGCGGAGATTCTCGTCGAGTTCATCGACGTAGCGGTGGGTGGCTCGCACGGCTACCTGGTCGATCTCCGTGCTTACGGGAGGTCGATCGAAGGAGACGCCTTGGAACTTCTTGGGGATCACGGAGGCCACGCCCCGGCTGCGTCCTCGCTTGAGGCGCTGCGCCCGGCACTCGCAGGGGCGGGCGACGTCTTCGGGGCCGAGGATCCAGCCGGAGCCGTCGCAGACGCCGAGCGGGCAGACCTGCTCGCGGAAGGGCTCCGAGCGGGCGATCGCCGCCATCAGAAGTCAGGCCCCATGGCGCCGGCGTCGGCCAGCGGCGGCCCTTCGCCGGCCGGCTGCTCGATCGGCTGTTCCTGGCCGGAGTGGTCGGCGAATTTGGGGAAGCGGTCGAGGAAGACCAGCTGCCTGGTCCCGATCGGGCCGTTCCTGTGCTTGGCGATGATCACGTCGGCGAGGCCGTCGGGCTCCTCGTCGGGGTCGCGGTAGTAGTCGGCCCGGTAGAGGAAGGCGACGACGTCGGCGTCCTGCTCGATCTGCCCCGACTCGCGCAGGTCGGAGAGCTGCGGCTTCGGCGGCGTCCGCTGCTCGGGCGCCCGCGAGAGCTGCGAGATCGCCACCACCGGCACCTCCAGCTCGCGGGCGAGGATCTTCAGCCCGCGGCTGATCTGGCCGACCTGCTCGACCCGGTTGGCGCGGTGGTCGTCGGAGCGCATCAGCTGGATGTAGTCGAGGATGATCAGGCCGAGGCCGCCGCGCTCCTGTTCCTGCGCGTGCAGGCGCCGTGCCTTCGCCCGCAGGTCGAGGATGCCGAGGTCGGAGGAGTCGTCGAACCAGAGCGGCGCCTCCTCCAGCTCGTTGCAGGCCCGCACCACCTTCGGCCAGTCGCGCTGGGAGACCTGTCCCTTGCGCAGCTTGTCGCCGGAGATCCGCGCCCGGCAGGCGATGAAGCGCTGGGCCAGCTCCACCTCGGACATCTCCAGCGAGAAGAAAGCGACCGGCTTGTTGTCCTTGACGGCGACGTTTTCGGCGATGTTGGCGACCAGGGCGCTGTTGTGGACGATGATGTCGTCGGCGACGAAGTTGCGCAGGCCGGGAACGTCGAGGTCGTAGGTCTCCTCTTCACCGACGTACTCGACCGACTCGATCTCGTCCCACCAGATGTCGGAGTCCGAAAGCTCTTCGAGCGCGGGCGACCCGACCGCGACGGCGAGCTCGGCGACGAGGCTGCGGGAGGGAGAGCGAGCATCGACGTGCCAGTTGTGGTTGCGAGGGCGCCCGGTCAGCTCGCTGACCGTCGCCCAACTCCGTCCACCCTTCGCCAGCAGTACGTCGTTCCAGATCTCGGTTGGGAGCGGGTCGGTGTTGGTGGAGCGGGGTGCGACTTCGAGTCGCGCCATAACTCTCGCCTGAGCCTCCTCCTTGCCGGGGACGGAGACCAGTTCGCAGAAACGGCGCAGACCCTCCTGTGAGGTGATCCTGATCTCGCGCGCGACCTTGTCGGTGCGGTCATATACGGGCCGCTTCAGGGTGCGGATCTTCGCCACGATCCCGAGTCTCAGCAGCAGGTGCTGGATATCACGCGCCAGCCGCTCGCTGATCGTCGTGTAGCCGATCTGCGCCAGCCGCTCGCTGCAGTAGACGTGCCCGTCGCAGGCGTACATGACGCCGAGGAAACGGGCGAGCTGCTCCTCCCCGAGGCCGAAGATCGCGTCCGGCACGAACTTCTCAGCCGAGCGCAGCCCCATCAGGCCATGTCGGCGCAGCATCTCGGTGACCGGGTTGCTTCGCGCTCCAGGCCCGGCGCTGATCAGGCCGTTGCCATGACTCTTGCGACCGCTGACACGGAGGCGAAGCCCGTACGCGCGAACGGCCTCCTCGACGGCTGGGAGCACTTTGGAGCCGGCGCCGAAGCAGAACCGGGGAGTCCTCTGACTTAGGGCGCCGTCCGAGATCAGTGCCCCGACGAGCACGACCTCCTCGTCGGGTAGTTCGGCCGGCTCTGCTGGGCCCGGTAGATACCGCGGAACAGCGATCCGGGCTCCCGGAGTGACGCTCCCGAGCTCCTCCCAACCGGAGCTGGTCAGTACGGGATGGTTCGAGGTTGCCCTCAGCTCGCGACCCAGGCGCGTTCTCAGGCTGTAGACGCGCTTCCTTCCGTTCGGTACGACCGCTGCCGCCTTGGCGCGCCGCATGCGCAGGTCCGGTCCGAGCGAGGCGACCCAAACGTCCTCGCCGCGAACGTGTGCTTCCCAGAGGTCCCTGACGGTCCGCCGTGCGCCGGTGCAAGGGTCGTAAACGAGTCTTGATTGCTCAAGACACTTTCCCATGGCCGGCCTCGCGGCGACGATGATCAGGTTGCCGGGCTGGAAGCCGCCGGTGATCGCGTCGATGTCGCGGAAGCCGGCCGGGGTGCCGGTCATCTCGATCTCGCCGGTCGAGAGCTTCTCCAGCCGGTCGACCTCGTCGTGGAGGATCTCGGAGAGCAGCCGGAAGTCGCTGGCCTGCTCTTTGTGGGCGACTTCGAACAGCAGCTTCTCGGCCCGCTCGGAGAGCTCGCGCGGCTCGCCGTCGCGCTCGTTGACCCAGCCCTGGATCTCCTGGCCGGCACCGAGCAGCCGCCGCAGCAGCGAGTTCTGCTGGACGATCTCGGCGTAGTGCTTGGCGTTGCCGGCGGCGGGCACTTTCGCCGCCAGCTCGGAGACGTAGTGCTTGCCGCCCGCCTGGTCGATCGCGCCCCGCTGCGTCAGCGCCTCGCTGACGCTGAGCTCGTCAACCGGCTTCGAGGCGGCGTAGAGGTCGTAGGCGCACTCGAAGATCGCCCGGTGGCGATCGAGGTAGAAGTCGGCGGCGTTCAGCTTCACCTCGTCGATCACCCGCGTCAGCGCCGGCTCGGCGACCAGCATCGCCCCCAGGACCGACTCCTCCGCCTCGATGTTCTGCGGCGGTACGTGGGTGGCGGAAGGTTGCGGCATCTCTCTTAGTTAAGGCGTCGGAGCGGCGGCAGACGGCGCCGGAACACCCATCGGTCAAGCAAACCAGAGGTCCCAGGCACGCACGTTCCAGTTATGTGCAAATGCCGGGGAAAGAAATTGACACTTCGGTTACGCAAGCGCCCCGCTGCCGCCGGTCAGGCGATCGGCGGCCGGCGGGATCAGGCCCTCGGCCTCCTGCTGGCGCTCGCCGCGGCGGAGCATGCGCAGGGTGAGGATGGCGATGCTGAGGATCGCGGTGGCGCCGAGGCTGAGCTGGACGCTGAGCAGGCCCTCGCGGGTCCAGTAGACGTCGCGCAGGTCGAGCAGCAGGGCGGCCTCGTCGAAGGTGAGGCCGATGCCGGCGCCCAGCGGCAGCGCCAGGCGCTGTTCGAGCTCGTCGTCGTCGGTCAGCAGCGCCGCGGTGCCGGCGCCGAAGCCGAGCAGGATGCCGGGGACGAAGTGGTGGATGTGGCGGCCGCCGATGCTGACGTTGCGGAAGGGTCCCCAGCGGTCCCGGATGCCCCAGGTGGAGACGCGGACCAGGGCGAAGGAGCCGAGGAAGCCGGCGAGCAGGTTGAAGAGGACCGTCTCGCTGCGGGGGGCGTCGGCGTAGCCGCGCACGGCGACGCCGACGGTGTCGAGCGCCGCCGCCGGCGCCGACTCGATCAGGACCTCGGGGTTACGGCTGTCGCGCTGTAGCGAGCGCCGTCGCAGCAGGCGGCCGAACTGGTCGCCGAGCACGAGCCCGGCACCGCCGATCGCCACCACCGCCAGTCCGACCGTGGCCCGCTCGGCGCGGGCCCAGTCGAGGCGAGTCCGGCTTCCCGGGACCTACTTCTCCTCGCTGATGATCGTCTTCACCGCGGCGACGGCGCCGTCGGCAAGCTCGATCTCGACCATGAAGGTGCCGATTTCGCGCAGCGGCTGCTCGAGCCGGACTTTGCGTCTGTCGATCCGCAGGTCGCGAGCGTCGCGCAGCGCGTCGACGATCTCCTTGGCGCCGACCGAGCCGAACAGCTTGCCGTCCTCGCCGGCCCGTTGGTGGATCGTCAGCACAGTTTTGGAGAGCAGCCCGGCGGCCTGCGCTTCGCGCTCGGCCCGCAGCTTCTCCGCCCGTTCCGCTGCCTCGCGGCGGCGCTGCGCTTCCTCCAGCGCGCCGGGCGTCGCCGGCTGCGCCAGCTTGCGCGGGATCAGGTAGTTGCGCAGGTAACCGGGGGCGACGTCGATCGCCTGACCGCGCTCACCGAGGGCCGCGACGTCCTGGAGCAGGATCGCCTGTGCCATCAGCGCTCTCCGACGTAAGGCAGCAGGGCGATTTCTCGCGCCCGCTTCACCGCCACCGAGAGCTGTCGCTGGTGGCGGCGGGAAAGTCCGGTGACCCGGCGCCCGCGCGTCTTCCCCTTGTCGGAGAGGAAGCGCCGCAGCAGGTTCAGGTCCTTGTAGTCGACGGTCTCGGCGTTGACCCGGGTGTATTTGCGGGGGCGCGCCCGCTCGGCGCCACGCCGGCCGCGACGGTTGCTGTTGCTGGATGAAGTCTCTCGTGCTCTGGCCATAGGGCCGAGGATGCTACAGGCCCAAGCCGGGGCGCCGCTTGGCGGCGCCCCGGGTCGCGGCTAGAAGGGGATGTCGTCTTCGGCGCCGCCGCCGCCCGCGCTGGCGGCGGCGCCTTCGAAGTCGGAGGTGTCGGCCGGGACGTCGCTGCTCGGCGACGGGAAACCGCCACCACCGTCGCCGTTGCCCCCGCCACCACCGCCGGAGCCGTCGCGGGCGCCGAGGAACTGGACCGTGTTGGCGATGATCTGCACCGCCTGCCGTTTGCCGCCGTCTTTGGCCTCCCACTCGCGCCAGTCGAGGCGCCCCTCGATCGCCACCGGGCGACCCTTGGAGAGGTAGGTGGCGCAGTTCTCGCCCTGCGCTCCCCAGACGGTGACGTCGAAGTAGTTGGGCTTGTCGATCCATTCGCCGCTCTGGCCGTCTTTGCGGCGGCTGTTGACGGCGACGCGGAGCTCACAGATCGCGGTTCCACCGCCGGTGTGCCTCAGCTCGGGATCCCGCGTCAGGTTCCCGGTGATGACCACCACGTTCACATTCGAAGCTGCCAAGGCACTCACTCCCTCTGAAGTCGCTTGTTGAACTCCAGTCTAAGAGCGCGCGCGGCGCGATCTCTCCCCCTCGGGGAGGGCATTCCTCGCAAACAGCGGCCGCTTATCCGCTACTCGTCGGCGGCGTCGGCGTCGGCGTCGCCGGCGGAGTCGCCGCGATCCTCGCCGACGCCCTGCGGCGCCCGCTCGCGCGGCCCGGGGGCGGCGCTGGTCGCCGGTGGCACGATCACGGGCGCGGCCGGATCGACTTTGAAGATCCGGAAGCGCAGGACGCCGTCGGCGATCTTCAGGTTGTGGTCGAGCGAATCGAGCAGCTCGCTCGGCGCCTCGAAGCGGAGCCAGCGGTAGTCGGCCTCGGTCCGGCGGTTGATCTCGTAGGCCATCTTGCGCAGGCCCCAGCTGTTCTCGTGCTTGAGGCTGCCGCTGGCCTCGATCTGGCCACGGGCATCGGCCGCCAGCGCGTCTCGCGCGGGGGCGTCCAGTTGGGGGTCCAGCATCAGGACCAGCTCGTATTCGCGGGGGGCTGCCAAAACGGCGAGGGACTATAGCGGTGGGATTCGCACGGGAGGTGGCCGGACCTCCAATCAATGCGGGGCGAACTCGATCGATCCGTCGCTCGGAGGTGGGGGAGGCGGGGCCGGGGCGGGTGGTGGGGGTTCGGAGGGAGGGACGGATGCGGCTTCGGGCGCCGGCGGCGGGGCGGCTGGCGGTGGCGGCACGGGTACCGGATGCCGACCCTGTCGTCGCTGCGGCTTGTGGCCATGGCGCCTGCGTTGCGGTGCCTTCGGCGGTTTTCTCCGCTTCGGCCTCGCCTGCTTCCGCCGCCGCCGCTCGGGGGCGAGCTTCTTTTCTACCGCTATGCGGGAGAAAGGGCGGTCGCGCTCGGTTGGGTGGGGGAGTCCGACGTCGGCCGCCAGCGGCGGCGGCGCGGGTGGCTTCAGCAGGCCTGGGAGCAGCTGCAGTGCCAGCAGCCCGCCGGCAAGCGCCAGCGCCAGCTTCCCCGCCGTCCCCCAACGCACCTTGATCCCACGCATGGCGACCCAAGGCCGCCGGGGGCGTCGGTTCTCCCCCTCAGGCCAGCGCCTCGCGCAGTTCGTCGATGTCGCGCAGCTGGTCGTCGACCCAGTCGCCGGGGTTGCGGGCGAAGATGATCTCCTTCAGCCGCTCCGCCCGCAGGCGGCGCTCCTCGGGGTCCATGGTCAGGGCGCGGTAGATCGCGTCGGCCTGCTCCTGGATGTCGAAGGGGTTGACCGAGAGCACGCAGTCGCCCAGCTCTTCGTGCGAGCCGGTGTTCTCGGAGAGCATCAGCACCCCGTCGCGGGTGTTGACCGCCGGCGCCTCCTTGGCGACCAGGTTCATGCCGTCGAAGATTGCGTTGACCATCAACAGGTCGAAGTGCTTGTAGCGGGCGACGGCGTCGTGGAAGTTCTCGTAGATCTTGAGGTCGATCGGCATCCAGTCGGTGGTCCCGTGGCGGTGGTTGACGACCGCGACCAGCGCCTCGATCCGCTCCAGGTACTCGGCGTACTCGGGGACGTCCTGGCGCGAGGGCTGCAGGTGGGCGATGAAGGTGACCTCTTCGCGGAACTCCGGGTGCTGGCTGAGGAAGGTGTCGAAGGCGGTGAAGCCGCGCAGCACGTTCTTCGAGAGGTCGGCGCGGTCGACGCGGATGATCAGGTGCTTGCGGCGGCGCTCCAGCACCTCGCGCTCGGCCTCGGCCACCTCGGTCGACTCCGCCGCCCGCCGCAGCCGTTCGGCGTCGATCGAGAGCGGGTAGGCGCGGGCCAGCGTGCGGCGGCCGTCGTAGCGGACTTCGCCGTTCAGGTAGTCGACGTCGGCTTCCAGCAGTTCGTCGCAGCAGCGCAGGAAGTTGATGCAGTAGGCGTGGGTGTGGAAGCCGATGATGTCGTTGGCCAGCATCCCCTCGAAGATCGCCTCGCGGATGCGGCCGGGCAGGACCCGCCAGCTGTCCGGCTGCGACCAGGGGATGTGGACGAAGTGGTGGAGGAAGACGTCGGGACGGCGCTCGCGGATCATCCCCGGGGCGGTGTAGAGGTGGTAGTCGTGCAGCATCACCAGCGGCCGCTCCTGGCCCTCGATCTGCGCCAGCACCGCGGCGGCGATGTCGCGGTTGACCGCCTGGTAGCCGAAGTCCCAGGCGTCGAGCTCCTCCTGGCGGATGTCCGGTGCGTTGGAGAGGTCCCAGAGGTAGTGCTGGATGAACCAGAGGATCGGGTTGGCGATCACGTTGTAGAAGCGGTCGTAGGCCTCGGCGTCGCTGCCGACCAGCAGGACCCGGTAATCGATGCCGTCGATCGAGAGCTCGACCGGGCCGCCGCGCTCTTCCGAGACGGCGATGTCCTCGTCGCTCATCGCCGAGGCGATCCAGAGCGCCTCGCGGTGGGAGACCAGGCCCGAGAGCGCCGTCACCAGGCCGCCGCCGCCGCGGCGCAGCGTCCGCTCCCCCTCCTCGCTGCGCTCGAACTGGAGCGGCCCCCGGTTCGAGACGATGATCAACGGCGAGGAGTCCACGCCGCAGAGATTACGCGGTCGACTCGGGGTCCCCGGGAGTCCCGCGGGGGGTCAGGTATCGAGGTCTGCCAGCAGCCCGAGCCAGTCGCGCAGCAGCCGCGGCGAGAGGAACTCGCGGCGGGCGTGCTCCTTGCCGGCGCGCCCCAGCCGCTTGCCCAGCTCCGGGTCGGCGAGGATCTCGAGGCTGCGCTGGGCGCAGGCGGAGGGGGAGTCGACGAGGAAGCCGGTCTCGCCGTCGGAGATCTGCAGCGGGATGCCGCCGACGTTGCCGCCGATCGTCGGCCTTCCCTTCCACAGCGCCTCGGTCACGGTCAGGCCGAAGCCCTCGCGAATCGACTTCTGCAGGCAGACGTCGGACTGCGACTGGAAGGCGTTGACCTCGATCGCGCCGACGTTGTTGAGGTTGCTGAGAATCTTGATGTCGGGGTCGTTGTCGGCGTATTCGTAGGTCTTCTGGAAGTACTCGCGGCCCTCGGGGTCGTCGCTCGCCATCGAGCCGACCATCGCCAGCTGCGCCTCCGGGACCTGCTCGGTCACCTCGCGGTAGGCGTCGATGACGCCGATCGGGTCCTTCCAGGGGTCGAAGCGGGAGACCTGGGTGAGCAGCGGGCGGTCGACGTCGATCCCGAACTGGCGGCAGACGAAGGCCGCGTCCTCGGGCGAGAAGGCCATGTTCTTCGGCGAGAGCGGGTCGATCGCCGGCGGGATGATGTTGACCCCGTCGCGGCCCCTGCCGTCCATCCCCGCCGGGACGTAGGCGGGCAGGTGCCAGACGCTGGCGTCGTACTCCTCGATCAGCGGCAGCAGGCGGGCGATCGGGGCGGGGTTTGGCGTCGAGAGGTCGATGTGGCAGCGCCAGATCCAGCGCCGGCCCTTCTCCAGGGCGCCGCGGCGCAGGCCGATCGGCTGCGGGTCGTGGACGATCACCGCGTCCCATTCGCCTTCGAGGCCCTCGGCGTTCATCTGGTTGATCTCGTCGAACAGCCGCCACTGCTCGTCGCTGAGCGTCTCCTCCGCCCCCTGCAGCGAGTTGTGGAGGAGCTTGGTCGCGTTGAAGAACTCCTCCTTGCCGAAGATCACGTGCCAGTGGGCGTCGAGGCCGACGTCGCGCATCAGCGGCACGATCGTGTAGAGGATCTCGGAGACGCCGCCGCCGAAGGCGGTGGCGCTGACGTGGAGGACGCGCTTGCCGCGCAGCGGCTCGGCCAGCTCGCGGATCCGCTCGGTCGTCTCTTTGCCGACTATGTGGGTGTAGTCGGTGAGGGACTTCTGGCCGAGTGCGACTTCCTGAAGCAAGGCCGGAGTTCTACAGCGTCCGGCGGCGCGGCGACGGTCAGCCGGCCGAGACCTTGTCCGGGCGCTTGCCCAGGGTCACTTCGACCTGCTCGCGCTTGCCGTCGTGGAGGACGGTCAGGGTCACCTTTTCGCCCGGTTTCTTGGCGGCGATGAAGCGGGCGAGGTCGTCGGGGAGGACGACGTCGTGGCCTTCGACCTGGAGGATGACGTCGCCGCCGGTGCGGTATTCGGCGGCCTGGAACTGGAGCTTCTTGTCGCCGCCTTCGAGGCCGGCCTTGTCGGCGGGGCCGCCGGGGACGACTTCGGCCAGGAGGCCGCCGAAGGTCGTGTCGAGGCCGAGCTTTTCCGCCAGCTGCGGGTAGAGCGCCTGGCTGGAGACGCCGATGTAGGCGTATTCGGCGCTACCCGTTTCCTGCAGTTGGGCCACCGACCGCTTGATCGCCGAGATCGGCACCGCGAAGCCGACGCCGGAGTTGGAGCCGGAGTCGGTCTCGATCTGCTCGTTGATGCCGAGCACGCGGGCGTTGGCGTCGAGCAGCGGCCCGCCCGAGTTGCCGGGGTTGATCGAGGCGTCGGTCTGGATCGCCCCCTCGATCTCGAACTGGGTCAGCGATTTGACCGAGCGGTCGGTGGCGGAGACGACGCCGACCGAGAGCGACTGCTGCTCGCCGAAGGGGCTGCCGATCGCCGCCACCGGCTGGCCGACCGCGAGGTCGTGGTCGCTGCCGAGCTGCAGCGGGTGCAGGCTGAGGCCGTCGGGATCGACCTTGAGCAGGGCGACGTCGGCGAAGGGGTCGAAGCCGAGGATCTTGGCGGCGACCACGTTGCGGTCGGGGAATTCGATGAAGACTTCCTTGGCCGGCTTGCGGGGGCCGCCGGAGTCGTCGGTGACGACGTGGGCGTTGGTGACGATTTCACCTTCCTTGTTGAGGACGAAGCCCGAGCCCTCGGCGGCGCCGTTTTCGAACACGGAGCGGATCGTGACCACGCCGGGGGAGGCCTCGCGGAAGACCTGGGCGGCGTCGAAGCCGTTGTCGGCGGCCTCGACGATCACCTGCGGCTGCTGCTGTTGGGCTGGCGCCGCCGCCACCGAGGTCGTGCTCGAGCCGCCGCCGCCGGAGCCGCAGCCGGCGAGCAGGGCCAGGCAGAGCAGCAGTGGCGCCAGCGCCAGCCGCCGGCTCACGCGCGGGCCTTGGCGAGGGTGCCGGCGGGGCGCGACGGGGTCTCCGCCGCCGCCGGCGGCAGGTCGAGGGTGAAGGCGGTGAAGCGGCGGCTGGAGCTGATCGTGATCCGCCCCTCCATCCGCTGCGCCAGCTCGCTGGCGATCGCCAGGCCGAGGCCGGAGCCACCGGCCGAGTCGGCGGTGTAGAAGCGCTCGAAGATCCGGCTCTGGACCCGCTGCGGGATCCCGGGCCCCTCGTCGGAGACGGTCAGCTCGGCGCGGTTGTTGACGGAGTAGGTGGTCACGGTTACCTCGGTGCCCTCGGGGGTGTGGGTGAGGGCGTTGTCGAGCAGGATACGGATGATCTGCCGTACCCGGTCGGGGTCGCCGCGGGCAATGGCGGGCTGCTCGGGGGTGCGCAGCTGCAGCCGCGAGCCGCGCAGGTCGGCGCGGGCGCCGAACTCGCGCGTGACCTCGCGGGCGACGCTGCCGAGGTCGACGCTGCGCGCCTGTATCTCCATCGCCCCGGCGTCGAGCTGGGAGAGGTCGAGCAGGTCGACGGTCAGCTTCGTCAGGCGCTCGATCTGCTGGCGCATCGTGCGCACGAACTCGGCCCGCTCCTCCGGGCTCGGGTCCTCGTCTTCGAGCAGCTCGACGAAGCCGCCGAGGCTGAAGATCGGCGTCCGCAGCTCGTGCGAGGCGTTGGCGATGAACTGCTTGCGGGCGCTGTCGAGCTCGGCCAGACGTCGCTGCATCTCGTTGAAGGTGCGAGCCAGCTGGCCGAGCTGGCCGGCGGCGGCGAGTGGGATCGTCGTCTCGAAGTTGCCGTCGGCGACCTTGCGCGCGGCCTCCTGCAGGCTGGCGATGTTGCTGGCCGCCGCCTGCGCGTAATAGAGGCCGATCATGGTGGCGAGGACGATCGCGATCGCGCCGCCGATCAGGATCTCGCCCTTGGCGTCGGTGGCGCCGGCGATCGCCACCGCGCAGAGGTAGATGACGGCGACGGTGCCGACCGCGATCGCGATCGAGATCGTCGCGATCCGACTGCCGAGGTTGGTGAGCTTCAGCCGCCGCATCGAGGGCCTACTCGCGGAAGCGGTAGCCGACCCCGCGCACGGTGAAGAGGAACTCGGGTAGCTTCGGGTCGCGCTCGAGCTTCTCGCGCAGGTGGCGGATGTGGACGTCGACGGTGCGCGGGTCGCGGTACTCGGAGTCGCCCCAGACGTGCTCGAGCAGGGTCTCGCGGGTCAGCACCCGCCCCGGCGAGCGGGCGAGGGCGCCGAGGATCTCGAACTCGACGTAGGTGACGCGGATCTCCTCCTCGTGCAGGGTGACCATGCGGCGGTCGAAGTCGATCGTCAGCTCGCCGCTCTCGATCGACTCCTCCCCGAGCGCCTCGCCGCCCATCCGCGAGCGCCGCAGCGCCGCTTTCACGCGGCTGCGGAACTCGCGCATCGAGAACGGCTTGGTGATGTAGTCGTCGGCGCCGACCTCGAGCCCGGCGACCTTGTCGGTCTCGCTGCCTTTCGCGGTCAGCATGATGATCGGCACCTGGCTGTGGGAGCGCAGCTGGCGGCAGACCTCGACCCCGTCCAGCCGCGGCAGCATCAGGTCGAGGATGACGAGGTCGAAGCGCCCCTCGGCGAAGCGCTGCAGCGCTTCGCCGCCGTCGAGCGCGGAGGTGACGTGGTAGCCGTCCTTGCGCAGGGGATAGCTCAGCAGCGTCTGTATCGACTGCTCGTCGTCGACGAGGAGGATGCGGGCCGACCCATTAGCCACGGACTGAAGGGTAGTGAGAGCGCGAGTTTCAACGAACCACCGGGTTCGTGGATCGAATCTGAGACCGCTTTGGACGCATATGCGAGTACCCAGAACTAAGGGTCCCGGTCCCCGCGTCGATAAGAGTCGCGAGATGCAGCCGCAAGAACTCAAGACCCTGGTCGAGGCGGGCCACTACAAGCCGGACCCGTCGCTGGTCGCGGCCGCGATGCTGCAGCGGCGTGGGGTCAAGGAGCTGCTGGTCAACAGCACCGGCTCGTTCAGCGGAGCTGGTCGTACCCCGCCACCGTCAGCGTCCCCCCGCCGGGCCGCCTGATCTCGACGCCCGCGCCGGCGCGGGCACAGCCGATCGCCGTCAGCGTCGTCTCGCCCGTGGCGGCGACCGCGCCGGACGCCGCGTCCAGGCACTCGGGAGGCAGGGCCGCAAGCAGCTCGTAGTCCTCGCCGCCGCCGGCGGCGAGCTCGAGCGGGTCGCGGCCGGCGGCGGTCGCGAGCTCGGCCAGGCCCGCGGCCAGGGGCAGGGCGGCGGCGTCGATCTCGAGCCGGACGCCGCTGGCCGCGGCCAGGTGGCGGGCGTCGCCGGCCAGCCCGTCGCTGAGGTCGATCAGCGCCCTTGCTCCCGTCGCCGCCAGCGCCCGGCCCGTGGCCAGGCGCGGGGTCGGTTCGAGCTGGCGGGCGCGCAGGTGCGCGGCGCCGCGGTGGCTGAGCGAGTCGCCGAGCTGGGGGTGCTCGAGCAGCAGCAGGCCGGCGGCGGCGCCGCCGAGCTCGCCGCTGAGGACGAGGACATCGCCGGGCCGGGCGCCGCCGCGGCCGATCAGCCGCTCGGGGCTGGGGGCGTGGCCGACGACGGTGACGGCGAGGGTCAGGGCCGGGGCGCGGCTGACGTCGCCGCCGGCGAGCGTCGTCCCGGTCGTCGCGGCGAGGTCGAGCAGCCCGTCGAGCAGCTCCAGGCAGCCCTCCTCGTCGAGGTCGGGTGGGACGCCGAGGACGACGTAGGCCTCGCCGGCCTCGGCGCCCATCGCCGCCAGGTCGGAGAGCGCGCTGGCCAGCGCCTTGCGGCCGATCTGGGCCAGCGTGGCCTGGCCGCGGCGAAAGTGGACTCCCTCGACAACGGCGTCGACCGAGGTCGCGGTGGCGCCGCCGGGCAAGGTCACGGCGGCGTCGTCCCCGGATCCGATCCGGACCCGTGAACCGGGTGGGGAGAGCCGTTCCCGCACCCGTGCAAGCAGCTCGAACTCGCCCATCGGCTGACTATCCCAGACCGCCGGCGTCACTAAGGTGGGGATTTCGTGGAGCGCAGCCAACCACTTCTGCACCGGATCGGCGAGGCGGGCGCCAGCTTCGGGAGCAAGCCCCCGCGCAGCAAGCGGGTCCGCCTGGCGATTCAGATCGGCCTCGCCGTCCTGATCTTCGGCTTCCTCGTCCTCACGGTCATCGACCAGTGGTCGGAGATCCAGAACGAAGGCGTCCATTTTCACGTTCTCTGGCTGATCCCGGCGCTGATCATCCTGCCGTTCTTCTACGTCTTCAGCGCCCTCGGCTGGGACTTCACGCTGCGCTTCCTCGGCCACCCGATCGGCCACGGCCGCGCCCAGGTCGCCTGGGGCCAGCCGCTGCTGGCGCGCTACGTGCCGGGCAGCGTCCTCTACGTGCTCGGCCGGGTGCTGCTCTCCGAGCGGGCGGGGGTGCCGCGGCGGATCACGATCGCCAGCATCGTCTACGAACAGGCGATCTCGGCCACCTCGGCGATCATCGTCGCCGCCTACTTCATCATCAACCACCCCGACCTCCAGGGGGACCCGATCCGCTGGGCAGTCCTGCTGCTGATCCCGGCGGCGATCGTGCTGCTGCACCCGCGCGTCTTCGGCCCGCTCGCCAACCGGGCGCTGAAAGCCTTCGGCCGCGAGGCGCTGCCGGAGGTGATCTCGCTGCGCGGGGTGCTGGCGCTGATCGTCTTCTATTCGCTGAACTGGGTCATCGTCGCCTTCGGCATCTACTGCGTCACCCGCTCGGTCACCTTCCTCCCCTTCAACGTCGACAACGTCCTCCTGGTCGGCTCGGCGCAGGCGATCGGCTACTTCGCGGCGCTGGTCACCCTGGTCGCCCCGGCCGGGCTCGGCGTCCGCGACGCCGCCTTCGCCTGGGCGGTGAAGGCGGCGCTGCCGAGCGGCAGCTTCGCGCTCGGCTCGCTGATCGCGATCGCCGTCCGCGGCGTGCTGACGGTCGGCGAACTGCTCTACGTGGGGATCGTCACCGCGATGGGGCGACGCGAGGGCTGGAGCATCCAGACCGGGATCCTGCACGCGTCTCCCGAGGAGATGGGCGAGCGGGCCGAGGGGCACACGCCTGAAATCCTCTAGGGGGCTTGGCGGGGGAGGGGTAGGACCCCCTCCTCTCTCAACTTGCTCGGGTGGGGCGTGTGGCGGCAGTCCTAGGTTCGGACTCCCGAGAAGTACAAGCCGTTCGGAGGGGGTCCTACCCCTCCCGCACGGCACCGGGGCTGAGGGTTCGGGCGTGTGCCTCCGACCGGTGAGGTGTGGCTAGAGGGGGATGCGGGCTCCTAGTTGGAAGGCGGTGAGGGCTAGGGTCAGGAGCAGGAGGGGGCGGTCGCGGGAGACGGCTACGAGGGGGAGGGGCCAGATCAGGTACCAGGGGAGGAGCCAGGAGGTGGCGAGGAGCAGGGCGAGGGCGGTCCAGGCGGCGGCGCGGATCCAGTCGCCGCCGCGCCAGGTCCAGGCCAGCAGGTAGGCGACGAGGGCGGCGAAGAGGACCAGGGCGGCGACCCGGACCGGGGTCGGACCGAGGCCGCTGAGGCGGGCGAAGGTGGTGGGGATGCTGAGGTGGCTGGTCCGCCCCTGGTTCTCGCCGAGGAGGTCGACGGCGTGCAGCCAGTGCCAGCCGAAGCCGGCGTACGCTGCCACGCCGATAACCGCCGCCGCGGCAAGACCCCCCGCCAACAGCCGGTTGATGGGCCGATTTCCGGCGATATAGGCGGGAAATCGGCCCGTCGACGGTCGCGCGGCGGCGAGGAGGGGGAAGGGGGCGAGGAAGAGCGCCGCTGCCTTCGTGGCCGCGGCAGCGATCAGGGCCGCGCCTCCGCTTGCTTCGCGGGCGGAGAGGATGGCGGCGACGCCGAGCATCGCCAGCAGCATCATCAGGCCGTCGTTGTGGGCGCCGCCGACGACGTGGACGAGGACCAGCGGGTTGAGGGCGACGAGGGCAGCCGCCCGCAGCGGCTCGATGCCGCGCCAGGCCGCGATCCGGCCGCAGAGCAGGGCCAGGCCGAGCACCGAGAGCGCCGCCACCGCCTTCAGCACCGCGATCGCGATACCCACCGGCAGCCAGGCGAGCGGGTAGGTGGCGAGCGTGAACAGCGGCCCGTAGGCGCTGGTCGTGTGCGGCCAGGTCACCCTCGCGAAGACGGGGTCCGCCGCCGCGGCATGGGGCCCGCGGACGTAGGGATCGATGCCGTGGACGACGCCGAGGCGGGCGTAGTCGAGGTAGCTGAAGACGTCGTGGGAGATCAGCACTGGGGCCACGGCGAAGCCGGTGACGAGCAGGACGATCGTCGTCCAGACGACGCCGCGCCCCAGCGCCGGCGCCGCGGCGAGGAAGCCGAGATAGGCGAGGAAGCCGGCCCAGATCAGCCCGTAGGCGAGCCCGGGGTCGATGCGCGGCTACCCGTTCCCGGCCGCTTCGCCACCGCCGACGTGGCTGGGCGGTGGCAGCGGCGGTGGCAGCGGCGCCGGTTCCTGGCCGACCCCGGGCGCGTAGGCGTCGGGGTTGTAGCCGCCGACGGCGGCGCTCCCGGGCGGCGGCGCGCCACCGCCGCCCCCACCCCCCGCCGCTCCTCCCCCGCGGCTCGGCGCCGCGGCGGTGAACTGGCCGTAGAACGGAGCCCAGTCGATCCGTTCGCTCGGTTCGTGGTATTCGACGCACGGCACCCCGGCCCCGGAGTAGAGGGAGTTCCAGATTTCGGCCGGGAAGGTGCCGCCGAAGACCGTGATCCCGTTGACGTCGGTCATCGAGATCGCGTTCGACTGCGGGTAGCCGACCCAGACCGCGGTCGCCAGGTTCGGCTGGTAGCCGGAGAACCAGGCATCGGTGTAGCTGTCGGTCGTGCCCGTCTTGCCGGCCTGCCCGGGGCAGCCGGTGTAGGCGGCGGTGCCGGTGCCTTCGGTGATGTTGTCGTGCAGCAGGCGCGTCACCTGGTAGGCGACCGCCGGGCTGATCACCCGCTTCGGGTGGGGCCCCTCGGGGCGGTCGACCCGGCCGCCGGGGAAGACGACCTTGGCGATCGCGACCGGATCGTGGTGGATGCCGCCGGCGGCGAGGGTCGCGTAGGCGTCGCTCAGCTCCAGCGGCGAGACGCCGATGTGGAGGCCGCCGATCCCCTCGGCCGGGATCCCTTCCAGCGGCGAGGTGATCCCCATCGACTTCGCGGTCGCCGCCACCGCCGCCGGGCCGACGTCGAGGTCGAGCTGGGCGAAAACGGTGTTGTCGGAGGTGACCGTCGCCTGCTGGAGGTTGATCCGCCCCTGGTAGCCCTCGTCGGCGGTGTGGACTTCCCAGTGCCCCCAGCGCGGCAGGTTGAGATCGAGCGGTTTCGAGTCGTAGTAGGTCGTGTAGGGGTCGATCCCCTGCTTGAGCGCCGTCGTCAGCACGAAGGCCTTGAAGGTCGAGCCCGGCTGCCGGTGCCCCTGGGCGGCGAGGTTGAACTGGCTCTGCCCGTACGCGGTGCTGTTGACCATCGCCCTGATGTCGCCGCTGCGGGGGTCGATCGAGACCAGCGCCGAGGCGGGGTTGGACGAGTAGGGCAGCGCCGAGCGCATCGCCTCGAGGCCGACCCGTTGCAGCGTCGGCTCGATCGTCGTGTAGACCTTGAGCCCGCCGTCGCGCACGGCTTTGGCGCCGTATTTGCCGATCAGCCGGTGTTCGACGTAGTCGAAGAAGTAGGGCTGTCGGTGCTTGAAGTAGCCGGCGGAGACGTCGAGGCCGAGGCCGCTGCGCTCGGCGGCGGCGGCGCGTTCGCGGGAGACGTAGCCGAGCTTGTCCATCTTCTGCAGCACCTCGTTGCGGCGCGCCCGCGCCTGGCCGGGGTGGAGGATCGGGTTGTATTCCGAGGGCGCCTGCGGCAGCCCGGCCAGCAGCGCCGCCTGCGCCAGGTCGAGCTTCCAGACCGGCCGGCCGAAGTAGATCTTCGAGGCCGCCCCGACCCCGACCGCGGTCGCGCCTTCGATCGTCCCGTAGGAGGCGATGTTGAGGTACTGGCCGAGGATTTCCCGACGGGAGTGCCGCTGGAAATACTCTTCCGCCAGCTTCGCCTCGACGATCTTGCGTTCGAGGTTCTGCTTCGGGTCCTTGATGCAGAGGTTGCGGACCAGCTGCTGGGTGATCGTCGAGCCGCCCTCGACCGCCCTGCCGGCTTCGAGGTCGGCCACCGCGGCGCGGATGATGCCCTCGTCGTCGACGCCGCCGTGTTCGTAGAAGCGCTGGTCCTCGATCGCCACCGTCGCCAGCTGCACGCTCCTGGGGATGCGCTTTATAGAGACCGGCGCCCGGGCTTCGTCGGAGGCGATCACCCCGAGCTTGCTGCCGTCGGCCGCGTAGAGGGTCGAGTTGCCGCCGCGGTCGATCGGTCTGCAGGAGGCCAGCGAGGGGGCATCGGCGGCGACGTTCAGCACCCAGGAGGTGACGCCGATGATCGCGATCCCCAGCAGCGCCAGAGCGGCGACGAGGACGAGCAGGAGCTTGCCGCGGACACCGCCGCGGCGGCGCTGGCGTCGCCCCCGGTTGCGCTGCGTCATCGCCCAGAGGGTACTTCGCCGCCGCCGGCGCTCAGGCTTGCGTGTCCTCGGTCGAGTGGTTGTGGACGATGCCCTCGACCAGGAGCTGGTTGGGGATCACGACCGAGCTGCGGTCGCCCGGGTCGACGTAGGTGTAGGCGAGGGTGATGTCGGTGACCCGGCCCTCGGTTTCCTCGAAGCTGATGCGATCGCCGATCCGGATCGGCTGCGAGACCGCGATCTGCACCCCGGCGACCATGTTGGCGATCGTGTGCTGGGCGGCGAAGCCGATGATCAGGCCCAGCACCGCGGTCGAGGCGAGGATGCCGGTGGCGAGCCGCTTCAGCTCGGTGAACTGACTGAGGATCAGGGCGCCGACGACGAGGACGATCGCCAGCAGGACCAGGCGGCGGAGGATCCGCAGCCGGGTTTTGGTCGATCGCGAGACCTGTGAGACTGCCGGCTTCATGGATGCCAAGTTAGCCGGGGCGGCGGAGGCGCGGCGGCCGGCCGCCTTCCCATATGCCAACTGGGGCCCGTGGCTGGCCCTGCTCGGGGTGCCGCTGGCGCTCGTCACCGGCGCCGTGCTGGGGTTGCCGGGCCTGATCTTCGGCCTCAACCACGAAGGCGAACTGACCACCGCCGGCACGGTCGTCGGCCAGTTCGGGGCGGAGCTGGGGTTCCTGCTCGTCCCCGGTGTGATCGCCGCCCAGCGCGGGGCGAGGTCGTTGCGCGACGCGCTCGGCCGGCTCGGGGTGCGGCGGGTCGAGTGGTCGGCGCTGAAGTGGATGGCCCTGGCGATCGCCGCCTACTTCGCGCTGGCGCTCCTCTACGGCCTGCTGATCACCGAACCCAAGCAGGAAGACATCGCCAAGGAACTCGGCTCGCTTCCCTTCCAGATCCTGCTGATCGTGATCGCCGCCCCGATCTGCGAGGAGGTCTGCTTCCGCGGGATGCTGTTCGGCGGCCTGCGCGAGAAGCTGCCTCGCCTCGCCGCCGCCTTCGTCAGCGCCCTCGTCTTCGGGGCGCTGCACGCTCCCGAGGGCCCGACCGTGGTGCCGCCGCTGGTCGCCTTCGGGTTCATCCTGGCGCTGCTCTATGAGAAGACCGGCTCGGTCGTGCCGGGAATCGCCCTGCACATGCTGAACAACGCGATCGCCCTGATCGCCCTCTCGGGTAAGTAGCATTGCGCCGGTGAGTCGCCGTCTCGCGCACCTCCTCTTTGCGATCGCCGCGCTGCTGCTCGTGCCGGCCTCGGCCAGCGCCGCGGCGCCGAGCAAGCCGGCGCCGCCGGCCGTCCCCGCGGCGGCGCTGAAGATCGCGGTCGGCCACCTGCACGGTGGCCGCGCCGAGATCTACGACACGGTCCCGGTCACCGGCACGATCACCCCCTTCGCCCCCGGCCAGCGGGTCGAAGTCAGCTTCTACCTCAACGGCAAGCGGCTGGTCAGCCACAGGGTCGCGGTCACTCCCGGCGCCGACGGCACCGGCGTCTTCAGCTCCAGCGTGATCGTCCGCGAAGACGGCAAGTACGCGGTCAGCGCCCGCCACGCGGCGACCGCGGCGCTCGGCGCCGACAGCACCCTCCGCAAGAGCTGGCGCGTCAGCTTCCCCGCCCTGCATCCGGGCGAGTGCAGCGACGTCGTCAGGGGCTTCAAAAAGGCGCTGGCGAAGATGGCCTACGTCGCCGGCGGCGGCTCCTGCTTCAACGGCCGGGTCGGCCGCGAGGTGCTCGCCTACCGCAAAGTCAACGGCATGAACCGCAGCCAGAAGGCCGGCGCCGCCCTGGTCAAGAGCGTCTTCGGCGGCAAGGGCGCCTACCACGTCAAGTACCCCAACGCCGGCGAACACGCCGAAGTCTCGCTCGCCAAGCAGGTGCTGGTCCTGAGCAAGGGCAGCAAGCCGTTCGCGATCTACCCGGTCTCGACCGGCAAGCCCTCGACCCCGACCATCACCGGTCACTACAGCTTCTACCGCCAGGAACCGGGCTACAACTCCGAGGGCATGTACTACTCCTTCTACTGGCACAACGGCTACGCGGTCCACGGCTACGCGGAAGTGCCCAACTACGCCGCCAGCCACGGCTGCGTCCGCACCTTCATCGCCGATCAGCCGCGGATCTACGAACAGCTCCACTACGGCGAGAGCATCTTCGTCTTCTAGCGATGCGGGTCTTCGTCGCCGGAGCCAGCGGCGCGATCGGCAGGCCGCTGCTGCCGGCGCTGGTCGCGGCGGAGCACGAGGTGACGGGGATGACGCGGCGCCCCGAGCGGGCGGAGGAGATCCGCGCCGCCGGGGCTGAGGCGGTCGTCTGCGACGCCTTCGATGCCGTGGCGCTGCGCGAGGCCGTGGTCGCGGCCGCGCCCGAGGCGGTGATCCACGCGTTGACCGCGCTGCCGCACCGCTTCAACCCCAAAAGCGACTACCTGGTGGCGACCAACCGGGTGCGGACCGAGGGCACGCGCAACCTGGTCGCCGCGGCGCGCGCGGCGGGGGCGCGGCGACTCGTCGCCGAGAGCATCGCCTTCCTCTACCGGCCCGAGGGCGGCTGGGTCAAGGACGAGGGGGCGCCGGTCTTCGCGGACGCGCCCGGGATCTTCGGTCCCGCCTACCGCGCCGCGCTGGACCTCGAGCGCCAGGTTCTCGGCGCGGAGGGAATCGAGGGGCTGGTGCTGCGCTGCGGCTGGCTCTACGGGCCCGGCACCTTCTACGACCGCGAGGGCTCCCAGGCCGAGGAAGCACGCCGGCGCCGGCTGCCGATCGTCGGCCCCGGCAGCGGCACCTTCTCCTTCGTCCACGCCGACGATGTCGCCACCGCTTTCCTGGCCGCGCTCGAGCGCGGCGCCCCCGGTGTCTACAACGTCGTCGACGACGAGCCGGCGCCGATGCGCGAGTGGCTGCCGGTCTTCGCCGCGGCGCTCGGCGCCAGGCCGCCGCGCCGGGTCCCGGTCTGGCTCGCCCGCCTCGCCGCCGGGGCCGCCACGGCCGAAGCGGCACTGCAGATGCGCGGCGCCGGCAACGCCAAGGCCAGACGCGAGCTGGGCTGGGAGCCGGCCCACACGAGCTGGCGCCAGGGCTTCGCCGCGGCGCTGGCCGACGGCTCGTCCGGCTAGCTCCCAGGCAGGCGGACGCTCTCGAACGGCAGCACCGCCGCCAGCAGATCGAAGTGACGGTCGGCGTGGAGCACGCCGAAGCCACGCTCGGCCGCTGCGGCGGCGATCAGATAGTCGGGAACAGGGAGCCGGCGACTTCCACCCAGCTCTCTCGCGGCTCCGAGGGCTGCGCGGCATGCCGATGCAGTTATCGGCACTTGCGGTAACGCTGAAAAAGCAGCGTCGGTGTCAGCGAACTCGCGCTCGCTACGAGCCACGGTGAGGATCTCCAAAGCCGCGACGGAACATGAGGCGAAAAGATCCGCATCATTGGTGGCGAGCCAGCGCTCGCGGATGTCGGGCAGTCTCTGGCGATTCCAGGCCGACGCGTCGATCACCAGAGGAACGCCCGGCCCGAATGGCTTGACGTTCATCTCGGCGGTTGCTTGCAGGGCATCTCGTGGCGTTCTTTCAGCACTTCCTCGAGGGCATCGAAGTCATAGTCGATCTCGCCGTCGGCGACCTTGCGGAAGAACTCCTTCGCTTCCTCGCGTCGCTGCCGCTCCTCCGCCACCACCTCGGCGCCGCGCAGCGCCAGGTCGCGGATCAGCCGCGATTTGCTGCTGGGTTGGGCGTCAACCGCGGCCATCGCCTCGGCCAGCTTGGGGTCGACGGTCACCTGCACGCGCGAGTATTTCGTCGCCATGCGGCGAGTGTACCGCTGTGGTGATACACCAATCGAGCGAAGCGGTCGCCTTGCGCATAGCACTGCAAAGATCGCCAGCGCCGCGAACTCTCCCCCCTCGCCTTAGGATGCGCGCCGTGGCCGACCTCGACGACGCCAAGCGGACCCTGGTCGCCGAGCTGCGCGAGCACTCGCTGGTGCTCGGCGAAGTCACCCTCGCCAGCGGCGCCGTCGCCCAGTACTACGTCGATGCGCGGCGGACGCTGATGCGCCCCGCCGGCTTCCGCGCCGCCGGCGAGCTGATCGCGGCGGCGGCGACCGAGCTCGGGGCGGCGGCGGTCGGCGGCCCGGCGACCGCCGCGATCCCGCCCGCCTGCGCCGCGATCGCCGTTCCCGCCGGCGCCGGGCTGCTCGCCTTCTTCGTCCGCGGCGAGCGCAAGGAGCACGGGCTGCAGCGCTGGGTCGAGGGCCCGGTCGAACCAGGGCTGCGCTGCCTGGTCGTCGAGGACACGGTCACCACCGGCGGCTCGACCGCGACCGCGATCGGGCGGATCCGCGAGGAGGGGCTGGAGGTGGCCGGCGTTGTCGCCGTGGTCGACCGCCTCGCCGGCGGCGCCGAGAAGATCGAAGCCGCCGCCGCCCCCTATCGGGCGCTGGTGACGATCGACGAGATCTACCCGCAGCGGCCCGACCGCGGCTGAGGCTGGGAGCGATGGAGCCCGACGCAGTCGAGATCCGCGTCGTCGCCTGCCTGGTCGAGAAGCAGCGGACGACGCCGGACGCCTACCCGCTCTCGCTGAACGCGCTGCGCACCGCCTGCAACCAGGCGACCAACCGCGACCCGGTCGTCGCCTACGACGAGGCGACGGTGGCGGAGGCGCTGCGGCGGCTGGCGCTGCGCGGCTGGACCCGCCTCGCCAGCGGCGCCGGCAGCCGTGCCCGCAAGTACCGTCACCTGCTGCCGGAAGCGCTCGGCGTCGACGAGCCGGAGCTGGCGCTGCTGGCGGTGCTGATGCTGCGCGGCGCCCAGACCCCGGGCGAGCTGAAGCAGCGCAGCGAGCGCCTGCACGGGTTCGAGGGCCTGGCGGCGGTGCAGGAGGCGCTCGAGCGCCTGGTCGAGCGCGGCTACGTCGCCCGCCACCAGCGCCGCCCGGGTCAGAAGGAGCTGCGCTACGAGCAGCTCTGCGGCGGCGGCGAGGCGCCCGCGGGCGCCGAGGCTGCCGACGCGCCGGCCTCGGAGCCCGAGCTCGTGCCGGCCGAGGACCGCCTCACCCGGCTCGAGCGCGAACTGGCCGAGCTGCGCGCCGAGCTGGTCGCACTACGCGAGGCCCTGGGTGAGACGATCGAGGACTGAACGTTTGCTGTGCCTCTGGCAACAGCAAACGTTCACGGCGCCCACTGGCTAGCGACCGAGCCCTAGCATGCGGACGCGCCGGCCGCCGGGGATCGCCGCCACCAGCTGTGCCTTGAGGTGGCCGTGCTGGCTCAGCAGCAGCCGGCCGGCGGCGCTGTATGGGATCAGGAAGCCATGCGCGCGCTCGCCGGCCAGGCGGAAGCCGCGGCGGGCCAGCGAGCGGTTGACGACGCGGGTCCGCAGCGGCCGGCCGCGGTGCCGGGGCAGCGCCACCCTGACCCGGGTTCGCAGCACGAACTGGCCCGGGCAGGCGGTTCCGGTCGGCCATTCGCAGGCGACCCGGACGTGGACGCCGCGGGCGCTGGCGCGCAGGTGCGAGAGCACGATCGCGACTGGAATCCCGACCGTCTTGCAACCGAGCAGGCTGTCGGCGCCGGGGCCGGTGTTGAGCGCGTAGACGCAGACCGGCTGCGGCCCGGACCTGACCGTGGCGAAGCTGGCGTCGAAGCCGTGGTTGGGGCCGGCGCCCGGGTACTTGGCGCCGATGCCGCCGTGGACGCCGCCGGCGATCGGCCCGAGTTCGAATTCTTCGGCCCCGTCGGCGCCCTCGCGGCCGCCGACGAAGACGCGGATCGCCAGCGCCTGGGTCGGCGCGTCGGGGTCGAGGGCCCAGCCCTTGACCCGCACCTGGCCGGGCGCCGGGGAACCGGCGAGGTCGAGCGCGCCGACCGGATCGTCGCCGCCGGCGAGCGGCGCCGCGGTCCCCACCGTCGCCCCGTCGACGTAGTCGTTGTCGATGTTGAGCGTCGCCCCGCCGTAGCTCTCGTTGTGGCCTCCCTGGTACTGGTGGATGCGCTGGTGGTTGGCCCAGGCGCTGGCGGGGAAGTAGGGGTCGGTGGTGCTCTGCTGCCCGTTCCAGTTGGCGAACCAGAGGTCGTCGGGCGGCGTGTAGTCGCTGCCGACGGTGTCGCCGAGGTCGGCGATCCCGGAGGCGCTGCTGCTGTAGACGCCGGAGACGTAGCCGAGCGAGTGCAGCTTCTCGGTCCAGGCCTCGAGGAAGGCGAGGGTAGCGGCGGTGGCGCTGGAGGTCCGCGAATAGGCCTCCATGTCGAAGTAGATCGGGCTGCCGCGGCCGATCCCCACCGCGGCCGCCTGCGCGACCGCGTCGGTGGCCGCCGCTTCGCCCTGCGTGGTCGCCTGGGCGCCGCTGAGCTTGGCGCAGCTGCTGCAACTGCTGGTCGGCGACTGCAGGCCGACGTAGGTGGGGATCAGGTGCCAGCCGGCGATCGTCTGGTCGCTGACCCATTCCGGGCTCAGGTTCGGCTGCGAGCAGGCGCGGTTGACGCCGCCGATGTAGACGCCGATCGCCCGGTAGGGCGAGGCCCCCCAGGCCGCCATCGTCTTCGCCGAGGGGGCCGAGCAGGCGTCGAAGCCGAGCCCGGTGAAGATCGCGCCGCTGGCCGAGCTGCGGGCACCGCTCGCCGCTGCCGCCAGCGCCGAGCCGGAGGCGGCCCTCCCCCGCCGGGCGCTGGGGTCGACCAGGATCGCCCGCCGCCGCCCGATCAGGTTCGCCGGGCAGTGCTGGTTCGCGCTCGGCGCCCCCAGGTAGACCGCCCGCCGGTCGAGCCGCACGCACATCCCCGGGTGCTCGGCGAGCCGGTAGACCGGCCAGGAGCGCGGCGCCTGCAGCCGCCGCCCGTCGAAGCGCAGGGTGCGCGAGTGGGGCCCGGTCGAGCCGAGCGCCGGCGGGCAGAACGCCAGCGCGGCCGTCGCCATCGCCGCGGCGGCGCAGGCGAGGAGGGGGAATGGGGGTCGGCTGCCTCTGCGGATCATTGGCGGCACTTCGGCTACAAGGGCGCTGAGCCCGGAAAGTTGCACCTCAGACCCGGCAAGATCCCCTCCTCGACCGCGCGCTTCAGGACTTCCTGCGCGTAGGCCCACAGCGTCGGCGAGCCGAGCCCGATGATCTCGTTTCGCTCCGCGACTTGACCGTGGTCGAGGTTGTGCTGGCGCCAGATTGCCCCGCCCGAGTGGTAGTTGTGCAGGAGCGGCGCCAGCCGATCGAGGGCCCTGGCGAAGCGGGCCTCGGCGCTCTTCATTCCCTCGAACTCCACCCATAGCTCACGCAGCTCGCCCGCCTGGTCGTCGGGGAGGAGGCCGAAGAGCCGCTCGGCCGCCCGCTCCTCGCGTTCGACCTGCGTCTTCGCTGCCTCCTCGTCGTAGAGGAAAGTGTCGCCGGCGTCGATCTCGACGATGTCGTGGATCAGCAGCATCCTCACCACGCGGGCCAGATCGATCGGCGCCCCGGCGTGCTCGGCAAGCACTATCGCCATCGTCGCCAGCTCCCAGGAGTGCTCGGCGTCGTTCTCCCGGCGCGAGCCGTCGACCAACGGCGTCTGCCGCAGGATGCTCTTGAGCCTGTCGATCTCGAGGATGAACCCGAGTTGCTTCTCGAGCCGCTCGCCGTTTCCCGTCCCTGGCCCCCCGCTCACCGTCACATGCTCGCATCCCGGCGAGAGTGCAAGCGCCTAGCCCAGCTCCGCGACCACCAGCCGCAGCCCCACGTCCAGCTCGGCCAGCTCGCGCAGGTGCCCGTGGCGCTCCTCCCAGGCACCGCTCTCCAGGTCTTCGCTGAGCCTGCCCCGGCCCTCCAGCCTCGCCTGCTCCGAGAGCCGGCTCCACACCCACATCGGACCGACGATCCGATCATCGAGGAATAGCTCGGGTCGGCCCCAGAGGGCGGCGAAGAAGTGGTCGGCGCAATCGCGCGGTACCGGCAGCGGCTGAGTATTGCCCGCGGGCAGCTCCGCTGCCAAGCGGTGGCCCGAGGTGCGATCGGATTCGAGCCTCAGCATGTCGGGAAAGTAGTCGCGCAGGATCCAGAGGTCGCGCAGCGGCTCGGGGTCGAACGTCAGGATCACGATCCGCCGCCGCGCGACGCGCTGCATCTCGCGGAGCCCAGCATTCAGATCAGCCCAATGGTGAACCGTCAGTACCGCCATCGCCGCATCGAAGCTCTTGTCCTCGAAGGGCAGCGATTCGGCGGTTGCCTGCACGACCGGTGCCGCCCCGGCCGGCCGCTGGGCGATCATCTCCATCGACGGCTCGACGGCACTCACCTCGCGGTCGGCCGGCTCATAGGAGCCAGCCCCGGCCCCGATGTTGAGGACCGTGCGGGCATCGCCGAGCGCACCGTCGATCCGCGCCGCGATCCGCGAGTCGGCTCGGCGGGTATTCGCGTAGCCGACGCCGAGCCGGTCGTAGGGTGCGTCGCTCATAGGACGTCTCACGACGACACCTTAAGCCCTCTCGATTGGCCGCCCTCGCCCGTCCCCGTTCGCCACCCGGCAAGCCTCCTCGGCGCCGACGAACGGCGACAACGCGATGTAGGTCAGCAGCGGTGCCAGCGAAGGCAACGACGCCGGGCCGGAGTCGCGGACCCGTTTGTACGTGAGCGTGTAAACGGCGCCGGCGATCGCCTCGGCGGCGATCTGCGGCGCCTCCGGCGCCCGCTCATAACCCTCGGCGACCAGCCTTTCCAGCGGCGCCAGCGCTTCCACCCGTCGCTGGATCGCAGCTCGTCCCGCGGCATAGACCTCGACCGTCACCAGCTGCGCCAGCGCCGGTCGCGAGGCGAGGAAGTTGCAGAGGGCTCCGAAGCCGGCCCGTATCCCCTCGGGCCAATCGGGCGCGCGTTTGAAGGCCGGCAGGATCGCCGCCACCAGCTGCGCCCCGGCGCTGTCGATCGCCGCCATCATCGCGTCTTCCTTGCCGTGGAAGTGCGCGTAGAACGTGGTCGCCGACATCTGCGCCCGCTTCAAGACCGTCTCGATCGTGGTGTTGACGTAGCCCTGCTCGCTGACCACCACGGCGAAGGCCCGCAGCGCCCGCTCGGCGTGGTCGTGGGCGTCGATCGTTTCCGGCCCCGTTTTGGGTGGCCGCCCGACCAGCCGCAGCGCTTCCGGCGGCGGCCGATAGGAGAGCATCAGGGTGAAGATTTCGACCATCAGCTCCGGCAGCTCTGCCTCGGCGCCACGCCGCAGACGAGTGCGGGTGATCTCCTGCTGGGCGCCGATGTGGGCGGCGACCATCTCCGCCGGCATCTCCGCCCGCTCGGGCGACTGCTCGAGCATCTGACGGGTCAGCCATTCGAAGCCGGCCACGGCGTTTTCCAGCAGCACCATCGCCTCCGGACCCGCCGCGTAGGACTCGACCATCGCCAGCCGCGCCGCCGCCGGCTGTGCCACCACCATCTCCGCGAAGGCATCGAACCCCCTGCGCGCCCGCTCCTCCCAGCTCGCACCCTCACCGTGTGCGCTCTCGGGCAGGTTCACTCCCCCCGGCCGGGGGTCGCCGACCATTTCTCCGGCGCTCTGCGCCGCGTAGGCGACCGCCGCTTCGATGATCGCTTCCAGCGTCGCCAAGAAGCAGGCCCGCTTGTCGGCGAAGAGGTCATAGAAGGTGCGGCTCGAGACCCCCGAGATCTCCACCAGGTCGTTGACCGTCGCCGCCTCATAGCCCTTCCTTGAGACGCTCGCCACCATCGCCCCGAACAGCCGCTCGCGCTGGTTGGCGACCACGTCCTCGCGCGACGTTCCGGGTCCCGGCCGCAGCCTCCGATCCCGCAACGACTCCGACTGACCCCACGGCGTGGCGACCATCCCGGCGCGGACCCTATTGGCAACGATAGGCGCCGGTTTAGATCTCCTGACCCGATACAGCTTCTTTTTCGAGCGACGTGTAGAGATGGGCCCTTTTCCCCCCATATGACGCCATTTCATGACGCATAGGCCCTGCCTCAAGCAGAGGATAGTCCCACTTCGTACTTGACACAAATAGGCCGATCTGTTTATCTTCAGAGGCCGTCGCGTTGCGGCCTCCAAGCAGAGCGAAGAGGACGTTGGGACCCGACGGCAAGGGTTTACAAGGGAAATAGAGCCTCACAGGGACCGCGGGAAAGGCGGTCGGCAAGGGGCTCGGGACGATGGAGAGGCAGTTCGTGAGGACACCGATTTCGGCAACCGGATTCACCCAGCGGGTGCCTACCCGCAGTGAATTCTCCCCCCCGGCGCCCGTGGCTCTCCCTGGCCCGCGGGGTCGCAGGAGCGGCGCGGGCGGCCCCCAGGCCCGCGGGGTCCGTCCCGGCTCCCTGGCACGGGCCGCCCGCGGCCGCTCCACCTCCGCCACCGACTTCCGAACACCCACCGCCGCAGTTTCAAACTGCCGCTTCTTTCACCGGAGCGGCCTGAGCTTCAACCACAGCAAGAGGAGCCTCCAGCTCGCCGCGTAGCGGCTGGCAGGGGCTCAGGGACAAGGAGAGAGACGCACGTGAGACGCCACGCGAAGGCACCGTCCGCGGGATCGAAGTCGAGCACGGGCTGTGGCCCCGGCTCGGCTGCCCGTGGAGCCTTCGCCGGGCGTGGTCCGTCCGCGGGCAGCGACGGGAGCGGTGCGCCCTCACGCGGACGCGCGGCGCTGCTGGCGCTCGCCATCGCCGCCCTGGCCGTGCTCGCGCTGGCTCCCTCAGCCTCCGCCAGCACCCGCCTGCCCAAGTCCTCCTTCGGCACCTTCTCGGGCCAGAGCCCGCGCCAGCTCACCGTCGACCAGTCCACCGGCGACGTCTACGTCATCGACTACTCCAACGACTCGCTGGACCGCTTCGACTCCTCGGGCAACCCGGAAAACTTCACCGCCGGACCGGGGGCCGGCACCAATGAGATCACCGGCCTGCCCCTCGATACCTACGACCATGACTTCGCCGAGGTCGCGGTCGACAGCTCCGGAGGCCCCACCAACGGCGACATCTACCTCACCGACGGCAACGGCGCCGTGCGCGTCTACGCCCACAGCGGCGCGCCGCTCACCACCCTGACCGGCTCGGGCACCCCCAACGGCAGCTTCACCTTCGCCTGCGGCGTGGCGGTGGACCAGTCCAACGGGGACGTCTACGTCGCCGACCTCGAAGCCCCCGGCGTCTGGCGCTACAGCCCCTCGGGCTCCACCGTCCAGGAGTCCGACTACTCGGGTGGCATCGAAACCTCCGTCGAACCCTGCGGCATCGCGGCCAATGACGGCAAGGTCTACACCGGCTACACCTACAACCGCGAA
Source organism: uncultured Conexibacteraceae bacterium (assembly GCA_964540905.1). Taxonomy (GTDB): domain Bacteria; phylum Actinomycetota; class Thermoleophilia; order Solirubrobacterales; family 70-9; genus VAYN01. The sequence goes on along the minus strand of CAZIOS010000018.1, from coordinate 17,589 downwards.
AGCATCCTCACCTACAACGCCTCCGACTTCGCCACCGGCACGCCGCCGCACGTCAACGGCACGCTGCTCGACTCCCGTCATCCCAGTGAAGTTGCCGTCGATCCCTCCAACGGCGACGTCTACGTCGACGAGGGCGACCGCATCCACGTCTTCAACTCCGCCGGCAGCTCCCTCTATACCTTCGGCGAAGGCGAATTTGGCACCGGCCCCACCTCCACCTACTCACCCGGCGTCGCCGTGATGGGCGAAGGCGGCAAGGCCTACGTCTCCGATCCGGTGGCCAACAAGGTGGATGTCTAC
>CAZIOS010000018.1:0-17189 GCA_964540905.1 uncultured Conexibacteraceae bacterium | reverse complement strand
CGAAGGCGGCAAGGCCTACGTCTCCGATCCGGTGGCCAACAAGGTGGATGTCTACACCCCATCTGTCGGTGGGTCGATCGCCCCGCCGCCGAGCCCCAACACGCAGCCCGCCACCGCCGTCGGCCTCGACAGCGCCACCCTGAACGCCTCGGTCAACCCCCACGGCAACGCGATCACCGATTGCCACTTCGAGTACACCGACGACGCCGACTTTCAGGCAAACGGCTTCAGCGGCGCTCAGAGCGCTCCCTGCTCCCCGTCTCCGGGCAGCGGGTCCACGGCTGTGGCGGTGTCGGCAGACATCAGCGGGCTGACGGCCGGGACGTCGTATGACGCTCGTGTCGTCGTCGGCGACGCGCAGGGGACCTTCGACGGGGGCACGGTCAGCTTCGCTACCGATGAGTTCGCCTTCTCCGACGCCGCGACTGCGATCCACCACGTTGACGCAACCCTCCACGGCCACTTCGACCCACAGGGCCTCTCCGCCTTCGAAGTCGCCGACTGCAGCTTCGAATGGGGCACCGACACCTCCTACGGCGGCGGCAGCGTGCCCTGCGCGGAGGGCAACTCCTTCAGCTCCGCCGCCTCGGTAAGCGCCCTGCTGCCCGGCCTCCACCCCGGCACGACCTACCACTTCCGCCTGCACGTCGACACCGCCTCCGCCGGCGAATACACCGGGGCCGACAAGAGCTTCACGACCGTTGCCTTCCCGATCGAAGTCAACGCCGCCACCAATCTGCACCACACCGACCTCACCTTGAACGGGCACTTCAATCCCGAAGGCGACCCGGCACTGGACGTCACCGAATGCCACTTCGACTGGGGCCTCACCACCTCCTACAGCGGCGGCAGCGTGCCCTGCGCGGAGGGCAACTCCTTCAGCTCCGCCGCCAGCGTCAGCGCCTTCCTCAACAACCTCAACCCCGGCATCGGCTACCACGTGCGCCTGCGGCTCAACACCGCCGGCGCCGGTGAAGTCAGCAGCGCCGACCGCGTCGTGAATCCGTCGGCCTTCCAGACCACGGCCCCCACCGAAGTGGCGGCGGTGGGCTCGGACGGCACCGCCGGCAGCTCCTTTGCCGGCGGCCCAGGCAAGCTTGCCTTCGACCAGGCCAACCAGCGCCTCTACGTCGAGACCGGCGCCGGGATCTACGGCTTCGACGCCTCGGCGCCGCCTGCCCTCTCAGCCGTCTCCGGCTTCAACCCTCTTGCCGCTCCCGCGGGACGCGAAATCACGGTCGACAACAGCTCCACCGCCTCGGCCGAGCATCTCTACCTGCTCACCTCGGAAAAGGTCTACGGCTTCGACTCGAGCGGCACGGCGCTTGGCGGCAACTTCCCGATCGACGTCACGGCAAACCCCGATTTCCTGCCGTCCTCTCACCCATGCGGCATGGCCGTGGACTCCACCGGTCGCATCTGGGTTTCCGACGAGGCTGGGGCCAATGCAGCTCCGCTTCTTCGCTATGGCCCGAACGGGGCCCGTCAGTCTTCCCTCAACGCGTTCTTCCCATGCGTCCTTGCGTTCAACGCGGGTGACGATCTATACGAAGGGCACGGCGGCGGACAGGGCGATTCTCGCCGGGACGCCCCGACGTACACCCAGACGACGGGGCTGGACGTCAACCAGGGCGGCAACACCAATCAAATCGCGGTCGACAGCTCGACCGGCACGGCCTACATCGACGCCGGTCAGGTGATCTCGGCTTGGGGACCGGACAACTCGCATTCCTACAACTTTGGCGATGGTGTTCCTTCGTCCCAACTGACTGGCGTCGCCGTCGACCCGACGAGTCACTACGTCTACGTATCGGACGAAGCGGACCACAAGGTCCACATCTTCGCCCCGGGCGACACGCTAGCCCCACCGACGATCACCACGCAGCCCCCGAGCGCGATCAGCGGCGACTCGGTCACCCTCAACGCCAAGGTCGACCCCGAGGGCTTCCAGGTGACCGACTGCCACTTCGAGGTCGTCCCCAACTCCCAGTTCGAAGCCAGCGGCTTCACCGAGGTCACCCCGGCGGAGGAACATCCCTGCGCGGCGAATCCGGGCTCGGGCTCGGGCGACGTCGCCGTGCACGCCGATGTGAGCGGCCTCGAAGGCGGCGCCACCTACCACTCGCGGATCGTCGCCAAGAACGCCCAGCCCGGCGGCACGGCCACGGGCCCGGACCAGGCCTTCGAAACCCTCGGCCCCAGGCTCACCGAAGTCAGCGCCTCCCATATTTCCGACACCGGCGCGAGGCTGAGCGCCTCGGTCAACCCCGAGGGGCTGGAAACGACCTACCAGTTCCAGTACGTCGATGACGCCGGCTTCCAGGCAAACGGCTTCTCCGGCGCCCAGTCGGTCCCGGCGGCGCCGAGTCTGATCGGCTCAGGAAACACCCTCGTCCCGGTCCATCAGGACCTCACCGGACTCTCGCCGTCCACCGAGTACCACTTCCGTATCGTCGCTCATAACTCCGATGCGTCGGTCACCGGTCAGGGCACCTTCACGACTTACGTCTCCGGGCCCGGCTTCGAACCCTGCCCCAACGAACAGTTCCGCGGCGGGGCCTCGGCCAAGCTGCCCGACTGCCGCGCCTACGAGCAGGTCTCGCCGGTCGACAAGCACGGCGCCAACGTGCTCACCTCCAGGGCCTTCGCGCAGGTGGCCGCCGACGGCAACGCCGTCACTTTTGCCGGGATCGCCGGCCTGCCCACCGCCAGCGGCGGCTCCTCCGAACCGGCCCCCGTGCTCGCCCACCGCGGCCCCTCGGGCTGGGTCACGGGCAGCTTCACGCCGGTGCTTCCCGTGGCGCATCGCATCTCCATCGCCGGTTGGAACGCGGACCTGACCAGGTCGGTCAGCGTCGACCCGTTCACCGGCGACTTCTACGTCGGGAACCTCAGCACCGGGACCTGGACCAGCCCCTTCTCGGCGTCCGGATCGATCTCTGGTTTCGGCGCCCAGGCCGGCGCCTTCTCGGCCGACCCCGACCGCTTCCTGCTCGAATCCCCCCGCGCCTTCACGCCCGACGCCGTGGACCTCACCGGGCTCACGGGGGCCGCCAACCTCTACGAATACGACCACGGCACGCTCAGCCTCGCCGACCGGGCGCCGGTCCCGCCGGCGAGCTCGTGCGACGACAGCGGCGGACCGGCTTGCGCGGCGTCGCCACACGGCGTCGTGTCACTGCAGCAGATATTCGGGAAAGCCACGATCTCCGCCGACGGCTCGAAGGTCGTCTTCGCGGAACAGGACACGCACCGCATCTACATGCGCCTCGACGGGGCCGAAACGGTCCAGGTCTCGGCTTCCCAGAAGACCAACGGCGCCGGTCCGGGCGGCACCGACCCCAACGGCCAGAAGCCCGCCCGGCTGGAAGCCGTCGGCAAGGACGGCTCGGTCGTCTACTTCAGCAGCTGTGAGCAGCTGACCGACGACTCCACCGCCGTATCCACCGCCGCCGACGAATGCGGCGGCTCGGGCCAGGGCTCTGACCTCTACGCCTACCACACCTCCTCGGGCCAGCTCACCGACCTGACCGTCGACTCCAGCGCCGACCCGCTCGACGCCGACGTCCAGGCCATGGTGGGTGCCTCCCCCGACGGCTCCTACGTGTACTTCGCCGCCAACGGCAGGCTCGCCCCTGGCGCTCCGGCGGGCAACTGCCGGTTCAATAGCGCGACCGGCACCGGCACCGGCAGCTGCCAGCTCTACCTGTCGCACGACGGCGGCGCGCCGGTGGACGTGGCGCGGATCTCCCTGGGTGACGTCTTCCCGGGCAACTCTTACACGGCCAGGCCGGCGCAGGTCGCCGAAGACGGCACCCTCGCCTTGCGAAGCGTCGCGCCGCTCACCGCCTACGACAACACCGGCCCGTGCAACCTCAACCAGGGCGCAAACACGAGCTCCGCCCCCTGTGCCGAGATCTACCGCTATCACCCCGGCGATGCCGGCGTGACCTGCGTCTCCTGCGACCCCACGGGCGCTCCGCCGTCGGCGTCGACGGAAGTCGATCCATACGACCCCTCGGCGTCGTTCGTCCACGGCGCACTGACCGGGGAACCGCTTCCCAGCTTCGTCTCCGCCGACGGCAACCAGGTCTTCTTCCAGACCGCCGACAAGCTGGTCGGGGCCGACGACAACGGCGACGCCGGCTGCGACGTGCGCGAAAACGAGTTCCACCAGAAGACGGGCGTCTACCACTGCCAGGACGTCTACGAGTGGGAGGCCGACGGAAGCGGCTCCTGTCGCTCCAGCGCCCAGAACGGCGGCTGCGTCTACCTGCTCTCCACCGGCACGAGCGCCGACCCGGCCTGGCTGGTGGGCGCCTCGGCGTCGGGCGATGACGTCTTCATCCGCACCACCGACCAGCTCGTTCCCCAGGATCAGGACCAGCTCTACGACGTCTACGACGTGCGGGTGGGCGGCGGTCTGGCTTCGCAGAACCAGGTGCAGGCCCCGCCCTGCGGGAGCTCCGAACAGTGCCGCTCGGCGGGCACCGAAGCCCCTGCGGGCAGCGGGGCGGGCAGCGCCGCCTTCAGTGGGCCCGGCAACCAGCCGGCGCAGGAAAAGCAGCGCAAGAAGCACCACCGCAAGAAGCGACACCACCGCCACTCCCGACACCACCGAAAAGCAAGCTCCAACAAGGGGGGTTCCAAGTGATCCGCCGCAGCAGAAACCTCCTCGCGACGCTCGCCCTGGCGACGGTGGGAGCGGCAATCGCGGCTTCCCCGGCCGGCGCGACCAGCCCGATGCCGGCCTGGCGGGTGGAATCGCACGCCGCCCCCGCGCACCTCGTGCCGGGGCTCAGCGGCGGCGAAGACATGTACATGATCAGGGCGGTCAACGCCGGCGGCGCCCCCACCGACGGCAGCACCGTAACGATCACCGACGAACTGCCGACCGGCTTCACCCTGCAGCCGAACCCCACGGTGGTACTTCTGCACGCCCTCATCGTCAACGATCACCATGCCAGCGCCGACTGCGAAGCCGGCCCGCCGGTCACCTGCCACCTCACCGGCGTTGCCGCCGACCCGGTCGTGCCCGACGAAATCCTCACCGCCTGGATACCCGTGCAGGCCCCTGCCTCGGGCCCGCCGGTCGTCACCAACCGCGTCACCGTCTCGGGTGGCGGCGCGGCGCCGGCCTCGGCGGTCGAAGAAGCGCCCTTTGACTCCGACCCGCCGCCATTCGCCTTCCAGCACCTCGAGTCCTCTCTGAGCGACGTGGAAGGCGGCCCCGTCACCCAAGCCGGCGCTCACCCCTTCAGCTTCCGCATCGGGGCGGGCATCGATATGAGCATTCACCCGGAGACCGGGTACATCCAGCCCCCCGAGAACCTCCGCAACGTGAAAGTGGCGCTGCCCCCGGGCCTCGTCCTCAACCCTGCCGCCACGCCCAAGTGCGCCGAGGCCCAGCTCGAGACCAACGAATGCCCCGCCGACTCGGCGGTCGGCTTCTTCGGGACCTCGACCACGGTCTTCGGCTTCCCCGACGCGGGGGAACCGAGCCCGATCTTCAACGTGGTGGCGCCGCCGGGCACCGCGTCCTCCTTCAGCTTCAACGCCCTCGGCCTGGGCTTCTTCTTCCACGTGCTCGGGGGGGTCGACGCAGCCGACAACTACACGCTCGAGGGGGAAACGAAAGACATCACCCAGCTGGGGGGGATCGACGCCTTCACCTTCGACTTCTGGGGGAACACCTCCGATCCGGCCCACGATCACGTTCGCGGTGAAGTCTGTGGCTACGGGAGCTCCCACTACGCACTCAGCTGCCCCGTCCCCGCCGACCCCACGCCGTTCGTCTCGATGCCCTCGGCCTGCTCGGGCTCGCTCAGCGCCGAGGCGACGGCGACCTCCTGGCAGAGCGGCGCGACGGCTTCCACCAGCGCCGAGACGACCGACGCCGAAGGCAACCCGGTCGGCGTCACCGGCTGCGAAGCGCTGGAATTCCAGCCGACGCTGAAGGCGCGCCCGACGACCAACGTCGCCGACTCCCCATCGGGGCTGGAAGTGGACCTCCACGTCCCCCAGAACGAGAGCCAGGCCACCCTCGCCACCGCCAATCTCAAAGACGCGACGGTGACCCTGCCGAAGGGAGTGACGATCAATCCCTCGGGCGGCAACGGCCTGCAGGCCTGCTCCTCGTCCCAGATCGGGCTCGCCAGCCCGATCGGCCGGACGCCGATCCGCTTCGACGAAGCCCAGCCCAGCTGCCCCGACGCGGCTCGCCTGGGCACGGTCGAAGTCGACACGCCGCTGGTCGAACACCCGCTGCCCGGCGCCGTCTACATCGCCACCCCCTACGACAACCCCTTCGGCTCCTTCCTCGCCATCTACATCGTCGTCGACGACCCCGCCACCGGCGTCCTGGTGAAGCTGGCCGGCGAAGTCAGCGCCGACCCGCAGACGGGACAGCTGACGGCCACCTTCTCCGAAAACCCCGAGCTGCCGGTCGAAGACTTCAAGCTCGACTTCTTCGGCGGCCCCGGCGGCACCCTGCGCACCCCGGCGGCCTGCGGGACCTACGTCACCACCTCCTCGCTCGTGCCCTGGTCGGCGCCGGAGTCCGGCCCCCCCGCCACCCCGGAGGACCACTGGTCGATCGAACAGGGCCCCTCCGGCGCCTGCCCGGCGAAGGAATCCGAACAGCCCAGCTCGCCCAGCTTCGACGCCGGCACGGTCTCCCCGCTCGCCGGCGCCTCCAGCCCCCTGGTCGTCAACCTGCGCCGCGCCGACGGCACCCAGCAGTTCTCCTCGCTCACCCTGACCCCGCCCGAAGGCCTGCTCGGCAAGCTCGCCGGCATCTCCTACTGCCCCGAAGCGGCGCTAAAGCAAGCCGAAGCCAGCTCGGGTCGCGAAGAGGAAGCCCACCCCTCCTGCCCGCAGGCCTCCTACGTGGGCAGCGTCAGCGTCGCCGCCGGCGCCGGCCCGGCCCCCTACTACGCCCCCGGCAAGGCCTACCTGACCGGCCCCTACAAAGGAGCCCCGCTCAGCCTGGCGATCGTCACCCCGGCCACGGCGGGGCCCTTCGACCTCGGCACCGTGGTCGTGCGCACCGCCCTCTACGTCAACCGCACCACCGCCCAGATCACCGCCGTCTCGGACCCGATCCCGACGATCCTCAAGGGCATCCCGCTCGACGTCCGCTCGGTCCAGGTGCGCCTGGACCGGCCCGAATTCACCCTCAACCCGACCAGCTGCGATCCGAGCTCCTTCGGCGGCACGCTGATGAGCGCCTTCGGCCTGGCGACGCCGCTGCAGAGCCGCTTCCAGCTCGGCGAATGCGGGCGCCTGGGCTTCAAGCCGAAGATGACGCTCTCGCTGAAGGGCGGGATCAAGCGCGGCAAGCACCCGGCGCTGACCGCGACGCTCGAGCCGCGCGCCGGCGACGCCAACCTGGCCTCGATCTCGGTCGCCCTGCCGCACTCGGAGTTCCTCGCCCAGGAACACATCCGCACCGTCTGCACGCGCGTGCAGTTCGCGGCAAACGAATGCCCGGCCGAATCGGTCTACGGCACCGCCACGGTGCAAACCCCGCTTTTGAGCTACCCGCTGAGCGGCCCCGTCTACCTGCGCTCCTCCTCCAACACGCTGCCGGACCTGGTGCCCGACCTCAAGGGCCCGGCCAGCCAGCCGATCGAACTGGAAGCCGACGGGCGCACCGACTCGGTCCACGGAGGGATACGCAACAGCTTCGAATACATCCCCGACGCTCCCTTCACCAAGCTCACCCTGCAGCTGCAGGGTGCCAACAAGGGGCTGCTGGTGAACTCGACCAACATCTGCGCCCGCCCGCAGATGGCGACCGTCAAGTACACCGCCCACAACGGCGACACCTACGAAGCGCATCCGGTCCTGAAGGCCCAGTGCCCGAAGAAGCGCAAGAGCTCCCACCGTGCGCATAGGCGCCACGGCGGGTAGCCCGAGGGCGGGACCCAGTGCTCCTCGGCCACAAGCGCCGCCGCCGCCTCGGCGGCGGCGCCATTCTCGCGACCCTGGCGCTGGCGCTGGGCCCGGGAGCCGTCGCCGCCACCGCCTCGGGGCCGCCGATCCCAGGCGAAGCCTGGTCCTCGACGGTCTCCTCCGGCTCGGCCCGCCTCAGCGCCGAGATCGACCCCAACGGCCTGGCGAGCGCCTACCACTTCGAATACATCGCCGAGGCCGCCTATGAAGCCAACGGGGAAACCTTCGCCGGCGCTCTCAAGGCTCCCCCGGCGGTTGACGCCAGCATCTCCGCCGGCGCCCCCGTCTCGGTCACCAAGCAGCTCTTCAACCTCAACCCCGCCACCACCTACCGCTACCGGGTGCTGGCGACCAACTCCGCCTCCTCCCCCGGCTACGTGATCGGTTCGACCCACTCCTTCACTACCGCGGGCCTCGGCGGCGGGTCCCTGCTGCCCGATGGTCGTGGCTGGGAGATGGTCTCCCCGATCGAGAAGAACGGCGGCCAAATCGACCCGCCCGGGGCGATCGCCGCCGGCGGGGTGCTCCAGGCCGCCGCCGCTGGGGACTCGGTCACCTACGGCTCGCAGGCCTCCTTTGCGGGCGGCCAGGGCGCCCCGCCAGCCAGCCAGTACCTCGCCACCCGCACCGCCGCCGGCTGGTCGACCCAGAACATCACCGTGCCGATCTTCTCCGGCAGCTACGGCATCGACGACGAAGGCGTCCCTTACCAGCTCTTCTCGGGCGACCTCGCCCGTGGCCTCTTGCTGAACGGCGATCACTGCCGCGGCGAAGGCGCGGGCTGCGCCGTCGCCAACCCGCCTCTCGCTGGCACCGCCGCCCCGGCCGGCTACCAGGACTACTACCTGCGCGACGACGCCTCCGGGAGCTTCACGGCGCTGCTCGAAGCCGCTGACATCGCCGGCCTCGACCTCGGCCCCGCCGACTTCGACCTGCGCTTCGCCGGCGCCAGCCCCGACCTGCGCCACGTGGTCCTCTCCACCTGCGCGGCGCTGACCCCCGATGCGACCGAAGTCCCACTGGGCGAAGGCTGCGACCCGGCCAAGCCCAACCTCTACGAGTGGAGCGACGCGGGCCTCGCCCTGCTCAACGTCCTGCCCACCGAGACGCAGGGCACCCCCGGCGCCGCGCTTGCCGCCCAGTCGGGGGCCGTCTCCGCAGACGGCTCCCACGTCTACTTCACCGACCAGGGGAACCTCTACCTGCGCGAAGGCGCCCAGACCAAGCAGGTTGACGAATCGGTTGGGGGAGGGGGGACGTTCCAGGCCGCCTCCGCTGATGGCGAAGTCGCCTTCTTCACCAAGGCCCAGCACCTCTACCGCTACGAAGCCGCTGGCGCCGGGACGAGCACCGACATAACGCCGTCGGGCGGCGTGGCGGGGGTGCTGGGAATTGCCGCCGCCGGCGACACCGCCTACTACCAGGACGCCGCGGGCCTGCAGCGCTGGCACGAAGGCACCACGACCCAGGTGGCGCCCGGCCCCGAAGCCAGCCAGCCGAGCGACTACCCGCCGGGCGCCGGCACCGCCCAGGTCAGCTCCGACGGCAGCGAGCTGCTGTTCGTCTCCAAGGTCTCCCTGAGCGGCTACGACAACGCCGACCTGAACACCGGCTCTCCCGACTCCGAGGTCTACCTCTACGACTCCGCTGGACCCGGCCCGAGCCTCACCTGCCTCTCCTGCAACCCCACCAACGAGCGCCCGATCGGCCCCTCGACCATCCCCGGCGCCATCCCCAACGGCACCGCCCCCGGCTCCACCGACGCCTATAAGCCCCGCGACCTCTCCGCCGACGGGCGCCGGGTCTTCTTCGACTCCGCCGACGCCCTGACGCTCACCGACACCAACGCCGACTCCTCCAGCGGCGCCGGCATCCCCGACGTCTATGAGTGGGAGGCCCAGGGGGAGGGCAGCTGCGCCGCCGCGGGCGGCTGCGTGGCGCTGATCTCCTCCGGGCGCTCGCCCGGCGGCGCCAGCTTCATCGACGCCTCCGCCGACGGCTCTGACGCCTTCTTCCTCACCGATGCCTCGCTGGCCCCCTCCGACCCCGGCGCGCTCGACCTCTACGACGCCCGCGTCGGCGGCGGCTTTGCCGAAGCGCCGGCACAGATCCCCTGCGAAGGCGACGCCTGCCAGGAGCTGCCCCCCGAACCGGCCGACCCGACCCTGGACACCCTGCTGAGCGGCAGAGGCAACCCGCCGGTCGTCTACCACGACCTCAACCGCCACAAGAGCAAGAAGCAGCACCATAAGAAGCGCCACAAGCGCCATCGCAGTGGCAGGAGCGGGCGATGAGGCACGCCTGCGCACTCGCGGCTCTCGCCCTGGCGTCCTTGCTCCTCGCCCCCGCCGCCCAGGCCGCGGCCCCCACGCTCGGCCCGCTCTCCGCGACCGATCTCCAAGGCGTCTCGGCGCTGCTGGTCGGGACCGTCAACCCGCAGGGGCTGCCCACCAGCTACCACTTCGAGTACGGCGACCAGGGTCCCTGCGACGCCAACCCCTGCGCGGCCACCGCCGCCACCTCGGCGGGCGAAGGCAGCGCCGAACGCCCCGCCCGCGTTTCGATCTCGGGCCTGACGCCTGACACCACCTACCACTTCCGCCTGCTCGCCACCAACAGCTCGGGATCGCCCACCCCGGCCACGGGCGCCTTCACCACGACCCAGGGCTTCGGCTTCCAGGCGGGGACCGGCGGCTTCTCGGCCGCGGCGATCGCCGACGGCGCCAATGCGGCCACGACGGCCGGCTCCCACCCCTACCAGCTGAACCTCGGCCTCGGCTTCAACCTGGGCGGGGAATTCGAGGGCCAGCCCGGCGTCCCCTTCGCCGACGGCGACCTGCGCGACCTGACCGTCGACCTGCCCCCCGGGCTGCTGCTCAACCCCCAGGCCCTCGACAAGTGCAGCCTCGCCGACTTCCACGCCCCCCGCGTCTCGCCCTTCGAAGAACCGAGCCAATCGGGGGAGAGCTGCCCCGACCGCACCCAGGTCGGCACGATCGAGCTGAAGACCAGCCGCGGCGGCGGTGTCACCCGGCGCTTCGGGCTCTTCAACCTCGAACCCCCGCCCGGGGTCGCGGCCCAGCTCGGCGCCTCCCCGTTCGGCTCCCCGGTCGTCTTCGACGTCGACGTCCACACCGACGAGGAAGGCGCCTACACCCTCTCCCTGGACGCGACCGACTTCCCCCAGGCCCTTGATACCTACGGCCTCTCCCTGGCGCTCTGGGGCACCCCCTGGAACCCCTCCCATAATGGCGAACGCGGCAATTGCCTGGACGAGGCAGAACCCGATTTCCCCTGGGCCAAATGCTCGGTCGGGGACCCTCTCGTGGACTCCGGCAACACGCCACTGGCCTACCTGACCCTGCCGACCAGCTGCGAAGGCCCGCTCGCCTTCACCGCCTCAGCCGATTCCTGGCAGCAGCCCGCCCAGGTATCCGCGCAGGCGCTCAACCGCAACTCGGTGGGCGCCCCGGCCGAACAGGACGGCTGCCAGAGCGTCTCCTTCACTCCCGCCACCGAAGGCTTCCTCACCGACACCAAGGCCTCCTCCTCCAGCGGCTTCAACTTCCGTCTCGCAAACGAAGACCCCCAGCTGACGAACCCAGCTCAGCGGCTCCCCTCCCAGACCCGCCGGGCGCTCGTCACCCTGCCGCCGGGAGTGACGATCAACCCCTCGCTGGGGGAAGGCCTGATCGGCTGCGCCCCAGCCCGCTACGCGGCCGAGACCGCTTTCAGCCCCCAGGGCGCCGGCTGCCCCAACGGCTCCAAGATCGGCGACTTCAGCGTCCGCACCCCGCTCTTCGAAGGCCTCCTCGAAGGGGCGATCTACCTCGCCGAGCCCGACGACCTGGCCAACCCCGCGCCGGGGGCGGAGAACCCCTTCGACACCCTGCTCGCCGTCTACCTGGTCGCCAAGCTGCCCGAAAGGGGGGTGCTGGTCAAGCTCGCCGGCAAGCTCGTCCCCGATCCCGCCACCGGGCAGCTCACCGCCACCTTCGAAGGCCTTCCCCAGCTCCCCTACACCGATCTCGAACTCAACTTCCGCTCCGGTCAGCGCGCGCCGCTGATCACCCCGTCTTCCTGCGGGGCGGCCACGACCCAGATCGCCCTCACTCCCTGGTCGGGTCCCGGTGCCCTGCACACCACCACCGACTCGCAGATCCTCACCGGCCTCGGCGGCGGCCCCTGCCCATCCGGCGCGACGCCGCCTTTCAACCCCGGCGTCTACGCCGGCGGCGTCAACTCCAACGTCAACTCCTACACCCCCTACTTCGTCGACCTCACCCGCCGCGACTCAGAACAGGAGATCACCTCCTACTCGCTGGTCCTGCCGGCGGGGATCACCGGCAAGCTGGCCGGCATCCCCTTCTGCCCCGACGCGGACATCGAAGCCGCCCGCCGCGACAGCGGCACAGCCGAGACCGCCCACCCCTCCTGCCCGGCGGCGAGCCAGGTCGGGCACACCCTCTCGGGCTACGGGGTGGGCTCGGCGCTCACCTACGCGCCGGGGCGGATCTACCTCGCCGGCCCCTACCACGGCGCCCCGCTCTCGCTGGTGACGATCAACGCCGCCACGGTCGGGCCCTTCGACCTCGGCACGATCGTGATCCGCTCCGCCTTCGACGTCGACGAACACACCGCCCAGCTGCAGATCGACTCCCGCGCCTCGGACCCGATCCCCCACATCCTCGACGGCATCCCGCTTCATCTCAGAGACATCCGCATCTACATGGACCGCCCCGAATTCACCCACAACCCCTCCAGCTGCGAAGCCTCCCAGCTCGTCTCCACCCTGACCGGCTCGGGCGCGCGCTTCGGCGATCCCTCCGATGACTCCACCGTCACCGCCACCGAGCACTTCCAGCTGCTCAACTGCCTCACCCTGGGCTTTCAGCCGAAGCTGGGGCTGCGCCTGCAGGGCGGCTCGCGCCGCGGCTCCTATCCCTCGTTGCGCGCGACTTTCGCCGCGCGCGGGCCCCAGGACTCGAATCTCAAGCAGATCGAAGTGCTGATGCCCCACGCCGAGTTCCTCGCCCAGAACCACATCCGCGAGATCTGCACCCTGCCGCAGTTCGCCGCCAACAAGTGCCCGGCCGACTCCGCCTACGGCCACGCCGTCGCCTACACGCCGCTCTTCGACCAGCCGCTGCGCGGCGACGTCTACCTGCGCTCGGCCCCCGGGCGCCACCTGCCCGACCTCGTCGCCTCCCTCTACAGCGGCGCCGTGCACATCGTCTTGGAAGGGAGGATCGGCCCGGCGAAAGGGGGCGGCATCCGCGCTTACTTCGCCGGTCTTCCCGATGCCCCGATCGAGCGCTTCACGATGACCCTGGACGGCGGCAAGCAGGGGCTGCTGGTCAACTCCACCAACATCTGCGCCGCACCGCCCGTCGCCAGCGTCAAAGCGCTGGGGCAGAACGACATCGGCGCGCTCTTCACGACCGAGCTGCGGGGGCAGTGCCACCAGAAGGGCAAGGGAGGTGGGCGATGAGAGCGGCGCTTCGAAGGCTCGTGACGCTGGGCGCGGTCGGGGTGACGCTGGGAGCGCTCGCCGCCCCCGCCTGGGGGGCCGGCTCGCCTCCCCTGTTCACCTTCATCCCCACGCTCAGCGGCGGTCTTCCTTCCCCCGGTTACCTCAATGGCCCCTGCGGACTGGGCGTCGACTCCGCCGGGCGCTTCTACGTCTCCGATTATTACCACCACGCCGTCGACGTCTTCACCCCGGAAAAGGCCTACGTCACCCAGCTCGCCGGCGAGGACCCCACGGACGGCCCCTGCGGCCTGGCGCTCGACTCCTCCAACGACCTCTACGTCAACAACTTCGACCGCAACGTGGTCAGGTTCGGCCCCTCGCCCTCCTTCGGGGCGGGCGCGGTGATCGCCGGGGTCGGCGTCGACTCCACTCACCCCACCGGCGTCGCCGTGGACCCGGCGACCAACGACGTCTACGTCGACGACCGAACCTACATCACCGGCTACGAACCGACCGGCACCCAGCTGACGCATGGCCCGGGCCCCCTGAAGATCGGCGAAGGCGCGCTCGGCGAGGGCTACGGGCTGGCGATCGACTCCAGCGGGCGCCTCTACGTCGCCGACGCCTCCGACGACACGGTCAAGGTCTTTGACCCGACTGCCAGCTTGAGCGCCCCGGTGGAGACGATCGCCGGCCCGTCCGGGGGCTTCGTCTCCCTGCGCGACTCCGCGCTCGCCGTCGACCGGGCCAGCGGCGACCTCTACGTCGTCGACGACCTCCAGCCCGTCTACACCGAGCAGCCCCAGGCGGCGATCTACGTCTTCAACTCCACCGGCACCTACCTCGGCCACCTCAAGTACGAGATCGTCGATGCCCTGCCGCCGGGCCTCGCCGTGGACAATTCCGGGACCGGCAATCAGGGCCGCGTCTACGTCACCTCCGGCAACGCCGACCAGGCGGGTGTCTACGCCTATCCACCCGGCGCCCAGACCACCGCCAACCCCCTCCCGCCCACCGTGTCCTTGACGCTGAGCACGAGCGGGACCGGCGCCGGCACGGTGAGCAGCGCAGCACCGCTGAAGATCGACTGCGACGGCGTTTGCGACACCCAGGTCCGCTCCGGCGCCGAGGTCTCCCTGAGCGCCACTCCCGACCCCGGCTCGATCTTCGCCGGCTGGTCGGGGGGAGCCTGCGCGGGGAGCGGGACCTGCACGGTGACGATGGAAGGGGCGACCTCGGTCAGGGCCGAGTTCGCGACCGCTCACGCTTCGTCTCCTCCGGCCCCCGCGCAGGCCCAGCCGACGACGACGCCGGTCTCCCCGGCCGCTCCCAGCCACCGCGCGAGGCATCGCCGCCACCGTCGCGTCCATCGCCCTCACCGCGCCAGGCGCCACAGCCGAGAGAGAAGATGAGACCCGCCAAGGCCCCTCTCCTCCTCGCTCTCGGCCTCCTTGCGCTGCTGGCCGGTTGCGGCGGCGGCTCGGCTTCGACCTCGAGCACGACCTCCACCGGCGCCACGGCCCAGGTGAGCGCCGCTAAGCCCAGGCCCCAGCGCAGGCCAAAGCAGAAGAACAGCGGCAAGCCCCAGGGCGCCAAGTCCCAACGGGCAGGCGACTCCGTTCTCACCGACCCCAAGCCGTTGCCCAACCAGGGGACCGCGGCGGTAGCGCCCGGAGTGCCGACCGTCAGGGGCGGCGACGACAGCATCCAGACCTACGGCCTCGAGGCCCAAAGCGCCGAACGGGTCAGGGCGGCGCGGCTCGTCGAGGCCTACCTGGGCGCCCAGGCGGCGGGGCGCTGGGCTTCGGCCTGCGCCGATCTCTCGGCGGTGATCCGGGAAAAACTCGACCTGGCTGCCAAAGGGGCACCGAACATCCACGTGAGTGGCTGCCCCGGCGCCCTGGCCGCCCTGCTCTCCAAAACGCCGCGGGCCACCCGGCGCCGCGCCGCCCAGATCCAGGTGCTGAGCCTGCGGGTCAAGGGCGCCCAAGCCTTCGTCATCTACCGCGACGGGGAAGGCAAGCCCTACAACCTGCTGTTGCGCCGCGAAGGGGCGGAATGGAAGATCGGCTCCCTCACCGGCATCGAACTGGTCCTCTGATGAGCGCCCGCGCGACGAAGATCGCCGCCACCCTCGCCCTGCTGGCGGCGCTGGCGGGCGGGGAGATCGCCCGGGCGGCCGAGATCAAGCAGGTGGGCAACCTGCAGGTGGCGCTGAGCGGCAAGCTGGCGCCGCGCAGGCTGCCGCGCGAAGGCAGGGCCCCGATCGCCGTCTCGGTCGGCTGGAGGATCAAGACCACCGACGGCAGCGCCCCGCCGACGCTGAAGACGCTGGGGATCGAGATCAACCGCAACGGGCTGCTGGACTCCGCCGGCCTGCCGAGCTGCCCCTACGCCAAGATCCAGCCCGCCAGCACCTCTCGCGCCCTGGCCAGCTGCCGCCCCGCGCTGGTCGGCAGAGGGCACTTCTCGGCGCTCGTCGGGCTCAAGGGCCAGGAGCCCTACGTCAGCAGGGGCCAGATGCTCGTCTTCAACGGCGAAAGCCACGGCAAGCCGATCCTGCTCGGCCAGATCTACTCCGCCCGTCCCTTCGCCAGCTCCTTCGTGATCCCCTTCAGGGTCGACCGCCTCGCCCACGGCACCTACGGCACCACCCTCGACGCCACCCTGCCGGCCTCCCTGCGCGCCTGGGGCAACCTGACCGAAGTCGAGATGAGGCTCTCGCGCAAGTTCTCCTACAGGGGCGCCCGCCGCAGCTTCCTCTCCGCCGGCTGCCCCGCCCCCAAGGGCTTTCCCGGCGCGGTCTTCCCGCTGGCGCGCACCGCCTTTGCCTTCGCCGGCGGCACCAGCCTGACCTCGACTCTCACCGACAACTGCGAGGTGAGGGGATGAGGATCGCCAGAGCCACCGCCGCGATCGCGGCGGTGGCCGCCCTGGCCCTTGCCTCAGCCCGCCAGAGCCCCGCCGCCCCGCCGCCCTATGAGACCAACGACTCGGCCCCCGCCGCCTTCGGGCCGCTCGTCGGCGCCCAGCCCTATGCGGCGGCGATCGAGGCTCCCGGCGATAGGGACTACTTCTTCTTCTACGTGACCTCGCCCCGCCCGGCCCAGGTCACGCTCACGGTCGAGAACCTCGGCGGTGCTCCTGTCCCCAGCAACCTCGAGGCGACGATCCTCGACTCCTCCGAAACGCCCCTCGGCGCCCTCCCCTACATCGGCGCTGGCGAAAGCAGGTCCCTGACGCTCAGCCTCGAGCCGCAGAAGTACTTCCTCGAGCTCGCCCCCGCCGAAGGCTACGGTGACTCCTACGGCTTCACCGTGAGCGCCGCCGCCGCAGCGATCGGCCCCTACGGCTCGATCGCCGGGCGCTGCGCCGCCGCGACCGCCGCGACCGCGGCCGCACAGGCCGCGCGCCAAAGAGCCGAAGCAAAGCTGCAGCGGGCGACCGCTCGCCTGCGGCGCAGCCGCTACGCCGGTCGCGATGCCCGCCGCGGCGCTCACGCCGCCTTCCGGGCGGCCAGGGCCCGGGTCGGCGCCAGGGCCGCGGCGCTCAGGGCGGCGCGGGAATCGCAGGAGCCATGGTGCTCGATTCCCCAGTAGGCGCCAGGGGCCGGCGCCGCTGGCGCTCGAGTGCCCTGGCGATCGTGGCCCTGGCCGCGCTCTGCGCCGGCCCGGCCTCCGCCGAGGTGAGCCAGAAGGGCGACCTCTTCGTCCGCTTCGGCGGGGCGATCTCCCCCCGCGCCCTGCCGCGGGAGGCGCTG
>CAZIOS010000017.1:0-53589 GCA_964540905.1 uncultured Conexibacteraceae bacterium | reverse complement strand
GACCAAACCGGCTGGGCCGGACGTCGCCGTCGACCTCAGCTGAGCGTGACAGTGACGATATGCAATCTGTCATCCGCGCGGCCGCAGGCCGCGCTCCAACATCGGAGCTAAGCGCGAAGCGCGTGCGACTGAATTCCGCCGAAGGAGGTCGGCATCCCTCCCCGCCCAACCCCCTGAACCCTCGCCGTCCCTCGCCCCGCCTCAACCGTCGATCAGTCGGTGCACTGCGTGCCGCCGCACCGACTCCGGCACTTCGATGCTGCCGTCGGGCCGGATCCCGCAGCCTTCCTTCGGCTTGCCGCAGAGCACATCGGCGGGGGCGCTGCCGCCGATCGCCGCCGAGAGGATCAGCTGCGGCATCGTGAAGAAGCCCATGTCGCTGACGAACGCTTTCGGCGCGTCCCAGCCGATGATCGGGCCCTTGATGAAGTTGTAGGGGGCCCGCAGGGGGTCGGTGAGACGGCTCTTGATGCCGTTGATCACCGCCTGCTGCGCCTGCTCGCGATTGAAGTCGTTGTAGCCGAAGGTGTAGGCGCTTTTGCCCGGGCCGGGACATTCGCTGGGATCGCGAATGCGCGAGTAGGCGAGCGCTTTTTCGCCGTCGAGCGTGTTCTCGCCCCTCTTCAGGTGCAGGGTGATGCCGCCCTGGCCGTGGCCGGAGCCACCGGAGATTTCGCCGCAGAGCTTGTGCGGGAGGTCGACTTCGACGCCGCCGACGGCGTCGATCAGGCTTTCGAAGCCGGTGAAGTCGACGATCGCCACGTGGTCGATCTGGATCCCGAGGAACTGTTCGATCGTCTTGATCTGCAGGGCGGCGCCGCCGAAGGCGAAGGCGGCGTTGATTTTCGTCGTTTCGTGGCCTGGGATTTCGGCGTAGCTGTCGCGCGGGATCGAGAGTTTGCGGAAGGTTCCGCCGCCCGCCCGGATCAGCATCAGCGTGTCGGCGCGGAACTGGCCTTCTTCGCAGCCGTCGTGCGGGGCGTCGCCGCGTTCCTGCTGTTCGAAGCACTTCTGCGAGGGCGCGGCGCCGGGTTCCTTCGTGTTCGGCGGTCGTGCGTCGGTGCCGAGGACGAGGATCGTCTGCGCGCTCGGCAGCAGGAACGGGTTGCCGTGCAGGGCCGACTTCGCTTCGCCGGAGAGCTTGAAGGACTGCAGCTGGGCGGAGACGGCGAAGGCGAGGAAGCTGAGCAAGATCCATCCCAGGATCGCGATCCCGAGCCATTTGCCGACCCGCCTGGCGCGCGACCGCGAGGGCCGCGGCCGGCCCGGCTCGCCGCGGCCGCGATCGCGGCGAGGCCGCTTCCCAGGCAGCTTTGCGCGCTCCCGAACACTCGAGAGATCGGCCGACTTCAGCCGGGAAAATAGGCTCCTGCGGGACCGGTAGACCTTGTAGTCCGGGGGCCCCGAAGGTCGCTGCTCGCCATCGTCGGGCATAAAAGGGCTAGAAATCATGGCGATGTCTTCGGTCGAACGCCTTCCAGCCCCCGATTGCCCGTGAGCGGCGTGGAGACGATCGGGGTCGATCTGGGGGGGACGAAGATGCTCGTCGGCGCCCTCGACGGCACCGATGTGCGCTGGGAGAGCCGCGAGGCCTCGACCGGCCAGAGCGAGGACGACCTGGTCGAGCTGCTGGTGCGCGAGGTCGGCGAGGCGCGGCGGGCGCGCCCCGACGCGGTTGCGGTCGGGCTCGGCATCCCGGCGACGATCGACCACGACCGCGGCGTCGCCGTCTCCGCCGTCAACCTGCCGCTGGACGAACTGCCGATCCGCGACCTGGTCAGCGAGCGGGTCGGGCTGCCGGTCTTCGTCGACAACGACGCCAACGTCGCGGCGCTGGCCGAGTACCTCTACGGCGCCGCCCAGGGCAAGCCGAACACGGTGATGCTGACCGTCGGCACCGGGATCGGCGGCGGCCTGATCCTCGGTGGCGAGGTCTACCGCGGCGCCACCGGCGCCGGCGCCGAGCTCGGCCACACGGTGATCCAGGCCGACGGCCCGCCCTGCCAGGGCAACTGCCCCAACCACGGCTGCGTCGAGGCGCTGGCCTCGGGGACGGCGCTCGGCCGCGAGGGGCTGGCGGCGGCGGAAAGCGCGCCCGATTCGGCCCTCGGCGAGCTGCTGGCGGCGGGCGAGAAGGTCGACGGCAAGGCGGTGACCGAGGCGGCGATCGCCGGCGATGCGACCGCGATCGGCGTCTTCGAGCTGATCGGCAGCCGGCTCGGGGTCGCCTGCTCGAGCTTCGCCAACATCTTCCAGCCGAACGCGATCGTCGTCGGCGGCGGCGTCATCGCCGCCGGCGACCTGCTGCTGGAGCCGGCCCGGCGCGAGGTCCGCCAGCGGGCGCTGAAGCCGATGAACGAGACGCCGGTCGTGGCGGCGACGCTCGGCAACGACGCCGGGATGATCGGGGCGGCGGCGCTGGCCCGGGTCGAACTCGGGCGGGGCGAGGGCTGATGTCGGGCCGGCTGGTCGTCTGCCCGACCCCGATCGGCAATCTCGACGACGTCACGCCGCGGGTGCGCGAGGCCCTGGTCAGCGCCGACTACATCGCCTGCGAGGACACCCGCCGCACCGGCTCGCTGCTCGACAAGCTCGGGATCCGGCCGGCGCCGCGGCTGGTCTCCAACCACGAGGGCAACGAAACCGCGCGGGCGACCGAGCTGGCACAGCGGATCGAGCGCGGCGAAAACGTCGCCCTCGTCTCCGACGCGGGGATGCCGGCGATCTCCGATCCCGGCTACCGGTTGATCCAGCGCTGCATCGAACGCGATCTCGAGATCACCGTCCTGCCCGGCCCCTCGGTGGTGCCGGTGGCCCTGGTTGCCTCCGGCCTGCCGACCGACCGCTGGCGCTTCGAGGGCTTCCTGCCCCGCCGCGCCGGCGAAATGGAGCGGGTGCTGCGCTCGGCCGAGACCGTGGTCGCCTTCGAGTCGCCGCGCCGGGTCGGCGAGAGCCTGGCGGCGCTCGCCTCGCTCGCCCCCGACCGCCCCGCCGCCGTCTGCCGCGAGCTCTCGAAGATGCACGAGGAGGTCGCCCGCGGCTCGCTGGGCGAGCTGGCGCGGCGCTTCCGCGGCGACGTCAAGGGCGAGATCGTCTTGGTGATCGGCCCTGCCGCCGCCGACGAGCACGACAAAGACGTCGGCTTCGCGGTCGATGCCCTGCGCCACCTGGTCCAGTCGGGCGCCCGCCCGCGCGCCGCCGCCAGCGTCGTCGCGGCGCTGACCGGGACCCGCGCCAACGACCTCTACAAAGCCCTGACCGGGCGCGAGGCGCGGCGATGAGCTCCTTCTACGTCACCACCCCGATCTACTACGTCAACGCCGAGCCCCACCTCGGCCACGCCTACTCGACGATGGCCGCCGACGTGCTCGCCCGCCATCACCGCCAGCGGGGCGACGACGTCTTCTTCCTCACCGGCACCGACGAGCACGGCGAGCCGATCGAGACCGCGGCCGAGCGCGAGGGGATCTCGCCGCAGGAGCTGGCCGACCGCAACGCCGCCAAGTTCGAGGCGCTGATGCCGATCATCGACGCCAGCAACGACTTCTTCATCCGCACCTCGGACCCGCGCCACGAGGCCAAGGTCGCGGAGCTGATCCAGCGCGTCTACGACAACGGCTGGGTCAGCAGGGGCGCCTACGAGGGCTGGTACTGCCCGCGCTGCGCCGACTTCAAAACCGAGCGCGAGCTCGGTCCCGGCAACACCTGCCCGATCCACGAGATCCCGCTGGAGAAGGAGCGCGAGGAGAACTGGTTCTTCCGCCTCTCCGCCTTCCAGGAGCGGCTGGAAGACCTCTACGAGGCGCGCCCCGACTTCGTCGTCCCCGACTTCCGCCGCAACGAGGCGGTCTCGTTCATCAAGGGGGGGCTGGAGGACGTCTCGCTCTCGCGGCCGAACCTGAAGTGGGGGTTGCCGCTGCCCTGGGACCCCGGGCAGCGGATGTACGTCTGGTTCGACGCCCTCCTCAACTACGTCACGGCGCTGACCTTCGCCCGCCAGGGGGAGGACCTGAGCGAGCGCTTCTGGCCCGCCGACCTGCACGTGATGGCGAAGGACATCCTCAAGTTCCACGCGGTGATCTGGCCGGCGCTGTGCCTGGCGGCGGAGCTCGAGCCGCCGCGGCGGATGGCGATCCACGGCTACCTGCTGATGGGGGAGAAGAAGATGTCGAAGTCGCTCGGCAACGTGCTCGACCCGTTCGCGGTGATCGAGCGCTTCGGCGCCGACGCGCTGCGCTACTACTGCTTCCGCGAGGTCAGCTTTGGCCAGGACGGCTCGATCTCGACCGCCGGCTTCGAGGCCCGCTACGAGACCGAGCTCGCCAACGACTACGGCAACCTCGCCAGCCGGGTGCTGGCGATGGTCGAGCGCTACCGCGCCGGCACCGTGCCCGAGGCCGCCGTCGACGCGACCCTGGCCGAGGACTTCGAAGGGGTGGTGGGGCGTTTCAGCGAGCTGCTCGACCGGGCCGAGCTGAGCCAGGCGCTGGAGGAGGCCTGGAAGCTGGTGCGCCGGCTCAACCGCTTCGTCGAGGAGACCCAGCCGTGGGTGCTGGCCAAGGACGAGGCCGACCCCGAGCGGCTCGACGAAGTCCTCTACAACCTGGTCGAGGGCCTGCGGGTGACGACGCTGCTGCTCGTCCCCTACCTGCCGCGGACCAGCGCGACGCTGCTGGCGGCGCTGGGGGAAGAGGGCCGGGCCCTGGCCGAGCTCGGCTCGCGCCGCGGCGGCCAGGCGGTCGAGCGGGTGCCGCCGCTGTTCCCGAAGATCGAGGACTAAGCGGCCAGGCAGTCCGGGCCGAGCTGGTCGGGGCGGGTGAGGCCGCAGAGGGCCATCGTCAGGTCGAGCTCGCCGAGGACCATCTTCAGCACCGCTTCGACCCCGGCCTGGCCGTCGAGGGCGAGGCCCCAGAGGTAGGGACGGCCGAGGCAGACCGCGTCGGCGCCGAGGGCGAGAGCCTTGAGCACGTCGGCGCCGCCGCGGACGCCGCTGTCGAAGAGGATCGCCAGCTCCCCGCCGACCGCCGCGGCGATCGGCGGCAGGGCGTCGAGCGAGGCGATCGCGCCGTCGACCTGGCGGCCGCCGTGGTTGGAGACGACGATGCCGTCGACCCCGCGCCGCGCCGCCTCGCGGGCGTCGTCGGCGTGCTGGATCCCCTTGAGGACGATCGGCAGCGAGGTCCGCTCGCGCAGCCAGGCGAGGTCGTCCCAGCTCAGCGCCGGGTTGGCCTGGACGCCGAGGAAGTGGCCGGTGGCGGCGCCCTGGTCCTCCTCCGGCGTCCGCTCCAGCCCGGCGCGGAAGACCGGGTCCTGGAAGTAGTTGGCGACGCCCATGCCGTTGAGGAAGGGCAGCCAGGCCTGCTGCAGGTCGCGCGGCTTCCAGCCGGGGATGAAGGTGTCGACGGTGACGACGATGGCGCCGTAGCCGGCGCGCTCGGCGCGGCCGACGAAGCTCTCGACCAGGTCGCGGTCGTTGGCCCAGTAGAGCTGGAACCAGCGCGGCGCCTCGCCGCCGGCCACGGCGATCTCCTCGAGGCTGAAGTGCGAGGCGGTGCTGGCGATCATCGGCGTCCCCACCGCCGCCGCGGCCCGCGCCGTCGCCAGCTCGCCCTCCTCGTGGAGGACGGCCTGGACGCCGATCGGCGCCAGCATCAGCGGCGCCGGCATCGCCGTGCCGAGCACGGTGGTCGCGAGGTCGCGCCGGCTGACGTCGCGCAGCATCCGCGGCACGATGCGGTGGCGGCGGAAGGCCTCGGCGTTGGCGCGGATCGTGTCCTCGCTGCCGGCGCCGGCGCCGACGTAGTTGGCCGCTTTCGGCTCCATCGCCGCGATCGCGCGGCGCTCCAGCTCGGCGATCGAGACCGGCACCGCCGGCGTCTGGCCGCTGAGGCCGAGCATGTAGATCTCGCGGTAGTGGTCGGCGAAGTCGGCCATCGGCAGAAGGCTATTCCGATCTCCCGGCCGGGAGCGGTCACTTAGGCTGAGCGGCGATGATCGACTCCCACACCCACCTCTCGCTCTGCGACGGGCCCGAGGCCGAGCTGGTCGCGGCGGCGGCCGCGGCGGGGGTGGGGAGGCTGCTGACGATCGGCATGGACGCCGAGACCAACGCGGCCGCGATCGCCGCCGCCGAGGCCCACCCGGAGGTCTTCGCCGCGGTCGGCCGGCATCCCAACGCGGCGAGCGGGTTCGACGACGCGGCGGCGGCGGAAATCGCCCGCCTCGGTGCCCACCCGAAGGTGCGGGCGATCGGCGAGACCGGCCTCGACTTCTACCGTGACAGCGCCGACCCCGAGGACCAGCGCCGCGCCTTCGCCGCCCAGATCGAGATCGCCCGCGAGCTCGGGCTGCCGACCGTGATCCACGCCCGCGACGCCGAGGGGTCCAGCGCCGCGATCGACGAGATCTTCGCCACGCTCGACGCCGCCGCCGCGGGCCAGCCGGTGATCCTGCACTGCTTCTCGGCCCCGGCCAGGGTCGGCGAGGCGGCCGCGCGCGGCTGGTACTGCTCGTTCGCCGGCAACTCGACCTACCCGCGCTCGGGGGAGCTGCGCGACGCCGCCGCCGCGGTCCCGGCGGAGCGGATCCTGGTCGAGACCGACGCCCCCTACCTGACCCCGCAGGCGAAGCGGGGCGAGCGCAACGTGCCCGCCAACGTGGTGCTGACCGCGCAGGCGGTCGCCACGGCCCGCGGCGTCTCCTACGAGGAGCTGGAGCGGACGGTCGAGGCCAACGCCCGCGCGCTCTTCGCCTGGTAGGCGCCCGACCTTGGTGCGCCTGGGCCAGAACTTCCTCGCCGACCCCAACCTGCTGGCGGCGATCGTCCGCGACGCCGGGCTGACGCCGGGCGACGTCGTGCTCGAGGTCGGCGCCGGCGAGGGGGTGCTGAGCGAGCGCCTGGCGGCCGCCGCCGCACACCTGCACACGGTCGAGATCGACCGCGGCCTCGAGCCGGCGCTGGCGCCGCTCGCCGCCCTGCCCAACGTCGAGCTGCACTGGGGCGACGCGATGAAGCTCGACCTGGCGACGTTGGCGCCGGCGCCGACGGCGATGGTCGCCAACCTGCCCTACGCGGTGGCGACGCCGCTGCTGCTGCGGACGATCGAGCTGCTGCCGGCGCTGGCGAGCTGGACGGTGATGGTCCAGCTCGAGATCGCCGAGCGCCTGCGCGCCGCCCACGGCAACCGCACCTACGGCTCGCCCAGCGTGCTCGTCCAGCTCGCCTGCGAGGTCGAGCTGGTGCGCCGCGTCGACCCCGCCGTCTTCCGCCCGCGGCCCCGGGTCGACTCGGCGATCCTGCGCCTGCGCCGCACCGGACCCGCCGCCGACCCGGCGACGCGGGCCCTCGTCCGCGCCGCCTTCGCCCACCGCCGCAAGTCGCTGGCGCGCTCGCTCGAGCACGCTCAGGCGGGCTCCCTGGCGCCGGCGCGGGCGGCGCTGGCCGCGCTCGGCCTGCCCGAGGACGCCCGCGCCGAGTCGCTCTCGCCATCCGAGTTCGCCGCCCTGTCCGCCAAGCTCCAGGCCAGGCGCTGATCGCCGGCCGCCTCCCGCCGATGCTCGTCCACGCCCCCGCCAAGCTCAACCTCTGCCTCTACCTCGGCGAGCGCCGCGGGGACGGCCTGCACGAGCTCTGCTCGCTGTTCGAGCCGCTGGCGCTGGCCGACCTGATCGAGGTCTCGCCCGCCGGCGGCCCCGGGGACGAGGTGATCTGCCCCGGCGTCGAGGGCGAGAACCTCGCCGCGCGGGCGCTGGCGGCGCTGCGCCGGCGGGGCTGGGAGCGGGAGCCGCTGCGGGTCGAGATCGAGAAGCGGGTGCCGGTCGCCGCCGGGCTCGGCGGCGGCAGCGGCGACGCCGCCGCGGTCCTGCGCCTCGCCGCCGGCGAGGTCGCCGACCTGCAGGGGCTGGCGGCGGAGCTGGGCGCCGACGTGCCCTCGCAGCTGCGGCCGGGGCTGGCGCTGGTCCGCGGCGCCGGCGAGCGGGTCGAGCCGCTACCCCAGCCCACCGCCCACGCCGCCGTGCTGCTGCCCGACGGCGGCGGCCTGCGCACCGCCGATGTCTTCGCCGAGGCGGACCGGCTTGGACTCGGTCGCGACGGCGGGGAGCTCGAGGGCCTCGCCGCTCGCCTGCGCGCCGCGGCCGGCGCCGGCGCCTCGCCGCTCGCCTACCCGGAGCTGCTCGTCAACGACCTCGAGGCGCCGGCCCGCTCGCTGCGACCGGCGATCGGCGACGCGCTCGACGAGCTGCGCGAAGCCGGCGCCCCGGTGGCGCTGCTGAGCGGCTCCGGCCCGACCGCGGTCGGGCTCTTCGCCGACCTCGCCGCCGCCAGCGCCGCCGCCGCCGCGATCGACCGCGACGACGCGATCGTCTGCGCGGCCGGGAGCGCGCCTTGAAGCTGCCGGGGAGCGAGCGCCAGCGCAGGTGGGCCCTGCGCGGGGCGGCCGCGCTCGCCGCGCTCGCCGTCTACGTCGCCTTCACCCAGCTCGTCGACCTCGAGCAGGTGCTGGAGGACGTCGCCAACGCGCTCGGCGCCTGGACCTACCTCCTCGTCGGTTTCTTCGCCTTCGCCGAGACCGGCGCCTTCGTCGGCCTCGTCGCCCCCGGCGAGACGGTGATGCTGCTCGGCGGCGCCGTCGCCGGGCAGGGCGCCACCGACGTCTACCTGACGATCGCGATCGCCTGGTTCGCCGCCTGCGCCGGCGACACCACCAGCTTCTTCGTCGGTCGCCGCCTCGGCCGCGAGTTCCTGCAGCGCCACGGGCCCCGCTTCGGCCTCGGCGAGGAGCGGCTCGAACGGGTCGACGACTTCTTCGCCCGCCACGGCGGCAAAACGATCTTCCTCGGCCGCTTCGTCGGCTTCGTGCGCGCCTTCGCCCCCTTCATCGCCGGCAGCTCGGGGATGCGCTACCGCGTCTTCCTGCCCTACAGCGTGCTCGGCTGCGGGCTCTGGGTGGGCACCTGCGTGGTGCTCGGCTACGCCTTCTCGCGCAGCATCGACACTGTCATCGACTACGCCGGCAAAGGCGCCCTGCTGCTGGGGGTGCTGATCGCCGCCGTGGTCGCCGCCGTCGCCCTCCACCGCCACCTCCGCGTCGCCGCCAACCGCCGTGCCGCCGTGCGCTGGCTGGACTCCCACGCCGCCAGCCGCTGGCTGGTCGCGCTCGGGCGCCGCTACCAGCGGCAGCTGCGCTTCCTCGAGGACCGGATCACCCCCGGCGGCGGCTTCGGGCTCGAATTCACCTCGCTGCTCGCGGTGCTCGCGGTCGCCCTCTTCGTGCTCGTTGCCTACGCGGTCCTGGTCGGCCGCGAACCGGGGCCGACGCCCGGCGACCTGACCGCGATCGAAGTCGCCGCAAGCCTCCACGCCGGCTGGCTGACCAGCTTCGCCAAGGTCTTCACCGAACTCGGCTCGGGCGCCGTCACCTGGGGCCTGACCGTCGTCTGCGCGGCCTTCCTCCTCGCCCGCCGCCACTGGGTCGAGCTCGGGGTGCTGCTGGCCGGGATGACGCTGACCTCGATCGGCATCCACGAGCTCAAGCTGGCGGTCGACCGGCCGCGGCCCGAGCAGCCGCTGCAGCACTACTCCGGCTCCTCCTTCCCCAGCGGCCATGCCGCCCACTCGGTCCTCTACGTCTGGCTGGCGGTGACGATCGTGCTGCGGCTGCGGCCGGGGATGGCCCGCAAGGCGGCGGTCGTCGCCGCCGGGATCGCGCTCACCGTCCTCGTCGGCCTCTCCCGCGTCTACCTCAACGTCCATTACCTCAGCGACGTCAGCGGCGGCTGGGCGCTGGGGGCCGCCTGCTTCGCGCTCAGCGCCGCCGTCGCCCTCGTCATCTCCCAGTTGCGCCAGAATCCCCTGTCGTGACGCTCTACGCGCTGGCAAAAATCGGTCACCAGTACTTCCTCTTCGGCGCCGCCGGGGTGATCTGCCTGGTCCTCTTCGTGACCCTGATCCTGAGTCCGGCGCTGAGCGCCCACGGCCGCATCTGGGAGAAGACGGCGGCCGGCTTCCTCTCGCTCTTCGTGCTCGCCTCGCTGCTGGTGATCGGAGTCGCGATCGGGCTGGCGATCGTCCACTGGTATCCGGACATCTCCGAATTCCTCCACACCAACTAGCCCGCGGGCGGCGGGCCTGGGGATAATGGGCCGATGCCGGCAACTTCGAAAGGGGCCGAAAGCCCTGCAAAGGGCGGCGATCTGGGACTTCTCGACGCGCTCTCCGATGCGGTCGAGTCGGGCGCCGGCCTGCCCGCGGTGGCGCGCGCCGCGGCCCGCGTGCTCGACGCCAGCGTCGTCCTGATCGACCGCTCCAGCGCCGTGCTCGCGGTCGCCGGCGCCTCCCCGGACCAGGAGCAGAAGCTGCTCTCGGCGGGGGAGGGGGTGACCGCGGTCGAGCTGCGGGTCGCCGACGCGGTCGTCGGCGAGCTGCGCTACCGCGCCAAGGTGGCGCCGGAAGCGGCGATCGCGCGGATGGTGACGACGCTGCTGGCGCTGGAGCTGGAGCGCTCGCGCGCGCCCGAGTGGGAGAGCGAGGAGGTCGCCAGCGCCTTCGTCGCCGCGGTGCTGGCGCGCGAGGTGACCGACCGCGGCGACATCGTCGCCCGCGGCGCCGAGCTCGGCGCCGACCTCGACCGCGGCGCCGGCGTGCTGGTGCTGCGAGTGGCGCCGCGAGCGGCGCAGACCGGCGACTGGCGCGAGCGGGTGCTGACCCTGGCGATGCGGGCGCTGCGCTCGCTCGCCCCCGGCTCGATTGCCAGCGCCGCGGACGACGAGGTCGCGGCCGAGGTCGCCGCGATCGTCCCCGCCGCCGACGACGAGCGCCTCGCCCGCGCCGCCGCCGGCCTCGCCCGCGAGCTCGACGACAGCCTCTCCGGCTTCCACATCACCACCGGCCGCAGCCGCCGCTGCGCCGACCCGGTCGACCTCTACCGCGCCGGCAGCGAGGCGCGGCTGGCGGTCAACGTCGGCGAGGCCGAGGGGCGCTCGCTGCTCGCCTTCGAGGACACCGGCGCCTACCGGCTGCTGCTGCCGGCGATGAGCGAGGACCCGGGCGAGCTCGAACGCTTCTACGCGGAGACGATCGAGCCGCTCTCCCGCTACGACGAGCAGTACGAGACCGAGTTGGTCGCGACCGTCGAGGCCTACCTCGACAACGACGGCAACGTCGCCGCCACCGCCAAACAGCTCTTCACCCACCGCCACACGGTCCGCTACCGGCTCGAGCGCGTGCGCGAGCTCTGCGGTCACGACGTCTCCGCCACCGAGGGCCGCGAGAAGCTCGGCCTCGGCCTCAAGGCGATGCGCGTCCTCGGCATCGCCTCCCCCCGCGGCCCGGCCCTCGAGCCCGGCGCCAAGGGCGGCAAGGTCCCGCGCGGCTCCGAGGATTAGGGGCTTAAGCTTCTTCGGGTCCCTTTGGGGAGTGGTGTAGTAGGTAACACTCGGCACTTTGGATGCCGCATCCCCGGTTCGAACCCGGGCTCCCCAGTTCTCCCTCTTGCTGTGTTGCCGGTTCGAGTTCGGGAAAGTCATCCGACTCATTTGCGAACATGTGTTCGATGGCAGGGAGAAGGCTCAGCTACACCAAAGCGGAGGCGAGGGCGGCGATCGGCGCTTCGAAGTCGTGGGCGGAGAGCCTGCGGCGACTTGGCCTCTGCTCGTCGGGCGGCGCCTGGCGAGTCCTCAAGAAATACGCTGAGATCTGGGAGATACCCACCGAGCACTTCGACCCACGGGCCAGGTGCGGCGAGAACCTAACTCGAAAGCAGAAACCTCTGTCGGAGGTGCTGGTGCAGGGGTCCTCTCACTCCCGGCAGAACATCAAGCGGCGGCTCCTTGCGGAGGGACTGAAGGAGCCGCGGTGCGAGCTGTGCGGCCAGGGGGAGATCTGGAGAGGCCGCCCGATGTCGATGATCCTGGATCACATCAACGGCGTTCGCGACGACCATCGCCTGGAGAACTTGCAGATGGTCTGCCCGAACTGTGCGGCGACGCTCGACACGCATTGCGGGCGGCGGAATCGGATTGAGCGGGCCAAGCGTCAATGCTTGCGCTGTAGGGAGGAGTTTGTTCCTCGGTACGCGAGTCAGCGATATTGCTCGCGCCGGTGTGGAGTGCGATGGGACCGTGCGGGGCTGACCCGGAAGCGTCCAGGCCGGCGCGGGGTGCCGGTGGCTCGTTACCGCAAAGTCGAGCGGCCGCCGTACGAGAAGCTCCTGGCTGAGATCGCGGCGACGAGCTATCTCGCGGTCGGGCGCAAGTACGGCGTCTCCGACAACGCGGTGCGCAAGTGGGTTCGCTTCTACGAACGGCAGCGCGCGCGGGAGGCGGCCGAGGGCGTCCGCACCGGCGCTTAGGGTTTCTCGCGTGGAGGTCGGAGGAGCTTCTTTGGACCCGGAGATTCGCGCAGGGCTGGCGAAGAGCTGGAAGGCGCTGATGACCGTCGGCGTGCTGGCGATCGTCGTCGGCTGCATCGCGATCGTCGTGCCCGAGGTGGCCTCGGTCGGGACGGCGATCTTCATCGGCTGGATCCTGCTGATCGCCGGTGTCTTCCTGGTCGCGGCGGCGTTCTCTGCGCACTCGGTCGGGACCGTGGTCGTGCGCCTGATCTGGGCGGCGCTGACCGTCGTCGTCGGCGTCTGGCTGATCGTCGAACCCCACAACGGCACCCTCACCCTGACCCTCGTGCTCGGCATCTACTTCCTCTTCATGGGTCTGACCCGGGTCACCGTCGCCTTCCTCGGCCGCGGTCAGCCCAACGCCGGCCTGGTCGGCCTCAGCGGCGTCGCCGGCCTGCTGATCGGCATCCTCGTCCTCGCCAAGTTCCCCAGCTCCGCCGACTGGGCGATCGGCCTCCTGGTCGGCATCGACCTGATCTTCGCCGGCTGGACGCTGACCAGCGTCGCTCTCGTTGGTCGCGACTTAGCTCGCGGCGGACGCGCCTAGAGCGGCGCATCCCGGCGTCCTCGGTCGCTCGTGTGCAGAGCACACCACGCTCCCTGCGTCCCTTGAACTGCTTGGTCCAGACACGCCGCGGCGTCGCGGTTATTCGTCCACGGGACGGAAGCTCGCGCCGACAGGACCCGTGCGCCGGGGCGCCCCGCCTGACAGGACCCTCGTACCCCAATACGATTCCCCGGGTGAGTTCGCCATTGGTCCTGGTCATGGCGGCTGGCGAGGGCACCCGAATGCGCTCGTCAACGCCGAAGATGCTCCATCCCGTCTGCGGGCGGGCGATCGTCGCCTGGCCGATTCTGGCCGCGCGCGAGGCCGGCGCCGGGCGGGTGGTGGCGATCGTCTCGCCGGACCAGGACATCGTCAGCGGCCTGCCCGACAAGGTCCAGATCGTCACCCAGCCCGAGCCCGACGGCACCGGCGGCGCGATCCGGGCGGCGCTGCCGCTGATCGAGGAGAGCGAGACCGTGCTGGTCCTCTCCGGCGACGTGCCGCTGATCTCCAGCGCCACGATCGCCGCCCTGCTCGAGGCCCACGCCAGCTCGCCGGCGGCGGCGACGATGCTGACGATCGAGCTCGACGACCCCGCCGCCTACGGCCGCGTCGTCCGCGCCGCCTCCGGCGAGGTCGAGCGCGTGGTCGAGGCCAAAGCCGCCGGCGACGCCGATCCCGAGCAGCTGGCTATTCGCGAGATCAACGCCGGCACCTACGCCTTCGACGCGGCGCCGCTGGCCACCGCTCTCGCCACTCTCTCCAACGACAACGCCCAGGGCGAGTACTACCTGCCCGACGTCTTCCCGGCCCTGCGCGAGGCCGGCCACACCGTCGCCGCCCACCTCGCCGACGACCTCGCGGTGACGATGGGCGTCAACAACCGGGTCGACCTCGCCGCGGTCGAGGCCGAGGCCCGCCGCCGCCTGCTCGAGGCCCACATGCTGGCCGGGGTCACCGTCGTCGACCCCGCCTCGACCTGGGTCGACGCCGGCGTCGAGATCGGCGCCGATGCCCGGATCGAGCCCGGCACCAGCCTCCGCGGCGCGACCACGGTCGGCGCCCATGCCGTGGTCGGGCCGCTGACGACGCTGGTCGACAGCGCCGTCGGGGCCGAGTCCAGCGTCGTCCGCTCGCACCTGGTCGAGTGCGAGGTGCTCGACGGCTGCGCGGTCGGCCCCTTCGCCTACCTGCGCCCCGGCGCCGCGCTCGACGCCGGCGCCAAGGCCGGCGCCTTCGTCGAGATCAAGAACTCGCACCTCGGCAAGGGGGCGAAGGTCCCGCACCTGGCCTATATCGGCGACGCCGACGTCGGCCCCGGCAGCAACCTCGGCGCCGGCACGATCACCGCCAACTACGACGGATTCCGCAAGCACCGGACCGTAATCGGCCGCGATGCCAGGGTCGGCGTTGACACGATGCTGATCGCGCCGGTAGAAGTCGGCGACTCCGCCTACACTGCCGCTGGCGCAGTGATCAAGGACGACGTGCCCGAGGGGGCGCTGGCCGTGAGCGAGAACACGCAACGGAACATCGACGGATACGCCGCCGAGAAGGCGGCGAAGATGCGAGAGGAACAGAGCCCGTGAGCACGATCGAGGATCACCCGCAGACCGGGTCCGCCATCCAGCACGACTACTCGAAGCGGATGATGGTCTTCGGCGGCCGCAGCTCGATGGACCTCGCCGCCAAGGTCGCCGGCAAGCTCGAACTCGACGTCGGCGCGGTGACCCTGAAGACCTTCGCCAACGGCGAGGTCTACTGCCGCTACGAGGAGTCGATCCGCGGCGCCGACGTCTTCATCGTCCAGTCGACCTGCGCCAACGAGCAGAGCGGGATGACCCCGAACGACTCGCTGATCGAGCTGCTGACGATGATCGACGCCGCCCAGGGCGCCTCCGCCCACCGGATCATCGCCGTGATGCCCTGGTACGGCTACGCCCGCCAGGACAAGAAGTCGGCCCCGCGCGAGCCGATCTCGGCCCGGATCGTCGCCAAGTGCCTGGAGGGGGTAGGCGTCGACCGCATCCTCACCATGGACCTCCACGCCGGCCAGGTGCAGGGCTTCTTCCACGTCCCGGTCGACCACATGACGGCGATGCCGATGCTGACCCAGTGGTTCTCCGACCAGGAACTGACCGACGAGCTGGTGATCGTCTCCCCCGATGCCGGCCGGGTGAAGACGGCGCGCAACTTCGCCCGCCGCGTCGGCACCCACTGGGCGGTGATGGAGAAGGAGCGCCCGGCCCAGCAGGTGGCGGAGATCGGCTACGTGGTCGGCGACGTCAAGGGCAAGACCGCGGTCCTGGTCGACGACATGATCGACACCGCCGGCACCCTCTGCGCCGCCGCCCAGACCGTGCTCGACGAGGGCGCGGCGCGGGTGATCGCCTGCGCCACCCACGGCGTCTTCTCCGGCCCCGCCTACGAGCGGCTCGCCAACTCGGCGATCGAGCAGATCGTCGTCACCGACACCCTGCCGCTGCGCCCCGGCGCCCCGGACAACATCACCGTGCTCTCCACCGCCAGCACCTTCGCCGACTCGATCCGGCGCATCTTCACCGACGACTCGGTCTCCGAGATCTTCGCCGGCGAGAACCAGCTCTTCTAGCCCTGGCCGCCGTGGGAGCCAACGGGTTGCGCCTGGTCGGCCACAAGGGCGCCGACCTGATCGCGCCCGGCAACACGCTGGAGAGCTTCGCGGCGGCGGTGGCCGCCGGCGTCGACACGATCGAGTTCGACGTGCTCTGGCTGGCCGACGCGCACCTGCCGCTCGAGCAGCGGGCGCCGCTGGTCGTCGCCCACGATTGGGCCGACGCTACGCAGCGCACGCCGCTGGCGCTGACCGAGGCGCTCGACGCCTTCCTCGCGCCGCCGCTGGACGGGGTCGAGATCGACCTCGACCTCAAGCTGCCGGGCCGCGAGGAGGAGATCGTCGCGGCGCTGCGCGAGCGCGACCTGATCCCCAGGGCGATGATCTCGACGATGGAGATGTACACGTTGAAACGGGTCCTCGAACTGGAACCGGCGCTGCGGCGTGGCTGGACCTATCCCAAGGTGACCAAGGACTGGACCTCGAAGCGCTGGGCGAAGCCGGCGCTGCTGGCGGCGCTGGTCGGGATGCGGCACCGCCTGCCCGGTCTGGCGGCGGAGAAGCTGCCGCAGTTCGGGGTCGCCGCGATGTGGGTCTACCACCCCCTGGTCAGCCCTCGCCTCGCCCGCATCTGCGAGCTCGCCAAGGTCGAGCTGATCGCCTGGACCGTCGACGACGAGGCGCGGATGCGCAAGCTGGTCGACGCCGGCGTCAGCGGCCTCTGCTCCAACGACCCGCGCCTGTTCGCGCGCTTGATGAGTTGACCCGGCTATAGCCGGGTCAACTCATCAAGCGTCGCTCAGACCGTGCCCGGCGTCGCCGTCGGCGGTGCGCCGCGGCCCTTCTTCGGCTTGATCGCCGACTCCAGCTCGCCGGCGGTGAAGCCGCCGACGGCCTGGCCGTCTAGCGCGTAGCGGTAGAGGGCGACGCCGAAGATCCCGCTCAGCGCCCGCGAGACCAGCATCGCGACCACCAGAGCCAGGGCGCCGACGACCGCCAGCAGGGCGCCGAGGAAGGGGACCGAGGACCAGAGGACGACGCCGACGGCGATCAGGATCGCGGCCGGCAGCATCCCCAGCAGGAAGACCGCGGCGCCGATCGCGACGTTGCCGGTGATCTGCTGGCCCCAGCGCTGGCGGAACATCGAGGCCGAGCGCTTCAGCGTCTCGAACGGACCGGTGCCCTCGATCGCGATCACCGGCACGGCGAGGAAGGTGACCAGCGACCAGGCGGCGCCGACGAGGCGGCCGGCGATCTGACCGCCCAGCCCGCCCTGGTTCTCGAGCACTCCCATCAGCACGCTGATCGCGGTCGAGACCGCCGCCCAGCCGCAGATCTGGCTGAAGCGGGCGCGGGAGACGGCGAGGCCGTCGGCGACCGTCGCCGGCTCGCCGCGGAAGATCTTGTCGGCGGCGGCGGCGAGGCCGACGCTGAAGTAGATGCCGACGACGCTGAGCACATAGACGCCGATCACCAGCAGCGGGATCGCGCCGCCGAGCTCGTGTTCGGCGAGGAAGTAGATGCCAGGGCCGAGGAAGACGATCGCCAGCGGGATCGTCGCGAGGGCGCCGTAGAGCGGGAAGCGGAGCAGTTCCCGATGCTCGCGCAGCAGCCCCCAGCTCTTCTTCGCCAGCCCCCAACCGCGTTTGATCCTGCTCATTGCCGCTCCTCCTGTGGTCGTCGGTCTAGGTCGTTTCGGCCAGGCCCGGCGTTCGCTTGAGCCCGCGTTCCTCGAAGTAGTCCCACTCCAGCGCCCCCAGCTCGGTCGCCGGCGGGTCGGCGTAGACCCACTCGCGGGCGATCCGGTGCCAGTTGCGCTTCGCCCGCAGCTGCCCGAGCACGGCGACGACGCCGATCTCCATCCGCCGCCCCATCAGCTCGTCGGCCGGGATCGACTCGCGCCGCAGCAGGTCGAAGTACTCCGAGCGCGGGTCGTTGGTCGACTCGATGATCTTCATCACCCGCCGCGCGGTGATTTCGATCTCGCGGTCTTCGACGTACCAGCCGCCGACCGCGCGCATGTGGTCCATTAGCCGCTCGGCGTCGAGCTTCGAGGGCTTCTTGATGAAGCCGAGCTCGTGCAGCGCCCGGCGGAAGGCCTCGGGATCGTTGCGCGAGGCGGCGTCGAAGGCGCGCTGCTCGAGCAGGATCTGCTCGCGGTCGAGCTTCTTCGTCATCCCGAAGTCGAGGAAGGCGACGCGGCCGTCGTGCATGAGGATGTAGTTGCCGGGGTGGGGGTCGGCGTTGAAGTGCTGCAGGTGGTAGATCGAGCCGAAGCTGCCGCGGAAGACGATCTCGCCGAAGCGGCTGCGCTCCTCGTGCGGCAGCTGCTTGATCTGCTCGAAGCCCATCCCCTCGACCAGCTCGGTGACTAGGACCCGCCGCCGCGAGAGCCGGGTGATCACTTCCGGCACGTAGATGAAGGGGTGTTCGCGGTAGGCGCGGGCGAAGGAGCGCTGGTTCTGCGCCTCGTACTCGTAGTCGAGCTCCTCCATCACCCGCTCGCTCAGCTCCTCGGCGATCGCCTTGGCGTCGAGGCCGGGGGCAATCGCCCGCGCCAGCCGCACCAGGGTGCCGGCGTTGCGCAGGTCCGCTTCCAGCGCCTCGGCGATCCCCGGGTACTGGATCTTGACCGCGACGGCGCGGCCGTCGAGCAGCTCGGCCCGGTGCACCTGGCCGATCGAGGCGGCGGCGAAGGCCTCGGTCTCGATCTCGGCGAAGAGCTCGGAGAGCGGTTCGCCGTCGTACTCCTCCGCCAGCACCTTCTCGACCTTCTCCCACGGCATCGCCGGCGCGTCGGTGCGCAGTTTCGCCAGCTGCTCCTGGTAGATCTCGCGGTACTCCTCGGGGATGAACTCGGTGTCGATGAAGGAGGCGAACTGCCCCAGCTTCATCGCCGCCCCCTTCATCTGGCCCAGCGCCCCGACCATCTTCATCGCCGTCTCCAGGTGGCGCTGCTCGAGCCGCTCCTTGCTGCCCTCCTCGGAGCGGCCGACGTTGGTCGCCTTGGTGCCGGCGTAGCGAGCGCCCTGGACGCCGACGATCGAGCCCAGCTTGGCCGAGCGGCGCAGCCTGCCCTTGGGGATCTTCGAGTCGTCGGCCATGCCGCGAAGGTTGCCACAGCTTCTGTTTGGCGTCGGGTTCTCTATTCTCTCCCGTCCGATGGCCGCTGGACGCTCAACCCTGAAGGTCGCTCCCCGCGAGGAGTTCGGCTCCCGTTCCTCCCGTCGCCTGCGTGGCACCGGACTGGTCCCGGGCGTCGTCTACTCCGGCGGCTCGGAGGCGATCCCGTTCCAGGTCTCCGAACGCGAGCTGCGGACGATCATCGGCGAGGGCGCGGCGCTGTTCGACCTCCAGGTCGAGGGCAGCAAAGCCGTCCCGGTCGTGGTCAAGGAGCAGCAGCTGCACCCGGTCCGCGGCAGTATCCAGCACCTCGACCTGCAGCAGGTCAAGCTCGACGAGGCAATCCAGGCCGAGGTCGCGATCGAGCTCGAGGGAGCCGAGACCGCGCCCGGGGTCAAAGGCGGCGGCGTGCTCGAGCACGTCACCCGCGAGATCACGGTCGAAGCGCTGCCGACCGACATCCCCGACCAGATCGTCGTCGACGTCTCGGCGATGGAGATCAACGACACCCTGCAGCTCTCGACCGTCGCCGCTCCCGATGGCGTCACCTTCGTCGCCGACGACCTCGAGGAGGTCACGATCGTCACCCTCTCGCCGCCGCGGGTCGAAGAGGCGCCCGAGCCCGAGGTCGAGGAGGAGACCGAGGTGGTCGGCGAGGGCGAGGCGGCCGAGGGCGAGTCCGCCGAGGGCGATTCGGGCGAGTCCGAGGGCGAGTAGCTCCTGCCGCTGCTGCGCCGCCGCCAGCGCGGCGAGCAGGGTGAGCGCATCCTCATCGTCGGCCTCGGCAACCCCGGGCCCGAGCACGCCGGCAGCCGCCACAACGTCGGCTTCGACGTCGCCGCGGAGCTGGCACGGCGCTGGGACCTGCCGCGGCCGCGACGGAAGTTCGGCGCCGAGCTGTTCGAAGGCCGGGCCGGGCCGGGCGGGCCGCGGGTGGCGCTGCTGCTGCCGCAGACCTTCATGAACGCCTCCGGCGACTCCGCTGGCCCCGCCCGCGGCTCGCTCAAGGTGCCCCTCGACCGCGTCGTCGCCGTCCACGACGAGATCGACCTCCCGTTCGGCGAGATCAAGACCCGGCTAGGCGGCGGCCTCGCCGGCCACAACGGCCTCAAGAGCCTCAGGCGCGGCTTCGGCGATGCCGAGTTCTGGCGGGTCCGGGTCGGGGTGGGGCGGCCCGACTCGACCGATCCGGAGGTCGTTTCCGCCTACGTGCTGGGACGTTTTCGCGAGCCGAAGGCCGAGGTCGAGGGACTGATCGCGGGCGCCGCCGGCGAGACCGAGCGGCTGGTCGAGCAGCTAGGTTCCGCGCCGTGAGCGAGCTGACCAGCTACGAGCTGCACGAGAACGGCGTCGCCCTGCTGCGCCTCCAGCGCCCCGAGGCCCGCAACGCGATCAACACCCAGATGCTGGGCGAACTGCTCGAGCACCTGGCGGTCGCCCGCGGCGACGAGGCGGTGCGGGTGCTGACGATCAGCTCGGCCGACCAGCTCGGCCTCTCCGCCGGCGCCGACGTCCGCGAGCAGCTCGACGAGGAGGGCAAGGTTCGCCGCATGCAGCTCTTCGCCGACCTCTACGACGAGATCGTCGCCTTCCCGAAGCCGACGATCGCCGCCTGCCACGGCGACGTCGTCGGCGGCGGCGCCGAGATCGCCGTCGCCTGCGACCTGCGGGTCGGCGGCGCCAACCTGCGGATGCGCTTCCCCGGCGCGGCGCTGGGGGTGCCGGTCGGCCCCGCCCGCCTGGTCACCCTCTGCGGCCTCGCCGCCGCCAAGTACCTGCTGCTGAGCTCGCGCACGATCGGCGCCGACGAGGCGCTGCGGCTCGGCCTCGTCAACCGCGTCGCCCCCGCCGCGGCGACCGAGGCGGCGGCGCTGGAGCTGGCCGCCGCGGTCGCCGCCCACCCACCGGAGGCGGTCGCCCGCCTGAAGCGGATGCTGCACGAGTGGGATGACATCGTCGGCCGCTCGAAGCTCGAGGGCATCGGCCAGGTCGACTGGGCTCGCACCGGCCCAGGCCTCCCACCCCCGGATTGAGCGCCGCCTAGAATCGACTCACGGCCGGATCCGAGGATCTGGGCGTTTTTGCTGCCATGAGTCTTCGCCCACTTATCGAGATCGCCGCCGAGAACGAGCGCGTCCACGCGCTCGCCGGCCGCGTGCGCGCGGCGGCCGCTGGGGGAGAGGCGGTGAGCGTGCGCGCCTCGGCGATGCTGCGGCCGCTGCTGCTGGCGGCGCTGCTCGAGGACGACCGCGCCCTCGCCGACCGCCCGGCGCTGCTGGTCGCCGCCGACGACCGCTCCGCCCGCGACCTCGCCGCCGACCTGCGCGCCTACCTGGCGCCGCGCCGGGTCCGCCTCTACCCCTCGCGCGGGACCGGCTACGCCTCCCACGTGACGCCGCCGCCGCACCTGGTCGGGCTGCGGATCGACGCCCTCGACGCGCTCCTCTCCGAAGCCGACGCGGTCGTCGTCGCCAGCGCCACCGCGCTCGCCGAGGCGGTGCCCGACGCCTCCCTGCGCCCGGCCGGCTTCGCGATCTCCAGCGGCGAGGAGATCGAGCTCGGCGCCGTCGCCGAGGACCTCGTCGCCGCCGGCTACGAACGGGTCGAGCAGGTCGAGGAGCGCGGCCAGTTCGCCGTCCGCGGCGGCATCCTCGACGTCTACCCGGCGACCGAGGAGCGGGCGGTGCGGATCGAGCTGTTCGGCGACGAGGTCGAGTCGATGCGCTGGTTCTCGACCTTCACCCAGCGCTCGCTGGGCGAGGCGGAGCGGGTCGAGCTGGCGCCGGCGGCCGAGCTCGACGCCGAGCACCGCGAACTGGCCGAGCTGGCGGCGATGGAGGCGGCGGAGGAGGGCGAGCGGCCCTCCAACCTCGCCGAGCTGCTGCCGCTGGAGCGCTTCCGCGCCCCGCTCGACCTGGTCCCGGCCGCGGCCGCCGTCGTCCTCGCCGCGGCGGAGGAGATCGAGCCGGCGCTGCGCGACCACTGGGAGGACGCGACCACGGCGATGCACGCCGACGACGCCCAGCACCTCTACGTCGACGTCGCGGCGCCGCTGGCCGCGCGCGCCGCGCTGGCGCTGACCGCCGCCGGCGAGGACGACGAGGACGCCTTCCGCGCCGCCCGCGCCGAGTCGCCGGCGCGCAGCGTCAAGGAGGCCGAGGCGGAGCTGGAGAAACTGGTCCGCTCCGGCTACCGCACCGTCGTCGCCTTCGACAGCCGCGGCGAGGCCGAGCGCGCCCGCTACGGGCTCGACCGCCTCGACGCCCGCCTGCTCGAAGGCGGCCGGCTTTCGCCCGACCCGGGGCTCGCCTTCGTCGAGGCGCGCCTGCGCGAGGGCTTCGTCGACCCGGAACTGAAACTCGCCGTCTTCCCCTTCCGCCGCCTCGTCCACCGCCGCCGCAGCGAGGGGTCGGCGCCCGGCGCCGGCCGCGGCCAGCTCGCTTTCAGCGAGCTGCGGGTCGGCGACTACGTCGTCCACGAGGACCACGGCGTCGCCCGCTTCGCCGGCTTCGAGACCCGCGAGGTCGGCGGCGTCACCCGCGACTACCTCTACCTCGAATACAAGGGCGAGGACCGCGTCTACGTCCCCACCGACCAGCTCGCGAAGCTGAGCCGCTACCTCGGCGCTGGCGGCGAGCCGTCGCTCTCGGCGCTGGGCGGCAAACGCTGGCAGAACATGAAGGCGCGGGCGCGCCGCGCCGCCGGTGAGATCGCCGGCGAGCTGCTCAACCTCTACGCCGAGCGCCGCTCGCGCCGCGGCCACGCCTTCCCGCCCGACGGCGAGTGGCAGATCGAGATGGAGTCGGCCTTCCCCTACCGCGAGACCGCCGACCAGGTCGAGGCGATCGAGGCGGTCAAGGGCGACATGGAGTCGGCGCGGCCGATGGACCGGCTGGTCTGCGGCGACGTCGGCTTCGGCAAGACCGAGGTGGCGCTGCGGGCGGCGGTCAAGGCCGCCGCCGACGGCAAGCAGGTGATGGTACTGGTGCCGACGACGATCCTCGCCCAGCAGCACTTCGGCACCTTCCGCGAGCGCCTCGCCGACCTCCCGTTCCGGGTCGAGGGCGTCTCCCGCCTGCGCCCGGCGGCGGAGACGAAAGCCGTCCTCGCCGACTTCGAGGCCGGCAAGGTCGACGTCCTGATCGGCACCCACCGGCTGCTCTCGCGCGACGTCCGCGCCCAGGACCTCGGCCTCGTCGTCGTCGACGAGGAGCAGCGCTTCGGGGTCAAGCAGAAGGAGCTGCTGCGGCAGCTGAAGCTGAAGGTCGACGTGCTGGCGCTCTCGGCAACGCCGATCCCGCGCACCCTGCAGATGAGCCTGGCCGGGCTGCGCGACATCTCCGTGATCGAGACGCCGCCGGAGGGGCGGCGGCCGGTCCGCACCTACGTCGGCCCCTACGACGAGGACCTGGTCCGCAAGGCGATCTCGCGCGAGATCGAGCGCCGCGGCCAGGCCTTCGTCCTCCACAACCGGGTCGACTCGCTGCCGGAGACGACCGAGCGGCTGCGGGCGCTGGTACCGGGGGCGCGCTTCGCCGAAGCCCACGGGCAGATGGACGAGCAGGCGCTGGAGGAGACGATGCTGGGCTTCCTGCGCGGCGACGCCGACGTCCTGGTGACGACGACGATCATCGAGTCCGGGCTCGACATCCCGACCGCCAACACGCTGATCGTCGAGCGCGCCGACCAGCTCGGCCTCTCGCAGGCCTACCAGATCCGCGGCCGCGTCGGCCGCTCTCGCGAGCGCGCCTTCGCCTACCTGCTCTACCCCTCGGCCGAGGCGCTGAGCGAGGACGCAGCCGCCCGGCTCTCGACCCTCGCCGACCACACCGAGCTCGGCTCCGGCTTCCGGATCGCGATGCGCGACCTCGACATCCGCGGCGCCGGCAACCTGCTCGGCGACGAGCAGTCCGGCCACGTCGCCGCGGTCGGCTTCGAGCTCTACTGCCAGATGATCGACGAGGCGGTGGCCGAGGCCGAGGCGGGCGACGGCGAGCGCGAGGAGGCGCCGGAGCCGGTCCGCCTCGACGTCCCCGTCGACGCCTACCTGCCGGCCACCTTCATCCCCTTCGAGGCGGCGAAGATCGACGTCCACCGCCGCATCGTCGCCGCCCG
Organism: uncultured Conexibacteraceae bacterium; assembly: GCA_964540905.1. Taxonomy (GTDB): domain Bacteria; phylum Actinomycetota; class Thermoleophilia; order Solirubrobacterales; family 70-9; genus VAYN01. The sequence continues at coordinate 29,819 of CAZIOS010000017.1, read as the reverse complement.
CGAGCCGGGCCAATTGCGGGCGATCCGCGACGAGCTCTCGGACCGCTTCGGGCAGCTGCCGCCGCAGGCCGAGAACCTGCTGAAGCTGCAGCGGGCGCGGATCGAGCTGGGGCTGGCGGGGGCGCGGGCGGTCGAGTTCCGCGGCGGCCGCCTCAGCGTCACCGGGATCGAGCTCGACTCCGACCAGGCGGGCGTGCTGACCGACCAGGTCGAGGGGGCGCTCTACGAATGGCGCGAGCAGACCGCGGCGCTGCGGGTGGCGGGCGACCCCGAGGAGCGGCTGACGGCGGTGCTGGCGCTGGCCGCGGGACTGCGCGAGGCGAGGCGCCCGACGGAGGCCGCGGCCGCCTGAACGCGCGCGCGTTGAGGCAGGCTTTAAGTGAATTTGACTATGCTGCCGGCTTCGTGGGAGCGAAACGGGGGAAAAGCAGCGGCAAGCAGCCGAGCGCCAGGAAGTCAGCCGGCCGCCAGCGGTTAGCGCTGGTCGTCTTCGCGGTCGTCTTCATCGGCCTCTTCGTCGGCTTCGCGATCGCCCAGGGCATTGGCCAGCCCAGCGTGCCCTCCGGCGACGTGGCGCTGGTCAAGGGCGTGCCCAGCGACGTCGGCTCGGTCAGCGAAGTCGACTTCAAACACGCGGTGCTGCAGCAGGTCGCCAGCGGCGGCCTGAAAAAGCCGCCCAAGCCAGGCTCGAAAAAAGGCGAAGAAATCAAGAAAGCGGCGCTGGGCGAACTCCTCGACGCGATCTGGATCCAGGGCGAGGCCGAAGAACTGGGCATCACGGTGACCAAGAAACAGATTGCGACCGAACTCGTCCAGATCAAAAAACAGAACTTCAAAACCAAAAAAGCCTACGAGGAATTCCTCAAGACGTCGCACTTCACGCCCGCCGACGTCCTCGCCCGGGTGAAGCTGCAGGTCATCAGCACCGAAATCCAGAAACTGATCACCGAAGGCGCGCCGACCCCGTCGAGCTCCGAAATCTCGGATTACTACGACGCCTCGAAGGCGAGCCAGTTCACGACCAAACCGACCCGCGACGTCCGCCTGCTCGTCAACAAAGACAAGAAGAAGGTCGAACAGGGGGCGGCGCTGCTGCAGAAAGACGACTCGCCGGCCAACTGGAAAAAGGTGACGAAGAAATACTCGTCCGAACCAGCCAGCAGCGCCAAAGGCGGACTGCAGGAAGGGATCTCCGAAGAAGTCCTCAAAGAACCGATCAAAGCGGCGATCTTCAAGAGCGCGACCGGCGAAGTGGTCGGCCCGGTCTCCTACGAAGGCAGCTTCTACGTGGTCGAGGTCGAGAAACTGAACCCGGAAAAAGTCCAGACCCTGGCCGAAGTCAAATCGCAGATCAGCACCCAGCTGACCCAGCAGAACCAGCAGGAATTCTTCTCCGAATTCGTCTCCGACTACCAGAGCAAGTGGACCTCGCGCACCTTCTGCGCCGCGGGCTTCGTGACCGAACGCTGCGCCAACTACGTCGGCTCCGGCCATCCCTCGAGCGCGCCGCCGGCCTGCTACGAAGCCAACCCCAAAGGCGGGACGCCGAAAGAATGCCCGGCGCCCGTTGCCCAGGCCGCTCCCGCCCTGCCCGGCACCACCACGATCCTCAAACCGCAGGGCGAACGGCTGCCGCAGCGGCCCCGCCCCGAAGGCCTCAAAGAAGGCGAAGAAGGGGCCACCGCGCTGCCTGAAGGCGTGACCCCGGGGGCAACCGGAGCAGCGCCGGAAGGCTGACGAGGAGGCCGCCGCCGCGGCTTCCGCCTGAATAGGATGGCGCCCACGTGAGCGCCATCGCCTCCATCCACGCGCGCCAGATCCTCGACTCGCGCGGCAACCCGACCGTCGAGGTCGAAGTGGCGCTGGAGTCCGGCGCCCGCGGCCTCGCCGCCGTGCCCTCCGGCGCCTCGACCGGCGAGTTCGAGGCGGTCGAGCTGCGCGACGGCGGCGAGCGCTGGGCCGGCAAGGGCGTCTCGCGGGCGGTCGCCAACGTCAACGGCGAGATCGCCGCGGCGCTGAGCGGCGCTCGCGCCGTCGACCAGGGCGCGCTCGACGCGACGCTGATCGAGCTCGACGGGACCCCGAGCAAGGGCCGGCTCGGCGCCAACGCCCTGCTCGGCGTCTCGCTGGCGGCGGCCAAGGCGGCGGCGGCCGACGCCGAGCTGCCGCTGTTCCGCTACCTCGCCGACCTCTACGGCGGCGGCGAGCCGACGCTGCTGCCGGTGCCGATGATGAACGTGCTCAACGGCGGCGCCCACGCCGACAACTCGGTCGACTTCCAGGAGTTCATGGTCGTCCCCGCCGGCGCCGACAGCTTCTCGGAGTGCCTGCGGGTCGGTGCCGAGGTCTTCCAGGCGCTGAAGAAGTCGCTCTCCTCGCGTGGGCTCTCGACCGCCGGCGGCGACGAGGGCGGCTTCGCCCCCGACCTGGAGTCCAACGAGGCGGCGCTGCAGGCGGTCCTGGCCGGGGTCGAGGCCGCCGGCTACGAGCCCGGCCGCGACGTCTTCATCGCCCTCGACCCGGCCACCAGCGAGGTCTTCGATGGCAGCGCCTACGTGCTCGAGCACGAGGGCCGCAGCCTCTCGCCCGAGCAGATGGCCGCCTACTGGGAGGACGCCTGCTCGCGCTACCCGATCGTCTCGATCGAGGACGGCATGGACGAGGAGGACTGGGACGGCTGGAAGCTCCTGACCGAGCGCCTGGGGGACCGCGTGCAGCTGGTCGGCGACGACCTCTTCGTCACCAACCCCGAGCGGCTGCGCCGCGGCATCGAGCTCGGCGTCGGCAACTCGATCCTGGTCAAGGTCAACCAGATCGGCACCCTGACCGAGACCCTGGAGGCGATCCGCATCGCCCGCGAGGCCGGCTACACGGTGGTGATCTCGCACCGCTCCGGCGAGACCGAGGACACGACGATCGCCGACCTCGCCGTCGCCACCGGCGCCGGCCAGATCAAGACCGGCGCCCCCTCGCGCTCGGACCGGGTCGCCAAGTACAACCGCCTGCTGCGGATCGAGGAGCAGCTCGGCTCCGCCGCCGAATTTCCCGGCCTGAATGCATTCGTCCAGCGCCGCGGCTAGATGAAGGAATGCGGCGCTCGGCCGCAAATGACCGGGCATGGCAACCCGCGCCTACGCCGGTGGCGAATACCGAGCCCGCCGCCGGCCCGCGGCACGCAAGCGCCCGGCCGCCCGCCGCGGCGCCAGCCGGGTCAACTGGGACCGGGTCGGCCGGATCGCGCTGACGCTGGTCCTCGCCGCCGTCATCTACTCCTATCTGAACCCGGCGATCGATTTCGTCAAGACCTACACGGCGACGACCGCGGCGAAAGCGAAGCTGCACGTGCTGCTGCACGAAAACAAGCGGCTGCACCGGCGCGTCCAGTCCTCCGGCGATCCGATCGTGGTAGACCGCGAGGCGCGGGCCCAGGGCATGGTCGCCGCCGAAGAGACGCCGTTCGTCGTCCGCCCCTGAGCGACTCGCGAGGCGGCTTCGATGCTTAGCCTCGGCTCCTACCTGCTGGGGGCCGCGGAGCTGATCCTGGTCGCCCTCTCGCTCGGCTTCGGCGCCTTCCGGCTGCGCCGGCGCCTGCTGCCGGACTGGGAGGGAGCCCCAGCGCGCCTGGTCGAGTCGATCGTCTTCATCGCCCTGCTGATCTGGATCTCGGAGGCTCTCGGGACCTTTGGATTGTTCTACGCCGGAGCGCTGGTGATCGCGGCGGTTCTGGTCGCGGGGGCCAGCGCGCTCTGGCCGGCGGGTCCTGTCGCCGCAGGGGACCCCCCACCCCCTCCGGCGCCACCCGCCGGAGAGAGCGTTTGGCAGCTCGCGGTGATGGGCCTGGTGGTTGCGGCAACGGTGTTTAGCTGGGCGGTGACGACCAAGCACGCACTGGATCGGGGGGTCTTCAACTTCGATTCGCTGTGGTACCACCTGCCGTTCGCTGCCGACATGGCGCAGAGCCACTCGCTGACTGGGCTGCACTACACGGACACGGTCTTCACGAATTGGTTCTACCCGCAGAATTCTGAGGTCCTGCACGCGGTCGGGATGCTGCTGACGGGGCGGGACACGTTGTCGCTATTCATGAACTTCGGCTGGCTGGCGCTCGCCTTCCTGGCCGCCTGGTGCGTCGGCAGGCCGTACGGGCGCGGGTCGCTGACCGTGATCGCGGCGGCGATCCTGCTCGAGTGCCACACGCTCGTCGTGCGCGAGCCCGGGGCGGCCAAGAACGACCTGGCGCCGGCGGCGCTGCTGCTGGCGGCGTTCGCGATCCTGATCGACGTCTGGGCGCGCCGGCGGGCTGAAAGCGATGAGGAGGAGGGGAGGGGAGGGGAGGAGGGCACGCCCGCCTCGGGACGGAAGCCCGCGCTGCCGCTCGGCTGGCCGCTGGCGATGGCGAGCCTCGCCACCGGCCTCGCGGTCGGGACCCGCTACACGGCGGTGGCGATGGCCGCCGCGCTCACCGTCGCGGTGCTGGTGCTGGCGCCGGCCGGGAGGCGGCGGGCCGCCGCGGCCTGGTGGTTCGTGCCGGCGCTGCTCGGCGGCGGCTACTGGTACCTGCGCAACCTCGTCGTCGCCGGCAACCCGCTGCCGGAGATCGAAGGCCTGGGGCCGGTTTCGCTGCCGCACCCGCTGCGCCTGCAGACCGCCCGGCCCGACTTCGACGTCGTCCACTACGCGACCGACACCGGCGTCTGGCGCCACTACTTCGCCCCCGGGCTGCACGACGCCTTCGGCGCCCTCTGGCCGCTGGTGCTGCTGGGGGCGCTGGGAGCGGCGCTGTGGGCGCTGCTGCGGGGGCGTGACAGGATCATCCGCTGGGTCGGTGGGGTGGCGCTGGTCGGGATCGTCGCCTACCTGTTCACGCCGCTGACCGCCGCCGGCGCCCAGGGCGCCCCGCTCGGCTTCGGCATCAACGTCCGCTACGCGATCCCGGCCCTGCTCGCCGCGATCGTGCTGCTGCCGCTGCCGCGCGGCTTCGACGACCGCCGCCGCCGCTGGGCGCTGCTCGGCGTCCTGCTCGTCGTCTTCTTCGTCAGCGACCGCCCCGACGTCGCCCTGCACGACCCGGCGCGCCTGTTCGCCGTCGCCTTCGTGCTGCTCGCGGTGCTGGTGCCGGCGGCGCTGCTGGCGGCGGGCGGGCGCGGCCTCGCCGCCGGCGCCGTCCTCGCCGGCTTCGCGGCGCTGGCGTTCGCCGTCGTCACCCTCGGCTACCCGCTGCAGCGCCATTACCTCGACGGGCGTTTCGCCAACACCGGCTCCCAGGACGAACAGATCCCCGGCATGAGCCTCGACTCGGCCTACCGCTGGGCGCGCGGGGTCGAGGGCGCCCGCATCGGCCTCGCCGGCACCACCGCCGACTTCGCCGGCTACGGCTTCTACGGCACCGACCTCTCCAACGAGGTCAGCTATCTCGGCGAAAGGGGCCCGCACGGCGCCTTCAACGCGATCCCCACCTGCGCCGCCTTCCGCGCCGCCGTCAACGCCGCCGACCTCGACTACCTGGTGACCTCGCCCTTCCTCAACTTCATCCACCCCGGCTCGCCGATCACCTCCCCGGAGGCGCGCTGGCTGCGCGGCGAGCCCGCCGTCAGCCCGATCCTGCGCAGCGGCCCGGTCACCGTCTGGAAAGTCCAAGGCAGCCTCGACCCGGCCGCCTGCGGCCCCCGCAACGCGCCGCTGCGCGAAATCCCGGACAGCGACGCCGGGTAACCTCGCCAGGTGGCCTATCCGCTCGAGAACGCGCTGTTCCAGTGGGAGGAGGGCTGGCGCGAGCTGGAGGCGATCTCCGACCCGCGCGCCCGCCGCCTCGCGGACCGCGTCGTCGACGCCGTCCGCGAGGAGCTGCGGCGGCGGATCGGGCCGACCTTCACCGCGGCCGAGCTCGCCGACCTCTACGGCCGCGGCACCGACTGGTGCCAGCAGCTGGCGATCGACGCCGCCCCGGCGCTGAGCGACCCCCAGTCGCTGGCCGACGCCGCCTTCTACCTCTACCTGCGCGGCGCCACCGACTTCGCCGGCGGCAGACAGCTAATCGTCTGAGTCGGAGTCCGGCTCGGCGCCGGCGCTCTCGCCGGCGCGGCGGATCACGATCTGGTCGGCCTCGATGCGGACGCTGACATCGCGCTTGCCGGCCCAGTGCTCGGTGTAGACGGGGTTGTCCTTGACGGCGGCGTCGAGCCAGAGGCCGTAGCCGTCGGTCTCGCCGTGATCGAAGGTCGCCTCGAGCTCTTTGCGGCGACCGCGACCGCCGCGACGGCCGCGCCGGCGGCGGCGCCGGGGGCGATCCTCGCCGCCGCCGCCGGAGCCCTCGTCATCGTCCTCGGAATCCTCGCCCTCGTCCTCATCCGCCTCGTCCTGCTCCTCCGCCGGCTCCTGCTCGGCGGCGGCCGCCTCGATCTCCGCTTCGATCTCGTCGCGGAGGTCGATTTCGCTCGAGCCGGCGTTCTCGTCGTCGGCCGAGAGGTCGTACTGCTTGCGGAACTCGCGCAGCTCGGTGGCGCTGATTTCGAGCTGGTGGGCGATCCAGGCGTCGGTGCGGCCCTGGTGGACCCAGGCACGGATTTGATTCAGCTGTGGCTTTAGTGAGCGTCGGGGCATCGGCGCGCGAGTCTATTCAACCGGGGCGGTCGTCGGTCCCTAGGCCATCAGGGAGCCGAGCGCCTCGAACATCGCGATCACGACCACGACCACGGTCACGGTCAGGCAGACGGCGAGGACGCTGAAGCGGACCTTGCCGTGCTGCTCGGTGCGGCTGATCCGCCGCGCTCGCGAGCGGTTGGCGGCGCGGCGCCGTAGCTGCTCGCGGCGGCGGCGCTCAAGTGAAGTCTCCTGCTCGAAGGCGGTCTCGAACTGGGAGATGCTCTGTCGCATTCTCATAGGGGTGGCCCGGAAAGGCCGCCGGGGACCGTAGCAAAGCTGCAAGAAACGGTTCAGGGCGGGCAGGCGCCCCAGAGACCCCGCCCCGCCCGCGCGGCGTCCCTCTGCAGGCGCCCGAACAGCGCCGCGTGGCGGTCGTTGGGCGGGATCGTCAGCGTCCGCGCCAGGCCGCGACGGACCAGCATCGCGTTGACGAAGCGGCGCCCGAGGTAGACGTAGGCGAGCAAGCGGCCGTAGACGTCGCGGCGCTCGACCCCGAAGACGAGCCGCACCCGGCGCCCTTCGACCAGGCTGTGGTCGAAGGCGGAGGCGCGGGGCCCGAAGCACTGCACCGGCGTGTCCGGCTTGACCGTCTCCGGGGTGTCGACGCCGATGTAGCGGACGTCCTCGAGGCGGCCGCCGAGGCGGACCTCGATCGTGTCGCCGTCGACCGCGCGGGTGACGAAGGCACGGGCGCTGGCCGGCCCGGGGTTTGCCCCCGGCCGCCCCTCCCAGGGCCGCAGCAGCAGCGCCGCGGCGACCAGCAGCAGCACGGCGCTGCCGGTCCCGCCACGAAGTCGCGCTGCGCCGCCCACCCCCTTCCAAGCCGGGGCGGGCCCGAACTCACCCCCCTGTCGCTACGGCGTGCGGCGCACGTGGGAGAGCAGCGTCTCCTTGATCTGCTCGATGATCGCCAGCGCCTCGTTCCACTCGCGCTGCCAGACGTTGCGACCGAAGATGACCCCGGAGCCGCCCGCCGCCATCACCTCGCGGGTGTGCAGGAGGACGGTCTCGTCGTCGGTCTTGGAGCCGCCGGAGAGGACCACCAGCGCCCGCCCGGCCGATTCGACGCACTGGCGGATCGCCTCCGCCTGGTCGACCTCGAGCTCGTTGTAGGGGGCGGGGGCGTCCTTGTCGGACCCGGGGTCGATCTTCGGCATGTTGAGCTTGACGATGTCGGCGCCCATCTCCATCGCCATCCGCGCCGCGTAGTCGATCGCGTAGAAGGAGTTGGGGCCGCCCTTGGCGTCGACGAATTCGCCGCGCGGGTAGGACCAGACCACCAGCGGCATCCCGAAGCGGTCGCAGTCCTGGCGCACCTGGCGCAGCTGGGCGAGGTCCTCGTCCTGGCGCGGCGAGCCGACGTAGAGCGTGTAGCCGATCGCGTCGGCGCCGAGCCGGACCCCGTCCTCGACGCTGGCGTTGCAGGAGGAGAAGGACTTGGAGGACGGCGGGATGTCGGTCTTGCCGTTGACCTTGAGGATCAGCGGCACCCGGCCGGCGTAGTCGGGGTAGTGCTTCTCGGCCATGCCGATCTGGCAGGCGAGCGCCGAGTAGCCGGCCTCCGCCGCGAGCCGGAACTGGTAGTCGGGGTCCTTCGAGGCCGGGTTGGGGAAGAAGTCGCGCGGGCCGTGCTCGATGCCCTGGTCGATCGGCAGCAGCATCAGCGTTCCGTTGCCGGGGCCGAACTCGAACAGCAGGCGGTGCAGGCGCGCACGTTTGCCTGGCGGCAGGGTCGCAAGCAGCGATTTCTGCTCGGTCAGACTCTTCAGCTCCACGTAGATTCCTCCTCGAAGATGGGTGTCTCGGCAGTATGCCACCGGCAACGCCGGCGAGGCGCGGCATCGGGGGGTTATTCTCGACGGAGAATGAGTGAGACTGAGCTCAGCGTCATCTGCAAGAACTGCGGCTCCGAGGTCAGTCCCTACGTCACCGAGTGCCCCTACTGCGGCGCCCGCCTGCGCAAGCGGGCGCCGAAGCTGGAGCGCCGCGGCGACGGCCTCGAGGCGCAGCGCCCGCGCCGCCGCCGACGCCCGCGCCTGCTGCCCCGCTTGCGCCTCGGCGGCGAGGGCGCTCTGCGCCCCTACGCGACGCTGACCGTGATCCTCGGCTCGGCGATCCTGCTGCTGGTGCAGAAGGCCAGCGGCAACCCGCTCTCGACCTTCGGCGGCGTCATCGTCCCGGTCGAGGGCGAATGGTGGCGGGTCATCACCGCCCCCTTCGCCTACGTCGACGTCGGCTACCTGTTCGTGGTCGGGGTCGGCCTGGCGATCTTCGCCACCGGGGTCGAGCGCCGGCTCGGAACCGGCCCCACCGCGGTCCTGCTGCTCGCCTGCGGCGCGCTGGGGACGCTGGCGGCGAGCGGGATCGCCGGCGCCCAGGGGGAAATCACCGTGATCGCCGGCGGCAACGGGATGGCGCTGGGGATGGTCGCCGCCTGGTTCGCCCTGCGCCGCGCCGAGGCGCACGGGGCGATCGACGACGACTACGACGCGATCGGCGTCGCCGTTGCCGCCGCGGTGCTGCTGGCGCTGCCGCTGTTCGCACCGACCGCGGACTTCTTCTCCTGCCTGGTCGGCGGCGCCGTCGGCGGCCTCGCCGGGCTGGCCGCCTCGGCGATGCGCTCCTCCCACTAGGCTGAGGCGGTGCCCGACGAGAGCGAGTTCGAGGCGGCGATCGAGCGGCTGCTGGACCCCGAGCGCTTCGCCACGGCCGAGCGCGTCGTCGCCCAGGCGGCGCCGCAGCTGCAGAAGGTCCTCGCCGCGGCGCTGGCCGCGGGGGGTTGGTTCGGCGAGCCGCACGAGGCCGAGACCCTGCGCGCCGCCACCGTCCCCGACCCCGACGAGCGGATCGCCGCGGTCCGCGCCCTGCTCGCCGAGGAGGCGCGGATGGGGATGATGGTTGGGGTTGCCGTCGGCTGGGCACTGAACGAAGAGATGAGCGAATCCGTAGACCCGGAATCGGTAGAACCGAAAGGAGAGCGCTGAGATGGAGATCAAGTTCCACGGACAGTCCTGCTTCGAGCTGAGCGACGGCGAGGCGACGCTGCTGACCGACCCGTTCCTGAAGCCCAACAACCCGGTGGCGGTCGCCACCGCTGAGGACGTCGATCCGACCCACATCGTCCTTTCGCACGGCCACGCCGACCACGTCGCCGACGCCGTCCCCATCGCCAAGCGCACCGGTGCCCACTGCGTGGCGATCGTCGAGCTCGCCAACTGGCTCGAATCGCAGGGCGTCGAGCAGGTCAGCGACCCCAACTTCGGCGGCACCGTCAGGTTCGACTGGGGCTCGATCAAGCTCGTTCCGGCCTGGCACACGAACACGATCCCCGGCTCCGCAGAGGCCCCGTTCAGCGCCGAGCACGGGATCGCGATCGGCCCCGCCTGCGGTCTGGTGGTCAAGCTCGGCGGCAAGACGATCTACCACGCTGGCGACACCTGCCTCTTCGGCGACATGAAGCTGATCGCCGAACGCGATCCGATCGACATCGCCCTGCTGCCGATCGGCGGCCACTACACGTTGGACCGCCACGACGCGGTGGTCGCGGTCGAGCTCCTCGGCGCCACGACGGTGATCCCGATGCACTACGACACCTTCCCGCCGATCGAGACCGACGCCGAGGCGTTCAAGGCCGACGTCGAGTCGCAGACCTCCTCAAAGGTCATTGTCCTGAAACCGGGAGAGACGCACACGGTCTAGAGGTACTGGCTGGCTGGCCAGTCTGCTGGTAGGCTCGCCCCCGAACCGCGACAGCCAACCGGAGGAGAGTTGAAGATGGAGGCCAGAGAGGCGTCGGGGACCCAGTCCCGGACGGAGCGAGCCGATTTCCAGGAGACCGCCGACCCGGCGCTGATGGCGGCGGCCGACCGCACCGCCGACGTCAAGCTGCTCACCTACGAGGAGCTCTACCTGCTCTGGGAGCGCCAGCAATGGCAGACGCAGGAGCTCGACTTCAGCCGCGACCGCGAGGACTGGCAGCAGCGGATCAGCGCCGAGGAGCGCTTCCAGCGCATGTACGGGCTCTCCTCCTTCTTCATCGGCGAGCAGAAGGTCGCCGAGGAGCTGGGGCCGATCATGCGGGCGGCGCCGACCGAGGACCAGAAAGTCTTCCTCTGCACGCAGATCGCCGACGAGGCCCGCCACGTCCGCTTCTTCGAGCGCTTCTACCGTGAGGTGGGGGTGCTGGAGTCCGACGGCCTCAGCGAGATGCTGGCGGAGACCTCGGAGCATCTCAACGACAACTTCGGCCGCCTCTTCGACGAGATGCTGAAGCGGCGCACCGAGCGGCTCTCGGCCGAACCGGAGGACACCGAGGCGCTGGTCGAGGCGGTGACGCTCTACCACATGGTGATCGAGGGGATGCTGGCCCTCACCGGCCAGCACTTCATCATGGATTTCAACGAACGCGAAGGGACGCTGCCGACCTTCGTCGAGGGCTTCAACAACGTCGCCCGCGACGAGCACCGCCACGTCGCCTTCGGCTCCGTCTTCCTGCGCGAGATGGCGCGCGAGGACGACCGCTACAAGCGGGCGATCCAGCGCACGCTGGAGGAGTCGCTGCCGGTCGCCGACGGCGTCCTCTCGCCGCCCTGGGCCGAAGAGGAGGATTTCGAGCTGTTCGGCTACTCGCTGGAGGAAACGCGCGAATTCGCCGGCACCTGCCTGATGCGACGGCTCAAAGTGATCGGCCTGCAGTAGCCGCGGGGCGGCTGGCTAGGCCGCTGGTTCGGCTTCCGGCGCCGGCGCTTCGGCTCCGGAGGCGCTGCCTGAAGATGAGCCGGCACTCGGCGCCGGTGCCGATTCGGCCGGCGGCGGGGCCGGCGTAGATTCGGGGGCCGGCGTCGCCGGAGGCGGGGCGGGGCTGCCGCCGACGGTGACGACGACGGTGCCGCCGCCGCTGTGAGTGGCGCCGGCGCCCGCTCCGGCGGCGGGGGTCGCCGCGGTGACGCTTTCGACGCCGGGGGCGCCGGCCGCGGTGGTTTCACCGGCGTTGGACTGGTCGGCGGCTTCGCTTGCGTCGACGACCGGGGCCGTTTCGGGCTTGGCCGGAGCCGCTGGCGGGGCGGTTTCGATCGCAGGCGCAGGCGGGGGCGCCACAGTGGGCTTGCTCTGGTGGATCGTCGGCGCGGTTGCGCGTGCCGTCGCCAGGGCCGGGCCGGTGGGCTGGTGGGTGTGAAGGCGGCTGATGGAGGCGCCGTGGTTGACCGGGGTGGCGTCGTTCTGCTTCACCTCGACGGCGCCGGCGGTGATCACCGCGGCGGTGACGACGCCGGCAACCGCCTTGGTCCCGATCGCGCCGCCGATCGCGCCGATGCCGCCGGCGGCGCCGCTGCCACCGAACGCGGCGCCGACGCTGCCGACCGCGCCAGCGCTGGCGGCTCCGGCTCCGGCCGCTCCGGCACCGGCTCCGGCGGCACCGGCTCCGCCGGCGCTGCCGCCGCCAAACCCAAGCTTGGAGGCGATGAAGCTCTTGAACGCCAGCAGACCGCCGACCGGGAAGAGCGCCGCCAGCGCCTTCTCGTTGGAGCGGACCTGGGAGCGGAAGTCGGCGCACTCGTCGCACTCGCGGACGTGGCGGCGGACCGGGGCCGAGACCTTGCGCAGGCCCTCGGCCGCTTCGGAGAGCTCGAGCCGGACCTCGCCGCAGGTCAGCAGTCGCGCCTGGCTCGCCTCGGCGAGCGAGATCCGCGCCCGCACCAACAGAGACTTGACCGAGGGCACCGTGGTCTCCATCGCCGCCGCGATCTCCTCGTAGGAGAGGGCGTCCATCTCGCGCAGCAGCAGCGCCGAGCGCTGGGTCTCGGGAAGCTTCTTGACGTCCTCCAGCAGCTGCCGGAACTCCTCGCGGTTGTGGACCTTCTCGGCGGTCGAGGAGGCTTCCACCGCGGGCACCATGTCCATCGATTCCTGCGCGTCGGCGGTCGGTTTGCGCAGCTGGTTGAGGCAGCGGTTGCGGGCGATCCGGTAGAGCCAGGGGCGCAGGTTGATCTCGCGCTCGTCGGCGAGCATCGCCCGGTAGGCGTTGACGAAGACCTCCTGCAGGACGTCCTCGGCATCCTCGGTCGAGCCCAGCATCTGGCGGCAGAAGCCGAGCAGCCGGCCCTGGTAGCGGTCGACGATCGTCTCGAAGGCGCCGGCGTTGCCGCTGCGGGCCATCGCGATCAGCCGCGCATCGCCCTGCAGCTTGAGCAGGGGGGAGCGCCGGGCGAGAAGTCCGCGGCGACTGGCGTGCGTTAGGGCGGATGCCTCCAAGCTCTCCTCCAGGGAAGGCGTCGTTTCTGTACCTAGAGACACCGTAACAGCGGCGGAGTTGCGCCCGGCGAAGATTTATTGCCGTTTTAGGCCGGCGCAGGCTGGATACCATCGCCGGGCCCGGGTGGCGAAACTGGCAAAAGCGGCGCCCTTAAAAGGCGCTGCCCCCTCGGGGGCTTGCGGGTTCGAGTCCCGCCCCGGGCATTCCTTCAGGCCGCCTTATAGGCTCAAACCATGGAGGTTCATGGGGGGCGCGTCGTCGCCAAGGCGCTGAAGTCGCGTGGCGTCGATCATCTCTTCACGCTGTCGGGAGGACACCTGTTCTCGATCTACGACGGCTGCAAGGAGGAGGGGATCGGGCTCGTGGACGTCCGCCACGAGCAGACCGCCGCCTTCGCGGCGGAGGGGCTGGCGAAGGCGACGCGGGGAGTGGGGGTGGCGGCGCTGACCGCCGGGCCGGGCGTCACCAACGGGCTCAGCGCGATCGCCGGGGCGCAGGCCAACGGCTCGCCGCTCTGCGTGCTCGGCGGCCGCGCCCCGGAGCTGCGCTGGGGCTCGGGCTCGCTGCAGGAGATCGACCACCTGCCCTTCGTCGCGCCACTGGTCAAGTCGGCGGCGACGGTCAGGGAGCCGGACCGGATCGCGACGATGACCGCGGCGGCGCTCGACCTGGCCCTGGCGGCGCCCAGCGGCCCGACCTTCATCGACTACCCGCTTGACGTCGTCTTCACCGAGACCGAGGCCGAGATCCCGGCGGCACCGCAGGCGCCCGTGGCCGAGCCGGCGGCGGGGGTGGAGGAGGCGGCGGCGCTGCTGGCGGGCGCCGAGCGGCCGGCGATCATGGCCGGCACCGGCCTCTACTGGGGCCACGGCGAGGTCGAGCTGCGGGCCCTGGCCGAGGCGCTGGGCATCCCCGTCTTCCTCAACGGCCTTGGCCGCGGCTGCCTCCCGGCCGACCACGAGCTGGCCTTCAGCCGCGCCCGCGGCACGGCGCTGAAAGGGGCCGACGTGGCGCTGGTGGTCGGGGTGCCGATGGACTTCCGGCTCGGCTTCGGCGCCAGCTTCGGCGCGGAGACGAAGATCGTCCGCCTCGATGTCGCTCCGAACCGGCTCAGCGCCAACCGCGCGCCCGCGATCGACCTGGTCGGTGACGTCCGCGCCAGCCTGGCGGCGATCCGCGAGGGCGCCGCTGGCGGCAAGCCGCGCAGCGGTCGCTGGCTCGAGCGGCTGCGCGAGGTCGAGGCCGAGAAGCGGGCGGCCGAGCGCGAGGAGCTCGACGACCCGCGCTCGCCGCTGCACCCGGTGCGGATCTACCGCGAGCTGGGGGAGGTGCTCGACCGCGACGCGATCGTCGTCGGCGACGGCGGCGACTTCGTCTCCTACGCCGGCCGCTTCGTCGACACCTACCAGCCGGGCTGCTGGATGGACCCCGGCCCCTTCGGTTGCCTCGGCGCCGGCCCCGGCCAGGCGATCGGCGCCAAGGTCGCCCACCCGGATCGGCAGGTCTGCCTGCTGCTCGGCGACGGCGCCTTCGGCTTCGCCGGAATGGAGTTCGACACGATGGCGCGACACGGCCTCGGCGTCGTCGGGGTGATGGGCAACAACGGGATCTGGGCGCTCGAGCACCACCCGATGAAGTTCCTCTACGGCTACTCGGTTGCGGCGGAGCTGCGGCCGGAGACGCGCTATGACCAGATGGTCGAAGCGCTCGGCTGCGACGGCGTCCTCGTGCGCGAGCCGGGCGAGCTGCGACCGGCGCTGGAGCGCGCCTTCGAGTCCGGGCGGCCGACCCTGGTCAACGTCCTCACCGACCCCGAGGTCGTCTACCCGCGCAAATCGAATCTGGCCTAGGGAGCGAGTTTCGGGACCGGTTCCATTTGCCTCCCGGGCGCCCGCTCGGTTCGGCCTCTAACGAGAATCGGCCGCCAATATCTGGCGGCCGATTCAATGGGCCCCTCAGGACGGGCAGGGGTACGTCTTCAGGGACCTTGTATTCGGTGGGCTCAGACGGCGGGAGGCGCCATGATGCGGCAATCGCCTAAGCCCTGTAACCAGGTCGGAGGCTGGGATCACCCCGGTCTCTTCCCTGATGCGACCGATTATGCGCCCGACTATCCGATACGTCTAGTCGGCCACAAACCCGGTACTCATAACCGGGTATTCACAACCTACCAACTTTTTGGGGTTCGAGAGGGTCTATAACCCATTTGTCCGGGTGCCGGAGGCGCCTCTGTACAGGCGGTACCGCGAAGGCATTCGAGTTTAAGCCGATCTGCGATCAATTGGACGCTGCGGACAGCGCCGTGCCGTAGAGGATGTCGTGCTCGGAGACCTCGATCCGCTCGAGGCCGAAGGCTCGCATCGTCTCGATCAGGATCACCACGCCGGCGACCAGCGTCGGCGCCCGGTCGGCGTGCAGGCCCGTGACCTTGACCCGCTCGGCCAGCGGCGCCGAGGCCAGGCGCGAGAGCATCCGCTGGATCGAGGGCAGGGCAAGGACGTGGCCGTGGACGCGGGCCGGGTCGTAAGGCTCGAGCTCGAGCTCGATCGCCGCCAGCGAGGTCGGGGTGCCGGCGACGGCGATCCCGGCGCTCGCCTCGGCGTCGGCCGTGGCCTTCTCGATCAGGCCGCGGACGTCGTTGGCGAGCGCTTCCAGCTCGAGCGCGGTCGGCGGGTCGGAGACGATGTGGCGCTCGGTGTGGCGGACGACGCCGGCCTGCAGCGAGGTGTGGAAGGAGATCGTCTCACCGCTGCCGACGATCAGCTCGGTCGAGCCGCCGCCGATGTCGACGACCAGGGTCGGCTCGGCCGGCGGCCGCTCCGTGGTGGCGCCGAGGTAGGTGAGGCGGGCCTCCTCGGAGCCGTCGAGGACGCGGGCCGAGAGCGCGAAGCGCTCGCGCAGCTCGGCGACGAAGGCGCCGCCGTTGGCGGCGTCGCGGACGGCGCTGGTGGCGATCGCCTCGACCGTCTCCACTTCCAACTCCCCGATCGTCCTCACGTAGCCGCCGATCGCCGCGCAGGCGTCCTCGATCGCCTCCGCCGCCAGTCGCCCGGAGAGGTCGACCCCCCGGCCCAGCCGCGTCACCGTGCTGCGCCGCTCGACCGGCACCACCCGCCCGCCGCCCACGTCGGCCACCAGCAACCGCGCCGAGTTCGTCCCCACGTCGATCACCGCAACCCTCTTCGACCCCGCAACCATGAGCGCGGACTCTAGACAGAGCCCAAACCGCGAAGTCCCTTGCGCAACCAGCCCACCGCCCCCGCCTCCCTCGCCCCATTGCTACCATCCACGGTCCGCCGCGGGGTGGAGCAGCCAGGTAGCTCGTCGGGCTCATAACCCGAAGGTCGCGGGTTCGAATCCCGCCCCCGCTATAGAGAAAGGGCCTGCAACGCAGGCCCTTTTGTACTCGCGAACGAGGATCTGAGGCGCCTACGAGACAAGACCATCGGAGGACTTCGGCTACGCGCTGCGTGCTGTATCGCCCGAACCAGCCGGGCCGCAGTCACCCAGCGGGCCAGCAACGTCCATGTCGCCCGAACCTGGCGAGCAGCCTGGTGCCGCCGAACCCGGCCCACCGGCCGACCGCCAAGAGGGCCGCGCCCTCTGTAATCGTCCGCCTCGGGCCGAATCAGCCTTCCCCCGCCCCGCCTCCCTGCCCACACAGTCCGTCCTTGCCGAATACTGCCTGGAGCAGCGGTCGGCCGTACCAGACCCCGCCGTGCATCTTCCGTGCATATTCGCTGACGGTGGCGGGATAGGCGCCTTCCTTCGCCATTTCGCGGAAGATCGGCCACTGCTCTTCACTGCCGAGGAGGACGCGTTCGGCCCTCGAGGCAGCGGCCTTGTCCCCGGCGGCGCGCGCCTGTCCCCAACTGTGGAACCAGGCGCAGGCGACGGTGCCGCCGACCGCGGCACCCACCTGGTAGCGGTCTTGGGAAAGGCCCTGGTGGGGAACCTGGCTCGGGTCGAAGTGCGGCGGCAGCGGGATGCCCTTCAGCATTTCGCGCACGGTCGGTGCGTATTCGGTGGGTTTGACGACACCCGCCGGCATCGCCGCGAGCCACGTCTGGGCGTCGACTTTGCGCAGGCCCTCGAGCCGTTCGAGGAAGGCGGCGACGCTGGGGACCCGCGTGGTCATGTACACGACGTGGCGTTTTTCTTTCCAGATCGCACTCATTTCGTGATCACCGGGCCGCCCGTACTGCGGGGCGCTTTCGGCGCGAGTGTCGACGTGGACGGTCGCGTCCAGGTTTTCCGGCCGCGTCGTAAAGCGGCGTCCTGGCGTGCGGTCGATACGCGGGTGCAGCACGGCCTTCCAAACGAATCCGGGCTGGCTGGCCGGGAGCCAGTAGAGCTTGACCCAACGCTGTTTGACCGGGCCCTGGTGGGTGACGATGCCGAGGTCCCCGTCACCGCCATGCTCCTGCTCGAGGTCTTTCACCTGCCAGCCCGGGAGTTCGAGCAGGAGAAGGGGGGTCGATTCGGCGTAGCGGACAAGGTCGGCTCCGTAGGCGGGCTCGGGCGAGCGCCCGGCACCGCCCGAGAGGAGGACGACGGCGGCCACGGCCGCCGCCGCCGCGCCGGCCCCGAGGAGCAGGAGGGGTCGGCGTCGGCCGGGCGCCCGGCCGATGATTCCCGGCTCGCCGACGACCGCGGATTCGGCGACCAGCGCCTCGCCGAGCGCCGCTTCTCCGGCAGCCAGGTCGAGGGCCTCGAGGGTGCGACTCGACATCGGGTTGGCGGCCCTCAGTCGGGACCCCATCGTTTCATCGCTCATCGTGCCTCCTCCACTCCGATCTCGGCATTGCATGAATTGGCGGACGACTGCGTCGCGAGCCGGGCGCGCAGGCGACGCCTGGCGCGGTGCAGACGGGTCCGTGCGACAAAAGGAGAGATGCCGAGAACCTGGGCGGCTTCGCTCGGGGTCAGTTCCTCCCACCCGATCAATGTCAACAGCTCGCGGTCGGCTTCGCCGAGCTCCGCTAGCGCCTCGACTAAGGGGTTCGGCGCCGGCGCCCGGTGGGCCGGAAGCTCCCGATGGAGATCGTCGCGTAGCCGCTCGGTGAGGCGGTCCCGACGACGTGCGCCGCGGGCCTGATTCGCGAGGACGTTGCGTGCCGTGCCGAAGAGCCAGAGGCGCGCCTTGTCACCGAGCGGCACCTGATCCAGGCGTCGCCAGGCGACAAGAAAGGTCTCGGCGACGACGTCGGCCGCGTCGTCGGGATCAGCGCTGCGGCGCAACGCATAGCCGAGCAGCCCCCGCGCGTGGTCGCGATAAAGGTCGGAGAAACGCTGCTGGGCGAGCTTGCGTGGCAGGTCGTCCGTCACGGCGGAATCGCGCGTCATCGCCCACACATGTCCGGCCAAGGCGTCAGCGTTACACCCCGAAGTGCAGCGCTGTCAACATCGACGCGATCTCAACTCGCCTGACCGCTCTTTCTCGGCCATTCTTCAGCGGCGCAGATATGTCTTTGGCTCGGGCAACAGCCGCTCACGTCTGAGATCGGAATCGGAGGTCGACCGAACCTGGCGACCCTGCGTCGCTACTAGTGGGGAACGACGGACCGCGCGTTGTTGCCCACTTCGATCGCCGCCAAGTGCCTAAGCTCCCCCCGATAAGCCGCGTCGCCGAGCATCCGACCCGCCGCTCCCAGGCTGTCAACAGCAGCAAGTACGACCGCGTCGCCCGGTTCTACCGGACCTTCGAGCCGCTCTACCTGATCTTCCCGCCCGCCCGCCGCCGGGCCGTCGCCGCGCTCGGACTGAAGCCGGGCGACGTCGTCCTCGAGATCGGCGCCGGCACCGGCCGCAACTTCCCATATCTCGTCGAGGCGGTCGGTCCTACCGGAAGCGTCATCGCCGTCGACGCCTCCGCGGGAATGCTGGTCGAGGCGAGAAAGCTGGTTGAGCGGGAAGGCTGGTCCAACGTGCAGTTGCTCCGCCAGGACGCCGCCGAGCTGGAGCTCGACCGTGATGTCGACGGTGTCCTCTTCAGCCTCAGCTACTCGGCCCTGCCCGAACCACGCCCCGCTCTGGCGTTGTCCTGGCAGCGCCTGCACGCTGGCGGCCGCGTCGTTGTCATGGACCTGGGATTGACCGAGGGCGGTCTCGCCCGCCTGCTCGATCCGATTGCGCGCCTCCTGCTCAAGTTCACCCCGGGCGATCCCTACTCCGACCCCTGGAGCGACCTGGCCGCCTACGGCAAGGTCCATACCAAGCGGTTCCTCTTCGGGCTCTTCTACGTCAGCACTGTCGCCAAGCCCTAGCCGCATCTCCTCGTTGCGGCGCGGCCTTACCCCCGCGAGCGACGCCGCGCGACGATGCGAGCACCGGTCAAGGTCACCAGGCCCAGCGCCACAAAGACGATCCCGAGCCCGGTGCGCGGCGAAGTGTCGCCGTGAACCGGCCCCATGAACCCGGGCAGCGACTGGCAGGTGACGCTGAGGTAGGCGACGCCGAATGCCAGCACCACCAAGCCGAGGATGGCAGCCGCCAAGAACGGAAGTCTCGCCTCGCCTCGCACCTTGCCCGCGCCCTCGGCGAGCGGTTAGGCTCGCGCCGGGAAGGCGGCACCCAGTCGCCGACGCACCTAGGAGGAGGAAGCTCATGTCGGACCGCCTGAGCCGTCTTGCGCCGCTGAGCGGCGCGGTGTTCTTCGTGCTGACCGTCGCCGCGATCTTCTCGGGCGGAGAAACGCCCGACGCCAACGCCAGCGTCGCCAAGGTGCTCTCCTACTACGCCACCCACCGCTCCGAAGTCGAGACCTCGGCCATCCTGATCGCCTTCGCCTTCCTCTTCCTGGTCCTCTTCGCCGCCTCGCTGCGCTCCTACCTGCGCCGCACGCCCGCAGCCGAGGGCCTCGCCGCCCTCGCCCTGGCCGGCGCTGGGGTGATGGCAGCCGGCGCCCTCATCGTCACCAGCATCGAATACGGCCTCGCTCACCATCTCCGCGACCTGGGCCCGGCTAGCGCCCAGACCCTCAGCTTCCTCAGCAACGAACTCTTCCTGGTGGTGATCGCCGGCGGCTTCCTCTTCGCCCTCCCCGCCGGCCTGGCGATCCTGCGCGGGGCGCAGCTGCCCAAGTGGCTGGGCTGGGTGGCGATCGTGCTCGGCATCTGCTTCGTGATCCCGCCGGCGATCTTCCCGGCCCTGCTGGGGACCCTGCTCTGGTCGGCCATCGTCAGCGTCCTGGTCTACCTGCGCAGCGGCCCGATCCCCGCTGCGGCTGCGCCAGGGCCCTCGGGCGCTTCGAGCAGCTGACCCCTCTGCTCTCTCGTTTGCCGAGCCACCCAGCGGACTATGCTCACCAGGTGGCGATCAAGCTCCATCGCTGCAGCGCGATGTCGGTCAAGATCGACGCCCGGCAACCGGGATCTTCTCCCTCGCCTCAAGTCGGTTCCTACGCTGCTGTAGGCGGTCCGAACCAGGTGGTTAGCGCGTCGGCGAGCCCTGGCTGGGTTCGGTCTCCCACCCAGGCGACGTATCCGTCGGGCCGGATCAGCACGGCGGTGGGAGCGGTGACCGCGCCGAGCACCGGCAGCTCCCACTCTCCCTCGTAGCTCGCGTCTATCAGCTGGACCCGGTCTGCCCAGGGGGTGATGTCGAAGCCGCCGGGCTCACCGAGGTTGAGCAGCACTGGCCGGGCGTCGTGCAGCAGCTCGAAGATCCGCAGCGGGCCGTCGGCGGTCACGAGGTCCAGATCGGGCATGCGGCGTCCGAGCAGGGGGTGGCCCTCGCCGAGGTCGTAGTGAATGTCCAGCCCGGAGATGATCCCGGCGAGCCGTATGCGAGGCTCGTCCATGCCCGCCAGCTCCGACACCACATCGACCAGGGCCTGCATGCGCTCGTCCCGGCGCTGGAGCGCCGCCTGGGCCATCGTGTGCTGGATCGCGCGGGCAGCGACCGGGTGGCGCTCGTCCTGATACGTATCCAGGAGGCTCTCTGGGGAGGTCCCGTCGACCACCTTGGCCAGCTTCCACCCCAGATTCACCGCATCCTGCAGACCGAGGCTGAGGCCCTGCCCACCAGCCGGGTAATGCACGTGCGCCGAGTCACCGGCGAGTAGGACTCGTCCCGCGCGGTAGGCCGCTGCCTGACGGGTCATGTCGGTGAACCTGGAGATCCAGGTGGGACTGTGGATCCCGAAGTCGGTGCCGTACACCGTGATCAGCGCCTCGCTCAGATCGCCCAGGGTGGGCTCGCTGCTGGGCCCGAGCTGCTGCTCGGTCACGATGACCCGCACCGTCTTCCCGTCCTCCATCGTGTGCAGGCCGTGGACGCCGATGGCGTCGTGGCGAGTGCCCCGCGGCGGTTCCTCGGTCGTCTCGACCTCGGCGATCAGGTTGCTCCTGGTCGGGTCCCACCCCGGGAACTCGATGCCGGCCGCTTTGCGGATCAGGCTGCGCCCCCCGTCGCACCCGACGAGATATTGTGCCCGCAGGGGCTGGCCGTCGGACAGCTCGACGTCGACGCCGGTGTCGTCCTGGGCGAAGCCCGTCACCTCACACCCGTAGTAGATCCGCACTGGCAGCTCGGCGATCCAGGCGGCCATGATCCGCTCGATCTGGTTCTGCCAGATCCCGAGCGAATAGGGATGACGAGTCGGGAAGTCGCTCATGTCCAACACGGTCGTGGCCAACATCGCGGCCTGAGCCACCTGACCCTCCGCGAGGAAGCGATCGGCGACCCCACGCTGATCCAGCACCTCGATCGTGCGCGAGTGAAAGCCGCCTGCCCGTGAGCCGACGAGCACGTGATCGGGACGCCGCTCGACGACCGCGACGTCGACCTTCGCCAACGCCAACTCAGCCGCCAGCATCATCCCCGTCGGACCGCCGCCGGCGATCGCCACCGCATGCTCGTTCACACTCAATTCACCACTCCTTCTCCGTGGACTCGCGCTTGCGGCCGGCGTTTATACAGACGAACCGGGGCTTGTTACAAGCCCTTTGCGTGTTGTAGATTGAGAGTGGAAGGGGGTGTGCACCCTCCTAAACTGGTCAGCGTGACGCCGGAGGAGCTCGCCAACCTCGCGCATCTGCGCCGCGCCCGCGATCTGATCGACCGCGAGTACGCGCGCCCGCTCGACGTCGCCGCGCTCGCCCGCGCGGCGCTGATGTCGTCCGCGCACTTCTCGCGGCGGTTTCGCGCTGCCTACGGGGAGACGCCTTACGCCTACCTGATGACGCGGCGAATCGAGCGGGCGAAGGCGCTGCTGCGCCGTGGCGACCTCTCGGTCACCGAGGTCTGCATGGCGGTCGGGTGCATGTCTCTCGGCTCGTTCAGCGCCCGCTTCACCGAGCTGGTGGGGGAGACGCCCACCGCCTACCGCGCCCGCGACCACGGCGCGCTCGCCGGCGTGCCGGGCTGCATCGCCAGGGATCTCACCCGCCCGAGCCGCAGAACCGAGCAGGATCGGAGAAGCGCGCGGGGCGCTGGCACCCTAGCCTTGGCGGCATGAACCTCACCCTTTCCCAATGCTTCGTCCTGGTCCATGATCCCGACCTCGCGCTGCCCTTCTACCGCGACACGCTCGGCCTCGAGCTGCGCAACGACGTCGCCAAAGGGGATTTCCGCTGGCTCACCGTCGGCGCCGCCTCCCAGCCCGGCGTCGCGATCGTCCTCACCAACTACCTGAACGGCAGCCCCGCCGACGCCGACGCGCTCGCCGGCCTGCTCGCCAAGGGCGCCCTCAACGGCGTCCACTTCCACAGCGACGACCTCGACGCGACCTTCGAGAAGCTGCGCGAGTCCGATGCCGAGATCGTGCAGGAGCCGACCGACCAGCCGTGGGGCACGCGGGACTGCGCCGTGCGCGACCCGTCCGGCAACATGGTGCGGATCGACCAGCCGCCCGCCCAGGCATGAAGAGGGCGAGGAGCGCTTCGAGCGAGGGAAGAGAGGGAGGCTCCCCCTCCCAGCTGATCGACGCGAGGATCCGGGAGCTGGGTGACTGGCGAGGTGAGACGCTCGCTCGGATCCGCAATCTCATCAAGCAGGCCGACCCCGATGTGGTTGAGGAGTGGAAATGGCGGGGGGTGCCGGTCTGGTACCACGCCGGCATGGTCTGCACCGGGGAGACGTACAAGAATCACGTGAAGATGACCTTCGCCAAGGGCGCCTCGCTGGAGGACCCCGCGGGCCTCTTCAACTCCAGCCTCGAGGGCAACACCAGACGCGCCATCGATTTCCACGAGGGGGACGAGGTCGATGAAAAGGCGTTGAAGGGGCTGATTCGCGCTGCGATGGCGCTGAACGAGTCCTGAGGAAGACCCCGGGCGGCGTGACGGCCGGCTCCCGCTAGCCTCATCGTCGTGCCAGGGGACGTCAACCTCTACTCCGATACGCAGAGCCAGCCCGGCGCGGAGATGCGGCGGGCGATGGCGGTCGCCGAGGTCGGCGACGAGCAGCGGCGGCTCGACCCGACCGTGAACGAGCTGCAGGAGCGGGTCGCGGCGCTGCTCGGCCACGAGGCCGGCCTCTTCCTGCCCTCGGGGACGATGTGCAATCAGATCGCGATCCGGCTCCATGTGCGGCCGGGGGGCGACGAGGTCTACCTGCACCGCTCCTCCCACCCGATCGTCGCCGAGGCCGGCGGCGCCGCGGCGCTGAGCGGGGCGCTGGTCTGCCCGCTCGAGGGCGAGGGCGGGATCTTCTCCGCCGCCGCCCTGGAGGCGGCGCTGCGCGACCCCACCGACAACCACCAGCCGCGCTCGCGCCTGGTTTGCGTCGAGCAGACGACCAACATGGGCGGCGGCCGGGTCTGGCCGCGGGCGGCGATCGACGCGGTGCTGGCCGTGGCGCGGCAGCGGGGCCTGCGCAGCCACCTCGACGGCGCCCGGCTGCTGAACGCCGCGGTCGCCGCCGCCGAGCCGGCCGCCGCCTACGCCGCCGGCTTCGACAGCGCCTGGCTCGACTTCACCAAGGGCCTCGGCGCCCCGGTCGGCGCCTGCCTGGTCGGTCCCCGGGAGACGATCGAGGAGGCCTGGCGCTACAAGCAGATGCTCGGCGGGGCGATGCGGCAGGCCGGAATCGTCGCCGCCGGCGCGCTCTGGGCGCTCGACCACAACGTCGAGCGGCTGGCCGAGGACCACGCCAACGCGCGTCTGCTGGCCGCGGGCCTGGCGGCGATCGACGGGGTCGCGATCGACCCGGCCGCGGTCGAGACCAACATCGTCATCTTCGAGGTCGCCGACGCCGCCGGCCTGGTCGCCGAGCTCGCCGCCGCCGGGATCGAGATGGGCGCCTTCGGCGGCCGAGTCCGCGCCGTCACCCACCTCGACGTCGACCGCGCCGGGGTCGAGCGCGCGGTCGCCGCGGTCGCCGACGCGCTCGCCCGCCGTTAGCCGGCCGCGCCCGGCTCGGCCGACTGGGCCGTTTGCTTCAATCATCGGACCAGAGAAAGGAGGTGGTCCTAATTTTGAGTCACATGCTTGAGGGGACTCTGGAGGTGCAGGGCCGCTAGGCGCCGCACTGGTTTGGGCGCCCGGCGGAATCCACCCCGGGCACCGGCGAGCAGAGGGAGGCCGGGCTTTGTCCCACTCGGTTGTCGTTCCCGCGTTCGCTCCAAGCACCTGAGACAAGGGCCGCCTCCGGGCGGCCCTTGTCGTTTACTCCAGCGTCCGGTCCTCGCTGCCGCCGCGCAGCGCCAGGTGCGCCTTCAGGGCGCTGTAGCCGAAGAGGCCGGCGAGGCCGGTCTGCAGGATCCGCACCGGGATCACGCCGGCGCCGCCGAGGTCACCGCGGCGGACGGCGCCGGCGTCATTGGCCATCAGCCCGGCGACGACCGGGAAGAGGGTGATCGGCAGCACCCCGCGCCGCGCCAGCGGCCGTCGTTCGGCCCACAGCAGCAGCAGCGTCCAGCCGGCCATCAGCGGTGCCCCCGTGCGCATCGCGTAGGTGAACTCGGGCCCCTCGCGGCGGAAGCTGGAGCGGAAGCGCAGCGTCGGCCCGTAGAGACTGGGGAAGGCCATCCCGATCGCCGCCAGGGCGTCGACCAGGGCGCCAGCGCGGTAGCTGCGCTTCAACCACCGCGTCGCCTCCGCTCTGGCCTGCGCCTGCCGGTCGCTCATCAGGGCGCTGACGATACTGTCCCGCCATGGACCGCAAGCTCTCGGTCGGCGAGACCCTCAACGAGGTCTTCTCGATCTACGGCGAACACATCGGCCTGCTGCTGCCGATCGCCTTCTGGCTCTTCCTCGTGGTCGCGATCGTCGACGGCCTGATCGGCGGCAGCATCCTCCTGCTCGCGGTCAGCCTGGCGATCGGGACGATCGCTGGCACCCTCTACCAGGGGGTGGTCGTGAACCTGGTGCGGAACCTCCATGCCGGCCGCGCCGACTCCAGCGCCCGCGAACTGATCGACGCGGCGCTGCCGGTGGTCCTGCCGCTGATCGGCGCCGGCCTGCTGGCTGGCGTCTGCATCGGGATCGGGTTCATCCTGCTCATCGTTCCCGGCCTTTACCTGGCGACGGTCTGGGCGGTGATCGCGCCGGTGATCGTGATCGAGGGCTCCGGGGTGACGGCCTCCTTCGGTCGTTCGCGGCGGCTGGTGCGCGGCAACGGATGGCCGGTCCTCGGGGCGATCCTCGT
Source organism: uncultured Conexibacteraceae bacterium (assembly GCA_964540905.1). Lineage (GTDB taxonomy): Bacteria > Actinomycetota > Thermoleophilia > Solirubrobacterales > 70-9 > VAYN01. The sequence goes on along the minus strand of CAZIOS010000017.1, from coordinate 4,333 downwards.
CGCCGGGGTGATCGTCCTGGTTGGCAGCCTGGTCTTCGGGGTGATCGCCAACGGCATCTCCGACGGGCCGATCGTCCGCATCGTCTTCAGCGCGATCGCTTCGACGATCACGGCGCCGATCAGCGCCCTGGTCGCCGCCGTCATCTACTTCCGCCTAACGGTGATCGAGCAGCCCGGCGACGGCGTGGGCCAGCCGCCTGCCCCGCTGGGTCAGTAGGTACTCGGTGTGGGGGGGACGGCCGGCGACGAGCGAGCGCTCGACGATCCCCGCCGCCTCCAACTGCTCCAGCCGCTCCGAGAGCGTCGTCGGCGAGACCCCGGGGAGCGACTGGCGAAACTCGTTGAAGCGGGCGGCGCCGCTGGAGCAGGCGTAGATCGTCGCCATCGTCCAGCGCCGCTCGAGCAGCCCGGCGGCTGCGCGCAGCTCGCTCGGGACCGGCGAGCAGCTACGACATCGCGGTGACATCCGCCACCTTCTCCGCCGGCTCCAGGGCGCGCTCGAGGACCTCCTCGACGCTCATCACCGGGTGGAAGGTCATCTCCTCGCGCACCTCGTCGGGGACCTCGTCGAGGTCGCCGCGGTTGCGCTCGGGCAGGATCACCTCGGTCAGCCCGGCCGCGTGGGCGGCGAGCACCTTCTGCTTGAGCCCGCCGATCGGCAGCACCCGGCCCTGCAGGGTGACCTCGCCGGTCATCCCGACCGTGTGCTTGACCGGCCGCCCGCTCAGCAGCGAGACCAGCGCCGTGGTCATCGCCGTGCCGGCGCTGGGGCCGTCCTTGGGGATCGCCCCGGCCGGCACGTGGAGGTGGAACTCGCGCTCGAAGCCGCTGGGGTCGATCCCCAGCTGCTGGCTGTGCGAGCGCACGTAGGAGAGGGCGATCCGCGCCGACTCCTTCATCACGTCGCCGAGCTGCCCGGTCAGCACCAGTCCTTTATCCCCCTCCATCGCGGTCGCCTCGATGAAGAGGACGTCACCGCCGGCGCCGGTCACGGCGAGGCCGGTGGAGACCCCCGGGATCGCCGTCCGCTCGACCGACTCCTGGAAGAAGCGCTGGCGCCCGAGCGCCTCGCGCAGCGCCGCGGTGTCGAGGACGATCGGCAGCTCCGGCTCGCCGGCGGCGATCCTCGTCGCCGCCCCGCGCAGCAGCTTGCCGAGCTCGCGCTCGAGCTGGCGCACGCCGGCCTCGCGGGTGTACTCGGCGACGACGCTGTTCAGGACCGCGTCGCCGACCTCGACCTCCTCGGGCTCGAGGCCGTTGCGCCGCAGCTGGCGCGGCAGCAGGTAGCCGCGGGCGATCGCCAGCTTCTCGGCGCTGGTGTAGCCGTCGAAGGCGATCGTCTCCATCCGGTCCAGCAGCGGCGCCGGGATCGTGTCCACCAGGTTGGCGGTGGCGATGAAGACGACCTCGGAGAGGTCGACCTCGACGTCGAGGTAGTGGTCGCGGAAGGAGTGGTTCTGGGCCGGGTCGAGCACCTCCAGCAGCGCCGCTGAAGGGTCGCCGCGCCAGTCGGCGCCGACCTTGTCGACCTCGTCGAGCAGGATCACCGGGTTGATCGTGCCGGCGTCGCGCAGGGCGCGGACGATCCGGCCCGGCAGGGCGCCGATGTAGGTGCGGCGGTGGCCGCGGATCTCCGCCTCGTCGTGGAGGCCGCCGAGCGAGATGCGGACGAACTCGCGCCCGAGGGCGCGGGCGATCGACTCGCCGATCGAGGTCTTGCCGGTGCCGGGCGGCCCGACCAGGGTCAGGATCGTGCCGTTGGCGCGGCTGTCCCCGTCGCCCTTGCCGCGGCTCTCGCGCAGCTTGCGGACGGCGACGAACTCGGTGATCCGCCGCTTCGCGTCCTCGAGGCCGGCGTGGTCGGCGTCGAGCACCTCGCGGGTGTGGACCGGGTCGAGCCGCTCCTCGGAGCGCTTCCCCCACGGCACCGCGATCAGCCAGTCGAGGTAGCTGCGGATCATCGAGGACTCGGGCGACTGCTCGCCCTGGCGCTCGAGCCGGCGCAGCTCCTTCTCGGCCTGCTCGGCGACCGCCTCCGGCATCTCCGCCGCGGCGATCTTGCGCTCGTACTCCTCGATCAGGTCGGTCTCGTCCTCGCCCAGCTCCTTGCGGATCGACTCCATCTGTTTGCGCAGGAAGTAGTCGCGCTGCTGCTTCTGGGCGCCGGACTCGACGTCGTCGCGGATGCGGCTGCGCACCTGCAGCTCGGCGAGGCGCTCCCGCTGCAGCTCGACCGCCAGCTCGAGCCGGGCGCTGACGTCGAGCGCCTCCAGCAGCCGCAGCTTCTGGTCGGCGCTGAATTCGGGGCTGAGCCCGGCCGTGTCGGCGAGCGCGCCGGGCTCCTCGACCGAGCGCAGGAAGGCCGAGATGCGGCCGTCGTCGCCGCGCAGCTCGAGGATCTCCTCGACCACGGCGCGGTACTCGCGGACCAGCTCGCGGGCGTGCTCGTCGTCGGGGTGGCCGTCGTGGAACTCCTGCACCTCGATCCGCAGCGCCTCCGGGTCCTCGCCGTCGGCGACCGCGGCGCCGGCCAGGCCGCGGTGCAGGCCGAGCACGGTCGCGACCGCGGCGCCGCGGCGCGAGTGGCCGCGCTCGATCACCTCGGCGACGACGCCGACCCGGCCGAACTCGCCCTCGCGGCGGGGCAGCAGGAAGACCCGGTCCTCGTCGCCGACGTCGATCGGCAGCGTGGCGGTGACGGTGGGGAAGACGATTGCCTCGTCGAGTGGGATCAGGAGATAGGCCATTGCTAAGTCCACTTTCTGTAGTTAGTCCTCAATCAGGATAGCGCAGTGGGGCGCTACGGTGTGGCCAATGGACGCCGAGCACGCACGCGAGTTGGTCGCCGCCGAGCGCGAGCGGGTCGAGGCCGAGCTCGCCGCCCTGCGCGGCGAGGGAGCGGAGGAGGGCGACGCCCGGGTCGAGCCCGGCGACTTCAACTCCGAGGGCCTCTACCAGGACGAGTTCGACGCCGGCCGCGCCGACGACCTCAAGCGCCGGCTGGAGGCGGTCGAACGCGCCGAGGAGCGACTCGCCGCCGGCACCTACGGCCTCTCGGTTCGCAGCGGCGAGCCGATCCCCGACCAGCGCCTCGAGGCCGAACCGCTGGCCGAGCTGACCGTCGCCGAGCAGGAACCCGGCGCCTAGCGCCGGCTGCGGCTCAGATCTCGATCTCGACGCCGCTGCCGAGCGGCAGCCAGCGGACGCTGTCGCGGAAGGCCTGGGGGGCAGCGGCGAACTCGCGCTCGACCGCGTCGCGATGCTGGCGGAAGTGCTTCCATCCCTCGTAGTGGATCGGGATCGTCGTCTGGGGTTGGAGCAAGCCGCAGAGCTCGACCGCCTGGGCGGCGGTCATCGTGTAGTGGAGCGGGCCGGAGATCGGGAAGCGGACGCCGCCGAGGTGGACCAGGGCGGTGCCCACCCGCAGGCGCTCGGCGACCTCGCGGACGCCGTCGTAGAGCACGGTGTCGCCGGAGATCCAGAGGGCGCCGTGCTGCTGGCCCTCCCAGCCGAGGCCGAAGCCGATCACGTCGCCGACGAGCGGGCGGCTCAGCGGCGGGCCGTGGCGGCAGGGCGTGGCGGTGATCTCGATCGCCGGCTTGCCCGGCGCCTCGAGCCGGGTGCTCGCCCACGGCGCCAGCCCCTCGGCGTTGCCGCCGAGCCGCCTGGCGCCGGCCCCGGTGGTGACGACCGTCCCCGCCGCCGGCAGCAGCGCCCGTCCAGCGGGGTCGAGGTTGTCGTCGTGGTGATCGTGGCTGAGCAGGACCGCGTCGATCGGGCCAATCTCCGAGGCGGCCAGCGCCGGCCCAGCCAGTTTGCGCGAGCCGGTCCCCCAGCCGAAGCGGTAACTGTCGCCGGCGGGGTCGAAGGTGGGGTCGGTGAGGAGCCGCCAGCCGCCGATCTCGATCAGCACCGTCGGTCCGCCGACGTGGGTCAGGCGCGCGCTCATCCGCGGCGCAGCATAGTCGTGGACAGGAGCAGGAGCTAGGCTCGCAGACGCCGACCGGCAGCCCCGATCCCCCGAACCGGACTGAGAGAGACCAGATGCCCAAGCCACGCAGCGGCGACGAAGTCGCGATGTTCTACGGAAGCCGTTTCCTGACCGAGGACGCCCCCGACGGGCCCTTTCCCGAGACGGGCATGCCGGCGCTCGACGCGATGCGCCTGGTCGACGAGGAACTGGCGGTGGAGGGTGACCCGCAGCGCAACCTGGCGACCTTCGTCACCACCTGGATGGAGCCGGAGGCGCAGCGGATCATCGCCGAAAACCTCTACCGCAACTTCATCGACCACGCCGAGTACCCGATCTCGGCCGAGATCGAGCAGCGCTGCA
>CAZIOS010000016.1:0-58937 GCA_964540905.1 uncultured Conexibacteraceae bacterium | reverse complement strand
TGGAGGGCCCGGATGCCTCTCAGGCGTTCACAAGGTGTGTGGGCGGGTCAACTAGTGGCTGCTCAGCGGCGCTCGACCAGGGTCGAGACGACGGCCTCGTAGAAGCCGTCGCCCATGCGTCCCTCGGTGACCGTGGCGTTGTCCCAGGCGGAGAGCCGCGAGCGCAGGCCAGGGTCGCGGTCGGGGCCGTTGGCGACGACGAAGAAGCGGCCGACCGAGGCCGCCACCTCGAGGTCCTCGACCGAGTCGCCGACGGCGATGCACTGGGCCGGGTCGTAGCCGCGGGCGCGGGCGTGGGCGGCGACAGCGCCGGCCTTGCTGACCAGGCGCGGGACCAGGTGGTAGGCGTGGGTGGGGCCGTCGATCGCCGCCATCTCGCGGCCGATCGCGCCGTTGTCGAGCAGCCGCAGGTCGTCGTCGCCGTGCTCGCCGAGCAGGGCGTTGGCCTCGTCGACGTCGACCTTGCCGCGGAAGAGGTGGGAGTGGACGCGGCCGTGGTGCCAGGGGGAGTGGTACTCGAGTCGCCCCTCGAAGTGCTCGAACAGCAGCGCCGGGACGCCGCGCGCCTCGATCTGCTCGTAGATCGTGCCGGCTTCGGGGCTGGACCCCAGCTCGCCGGTCAGCAGCGTCGTCTCGCCCTCGATCGCGAAGGCGCAGCCGGCCTCGTAGATGTAGGAGGTCTGGCCCATCAGCCGCGCCGCCTCGTGCACCTGCGGCTCGCGGCGGCCGGACATGATCACGACCTCGACCCCAGCCCGTTGGCAGGCCTCGAGGCCGCGCGCCTGAGCCAGCGAGAAGCCGCCCTCGGCGTCGCGGAAGAGCGAGCTGCCCCGCCCGAGCAGGGTCCCGTCGAGGTCGGTGTAGACGCAGCGGAGCGGCATCGGCGCGGTCGCTACCGTAGCGGGCATGCGCTGGCGGCTCGCCGACAGGACGTTGGATCTGGAGCAGCCGCTGGCGGCGGGGATCGTCAACGTCACCGTCGACTCGATGTTCGAGGGGGCGCGCAGCGGCACCCCGGAGCAGGCCGTGGTCGACGGGCAGGCGCTGGTCGAGGCCGGCTTCGAGATGCTCGACGTGGGGGCGGTGGCGGCGAAAGCAGGCCCGCCGGTGAGTGCCGAGGACGAGGCGGCGGCCTTGGTGCCGGCGATCGCGGGCCTCGGCCCTACCGTGGTGCCGGTCTCCGCCGACACCTTCTCGGTCGAGGTCGCGCGGCGGGCGCTGGCGGCCGGCGCCGGCGCGGTCAACGACATCTCCGGCGGCTCGGAGGAGATGTTCGAGCTGGTCGCCGCGACGGGCTGCGGCTACGTGCTGATGCACATCGAGGGGCCGCCGCGGGTCGAGCGGCCCTGGCGCCAATACGACGACGTCGTCGACCACCTCAGGTCCTGGTTCGAGGGGAGAGTCGAGCTGGCGCGGGAGCTTGGCGTCGGCGTGGAGCAGATCGCGATCGACCCCGGGCTCGACTTCGACCTCAGCCCCGAGCAGGACCTCGAGATCCTGCGCCGGCTCGGCGAGCTGCGCTCGCTGGGGCTGCCGCTCTACGTCTCGCTCTCGCGCAAGGACTTCATCGGCGCGGTGCTGGCCGGCTCCTGGGAGGAGCGGCTGCCGCCCGCCGAGCGCGAGTGGGGGACGGTGGCGGCGGTGGCGCTGGCCGTGCGCGCCGGCGCCGACGTGCTCCGCATCCACGACCGCTCCTCGCTGCAGGCGATGCGGGTCGCCGGCCGGATCGCGCGGCCGGCGCGGAGCGCCGCCTGATGGCGCGCGGCGCGAGCCTGCTGGGCGAGTCTTGGAACGTCGCCATCGACCCGGCTCGCCGCGACGGCCGGATCGTCGCCGAGAGCGCCGAGCGCGAGCGCCGCGCCCGCCCGGTGGCGCTGCCGGACTCGCTCGATCCCGGCTTCGCCGCGGCCCTGCGCCGGGCCGGGATCGAGTCGCTCTACACCCACCAGCTCGCCGCCTACGAGGCGGTGGCGCGGGCGAACCTGGCGATCGTCAGCGGCACCGCCTCGGGCAAGAGCCTCGCCTTCAACCTGCCGGTGCTCGACGGCATCGCCGCCGACCCCAAGCGCCGCGCGCTCTATCTCTACCCGACCAAGGCGCTGGCCCAGGACCAGGCGCGCAAGCTGGCCGAGCTGCGGCCGCCGGGGCTGCGCGAGGCGATCTACGACGGCGACACCCCGCGCGAGGAGCGGCCAACGATCCGCCGTCGCAGCAACCTCGTCCTCACCAACCCCGACATGCTCCACGTCGGCGTCCTGCCCAACCACAAGAGCTGGGGCGACTTCCTCGCCAATCTCGGCTGGGTCGTCGTCGACGAGGCCCACACCTATCGCGGCGTCTTCGGCTCCCACGTCGCCAACGTGCTGCGGCGGCTGCGGCGGCTGGCCCGCGCCTACGGCTCCGAGCCGCGCTTCCTGCTCGCCTCGGCGACGATCGCCAACCCGGTCGAGCTGGCCGAGCGGCTGGTCGGGACCCCGTTCGAGCTGCTCGACGACGACGGCGCGCCGCGGGCCGGGCGCGAAATCGCGCTCTGGAACCCGCCGTTGCTGGACAGGGCGACCGGGGTGCGGCGCTCGGCCCTCTCCGAGGCGGCCGACCTGCTGGCGGAGCTGGTCGCGCAGGGGACGCGGACGATCTGCTTCCTCAAGAGCCGGCGCGGGATCGAGCTGATCCAACGCTTCGCCCGCGAAAACCTCGAGCGCCGCGGCAAGCCGGAGCTGGCCGCCCGGATCGCCCCCTACCGCGGCGGCTACACGCCGCAGCAGCGGCGCGAGATCGAGGCCCGCCTCGCCGGCGGCGAGCTGCTGGCGGTGGTCGCCACCGACGCCCTGGAGCTGGGGATCGACGTCGGCGAGCTCGACGCGGCGATCTGCGTCACCTTCCCCGGCACCGTCGCCAGCCTGCGGCAGATGTGGGGCCGGGCGGGGCGGCGGCGGCGCGGGCTGGCGGTCTACGTCGCCGGCCAGGACGCGCTCGACCAGTTCTTCTGCCGCCACCCGGAGGAGTTCCTCGAGCGCCCGGTCGAGGCGGCGATCCTCGACCACGCCAACGAGCAGATCGCCTCCCGGCACCTGCTCGCCGCCGCCTACGAGCTGCCGCTGAGCGAGGCGGACGAGGAGATCTTCGGCCCCGGCTGGCGGGGGCGGGCGGAGCGGCTGCAGGCGGCGGGGGAGCTGCGCCCGGTCGGCGGCGGCCTGGCGCCGCGGCGGGCCGAGTTCGTCGCCTCGCGGATCTCCCTGCGCTCGGCCTCGGCCGACTCGGTCGCGGTGATCGAGCGCGACTCCGGCGAGATGCTGGGCCTGGTCGAGGCCGAGCGCGCCTTCACCACCGTCCATCCCGGCGCCGTCTACCTCCACCTCGGCCGCTCCTACGAGGTCGAGCGGCTCGACGTCGAGGAGCGGCGGGCGATCGTCTCCGGCTTCGACGGCGACTGGTACACGCGGCCGAAGAAGGAGACCGAGATCTACATCGAACGCGAGCGTGAGCGGCGCGAGGTGGCGGGGGTGCAGCTCAGCTTCGGCGAGGTCTCGGTGACCGAGCAGGTGATCGCCTTCCAGCGGGTCTCGATCTCCGAGCAGGAGCCGATCGACATCGTCGCCCTCGAGCTGCCGGAGCAGAGCTTCGTCACCCAAGCGCTCTGGTACGTGCTGCCGGAGCGGCTCGGCGGGGCGCTGCCTGCCGACGCCCTGCTCGGCTCCCTGCACGCGACCGAGCACGGCCAGATCGCGGTGCTGCCGCTGATCGCGATGTGCGACCGCTGGGACATCGGCGGGCTCTCGACCAACGTCCACTTCCAGACCGGCCGGCCGACGATCTTCATCTACGACGGCCACCCCGGCGGGGTCGGGATCTCCCAGCGCGGCTTCGAGCAGTTCGAGCGCCTGCTCGGCGACGCCGAGCGCCTGATCGCCGAGTGCCCCTGCGAGTCCGGCTGCCCATCCTGCGTGCAGAGCCCGAAGTGCGGCAACCTCAACGAACCGCTGCACAAGGCGGGCGCCCTGGAGCTGATGCGGACGATGCGCCGCGCTTAGAGACCGCCATGCACGAGGAGTCGATCCGGGACGAGTTCACGCACCAGACCGAGTCGTTCGCCCGTAGCCCGCCGATGAGCGCGGCGGCGACGCTGGACGCGGTGGTCGAGATGGGCCCGCCGACCCGGCGGCGCGCGGCTTCCGCGTCACCGGCGCCATCGACGAGCGCCGCCTGCTGCTGCGCAACTCGGTCAGCCGCTGGCGCCGCCCCGTTTAGCGCGATCGCCCTTGGTCCAGGCGGTGCACCCGAGCGGCACCGGGCGTGTCTGACGGGGTCTATTGCACCCGAAAACTCAGACACGCCCCGGTGGCCGGGCCAGAGCTGGCGCAGGGCGAGGATCGCGAAGGCGTGCGACCAGGTCAGCGGCGTGGTCGAGGTCGGGATGCCGCTGTGGGCACCGACCCGCTCCGGCAGCTCGCCGGCCGGGGTGGCGGCGCGGCGCAGGTCGCCGAGCAGCGCCAGGGCGGCGCGGCGATCGCGTCGGGCGAGCGCGGTGTGCCCGGCTCGCCGATCGACAGCGGCCAGCGCCGCCAGGCTCCAGGCGCTCCAGGCCGTCGGCGCGCTCCAGGGGTCGCGGTCGGGCCAGCCGGCGCCCGGGGTGATGCCGAAGCGACCGCCGCGCCGCGCCAGCCGCAGCAGGGTGCGGCGGACCGCCGGGAACAGCGCCGGCTGTGGGAACGGCCGCACGGCCCACGCCGCCGCCGAGTCGAGCCCGGACCCCGGGTCCCCGGCTCGTCGCACCAGCCCCGCCGTCGTCCCGAATGCCGCCTCAATGCCAACTCCCCCGGCACCGGCGGCGATCGCGTTGGCGAGGTAGGTGCCGGGAGGGCCCTCCTGGTAGTCGGGGCGGTCGCGCCAGGGGAGCGGCCCGGGGGAGGGAAGGCCGGAGGCTCGGGCGGCGACGGCGACCCAGCCCGAGGCGTCGCCCTGGGCGGCGCGGCCCGGGACGGGGGCGCCGTTGCCGTAGAAGCGCGCGGCGGCGCCGAGCCGGAGGCCGAGCAGGAAGCGGGCGACCTGGCGCGCCTGGCCCCGGTAGCCGGCCGCGGCGTAGGCGAGCGTTGCCGCTCCGGCGTCGCGCGGCCAGACGTAGGCCCAGCCGTCGCGGGCGCCGGCGGCGACGCTGCCGCCGCGCCCGCTCAGCGCCCGCAGCGTCAGCAGCGAGCGCCCGTACAGGCGCCGCGCCCACCCCGGCGCCGCCGCCCCGAGCGGCAGCGCTCGCGCGAGCCAACGGTGGTCGGAGCGCGCGGCGGCTCGAAAGACCCGTCGCGCGGCCGCGTCGTCACAGTGGATCCGCACCCCAATGGCGGTAGGCACGCTGAGGGCAAGAGACGACCTACCGTCCCACCTGGCCCCGCCGTTGCCTGCGCCGCGCAGTCCCGATCCGACTCCGGTCCGGCAGGCGAGGGTGTCGCCAGCCGCCGCGTAGGCGATCTTTGCCCACCCCGCGCCGAATCGTGCCGAGGTGACCAGGACGTTCGTGCCAGGCCGGTATCGCTGCCGCACCGAGTCGGCGCGCCAGAGCGGCAGCATGCGGCCATCGGGGAGTCGGACCCGCGGCACGATCGCCGCGCTTGTCGCCACCGTGCCGGCGGCCTGGCGCGCCGGGGAGACCGCCAGCAGCGCCCAGCCCGCCGGGCTCGGCCGCAGGTCGACGACGTCGCCGTAGGCGTCGACCGCCGCCGTCAGCCCGCCCGCCCCCACGACCGCCACTCCGAGGAAGGGCGCCGGCATCCCCGGCAGCGCCGGCGGCGTCCGCGGATCGGCCGAGGAGCCGCCGGAGACGAGCGCCAATCCCACCGCCCCGGCAGCTACCAGCGCCAGTCCTGCACGAGTCCAGGCCACCCCCCAATGCAATCAGCCCGATCGCCGCCCGGCCGCTAGCCTTCCCGCAGCGCAGGCCGTTTCGGCGCTCCCAGGCGAGATAGCTCAGTTGGTAGAGCACACGACTGAAAATCGTGGTGTCCCCGGTTCGAGTCCGGGTCTCGCCATTCCGTGGCCGCAGAAGGGGGGACGATCGAGGTCGAGGGGCGCCGGTTCGCCTGGCGCTCGCTCGGTTCCGGGCCGCCGCTGCTGCTGATCAACGGCTACGCCGCCACCGGCGTCGACTGGGACCCGGGGCTGATGATGCGGCTGGGGCGCTCGTTCGAGCTGATCTGCCCCGACAACCGCGGGGTCGGCGACTCGGAGCTGGGGACGGCGGAGCTGACGATCGACGCGATGGCGGCCGACCTCGAGGCGCTGCTCGACGCGCTTGGGCACGAGCGGGTGACGGTGGTCGGCTGGTCGATGGGCGGCTTCGTCGCCCAGCGGCTGTCGCTGCGGGCGCCGGCGCGGGTGGCGGCGCTGGCGCTGCTCTCGACCGACCCCGGCGGCTCGGAGTCGATCGCCTCCGACCCTGCGGTCTGGGCGCGGTTGATCGACGGCTCCGGCACGCCGCGGGAGCGGGCGACGCGGCTGATCTCGCTGCTCTTCCCGCCCGCCCTGGCGCCTCAGATAGACCGCCAGTTCGGCGCGATCGTCGCCGCCGCGCGAGCCGGGCTGGCGCCCGCCGCGCTCGCCGCCCAGGAGGCGGCGATGATCGCCTGGCACGCGACCGAGCAGGAGGCGCCGGGCGCCGCCGCGCCGCCGGTGCTGGTCGCCCACGGCGAGGAGGACGTGGTGATCCCGGTCGCCAACGCCGCCGCGCTCGCCGCCCGCTGGAGCGGCGCCCGGGTCGAGCGCTTCGCCGGCTGCGGCCACGCCTTCATGGCGCAGGAGCCGGCCCGCCTCGCCGAGCTGCTGCGCGGCTTTCTCGCCTGAGCGCGCCTGGCGCTAAGCCGCCGCGGCCAGGACCGCGGCCGGGCGCCAGACGGCGTCGCTGCCGGCCGGCTCGCAGACCAGCCGGCCCTCGTCGGCGGCGGCGATCAGCTCGCGCTCGGCGGCGGCGATGTCGGCGTCGACCAGGTCCGAGGGGCGCATGATCGCGGCCACCTCGGCGCTGGTGAGGCCGTGGCGGAAGCTGACCGCCTCGACCACGTCGGTGGGGGCGGGGCGGCGCTCCAGCGCCGGATTGAGGTTGGCCAGCGCCGTGTCGTAGGCCTCGAAGGGCTGGAAGCCGCCGACCTCGAGCCGCCTTCCGTCGGGGTGCTCGAAGATCACCGAGGGCGCCGTGTAGCGGACCGGGCCGTCGCTCTCGGAGTGGCGGTTCTGGACGTGGGTGGGAGTGCCGTCGGCGGAGCGGGCGCGCTCGCGGTCGGCCTCGTAGGCGGCGAGGACCTCGGGGTCGTCGATGCGGGCGACGATGGCGTCGGCGTCGAGCCCCTCGACCCCACCCAGCGCCCAGCGCAGGTCCTCGTCGTCGTCGAGCAGGCGGGTGGTCGTGAACTGCATCAGCTGCAGCGCCCGCAGCGCCGCGTAGCCGAGCTCGGAATCGACCTCGCGGGCGGCGATCGCCGCCCGGCAGGCGCGCGAGGTGGCGGCCAGGCGCGGCTTCACCCCGGAGCCGAACGGCATCCCGAAGCGGCTCTGGAACATGCGGTGGCCGCTGGCCATGCGGCCCGGCGTGTAACCGCGCTCCTCGTAGCGCGCGGTCGTCTCGCTGAGCCCGATCAGCACCAGCCGCCACTCGATCTGCGCGCCGAAGCGCCAGCGCAGCCGCGCGATCGCCGGCCGCGAGGAGTAGGCCCAGGGACAGCCCGGGTCGGTGAAGTGCCAGGCGACGATCGGGTCCATGCGACAAACGCTAGCGAGGTGGGTTCGCCGGCAATCACATCTCAGTGATAGAAGCTGGGCCGATGCGATCGCTCCCGCACGACCCGCGCAAGCTGGCGGCGATCTACATCGGCGGCGTCGTCGGGGCGCTGATCCGGGTGGGGCTGGGGCAGCTGGCGGCGACCGGACCCGGCACGTGGCCCTGGGCGACGTTCGCGGTGAACATGGTCGGGGCGCTGCTGCTCGGCTACTTCTTCGCGCTGTTCCGGGACCACCCGGCGGAGAGCCTGCACCATCCCTTCCTCGGCACCGGCGTCTGCGGCACCCTGACCACCTTCTCGACGATGCAGCTGGAGCTGTTCGCGATGGTCGACGGCGGCCACCTGGCGCTGGCCACGGCGTACTGCGCCGCCACGATCTCCCTCGGCTATCTGCTGGTCCGCTTCGGCATCGCCCTCGAGCGCCGGCGCTGGCCGCTGGCGATATGACCGCATTCGCCTGGATCGCCGTCGGCCTGCTCGGCGGCCTCGCCGCCGCGGCCCGCTTCGCGATCGACGCCGAGATCGCCGCGCGCGCCAACAGCGAGTTTCCGCTCGGGATCCTCGCCGTCAACCTCAGCGGCGCCCTGGCGCTCGGGCTCGTCGCCGGCGCGGCGCTGCACGGCTCCGCCTACACGATCGTCGCCGGCGGCGGCATCGGCTCCTTCACCACCTTCTCGACCTGGATCCTCGACTCGCACCGGCTCGGCGCGGCCGGCCAGGCTCGCCTCGCCTGGCTCAACATCGGCCTCTCGCTGCTCGCCGGCTTCGCCGCCGTCAGCCTCGGCCACTGGCTCGGTGGCGCCCTCTAGCGCGACCCGCCCAGACGCCCCTGAGCCGTCCGCCACCGTCTCTACTTTGGATCGGGCAATGAGCGAGCAGACTCGACTCGACGGGTTGACCTCGATGCGGGTGCCGCTGCGCGACCTCGAGGACGGGCAGCGGGTCGCCGGCGTCTACGCGGTGCGCGAGCGCGAGCTGCGCCGCAAGCGCAACGGCGAGCCCTGGCTGCGGCTCTCGCTCGGCGACGCCAGCGGCAGCGCCGAGGCGGTCTGCTGGGAGGACGCCGAGGAGCTCTACGCGCTCGCCGCCACCGGCACCCCGGTCTTCGCCAGCGGCGTCTTCGAGGTCAGCGAGCGCTGGGGGGCGAAGATCAAGCTCAGCGGCCTGCGCGCGGCCGAGGAGGGCGAGTACGACCCGGACGACCTCGCCGCCGAGTCGCAGGCCTCGCTGGAGCTGCTGGAGCGCGACCTGCGGGCGCTGTTGACGACGATCCAGGATCCGCAGCTGCGCGAGCTGCTCGACCTCTTCTTCGGCGAGGGCACCGAGACCTGGCGGCGCTTCAGCGAGGCGCCGGCGGCGAAGGTCTACCACCAGGCCTACCGCCACGGGCTGCTCGAGCACACGCTCTCGGTCGCCCAGGCGGTCAGCGCCGCCGCCAACTTCTTCCCCGGCATCGACCGCGACGTCGCCGTCACCGGCGCCCTCCTGCACGACATCGGCAAGACAGAGGCCTACAACGACGACCCGCTGGCGATCGACCTCACCGACGCCGGCCGCCTGCAGGGCGAGATCCCGCTCGGCTACTACTTCGTGCGCCGGCGCATCGAGGACATCCCCGGCTTCGACCCGGAGCTGGCCCAGTGCGTCCTCCACATCATCCTCAGCCACCACGGCCAGCTCGAGCACGGCTCCCCGGTCGTCCCCGCCACCCGCGAGGCCGTCCTCGTCCACATGATCGACAACCTCGGCGGCCGCCTCGGCAGCTTCGACCGGATCGAGCGCCAGCTTCCCGCCGGCGAGTCCTGGTCCGGCTTCGACCGCGCCCTCTCCGGCTCCGCCTACTTCGGCCAGCGCGCCGCGGCCTGAGTCAGCTCAGAACTTCACGGTGCAGCGGCGGATCCGCTGCACGTCGCCGTGGGCATGCTGGATGCAGTGGACCAGCCTCTGTGGGTTGCCGTGGCTCTTCGCCGTGTGGAAGGAGCGTTCGATCTGGACCTGGACCTGGTGGTCGACCCCATTGATGGTCTTCGAGATGCTGTCGAGGCCGTTCGGCCCGAACGACTTTTCGAAGGTCTTGTTGGCGCTGTTGATCGCGTTGTCGGTGGTGTGCAGGACCGGCTTGACGATGAAGAAGTAGGCGGCGGCGAGGACCCCGACCGAGACCAGCAGCCGGATGATCCCGGAGCTGAGATTGCCGAAGAGGTTGCGCAGGATTTCCATGGCGTCTGCCGCACACTATCCTGCGCTTCGTGGCGAAGGACACCGAGAAGCTGATTCGCCAGCTCTCGCTGATCTCGTTCCTGATGGCCCAGGGCAGGCCGGTTTCGGCGCTCGAGATCAAGCGCGAGGTGGAGGGCTACAGCGACATGAACGACGACGCGTTCGCGCGGCGCTTCTACGCCGACCGCGCGGAGCTGGAGAGCCTTGGCATCCAGCTCGGGGTCGAGAAGCCGGGCGAGGGCTTCTTCGAGGCCGAGCTCTACTCGCTGCCGCCGGAGAACTTCTACCTCGACCCGATCAAATTCTCCGACGAGGAGCTGGCGGCGCTGAGCACGGCGCTGCTGCTGCTGACCGACGGCGGCTTCGCCTACGCCGAGCCGCTGCGGCTGGCGCTGCAGCAGGTCGCCTGGGGCCATCCGAACCCGCTGGTCGAGGGCGAGCGCGCCCCGGTCGAGATGGCGATGACCGCCTCGGCGGGCGGCCGCGACCTCTCCCAGCGCCTCTCCAAGATCGAGACCGCGATCAGCCGCCGCAAGACGATCGAGTTCACCTACTACACGATGGAGCGCGGCGAGACCGAGAAGCGCAAGGTCGATCCCTTCCACCTGGTCTTCCGCGGCGGCCAGTTCTATTTGATCGGCCACTCGCACGAGCGCGACGCGGTGCGGGTCTTCCGGCTCTCGCGGATCCAGGGCAAGGTCGGCTACGCCTCCAAGGCCGAGCACGACTTTTCGCCGCCGGAGGACTTCGACCGCCGCGACTACGGCAGCCGCGCCGACTGGCAGCTGGGGGAGGAGCAGGGGACGGCGAAGATCTTCATCCGCGACCGCATCGCCTGGCTGATCGAGCGCGACTACGGCGCCTACGGCGAGCTGCGCCCGGCGGTCAAGGCCGACGGCGCCCCGGGCAAGGGCCAGGTCTTCGAAACCGGCTATGCCTCGGTGCGGGAGCTGATCGCCTGGGTCCTGCGCTGGCGGGCGAACGCCGAGGTGCTCGGCCCCGACGACCTGCGGGCCGAGGCCGAGAGCCGGCGGGCGCTGCTCCGCGACCGCCACCAGAACGGCTTCACCCCGGCCGAGATCGTCGAGCGGCCGCTGCGCGACACGCCGCGGCGCGCCCGCTCCAACGGCCGCGGCGAGGCGGCGATCCGGCCCGAGCGCTTCGCCCGTCTCGTCACCCTCGCCGGGATGCTGATCGAGGCGGCCAAACGCGGCGAGCGGCTGCAGGTCGCCGAGCTGCGCCGGCGGCTGGAGCTGACCGCCGAGGAGCTGCGCGAGGACGTCGAGCTGCTCAACGTCGTCAAC
The DNA here is from genome assembly GCA_964540905.1 of uncultured Conexibacteraceae bacterium. Classification (GTDB taxonomy): domain Bacteria; phylum Actinomycetota; class Thermoleophilia; order Solirubrobacterales; family 70-9; genus VAYN01. The sequence continues at coordinate 47,650 of CAZIOS010000016.1, read as the reverse complement.
TTCGGCGGCGGCACCTACGTCCTCTACGCCGAAATCATCGGCAACGAGATCGAGGTTGACTCCCAGCCCTACGGCGACAACTTCGCCCGCCCGGCGCGGTTGCTGCCGCTGGAGGCGAAGGCGCTGGTGGCGGCGATCGACCTCTTCGGCGACCACCTGCCGCAGTCCGACCTGCAGAGCGCCCGCGGGAAAATCGTCAAGGCGCTCGGCCACGACCCCTCCGAGGAGGGGCTGGAGATCGCCTCGGCCGGCGGCGGCGACGCCGAGGTCGCGCGCAAGGTCAACGACGCGATCGCTGCCAGCAAGGTGCTCGAACTCTCCTATTACAAGGAGAACGAGGACCAGTTCACCGACCGCCGGGTCGAGCCCTACCGGCTCGAGAACGGCCGCGAGGGCTGGTACGTCGAGTGCTACGACCTGACCAAAGCCGGCGTCCGCCACTTCAAGCTCGACCGGATCAAGGAGGCCAGCCTCTCCGAGGAGAGCTTCGAGCCGCGCCCCGAAGTCGAGGAGTTCGCCGGGGTCGAGGGCTGGATGACCCACGGTGAGGTGCCGACCGCCCACGTCGCCCGGGTCTGGGTCTCACCGGAGCGGGCGCGCTGGCTGCGCGAGGAGCGCACCGTGGTCGAGGAGCTGGCCGACGGCGCCGTCGTCGTCGAGCTTCCCTACGCCGGCAAGTCCTGGCTGGTGCGAGAGATCCTGCGCGGCGCCGGCGACCTCGTCGTGCTCGAGCCGCCCGACGCTCGCGAGGCGATCGCCAAGGAGATCGCAGACTGACGTTTGATGAGTTGATCCGGCCATAGGCGGATCAATTCATCGAGCGCGGCGAATCCATGGAGCTCGCCCCCGGCCATCCCGAGATCGTCCGGATCCTGGCCCCCAATCCGGGGCCGATGACGCTGGAAGGGACCAACACCTACCTCTACGGGTCCGACCCCTGCCTGGTGATCGACCCCGGCGCCGACGACGCCGGGCACCTGGAGGCGATCCGGGCCGCCGCCGGCGAGCGCGGCGGCATCGGGTTGGTCCTGCTGACCCATTCTCACGGCGACCACGCGGGCGGCGCCGACCGGCTCGACGCCGAGGTGGTGCTCCCGAGCGGAGGGGAGAGCCACGGCGGCCTGCGTGCGCTCGCCACCCCCGGCCACGCCGCCGACCACGTCTGCTTCCTCAGCGAGGACGGCGTCTGCTTCAGCGGCGACCTGGTGCTGGGCCTGGGCTCGACGATCGTCCCGCCCGGCGGCGGCTCCCTCGCCGCTTACATGGACTCGCTGGCGCTGCTGCAGGCCGAGCCGATCGAGCTGATCTGCCCCGGCCACGGCCCCTGGATCACCGAGCCGGCGGCGAAGCTGGCCGAATACGTCGAGCACCGCGAGATGCGCGAGCGCCGCCTGCTCGCCGCCCTGCAGCGCGGCGAGCGCTCCCGCGCCGCTCTCCTCGCCGAGGCCTGGGACGACATCCCCCTGGAGCTGCTGCCGATGGCGGCGATGGCGATGGAGGCCCACCTCGAAAAGCTCGAGGGCGAGCGCCGCCTGCCGGACGACCTCGTCGCCTGAGCCCGATCGCGAGGCTGGTGTTTGGCTGGCTGGCCAAGTCTGATACACAATCCCGATGCGGCGCGTGAGCAAGGAAACGGCGGCGAAGGCGGGTCTGATCGCCGGTGTTGCCGGGACCGGGATCGCCACCGCCGCGACCGCGGCGGCCTGGCACTGGCTGGCGCGGCGGCCGCTGCCGAAGCAGCGCGGGACGATCGAGCTCGAGGGGCTGCGGGGACGGGTGGTGATGCGGCGCGACCGCTGGGGCGTGCCCCACATCGAGGCCGCCGAGGCCGCCGACCTCCACTTCGCCCAGGGCTTCGCCCACGGCCAGGACCGGCTCTGGCAAATGGACTTCTACCGCCGCGCGGTCTCCGGCCGGGTCGCCGAGATGGCCGGGCCGGAGGGGCTGCCGGTCGACCGGCTGATGCGCACGCTCGGCATCCGCCGCGTCGCCGAGCGCGAGGCGGAGGCGCTGGAGCCGCGCCTGCGCGGGCTGCTCGAGCGCTTCTGCGAGGGCGTCAACGCCGCCGCCGCCAGCGCCACCGCGCCGCCCTTCGAGATGCAGCTGCTGCGGCTCGGCGAGTTCGAGCCCTGGCGGCCGGTCGACGTGCTCAGCCTCGGCAAGCTGCTCGCCTTCGGCCTTTCGACCAACTGGGAGCGGGAGCTGCTGCGGGCCGACATGCTGCGCGCGCTCGGCCCCGAGCTGACCGCCCGCCTCGACCCCGTCTACCCGGCCGGCAACCCGATCGTCAACCAGGAAACCTGGTCCGGCGACGGCCTCGCGATCGTCGAGCAGATCGACGCCGTGCGGCGCTCGCTGGGGTTGGCGGCGGAGGCGAGCGGCTCCAACAACTGGGCGGTCAGCGGCGCCCGCAGCGCCACCGGCACGCCGCTGATCGCCGGCGACCCGCACCTGCCGCCGAGCATGCCGGGCATCTGGTACCAGGTCGGCATGCGCCAGGGGGAGCGCTTCGTCCGCGGCGCCTCGCTGCCGGGGATGCCGGGCGTCTACATGGGCCAGAACAACGACGTCTGCTGGACCTTCACCAACGTCATGGCCGACGTCCAGGACCTCTTCGTCGAGCGGATCGAGGACGAGCGCTACCTGTTCGAGGACGAGTGGCGGCCGCTGCAGACGGTGCGCGAGGAGATCGCGGTCAAGGGCGGCGCCCCGGTCGCGCTCGACGTCCGCAGCAGCCACCATGGGCCGATCGTCAACGAGGCGCTCGGCGCCGACGACGCCGAGCCGCTGGCGCTCGCCTGGCAGACGCTGCGCGAACCGACCGCCTTCGCCGGCATGTTCGAGCTGCTGGAGATCGAGTCCGGGCCGGAGCTGGTGGCGAAGCTCGAGGGCCACACCTCACCCGCCTCGAACCTGATCTGGGTCGACCGCCACGGCTCGATCGGCTACAAGCTGATCGGCCGCCTGCCGCGCCGCCGCGGCGGCAGCCCCGACCTGCCGAAGCCGGGCTGGAGCGGCGAGTTCGAGTGGGAGGGGACGGTCCCCTACGACGAGCTGCCGGCGCTGGTCGACCCCGAGAGCGGCTTCCTCGTCACCGCCAACAACCGCATCGTCGGCGACGACTACCCGCACCACATCACCAGCGAATGGCTCGACGGCTTCCGCGCCAAGCGGATCGAGGAAATGCTGACGGGGCGCGAGCGGCACGACCTCGAGGACTTCGCGGCGATGCAGACCGACGACCTCTCGCTGCCGGGGCTGGAGGCGGCGCGGCGGCTGGGGCGGCTGCACCCGGCCGGCCAGCGCGAGCGCAGCGCGATCGAGCGGCTGCGCAGCTGGGACGGCCGGCTCGACCCGGGGACGATCGCCGGCACGATCTACCAGGCCTTCCTGCTGCGGCTGGCGCGCGAGGTCGCCCGCGCGGCGATCGGCGATCGCGACCTCTGCGAGCGCTGGCTCGACCGCGCCGACAACGGCTTCACCCCACACGTCACCTCGCCCTGGCGCTGGCACTCGCACCTGATGGCGCTCTGGGAGGAGGGCGACGAGGCGCTGATCGGCCGTCCCTGGGACGGCCTCGTGCTGGAGGCGCTGGCGGGCGCCCTCGACGACCTCGAGGAGCGCTTCGGGCCTGACTTCGAGGGCTGGCGCTGGGGCCACGTCCACGAGATGGAGTTCCCGCACCCGCTCGGCGCCGCCAACCCGCTGCTGCGGCGGCTGCTCAACCGCCGCCTGCGCGCCGGCGGCGCCCAGGAGACCGTGAGCCAGATCGCCTACGACCCCAACGACCCCTACAAGGCGGTCTGGGCGCCGAGCTGGCGCATGGTCGCCGACCCGACCGACCCCGACCGCTCGCGCTGGCAGATGTTCACCGGCCAGTCGGGCCACCCGGCCAGCCCCCACTACGACGACCTCCAGCAGGACTGGCTGGCGGGCCGCACGCAGCCGATGAGCGGCGAGGGCCCTTGGCGGCAGCTGGAACTCGTGCCCATTTGACCGGGCGCCCGCTCGCAGGGATAGGGTGGATCCATCCAGCATCCCGGCGCTGGTCGGCTCGTACCCGCGCCTCGTCCCAAAGGAGAGTCAATGAGAGCCAAGCGCCTGATCGGTCTGGTCCTGGCGACCTGTGCCGTGATCGGAGTCCTCGCTGTGCCCGCGGCGGCGGCTGTGAAGCTGCCGGTGAAGACGGCGGCCGACAAGTCGTTCATCTTCGCCAAGCACACCTGTGCCCACGACCACAACTGCGTCAAATACGGCGTCACCAACTGCCGGCGGATCAGCCTGCACGTCGTCTTCTGCCGCATCTTCGACGAACGCAGCACCGCCGCCCAGGGCCGCTACCCCTGCCAGAAACTCGTCCGCGTCGCCCTCGACCCGATCACCTTTCGGGTGCTGGTGACCGGCCAGGGCGCCTGGCAGTGCCGCTGAGCTGAACCGACCGACCGCTGAGCGGCGACGCTACTTGCCGCCGCTCAGCAGCGGGTCGTTGGCGCTGGCGAAGGCGGTGACCAGCTCGACGATCTGCGGCGGCGCCTTCTCGGGCGAGCCGGAGTCGAAGGGCGGGTCGGGGTCGTACTCGATCCCCAACTGCACCGCCTGGGCCATCTCCGGCCCGGCCTCGCGGGCGACCAGGTGCAGGGCCATGTCGATGCCGGCGGTGACGCCGGCGGCGGTGAGGACCTTGCCGTCCTCGACCCAGCGGCCGCCGACCGGGTCGGCGCCGAAGCGCCGCAGCTGCTCCAGCTGCAGCCAGTTCGAGGTCGCGCGCTTGCCCTCGAGCAGGCCGGCGGCGCCGAGGATCAGCGAGCCGGTGCAGACCGAGGTCGTCCATTTGGTCGCCCGGTCGACCTCGCGCAGCCACTCGAGCAGCTCTTCGTCGTGCAGCAGCGGCCGGCTGCCGGCGCCGCCGGGGACGAGGACGAGGTCCGGCGCGGTGATCTCGTCGAGCGCGTAGTCGGCGACGAGGCCGAGCGAGCCGTCTTCGGTCCGCACCTCGCCCCTGCTCTTGGCGACGATGCGGATCTCCCAGCCCGGCACGTTGCGCATCACTTCGTAGGGCCCGACCGCGTCCTGGGCGGCCAGCTTGTCGAATATGAGGATCGCTATCTCCATGGCGGGGATCTTGGCGGTCGCCGTCCGGTCGCGCCAGAGGCAGGAATGCCAATATTCGCTAGATTCCTGCCATGCACCGGATCGCCGCGCTCTGCCTCGACGGCCTCGTCGCCTTCGACCTGACCGCGCCGGCGCAGGCGTTCACCGTCGCCGCCGCGGCCGACGGCACGCCGCTGTACGAGTTCTCGACTTGCTCCGTCGGCGGCGGGGAGGTGGCGACGACGACGGGGTTCGGGCTGCGCCCGCAGGCCGGGCTGGAGGCGCTGGAGGGCGCCGACACCGTCGTCGTCCCCGGCTACTTCGCGATCTTCGAGCCGCCGCCCACGGCGGCGACGGCCGCGCTCGAGCGCGCCGCCGCTCGCGGCGCCCGGGTGCTCTCGGTCTGCACCGGCGCCTTCGCCCTCGCCCACGCTGGCCTGCTCGACGGCCGCCGGGCGACGACCCACTGGGCCTGGGCCGGCGAGCTGGCGCGCCGCTTCCCGGCCGTCGCGGTCGACCCCGACGCGCTCTTCGTCGACGAGGGCGCGGTGCTGACCTCGGCCGGGCTCAGCGCCGGCATCGACCTCAGCCTCCACGTCGTCCGCCGCGACTGCGGCGCCGCCGTCGGCGAGCGCGTCGCCCGCCAGATGGTCGCCGCCCCCCACCGCGAGGGCGGTCAGGCGCAGTTCGTCAAGCGCCCGGCCGCCGATGCCGGCGGCTCGCTGGAGCCGACCCGCCGCTGGGCCCGCGAGCGCCTGGCCGAGCCGCTCGACGTCGCCGCGCTGTCCCGCCACGCCGGGGTCAGCCCGCGCACCTTCGCCCGCCGCTTCCGCGAGGAGACCGGGACGACGCCGCTGCAGTGGCTGCTGGCCCAGCGGGTGCTGGAGGCGCGGCGGCTGCTGGAGGAGTCCGACCTGCCGGTGGAGACGCTCGCCTGGCGCTGCGGCTTCGGCGGCGCCGCCTCCCTGCGTGACCACTTCCGCCGCGCCACGGCGACGACGCCAACCGCGTACCGGCGATTGTTCCGCGGATGTTCGAGCGACAAATCGCCAGCCCTGCGTTGAAAGTTCCCCTATTAATTCGGCCAGATTGCGAACTGGCGTGTTAGCTTGAAAAATCTTGAATTGATCCGCACAGTATGTGCCGTCGTATTTGGCACTGGAAGCGACTCGACTTGGGGACCACGGCAAAATCCGGTTCGACTCGAAATCTGCTGAGTGCGCTGGTGGCGACGCTGTTGGTGGTCGGGGCGCCGGTGGCCGTCGTCGTCCTGCTCGACCGGTCCGGCATCGTCGAAGCGGTGGCGCCGCTGCTGGTGATCGCGACGGCCCTCTCCCTGGCGACCTCGCGCCTGGGCGCCATCGTCTGGGCCTCCCGCCGGGGCTCCGGCGACGTCGTCTTCGGGGACCTGATGGTGTGGGGCTGGCTGCGGCGCTGGCGCCAGGAACGCCAGCTCTCGAGCGCGCTGCGGCTGCTGGGCCTGCGGAGCGGCTCGGGGGAGGGGCCGGAGGAGCTCGATCGCCGTGAGCGGGCCCAGCTGCTGGAAAAGCTCGGGGCGGCGCTGGAGGCGCGCGACCCCGACACCTACGGCCACTCCCACCGGGTCGCTCGCCACGCAGCCGGCATCGCCCGGCGAATGGGCCTGCCGCGCGAGCGGGTGGACCGGATCCGCCGTGCCGCGGCGATGCACGACGTCGGCAAAATCGAGACGCCGGTCGGGATCCTCGACAAACCGGGCCGGCTCAGCGCCGAGGAGTTCGCGATCGTCAAGCGGCACGCCCCGGTGGGGGCGACGATGGTCGCCGGGCTCGGCGACGAGGAGCTGGCGGCGATCGTCCGCCACCACCACGAGCGCCTCGACGGCGGCGGCTACCCGGACGGCCTGGTGGGAGAGGAGATCCCGCTCGGCGCCCGCATCGTCGCCGTCGCCGACACCTTCGATGCGGTCACCTCGACCCGCCCCTACCGCCCCGCCAAGCGCCACCGCGAGGCGCTCGATCTGCTGGATGCGGAGGCCGGCAGCCAGCTCGACCCCGCGGCGGTGCACGCCTTCCGCGGCTACTACTCGGGGCTGCGGCCGCTGCTCTTCTGGGCCTTCGCGGTCAATGGCTCGCGCCAGCTGCTCGCCTCGCTCCTGGACGAGGTCCAGTTCGGCCAGGTCACGGTTGCGGCCAAGGTGCTGGCGGCGACGGTGCTGACGGTCGGCGCTGGCGACGTCGCGATCCACTCGCTGGACAGCCGGCAGCCGGCGTCCGCGGTGAAGGCGGCCCCGCATCGGCAGGGGTCGGCCAGCGCCGGCGCTCCTGGCACCGGCGAGGCCGGCGCCGGCGGCGCCCCGGGCCATTCCGGCAAAAGCGGCGGCGAAGACGATGGCGCCCTGGCCGTCGCCCCGCCGGCCTTCGGCACCGGCGGGCACGGCCCGGCGAGCCCCGCCACCGGCGCCCCCGCCGGCTCCGGAGGCGGTGAGCAAGGCGGCTCGACGGAAGCGAGCCCCGCCCCGGAGAGCGAAGCGCCCGGGGCGGACGGAGGCGCCGCCGCGCCCGCGCCGAGCCCGCCGGCGGCGAGCCAAGCGCCCGCCGCCCCGGTCTCCTCGACGGTCGAATCGGTCGTCGGCGCGGTCGAATCCGGCTCGGTCAACGCCCCGGCCGTGGTGCCCGGCCTGCCGGAAGTCCAGGTCAACGTGCCCGGCCTGCCGTCGATCGTCGTCGGCGGCAAGTAGGCGCGGACGACCGCCGGCGTCGATCGAGCGGTCGCGACAGATACCGTTCACCCCGTGAGCCGCCGGGACCAGATCGTGCTCAGCGACGCGGAGCTGAGGGAGCTGCTGGAGGACGAGCGGATCGCGATCGTCTCCAGCCTCGGGCCGCGCGGCTGGCCGCACTCGATGCCGCTCTGGTTCGTGCCGCGGGGGGGCGAGGTCTGGATCTGGACCTACGCCAAGTCGCAGAAGGTGCGCAACCTCGAACGCGACCCGCGGGCGACGGTGCTGGTCGAGACCGGCCGCGAGTACGGCGAGCTGCGGGGGGCGATGATCGAGGCTGAGGCGGAGATCCACCGTGACTTCGAGACGGTGATCGGCTTCGCCGAGGAGCTGACCCTGCGCTATGCCGAGGGGATCTCGTCGGTAGAGGGCGATGCCAGGGCGGCGCTGGAAGCGCAGGCGCCGAAGCGGGTCGCGATCCGGTTCCGGCCGCTGCGGACGGCGACCTGGGACCACCGCAAGCTCGGCGGCACCTACTGAGCTGGATCATCGCGATCCCCCCCGCTGATAACTTCGCCGCCTCCTGATGGACGACCGCAACCTGCCGCGTCGCGTGGACAAGCCGTGGGGCCACGAGCTTTGGTTCGCGCACACCGACCGCTACGCCGGCAAGCTCCTGCACGTCAGGGCCTGGCATCGGCTCTCGGTCCACTACCACGAGGCCAAGGATGAGATGTCCTACCTGCTCTCCGGCCGGCTGCTGCTGAGTCACGGCGAGGATGCCGAGCGACTGAACGTCGTAGAGATCGTGGTGGGGGCGGTCTGGCGCAACGAGCCGGGGACCGTCCACACGATCGAGGCGCTCGAGGATTCGGTCATGGTCGAGGTCTCGACCCCAGAGCTCGACGACGTGGTGCGACTCGCTGACAATTACGGGCGCGCTCCTTGAACCGAGTGCTGATCACCGGCGGCGCCGGCTTCGTCGGCTCCAACCTCGCCGTCTCGCTCGCCTCCCGGCACCCCGACTGGGAGATCGTCGCCTTCGACAACCTCTACCGGCGCGGGTCGGAACTGAACCTGCCGCGGCTGCGGGAGGCCGGGGTCGAGTTCGTCCGCGGCGACGTCCGCGAGCCGGAAGACCTGGTGCGGCTGCCGCAGGTCTCGGCCCTGATCGAGTGCTCGGCCGAGCCCTCGGTGATGAGCGGCGTCGACGGCGACACCGGCTACCTCGTCCACACCAACCTCACCGGCGCCTACAACTGCCTCGAGCTGGCCCGCCGCGACGGCGCCTTCGTCGTCTTCCTCTCGACCAGCCGCGTCTACCCGGTAGCGCCGCAGGTAGAGCTGGCGCTGGAGGAGGCGCCGACGCGGTTCGAGATCGCCACCGAGCAGGCGGTCGGGGGGGTCTCGCCAGCGGGGATCTCCGAGCGCTTCCCGCTCGACGGCGCCCGCACCCTCTACGGCGCCACCAAGCTCGCCGCCGAGCTGCTGATCGAGGAGTACCGGACGGGGCTGGAGGTACCGGCGGTGATCGACCGCTGCGGCGTCATCGCCGGGCCCTGGCAGATGGGCAAGGTCGACCAGGGGGTGTTCACCCACTGGATGCTCGCCCACCACTTCGGCAACCCGCTCTCCTACATCGGCTTCGGTGGCACCGGCAAGCAGGTGCGCGATCTGCTCCACGTCGAGGACCTGGTCGACCTGGTCGAGCGCCAGCTGCTGGACCAAAAGGCCTGGGATGGGCGTACCGTCAACGTCGGCGGCGGCCGTACGTGCAGCCTCTCGCTGCTCGAGACGACCGCGATCTGCCGCGAGCTGACCGGCAACGAGGTGCCGATCGAGCCCGTTGTCGAGACGCGGACGGGCGACGTGCCCATATACCTTTCGGACTGCGCGAAGCTCTTCGGCCTCGACGAGTGGCGACCGCGGCGCGGCGCCAAGCAGGTGCTCGCCGACATCCATGAGTGGATCGCTGCCGACGCGGAGCGGATCGCCGCGGCGCTCAACATCGATACCCCCGCGGGGGGAAGGGAGTAGATAGGATGCCGGTTGCGATCATCACGGGCGCGGGGGGGCTGATCGGCTCCGAGGCGGTCGAGCACTTCATCACCGAGGGCTTCGACGTCGTCGGCGTCGAGAACGACATGCGAGCGCGCTTCTTCGGCCCCGAGTCCTCGACCTCCCACGTCACCGAGCGGCTGGTCGCCGAGCACCCCGAGTTCCACTGGGAGAACGCCGACATCCGCGACACTGAGGCGATCGAGCGAATCTTCGCCGCCCACGCTGGCCGGATCGAGCTGGTGATCCACACGGCGGCGCAGCCGTCCCACGACTGGGCCGCCAGCGAGCCGCAGACCGACTTCGGCGTCAACGCCAACGGCACCCTCAACCTGCTCGAGGCCGCCCGCGCCCACTGCCCGGACACGCCTTTCGTCTTCTGCTCGACCAACAAGGTCTACGGCGACACGCCGAACCGGCTGCCGCTGGAATCGCTGCAAAAGCGGCTGGAGCTGCCCGAGTCCCACCACTACTACAAGGGCATCGACACCTCGATGTCGATCGACTCCTCGACCCACTCGCTGTTCGGCGTCTCCAAGGCGGCCGCCGACCTGCTGGTGCAGGAGTACGGCCGCTACTTCGAGATGCCGACGGTCGCCTTCCGCGGCGGCTGCCTGACCGGCCCCCAGCACGCCGGCGCCAAGCTGCACGGCTTCCTCGCCTACCTAATGAAGTGCACGGTCACCGGCACCCCCTACACCGTCTTCGGCTACGAGGGCAAGCAGGTCCGCGACAACATCCACAGCGCCGACCTGATCGCGGCCTTCGACGCGTTTCGCCGCTCGCCCCGCCCCGCCGCCGTCTACAACATCGGCGGCGGCCGCTTCAGCAACTGCTCGATGCTGGAGGCGATCGAGATCTGCGAGCGCGTCGCCGGCCGTGAGCTGAGCTGGGAGATGGGCGAGGAGCCGCGGATCGGCGACCACCGCTGGTGGATCTCCGACCTCGCCCCGTTCGAAGCCGACTATCCCAGCTGGAAGTTGCGCTATGGGGTCGAGGACATCCTCGAGGAGATGTACGAGCAGAACCTCGAGCGCTGGACCGTGAACGCGGCCTAATGCGCCGCGACTTCGGTGGCGCGCGCGGGTTTGCTGGCGGCCACCCTGGGTTGCGACCCAAGCTTCACAACTTCCGTCGCCCTGACTGAAAGACTGCACGACCCCAGATGAGACTCCGACTCGCAATCGCCCTTGTCCTCGCCGTCGCCGTGACGCTGTTCGCGGCCAATGCCAGCAGCGGCGCTCCTCCCCGGCTCCCCGCCGGCTTCTTCGGCATCGTGCCGCAGACGGTGCTCACGCCCGAAGACGTCAGCTACATGAAGGCAGGCGGGATCGAAAGCGTGCGCGTCCCCTTCACCTGGTCCGTCATCCAGCCCACCCGCAGCGGGGGCTACGACTGGAGCAGCGTCGACCAGGCCGTCGAAGTAGCCGCTCGCGGCGGCCTCCAGGTTCTGCCCTTCCTCTGCGGCACGCCCCGTTGGCTGGCGAAGCCGACGACGATGCCGGTCAACAACGCCAGCCAGCGCTCGGCCTGGGTCGCCTTCCTCAAGGCAGCCGTCAAGCGCTACGGCCCGGGCGGCGAATTCTGGCGCCTACATGTCCACGAAGGCATCAACTACGAACCGCCGCTGCCGAAGCCGCTGCCGATCCGGACCTGGCAGATCTGGAACGAGGCCAACTTCTTCTACTTCTCTTACCCGGTCTCGCCGAGCAAGTACGCGCAGCTGGTCAAGCTCTCCAGTCAGGCGATCAAATCGGTGCAGCCGGGGGCCAAGATCCTCCTCACCGGGCTGTTCGGGGAACCGACCGCGAAGGGCGCGAAAGGGATGCCGGCGGCGACCTTCCTCAAGCAGTTCTACCGCACGCCGGGGATCAAGAGCTACTTCGATTCGATTGCCCTGCATCCCTACGCGGTCGACGACGAAACGTTGGAAGAAATGGTCGAAGCGATCCACGAAGTGACGGTCGAAAACCACGATCGCCCCGGGCTGTACATCACTGAGATGGGCTGGGGCTCTCAGAACGACTTTCACCAGGTCGCCTTCGAGCAGGGCATCCAGGGCCAGGTCAGAGAGCTGCGTGGCGCCTACGACTTCCTGATCGAAAACCAGCGCCGCCTCAATCTCAAGCAGGTCGACTGGTTTTCTTGGAAGGACGCCACCGGTTACTGCAACTTCTGCGACTCGGTGGGCCTGTTCCGGGGCGGGCCGGGATTCCACGCGAAGCCGGCCTGGCGCACCTTCGTCGGGTTCACCGGCGGGCGGCTGCGGCCTTAGAGGACGGAGCGGTTGTCCGAGCTCGCGCAGCGAGGGCCCGCCTGGCTGGTCCTGCCGACCTACAACGAGGCGGAGAACATCGAGGCCTTCGTCGATGCCGTGCTGGCGAAGCTGCCGGCCTCGGCGCGGGTCCTGATCGTCGAAGACAACTCGCCCGACGGGACCGGGCGCATCGCCGACCGCTTGGCCGCGGCGAACGAGGGCGTCGAGGTCCTCCATCGAGAGTGCCGATCTGATGTGGCCGACGTTGGCGCGGTAGGGCTGCTCGATCACCGTCCGTCAGATGCGGTCGGCGAAGCATTACGCTTCCCTGGCGCTGGTCGCTGCCGTGCGGGCTGAGAGTGGCGAATGTACTGCCCGCCCGAAATCCCGCTGCCGACTTTCGCCCGGCAGCGGATGTTTGCGGACCATCAGGTAGTAGCCGCTGAAGTTCTTCAGGACCTTGAATTCGTCTTCCATGTAGCGGATCAGTGGCCGCTTGGGGACGATGTTTCCGGAGAAGCCGGCCCAGAAGGCGAGCAGATCGGGCTTGTAAACGACGCAGAAACGGGGGATGTCGCGGACTTCTTTGACGATTTTCTGCTGTTCGGCGACGTGGAAGAAGAACGGCCAGGGACCGGCCACCTCGACCGGCGGTTCCTCGTCGCTGAAGAGGTTGAGGCTGTTCATCCCGGGGAGGGTCAGGAAGGTGTCGCAGCTCGCGCGCAGCGCCGCCGTCAGTTCCTCGAGCTGCAGAACCTGGGGTTCGTTGATATGGATGTCGCGGGCGCCGGGGAGGTCGATCGGGACGCCGGCGTCGTAGGTGTCGCGGGCGAGGCGAATCTCACTGCGCAACGGCTTCAGCACGACCCAAGCACCGAAGACGACGACTGGGATCGCCACCAGCGCGGGCCAGATAGTGAAGCCGGGCCGCCAGGACATGCCGGCGAGCGAGATTTCGTCGGCACCGTCGGCGACGCAGATGCCACCGACGACCACCAGCAGGAACGCCGCCCAGGAGGCCTGGCTACCGGGCACCGGGTAGGCGTGGAGGAATTGCAGTGAGGCGAGTGCCGGGATCAGCACCCGCAGGAAGCTGGTCCGCGGCGAGCTGCCCTGCGGGTCGAGCATCGCCACCCAGAGGAATGGCGCGCCGACGACGACGCCCTGGGTGAGGTCGATCGGCAATTCGAAGATCGGTGCGATCAGGACTGCCCAGATCAGCAGCCCGATCGTGATCCGCGTAAACCCGAGCAGAGCGCGTGTCAGGGGCGCCGGCCGGCGCCCGTAGAGGAGCCAGCAGGCAAAGGCGCCGAGCAGTCCGGCGGCGCCGAACAGCCAGGCGAGGTGGTTGACGAGCAGCGGCACCCACTGGATGCCCGGGGTCGCGGCGGGCCGGATCACCCAGCCTTCGATCAGCTTCGCCGGGCTGGTGCCGTCGACGATCGGGACGATGCTGACCAAGAGGACGACCGCGAGGGCGCCGATCACCCCGGCGATCACCGCCTGCTTGTCCGGGATCGTCGCCTGTGGCAGGCGGAAGGAGACGAGGGCGATGCCGGCAGCGCCGATCGCGACCAGCGCCGCGAAGCGCAGAGTCGAGCCGTTGCCCAGGTGTTCGGAGAGCAGGACAAAGGGGATTGCTATGTAGAGCTCGGCGACGACGACACGAAGGGCGAGGTGGCGGCGCAGCAGCGGTGCGGTGGCGATGCAGGCGAAAGCGACGGCGAAGAGAGCGAAGAGGCCGACGTTCACCTTGATCGAGAGCAATACGGCGGCGAGGGCGCCGACCGTTGCCAGCGCCGCCCGCGGCCGACTGGGGAGGAGGAAGACGGCGGCGGCAACGATCGCGATCAACAGGAAGCCGATCGTCGCCCCCGGATGCAGAGGCTCGTTGATGTCGACCTTGAGCAGCAGGAACGCGACCAGGAGCCCGACTGCGGAGACGAGGAACTTGCGGGTCAACCGCAGCAGCGAGAGTCCCACCAGCAGGCTCGAGGAAAGCCACAAGAAGAGGTTGACGGCGCGGGCGCCGTCGTTGGTGAGGGCGACTCCGAGCACCCGCAGGACGCTGCCCAGCAGTACGTAGAGGCCGGGTCCATATTGGCTGTAGACATCGGTGTAGAGGGAGCCGCCGGCGTCGAACTTGTGCAAGGACATCAGCACGTAGCCGTCGTCGTCGGGAACGTCGAAGAGGCTGAACATCGCCCGGTAGGCGACCCAGGCGAGCGCCAGCGTGATCAACCCAAGGCCGACCCCGTAGCCGACCTGCACCCAGTTGCGCCGACTCACCGCTTGGGTGGCTTGGTCGAGCGGAAGGTGCCGCGTGCTTTGGAGATGGTCGTCGTGTCCCGGCGGTAGTCGCCGTGGCTGAGGTGGTGCTCGAGGAAGACATAGAGAATGATGAAGAGGTAGCGGCTGCCCATCTCGTTCAGGGCCAGCTTCGATTCGCCGGCGGTCCGGTTGGTCCAGGAGATCGGCACGATGCCGTAGCTGTAGCCACGAACGACGGCCTTCAGCGGCAGCTCGACGGTGAGGTTGAAGTGGTGGGAGAGGAAGGGCTTGATGTCGTTGACGACCTCGCGCCGATAGGCCTTGAAGGCGTTGGTCGTGTCGTTGTAGCCATGACGGAAGAGGACCCGGATCCCCCAGTTGACAAGCCGGTTCATGATCAGCTTGAAGCGCGGATAGTCGTGGACTTCGGCGCCGTGGACAAAGCGCGAGCCGAAGGCGCACTCGTAGCCTTCTTCGAGGATGCGCTGGTAGGCGACCAGATCCTCGGGGCTGTCGGAGCCGTCAGCCATCATGATCGCCACCGCGTCGCCGCTGTAGGCCTCGAGACCCGCCCGGACGGCGAGGCCGAAGCCGCCCTGGTAGGGCGAGTCGATGCAACGCACCTGTGAGTGAGCGGCGGCGATCGCCTCGACCACCGCTCTGGTGCGGTCGGCGCTGGAGTCGTTGACGACGACGACCTCGTGGTCGATCCCCTCTCGCTCCAAGGTCTCGACGAGGGTCTCTACCGTCTTGCCGACGGTCTCCTCCTCGTTGTAGGCGGGGATGACGACGGAGAGTTTCATCGGCTTGGGGACCTCTACGGGAGCGGGGTGCATTACCCGGACCCCAGACGGCAGACGGTGGCGCCGGATGCGGTCTTCAACCGCATCCGCCAAGGGACCGGGGAGCGGTCCTCGGGAATCGTCAGCTTTGCTGCTGCGCCGGCGCCGATGTGCGGCTGAAGGTCGATCGGGGCTTCGCCGCCGCGCGAGAAGCGAACAAGTTCGACGTCTTCGATCGGCTGTGCGCCGGCTTCGATCAGGGCGCCTCCTGGGGGGACCTCGACGAACGGGGATTCCGATCCCCCCGGTACTTCGGTGCAGCCCTGGGTCGCTGGCCGCGCCCCGGTGAGCGGGGCCAGTTCGCCTCTCAGCGCGGCCCACAGCACCTTGTCGGCGGCGAAGCGCGCCGGTTGGGAAGCCTGCTCCAGTTCGCTGGAGCTATAGGCGGGCGAGCCGAACTCGTCGGCGGCAGAGAAATAGGGGCCGGCTTCGACGTGGACGTAAGCGGTGTCGGCGATTTCTTCTGCAAGGACGAAGCCCGGTTCGACCGTCTTGCGGGCGATATCGAGTGCGCCGAGGTCGGCTTTCTCGATCTGGCTGGTCGTGCGGTAGCTGACGTAGGCGCCGTGGAGGAGGTAGATATTGGGGGCGATCGCCGCGGCAGAGACGACGATCGCCGCGACGACTGCCGGCCGCCTCCAGCGCAGGCCACGCAGCATCTCCGCTGCGAACAGCAGCGCGAAGACGACGCCCACGTACTGGTAGCGACTGGCGATCGGTTCGCGTCCGGGAATCTGGTTGAGGCCGGCGAGGACCCAGAACGAGCCGCCGACCGCAACGGTGACCCAGAGCCAGCGCGGCGTGCGGCCGCGACGGTAGAGCTGCCAAACGACGAGCACGATCGCGGCGACCAGCAGCGGCCGGCCCCAGTCGAGCCCGCCGGGCGCTTCGGAAGCCGCCGGCAGGGCGAGACCGAAGAAGGAGGCGAGTGAGGCGGCGAGCCCGTTGAGGACGAACGCGGGCGTCTTCGCCAGGTTGGTCAGCGACAGCGCCGATTCGGCGTTGTGCCCCCAGCCCAGCCACCAGAGCGCGTAGATGGCGGCCGGGACGACGAGGATGTAGACGCGGCGCCAGCGATCGGGTCGGCGCAGGACCTGAACCGCGGCGCCGGCGAGGAAGGAGAGGCCGAGGCTCGAGAAGAGGATGCTGCCGGTCAGCAGCACGGTGGCGAGCCGGTCCCCCCGCCGCTCGCCGCGTTCGAGTGCCAGCAGCGCCCCGAGGCCGCAGGCCATGCTGCCGAAATAGCCGATCTGGAAGTCCCAGAGCAGGTCTTCCCAGGCGACGCCGAGGAAGAGCACGACGGCGGTTGCCGCCAGCGCCGGCCACTGGCCGATCCGACGCTTGAGGAAGACGAAGAGCAGGACCGCGCTGAGCAGGAAGAAGCCGACCGAGACGACCCGGAAGGGGAGGGCCGAGCCCATCCCGAAGGTTCCCAGCAGCGCCTTGTAGATGAGGACCGGGGCGACGGATATGTGCTCGCCATGCGGTTCGAGAATCGCGTGGGCGTTGAACCCGCGCCGGTAGAGGAGGAACTCCCAGTCGTCGAGCAGGAAGGTCAGCTTCGAGCCCCAGATCAGTAGCAGGGCACCCGAGGCGCCGACCAGCCAGATGAGCAGGATCAGGACAGGGTTACTCACCTCGCGACCGGGGGTGGGCGTTGTCCCTGCCTGCCCGGCCTCGAGGCCCTCTTTGCCGGTGGCCACCCCAGTAAGTTATCTAGTTCTTGCCGAAGGATTCGGCACAGAGGCGGGGGTGTCAGTCGGGACTTACCGCTTGGGCGCCTATCTCGTAGAGGCTCCAGAGCTGCGGGTTCTCACGCAGCCAGGAGGCGAGGCGCCTGAAGCCGGTACGGAGGTCGTCCTCGGCACTCCAGCCGAGCTCCCGCTGCGCCTTCTCGGCGTCGGCGACCCAGACCGCTGCGTCCCACAATCGCTGCGGCTCGGTTCCCCAGCGTGGCTCCTCGTTCACCCCGAACTCCTCACGGGCAACCTCGACGACCTCGCGCAATGTCGTCTGTCGGCCTGAGCCGATGTTGAAGACCCCGCCCGGCTCGAGGTTGGTCCGTTCGGCCGCGATCAGGAAGGCACGCTCGGTATCGCGCGCCGAGACGAAGTCCCGCGGCGTGTCGGGGGAGACGAGCGGTGGCAGCTTCCCTTCGATTCCGCGCGCAACCAGGGTCGGCATCAGGCGACCCGGCTCCTCCCAGGGGCCGTAGACGGAGTAGAGGCGCAGGGTGACGACGTGGACACCGTCCCGCTGGGCGACGAAACGGCAGTGCAGGGTCGCAGCTGCCTTCATCGAGGCGTAGTCGCTGTTCGGCTCTGGCAGCTCGTCCTCGCGCGGGGCGTGGTCCTGGAAGCCATACTCGGAGGAGCTGCCGGCGTTGACGAAGGCACGGAAACCTCTGCGCTGGCAGGCGTCGAGTAGGTGGACGGTAGCGACGAGGTTGGTCTGCATGATCACCTCGGCGTCGCGTTGCCAGGAGTACGCGCCGTGGGCGGCGAGGTGGAAGATCCAGTCGGCGCCGGCCGCTCGGACGCCAGCATCGACCGAGTCGTGGTCCAGCAGGTCGACCGACGCAACCTCAATCTCCCCCCGAAGGTGGTCGAGCCGCCAGGTCGAGCCACCGGGGCGGATCCAGGCGACGACATCGTGCCCGGCCGCAACCAGGCTCGCTGCGATGTTGGCGCCGACGAACCCGCCGGCACCGGTGACTAGCGCCTTCACCTGGAAATCATCTCCTATTCTGTTGTGACTTGAAGTCCGGCGCTACCACTGGATCCCTCGGCACCCTGGCTCGGCGGGACTGTCCGAGTTGCGGCTCCGCGGACGACAGCAAGGTCTTCGCCGAGCAGCACCTCGACCTCGCCGCGCTCGACGCCAGCGCTTTCGCCTCGCGCAAGCGGCCTGAGCACATGCGGCTGCGGCTGGTCGAGTGCCCGGTCTGCGAGCTGGTCTACGCCAGCCCGGTCCCCGTAGCCGAGGCGCTGGCGAGCGCCTACGAAGAGGCCGCCTTCGACAGCGCCGAGGAGGCGAGGTACGCGGCGCGGACCTACGCCCGCGAGCTGCAGACGCTGCTGGGGACGCTTCCGGACCGCCACGGCGCGCTCGATATCGGCACCGGCGAGGGGGCCTTCCTCGGCGAGCTGCTGGCGCTGGGGTTCGACGGGGTCGCTGGCGTCGAGCCCTCGAAGGCCCCGATCGAAGCGGCGGCGCCGGCGATCGCGCCACTGATCGAGCAGGGAACCTTCCGCCCGGGGATCCGCCCTCCGGAGAGCCTCAGCCTCGTCACCTGCTTTCAGACGATCGAGCACGTTCCAGACCCCGCCGAGCTGGTCCGCGACGCCGCCGCGTTGCTGAAGCCGGGGGGCGCCCTGGTGATCGTCTGCCACGACCGCCTGGCGCCGGTCAACCGAGTGATGGGGCTGCGCTCGCCGATCGTCGATGTCGAGCACCTGCAGCTGTTCTCGCCGCGCAGCATCGAGGAGCTGCTGCGCCGCGCCGGGCTGGGCGGGATCGGCCAGCGGCCGATCCGCAACCGCTATCCGGTTCGCTATTGGGCTCGGCTCTCTCCGCTGCCCGCGGGACCGCAGAAGCGGCTCGAAGAGATGCTCGAGCGCAGCGGCCTGGCCGGCAGGCCGCTGACCCTGCCGGTCGGCAACCTGATCGCCTGGGGCATCCGTGGCTGAGGGCCTGCCAGGGCGCGAGAACTTCGCCCTGCGCACATCTGAGCGCTGGCAGCCGCCGGCCTTCCGGCAATCGCGGACGCCGCTCGACCGCGCCCTGGCCGCCGCGCGGCGGCTGCTCGACCTGCAGGCGGCCTCGGCTTGGCGCGACCTGAAGCCGCTGCTGGCGGGTGCCCACGGCGACGTTCTCGACGTCGGCGCCGGGGCACAGCCCTACCGGCCGCTGCTGCCGGGGGGCGCGCGCTACCGGGCGATCGACGTGAAGCTGGCTGGCGAGGCGTTCGGCTACGAGATGCCCGACACCGAGTATTACGAGGGAGATCGCTGGCCGGTCGAGGGTGACGCCGTCGACCTCGTGCTGGCGACCGAGACGCTCGAGCACGTTCCCGAGCCATCCCGCTTCCTGGCCGAAGCGCGGCGGGTCCTCCGCCCCGGCGGCCGGATCATCCTCACCGTGCCGTTCGCCGCTCGCTGGCACTACATCCCCCACGACTACTGGCGCTTTACGCCCTCGAGTCTGAGCAACCTGCTCGCCGAGGCTGGCTTTGACGGCGTCGTCGTCCACGCCCGCGGCAACGAGCTGACGGTCGCCTGTTACAAGCTGATGGCACTGATCCTGCCGGCGCTTTTCCCGCCGCAGGGGGGATTTGGCGCCCGCCGGCTGGGGGCGCTGCTGGCGCTGCCGCTGCTGGCCGCGATCGCGCTGGTGGCTCAGGTCTCGCTGCGGGGCGAGGACGGCGCCGACTGCCTCGGCTGGACCGCGTCGGCTGACGCGGCGTAGCCGCTGTCGCGTTCAGCGTCGCCGCCGGGCTGCGGGATGCCCGGCGGCGGGTTGAGGATCGACTCGACCACGAACGGCGGCCGCCGCTTCACCTCCTCGTACATGTGGCCGAGGTAAGTGCCGATGATCGCCAGGCAGAGGAGCTGGATGCCACCGAGGAAGAGGACGATGACGACCAGGGTCGTCACCCCCTTTGGCGCCGAGCTCGGGTCGACGATCCGCAGCGCCAGCTGCACGATGAGAGCGACGAAGGATGCCGCGACCACGGTCAGGGCGACGCCGGTGATCAGGTCGAGTGGCGCGTAGGAGAAGGAGATGATCGCGCGCCGCGCCCAGCCGAGGTTCTTGAGGAAGCTGTTGGTCGTCGTGCCGAACATCCGCTCGGGCCGCACGTAGGGGACGCCGACCTGCTTGAAGCCGACCCAGGCGCGCAGTCCACGCAGGAACCGGTGCGACTCCGGCATCGCGTTGATCGCGTCGACGACCTTGCGGTCGAGCAGGCTGAAGTCGCCAGCGTCGACGGCGACGTCGACGTAGGCGAGGCGTCGGAAGATCCGGTAGAAGAGCTTGTAGAAGACCTGCATGTGGCGCGGCGCCTCGCGTTGGACCCGCTGGCCGTAGACGACGTCGAATCCTTCCTGCCATTTTTCGACGAAGGATGGGATCACCTCGGGTGGGTCCTGCAGGTCGCCGTCGAGGAGGACTACGGCGTCGCCGCTGGCGATCCGCATCCCGGAGGTGAAGGCGCTCTGAGAGCCGAAGGCGCGTGAGTGGTTGATCACGACCACCTTCGGGTCTCGCTCGGCGAGTTCGGCGAGGACCTCGCCGGCGTCGTCGGGAGAGCCGTCGTTGACGAAGATGATCTCGCAGTCGACGTTTGCCTCGGCGCAGGCGGCGACCAGGCGCTCATGCATGATCGGCACCGCCGGGGCGTCGCGGTAGCAGGCGATTACCGCGGAAACCTTGATCCGGGAGGAAGACTCCTTAGAGGTCTCCTGAGCACTCATCGGCGCGCACACTACCGGGGCATCGAGGCGGTATTGTCGCCGCCCATGGCGACCGAGACCAAGCCCCAGCTCGCATCCGTAGGGGGCTCGATCCCCACGCCCGTTTCCCTGCTCGGGCCCGTCGAGTCCACGGGACTGCGGCTCCTGGGCTGTACCGCCCTCGCCCTCGCCTTCATCTGCCTCCTGATCCTGCCCTCCGGCCCGCACGAGTCCGACGAGACCCTGTCCTGGGTGCTGGCGTTCGGGCTCGCGATCCCGCTCGGCTTTTTCCTCGTCGCGCGCCAGGAACGCCAGCTTGCGGCCGCGGCACCCGCGGCCTCGGCGCGCGGGGTAGCGGCCGGCGTGGTGATCATGGCGCTCGCCTTCATGCTGCGCCGGATCGGCTCCGGCGAGCGACCGGAGCACGCAATCCTGCTGGTCGCGGCGCTGGCGGCGCTGCTCGCCCCGTTCGCGGCGGCACGGATCTGGCACGACCCGGAGGACCGCGACACGCTGCCGGCGCGGGTCATCGCGGCGATCTGGCTTGTCGGCACCGGGGCGATCTTCGTCCCCAGCCATGCCCTGCGGGCCGCCAACCTGATTCCCGCCCTGGTGCTGACCGGACTGGTCGTCCTGCTGCTGATCCGCCTGCCGCGCCGCGGCCTGCAGGGGCGGCGCAGGCTCGCCCTCGACTTCGGCCTCTGCGCCGTCATCTTCCTCGCCGTCATCCAGCTCCCGGTCCTCACCCCCGAACTGGACGTCAGCTTCCTCTATCACCAGGGGTTCTTCGTCGGCCCGGCCAACGACGTACTGCACGGTCGGGCGATGCTGGGCGGGGCCTGGTCGCAGTACGGGGTGGGCTTGATCGACTCGCTTGCCCTCGTCTTCACCGTGCTCCCGTTCGGCTTCGGCACGTTGATGCTGATCATCACCACGCTGACCGCCCTGCAGTACGTCTGCGTCTATGCGACGCTGCGGCTGGCTGGCCTCGGGCAGGTGCTGGTCGTGCTGACGCTCGTCGCCGCTGGTGCCGGCAACCTCTTCTCGCCCCTCGGCTACTACCTGCTCTACCCGAGCGCCGGCCCGCTGCGGTTTGGCCTTCCCTACCTGATCGTCCTCGCCGCGGTGATCGGCGCCCGCTATCCCGCACGGACGCGGGCAACGCGGGTCGCGATCCTGGCGCTGCTTGCGATCGGTGCGCCCTGGAGCTTTGAGACCTTCGTCTACTGCGGGGTCACCTACGGCTGTCTGGTCCTGGTCGAGGCGCTGGCGGCCGGCAGCGGCGTCGTCCGTCGCGTCGCTCGCGAGGCGGCGGTCGGGCTCACTGTCTGCATCGCCTCGCTGCTCGTCTTCAGCCTCGTCACCCTGGCCCTCGACGGCCGGCTGCGCTGGGACCCCTACCTCGAATACCTGAGGCTGTACACGGAGGGAGAATTGGGCGCTCTGCCCGTCGTCGTCTTCTCGGCCGGGCCGCTGATGGCCGCGACGATCTTCTTCAGCGGGGTTTCGCTGCTCTGGCTCGTCTGGCGCAAGGCCGCCATGATCGAGCCGCCGCTCCGCGCCGCCCTCGCCGGGTTCATCGGCATCGGCCTCGGACTCTTCACCTACTACCTGGGTCGCTCCCACCCAAACAACCTGCTGGTGATCATGGTCCCGGCGATTGTCGTCACGGGGATCTGGATGCACATTCTCCTGCGAGCTCGGCCGACGCTCTGGCGGACCGCGGCGATCTCGCTTCTCGTCCTCGGCTGGTCGATGGTCGCCGTCGCCAGCTGGCCTTCGGTCAAGGAGAAGGCGCAGTACACGGCGCTGGGTCTGGCGATCCCGGGCTCGGGTCACTCGCTGCGGCTCCAAATCGACAGCTTCAGGGGCAATCCCCCCTTCAACCCGCTGGCGCCGATCGGCGTCGAAATGCTCGCCAAGCGGCTGCCGCCCGAAGCGCCAGCACTGGTGCTCACCCAGCAGGATCTGACGACGGAGCTCCTGATGCGGGCGGACCGTCGCAACCTCTTGCCGATCTCCCACCCCCCCGAGGACGTCCTGATTAAATCGAGCTTCGGTCGGGTGCGAAGTTCGGCCGAAGACGTTCCCGCCGGCACCCTGATGCTCACCTCACCGCCGTACCCGCCCGGCAGCGTCTCGCCGCTGGGGTTCCCGATCGAATTCAACGAACTGCAGAAGACCGCGCTCGGCGTCCTCCACCGGCGCTTCGACTTCCGCGTCCTAGAAGTCCGCCACAACCCGGGCTGGCCGGAAAGGCTGGAAATGGTGCGCCTGGTCCCGAAGGCCCAGGACTAGCCGCCGTCCGAGCTTCAGGCGACCGGGCTGAGGGTCTGCTGCAGCTGGGCGGCGAGCTGGCCGGCGGTGAGTCCGTGGCGCTCCTCGAGGAACCGCTGCGAGCCGGCTTCCCCCTGCGGCATCCGGTCGACGCCGGCGCGGACCAGGCGACAGGGGAGCGCGCTCTCGGCGATCGTCTCGGCGACCATCGAACCGAGGCCGCCGTCGCGGTAATGGGCCTCGACCGTGAGGACCGCTGGGCTGTCGGCGAGGAAGGCGGCGACGTCCTCGACCGGGCTCGGGTTGAAGGAGGAGACGACGCCGACGGCGACGTCGAGGTTGCGTTCGGCCAGTAGCTCGGCGGCGGCCACGGCCTCGTGGGCGATCGCACCGATCGCCAGAATCGTCGCGTCGGCGCCCTCGCGAAGAACCTCGAGCCGGCCCAGCTCAAAGCACCCGTCAAGTCCCGGGAGGGGATCCGGCCGCTTGCCGATTCGGAAGTAGATCGGTCCCGCGACGTCGGCGGTCGCCCGCAGCGCCGCGCGAGCTTGCGGCGCATCGGCGGGCGCGACGGTGGTGAGGGCCGGCTGCGCCCGGGCGACCGCGTAGTCCTCCAGCGCGAAGTGGGTGACGCCGTTGTGACCGTACTCGAACCCGCCGCCGATGCCGACGATCCGAACCGGCAGGCCGTGCAGCACCGGTCCGTTGCGAATGAACTCGTATGGGCGCAGGCTGGAGAAGGTCGCGATCGAGTAGACGAACGGCACCAGTCCGGCCTCGGCGAGTCCCGTGGCGATGCCGACCATGTTCTGCTCGGCGGCGCCGCAGTTGACGAAACGATCGGGAAAGCGGCTCTGGAACTCCTCCAGGACCATGAAGCCGAGGTCCCCGGTCAGGAGGATCACCCGCTCGTCGGCCTCGGCCAGGTCGGCGAGCTCGTCGACGAAGTCGTTTCTCACGCCGCTGCCCGGGCGTCGAGCTCGGCCATCGCGATCGCGTGGGCGTCGTCGTCAAGTGGCATGTAGTGCCACTTGATCTGCGATTCCATGAAGGAAACGCCATAGCCGAAGGTCGTATGTGCGACCAGTGCCCGCGGCCGCCCCGCCTCGCCGCTGGCGAGTGCCTGCGCCAGGGCCTCTTGGTCATGGCCGTCGACGGCAACCGCCGACCAACCGAAGGACTCCAGCTTCTCGTCGAGGGCCTCGATCTCGATCACGTCGCGGGTATAGCCGAGCGCCTGCTGGCCGTTGAGGTCGATCAGCAGGCGTAGGTTGTCGAGTCCGTGATGGGCGGCGAACATGATCGCCTCCCAGGTCGAGCCCTCGTTCAGCTCGGCATCGCTGGCGATCGCATAGACGTGCCGCGGCGAGCCCTGGATCCTTGCGGCGAGCGCCGCCCCGGCGGCGAGCGAGAGGCCCTGACCGAGCGATCCGGTGCAGAAGTCGACTCCGTCCAGCGCATGCTCGGGGTGGACCCCCAGTTGGGTGCCGTCGGCACAGAAGCTGGCGATCGTCGCGTCATCGATCCGGCCTTCGAGGTACAGCGCCGCGTAGAGGGCCAGCGCCGCGTGGCCCTTGGAGAGGACGAAGCGGTCGCGGTCGGGCCCACCGTCGAAGCCGTCGGAGGCAGCGAACACCGCCGTCACCAGGTCGGCGATCGAGAGCGCCGACCCTATGTGCCCGACATTCGCCCGGTGGGACTGCTCGATGATCATGCGCCGGATGGCATCGGCGAACGCATCGCACTCCCTGACATTAATCAGCGCCATGCGCGGTCAGGGTAGCGAATGCGGGTGGCGTGAAGCCAGGCTCATCGACTTCGCGTCCGTCCGGT
The DNA here is from genome assembly GCA_964540905.1 of uncultured Conexibacteraceae bacterium. Taxonomy (GTDB): domain Bacteria; phylum Actinomycetota; class Thermoleophilia; order Solirubrobacterales; family 70-9; genus VAYN01. The sequence goes on along the minus strand of CAZIOS010000016.1, from coordinate 22,867 downwards.
CTGGAGGCTCTCTCCTGCCGAAGGCTGCCCCGGTAAGTTATCCGTCTGCTTTGTCGCCCATGGGACCCGCCAAGTGAAGTTGTCGAGTCGAATTGCCGCGCGGGTGGGTCGATCGTTGACGATCGAGCTCGGCAAGGGCCTGGAGGACATCGCGGCCGCGATCACGGCGCTGCACGGCGACCTCGGGCGAGTCCACCGCGAAATCGAGGAGATCACGGCCCGGGTCAGGGCAATCGAGGTCAACGCCGAGCGCGCCGCCAGGATCGCTCGCCTCGGTTACGACGAGGAGCCGGAGAACCGCCGCCGCCTGTGGGCGCTGCGAGCGAGCGAGGACTACCAGCTGGCATTTTCCGAGCCCGAACCGCTCGTCAGCTTCCTCGTACCGACCTACACCTCCTTCGAGACGCTGCGTGATATCGCCCTGCCTTCGATCCTCTCTCAGACCTATTCCAATCTCGAGGTGATCGTGGTCGGTGATTCCGCACCGCCGCAGACCGCGGAGGCGGTTGCCGCGATCGGTGACCCACGGATCAGCTACTTCAACCGCACCATCCGCGGTCCCTACCCGGAGGACCCGTCGAAGCGCTGGTACGTGATCGGGACGCCGCCGCTGAACGAGGCGCTCGCCCGCGCCCGCGGCCGCTGGATCGCCGTCCTTGGCGATGACGATGCGGTGCGCCCAACTCACACCGAGAGCCTGCTCGGCGCTGCCCGCGAACACGGCTGGGAGCACTGCTATGGGCTGCAGCGGATCGACTTCGCCGAGGGCGATCCGGTGACCATCGGCAAGTTCCCGCCCGAGCTCGGCGAGTGGGGACTGCAGTGCGCCCTGTACCACTCTGGGCTGCGCTTCATCGAACCTGAGCTCTCCGATGCGATCTACACCGAGCCGAACGATTGGTCCATCTGTCGGCGCATGGTCCGTTGCGGGGTACGGACCGGGATGATCGACGAGATCGTCGTCGACAAGCACGAGACGCGCCGCAGCTCATATGAGGCCTGGAAGAGCGGCTCGGTGCCGCGGGTCGACTGAGGTGTCCGCGGCGCAGCCGCTTCGGGTCCTTGCCAACGACTTCGCCCGGCAGTGGGGCGAGATCGGCGAGGATGCCCTCACAGCCGTCGACCGGGTGGGCCGCAGCGGCTCGCTCATCCTCGGTGAGGAGGTCGCTCGCTTCGAGCAGGAGCTCGCCGCCTGGTGGGGAGTCAAGTACGCGGTGGGCGTCGGCAACGGCCTCGACGCGCTCGAGATCGCGCTCCACTGCGCTGGGATTCCTGCCGGGTCGCAGGTGCTGACCACGCCCCTGACCGCCTTCGCGACGACGCTGGCCGTGATCCGGGCGGGAGCAGAGCCTGTCTGGTGTGACGTCGACGAGACCGGGGGAATCGACCTCGAGCGCGCCGAGGAGGCGCTGCACGCCCTTCCCTCGATTCGGGCGATCATCCCGGTGCACCTCTACGGGCATCCACTCGACGGCGACGGGCTGCGACGGATCGCCGCCGAGCACGGGGTCGTGGTGATCGAGGACTGTGCCCAGTCGGCGGGCGCGAGCCGCGCCGGTGAGCCGACCGGGGTCGCCGGGCTTCTTGCCGCGACCAGCCTCTACCCGACCAAGAACCTCGGGACGCTCGGCGACGGTGGCGTCCTCCTCACCGCCGACGCCGCCCTCGCCGAGCGGGCCCGGGTCCTGCGCAACTACGGCCATGCCGACGACGGGCTCCATCACGGGCCGGGCTTGAACAGCCGGCTCGACGAGCTGCAGGCGGCGATCCTGCGCTCGGCGCTTCTGCCTCGGCTCGACCGCTTCCTCGCCAGGCGCAGGGAGATCGCCGCGCGTTACGAGGAGGCCCTGGCAGGGACGCGGCTGCGTCCGATCGCCCCGGGCGGCGGCGAATCGGCCCATCACCTCTTCCCGATCGAGGTGGCGGAGGGCGACCCGGCCGCAGTCGCGGCTGCTCTGCGAGCCGAGGGGATCACGATCGGACGCCACTATCCGGGGCTCTGCAACGAGCAGCCCGCGGTCGCCGGAGTCGGCGTCGTCTCGGGTTCGCTGGACGTCGCCTCCCGGCTGTCGGAGGCGGAGCTGTCGCTGCCGATCCATCCCTTCCTCGACGAGGGCGAAGTCGAGCAGGTGATCGAGGCCTGCCATGCCGCCTGCGAATCGTGACCGCTCCGCGCTGGGATAATCCGCGGTCCATGCCGGATGTCTTCGTTCACGAGCGCGCGCTGTGCGAGAGCGATCAGATTGGGTCGGGAACCCGGATCTGGGCGTTCGCCCACGTCGTCGAGGGGGCCAGGATCGGCTCCGACTGCAATATCTGCGACGGCGTCTTCGTCGAGGGACGGGCGGTGGTGGGGGATCGCGTCACCGTCAAGTGCGGCGTCCAGCTCTGGGACGGGGTGACGCTCGAGGACGATGTCTTCGTCGGGCCGAACGCGACCTTCACGAACGATCCCTTTCCGCGCAGTCGCGAGTGGCTCGACGAGCATCCGTCGACCCTGGTTCGCCGCGGTGCCTCGATCGGGGCCAACGCGACGATCCTGCCCGGCCTCGAGATCGGCGCCGGCGCGATGGTCGGCGCCGGCGCCGTCGTCACTCGCGCGGTTCCCGCCAATGCGATCGTCGCCGGCAACCCCGCCCGGATCCAGGGGTACGTGGGCGCGGACGGTGCCGTGTCGGCCCTCGTGGAGCCGCCGGCGCCGGGATCGGGCGTGACGCCGCTGGGCGTGCGGGGGGCCCACCTCTGTCGTTTCGACGCCTTCTCCGACCTGCGTGGCAGCCTCACGGTCGGCGAGATGCCGACCGACGCGATCCCGTTCGAGCCGAGGCGCTGGTTCCTGGTCCACGACGTTCCCGGCCGTGAGGTGCGCGGCGAGCACGCCCATCGCACGTGCCACCAGCTCCTGGTGTGTGTTAACGGCAGCGTCCGGATCGCGACCGACGATGGCGAGAACAGGGCTGAAGTCGATCTCGACGATCCGGCCGAAGGGGTCTACGTCCCGCCGCTCGTCTGGGCCAGCCAGTTCCGCTACGAGCCCGACGCGGTGCTGCTGGTGCTCGCCTCACATCCCTACGACCCCGACGACTACATCCGCGACTACGGCCAATTTCTCGAGCTGGTCCGCGACGCCTGACCGAAGCGCTCAGCCCGTCGTGGCGCCCGGCCGCTGGCTGCGCAGCCACAGCGCCCAGCCCGCGACCGCGACGAGGATGACCGCGCCGAGCTGGACCGCGTACATCAGAGGCGGCGTCCAGGGGCCGAGGGCCATGTAGTAGGCCTGGGCGGGGAAGTGCTGCAGCTGGGTGAAATCGGTGCTCATCGGGCCGATGTGGAGCCAGATCCGGCTGAGCACCAGCGAGATCAGGAAAAAGGTGGCGAGAACGACGTTGGAGAGGCCGAAGAGGCGCCGCACCGCGAGGACCCCGGGCAGCAGCAGGAAGGGGAAGGCGTCGGCGATCTCCCGCGGCTGCGTGGTCAGCGCACCGAGCAGGCCGACCGCGACAACCGCGGCCATTCCGGGCCCGAGCCGCCAGCTGTTGGCCGCTGCGCGGGGCAGGTCGGCGAGCAGAGCCAGGATCAACGGTCCGAAGTAACCGATCAGGACGACGATGAACAGCCCCGGGTCGAGGGTCGTCCACCAGAACTCTTCCTTGAGGATTTCGCCGGTGGGATAGCCGCTCCTGGTGGCGAGCAGCGAGCCTGCGATCCGGGCGCCGGCGGCGACCGCGACGGCAAACGCCAGGCGCCGTGGCCGGATCGACCGCAGCACGCCCCAGAGGCGTTCGAGACTGCCTGGCAGGAAGTAGGCGACGACCGCGAAGACGAAGAGGCCGGTGATCGCGGCGCTGAGTGGGAACAGCGGCAGCTGCTTGGTCCCCTCGAGGCTGACACGGCCTTCGAGCTGCAGCAGGGTGAGGGCGAGGACTGCCACGAGCCCAGCCAGCGCCCCGCCGGCGGCCGCGAAGGGCGGTGGCCGCCAGGCCGCTCTGGCCTCATCCGCCTCGGTCCCGCCCGCGAACAGCCCCCGCACCCGCTGGGGTGGCGCGAACAGCAGCAGCAGGCCGCCGACGAGGAAGTGCAGTGGCCAGGTGAAGCAGCCGACGAAGGTGCAGATGGCGAGACCGACGAGGGATCCGCGCAGCCAGAGGTAGAGGCTGAGGGCTCCGATCCCGAGCGCGACCTGATCGGTGAGGACGGGCAGGTAGGCACCCGTTCGCAGCACCGCGAAGTTGATCAGCAGGGCGGTCGCGCCGAGCAGCTTCTCGCGATCGCCGAGGCCGAGCAGGGCGGCCGAGCGGCACCAGCACCAGGTTGCGAGGCCGAACATCGCCGAGTTGAGGCCGGCGAAGAGGCCGATCACGTGGCCATTGGTGGGCGAGAGCATCAGCACCTTCAGCCCTAGCCAGACCAGTCCCGAGGGGACGATTCGGTAGATGTAATACGAGTCGACGCCGCTCAGGTGTGGGCCGGTGTAGGGGCCGAATCCGGGGGGGACGACCTGACCGTGACCGAACACCGCCGACGGGAAGTTCTTCGCCAGTTCGCCGTAGAAGTACCCGTCGAAGCCGAGGCCGCCGCTCCAGTTGGTGCGGTCTCCGAGCAGGTAGATGAAGATGCCGATCGCGACCGCGCCGAGCGTCAGCGTCCAGTCGAGCCGATTTCCCCTGAAGAAGGTCGAGCCGCGGCGGTTTGGCGGCGAAACCTGGGCGGCAACCATCGGCGGACCCTAGAACACCGCGCCACGTTGCCGTCGCCGCCGGCCTGCACGCCTCCGGCGCGCCTATGCTCGATCATCCAAGTCGCCGATGGCAACTGAAACCCGACAACCTGGGCCGCCCGCAGCGACCCCCGCCAATCTGACTCCGGTGGTGATCGAGGCGCGCGGAATCGAGAAGTCCTTCGCGCTGGCCACCCACAAGGTCGATTCCCTGAAGGAGCGGCTGACGACCTTCGGCGGCGGCGGTGAGCAGCGGCAACTGCGGGCGTTGCGCGGCGTCTCCTTCGACGTGCATCGCGGCGAGTTCTTCGGCGTCGTCGGCCGCAACGGCTCCGGCAAGAGCACGCTGTTGAAGATCCTCGCCAGCATCTACCGGGCCGACGCCGGCCGGGTCCGGATGGCTGGGCGCCTGGCCCCGTTCATCGAGCTCGGGGTCGGGTTCAACCCGGAGCTGACGGCGCGCGAGAACGTCGAGCTGAACGGGGTGATGATGGGGTTGCACCGACGCGAGGCCCAGCAGCGGCTCGGCGCCGTCCTCGAGTTCGCCGAGCTGGAGGAGTTCGTCGACATGAAACTGAAGAACTACTCGTCGGGGATGCTGGTCCGCCTCGCCTTCTCGGTGATGATCCAGTCCGACGCCGAGATCCTGCTGATCGACGAGGTGCTGGCGGTCGGCGACGCCTCCTTCCAGCAGAAGTGCGCCGACGTCTTCCACGAGATCCGCGACTCCGATCGCACCGTCGTCCTCGTCACCCACGACATGGGGGCGGTGGAGCACTATTGCCACCGGGCGATGCTGCTGCACGACGGCGTCGTCGAGGCGGAGGGAGAGCCGGACGAGGTGGCGCGTCGTTACCTGCGGCTCAACTTCGAGCGGGCGCCGAGTGGAGGCGCCGATGACGACTGGGGCGAGAGCGCCGACGTCCGCCTCGTCGACGTCTGGCTCGAGGACGCCGAGGGGCGGCGGGCGAGCGGCATCGAGACCGGGTCGACGCTGCGCCTGGAGGCCGTCTTCGAAGCGGTCCGCGAGGTGAGCCAGCCGAGCTTCGGCTTCCTCTTCGTCAACCCCGACGGCGTCGAGGTTGGCGGCGTCGGCGAGGAACTCCCGCCCGACGGCCCCCAGCGGCTGCGCGCCGGCCAGCGGCTGCGGATAAGCGCCGAGATCGAGAACCAGCTCGCCCCCGGCCGCTACGTCGTCAAGTGCTGGGTATTCCGCAACCAAAGCTACGCCGACCTCGTCCTCCACGCCCCGCACGTGACCGACTTCGTCGTCTTCGGCGACGCCGCCAATGGCGTCGTTGCGCTCAAGCACGAGATCAGCGCCACGATCGAGGGACCGGAGTGAGCGCCGAGCCGGGCGCCGCGCCCGTTGGCTACGAGCTGCGCGAGGTCCGGGGCCCCTCGGCGCTGGGCGGCGGCAGCCGCCGCTTCTTCGATCTGCTCTGGCTGATCTCGCTGAACGAATTCAGGAAATCGTTCTACGGCACGGCGCTGGGCTACGTCTGGTCGCTGTTCCGGCCGCTGCTGCTGTTCGGGGTGCTGCTGGTGGTCTTCACGAAGATCATCAAGTTCGGCACCGGGGTCGAACACTACGCGGTGCTGCTGCTCTTCAACATCGTCCTCTTCACCTTCTTCCAGGAATCGACCGGCGCCGCCGTCAACTCGGTCCTGGCCCAGGAGGGAATCGTCCGCAAGACCCAGTTCCCGCGCCTGGTCATTCCGCTCTCCTCGGTCCTGGTGGCGCTGTTCACCCTCGGCCTGAACCTGGTGATCGTCGTCGTCTTCATCCTCGGCGCGGGGGTCGACCCGACCTGGACCTGGCTGCTCTTCCCCCTGATCCTGCTGCCGCTCGTCGTTTTCAGTTCGGCGCTCGCGCTGCTGCTCTCGGCCCTCAACGTGCGCTTCCGCGACGTCGCGATCATCTGGACCGTGTTCGCCACCGCGCTCTTCTACGTGACGCCGGTGCTCTACTCGCTCACCACGCCGGGCCTGCCGAAGGCGGTCAAGGACCTGCTGCTGCTCAACCCTCTGACGCCGATCCTCACCCAGGCGCGGACCTGGATCGTCGAACCGACGGCTCCCGGTGCCGTAGACGCGGCCGGCGGCTGGCTGCACCTCCTGCCGGCGGCCGCGATCTTCGTGGTCGTCTGCGTCGCCGGCGTCTGGGTCTTTCGCCGCGAGGCGCCGAAGATCGCCGAGCTGCTTTGACGGTTGCTCTTAACGGCTGAAGAGCTGGACCGAGACGATGCGGCGCATCGTGTACTGGTCGTAGGGGATGCCGCCACGCCAGCGGTTGTGCGCCTCGGCCGAGACGAAGTAGGTCTCAGGGTCCTCGGTCAGCTCCGCGATCGTCTGCTCGAGGTCGGTGTCGGGGACGCCCATGCCGGCGGCGACCCGCCGCAGTTTCTCGAGGTGCTCCTCGGCGCCCCAGCCGGCCAGCACGTGGTCGACGGCGTGGATCTGGCAGCCGCCCTTCGCCGTTAGCAGCGCCTTTGCCCCGTCCATTACCGCGTCGATCGCCTCCAGCGGCACGTGCTCGAGGACCGAGATCGAGTAGACGGCGGAGAAGTCGCTGCCGACGTCCTCACGCGGCGGGAACTGCTCGCGGACGAAGCGCAGGTCTTTGTAGGCGGTGCGAAAGGTCTCGTATTCACGCGGTCCGTTGCCGCTGCCGTCGTAGGGATCGACGACGACGACGTCGTAGCCGAGCCGCGACAGGGTGCCCGCCACCAGCGGCTCGCCGGCGCCGATCTCCAGCAGCCGCGAGCCGGGTTCGACGTTGCCGAGGATCGCCTTGATCATCCAGCAGCGCTGCAGATCCTTCATGTCGAAGTTCGCGCCCGCCAACCCCGGCATGTCGTCCATGCTGTCGGCGAAGTCGCGGACCGTGCCGTAGGAGGCGGCGGGGAGGGGGAACTGGCCGCGGTAGCGCTCCTCCAGCGAGCGCAGTGGTGCCTCGCGGATCGACCAGGCGGAGGCGTTGGCGCTCTGCGCTCCGGGCGGCGAGACCCGACCGAGGACTTTGCCGGCGACTTTGCGCATGGCCGGCGAGCTCGCGGCCATCGCCCGTGCTCGTTCCGCATTTTGCTTCAGGCTCATGCTGCCTGGCTCGCGGTCGGGGAGCCGGTCAACTCACGGTAGAACCGGCCAAGCGCCGCGCCGTTCTCGGCCCAGCTCAACTCCTCGAGGGCGAACTTGCGCGCTCCGCTCCCAAGCTGTTCGGCCAGTGCCGGGTCGGCGATCACTTCCTCGATCCTCGCCATGATCTCGACAGCGTTTCCCTGCTTCAGCAAGAGTGCGTTCTCCCGGTGCGTAAGGTCGTGGCCGATGTTGCAGTCGGGCAAGATTACGGGACGTCCCATCGCCAGGAACTCGGGCAGCTTCGAGGGCAGCCGGTAGCGGTTGAAGTCGTCGGCCGCGCCGGGCTGGACGAAGGCGTCGGCGAGCGCCAGGTAGTCCGGCATCAGCTGCCAGTCGACGCGGCCGAGCTCGAGGACGCCGTCGCTGACACCGCGGAAGGCGCGAGGGTCGACGCCACCGAACTCGCTGTGGCCGAGTCGCACCAGCTTCACCGGGTGGCCGCGGCGCTGGAGCAGCTTGACGGCGAGGTAGAGGCTCAGCATCTCGTGCTGGTTGGCGTAGTGAATCGTGCCGTGGTAGACGAGGACGAAGTCGTCTGGGCGCAGCCCCAACTGCTCGCGGGTGATGCGGGAGGGACGGGCGGGGTCGAAGCGATCGATGTCGATTCCGGGTCGGGCCACGTGGTGGGGGCGGTGGCCGAAGTTGAACTCGTTCAGCTCCTCGGTGATCACCGTTACCCCGGCGGCACCGCGCAGGAACTCGACGTAGTGAGTGGGGTGGATCAGCTCGGTCGTGCCGAGGCGATCTTGCGCCCGCAGCGGCAGTCGCTGCAGTTCCCCCATCGTCATCTTGGTGCCCGATTCGAGCAGGTAGTCCTCGTTGTCCTCGAGGTGGATCACATAGGGGGCGCGCAGTTCGGCGACCAGCTTCATGGTCAGCTTGCGGACCCGCTCGCGCGGCGTCCAGGCGCAGACGATCGTCTCATCGCCCTGCTCCCGTAACTGCCTCGCCTTTGCCGCCAGCCCCTCGTGGGAGATGCACTCGAACTTGGGCTGGCCCACCGCCTCGATCCGGCGCGGATCGCCGAGCCCCGCGAGGGTCACGTTCCAGCCCAGCTCGGTCAGCTCGTTGCCGAAATGGAATGCCTGGATTCCGCTGTTGACGTCGAGCGGACCGAAGTAGACGAAGACGACGTTCACCGGATCCCTTTTTTCAGCGGGGCCGCGGCGCGGTAGATCGCATTGCGCCAGCCGGCCGGAGCGAAGTCCGCCTGGCGGCGGCCGAAGTTGGGGTTGAAGTAGGGGTCGCCGTGGAGCAGGTCGTCGTACCAGTTGTCGACGAAGAGAGCACGATCGACGATATCCACCGCCGCCTCTCTCGTCGCCTGGGTGCGGTGCAGGAGCAGTTGCGGCCGCGGTGCGTAAGCGGACTTCAGCCCGCGGTGGGCGAGGCGCCGGCCAAAGTCGAAGTCCTCGTACTGGCCGCGGTAGAGCTCGTCGAAGCCCCCCAGGTCGTCGAAAGTCAACTTGGCGACCAGCATGCAGTCGCTGCTGAGCGCCGATACCTCACGGGCGCAGGGCAGGGATCCGTAGTAGCCGTCGCCGGCGGCGTCGGCCCCGGCCAGCATCGGCGCGGTTGGATCATGCAGCCCGATCGCCACCCCGGCCTGCTCGACGTGGCCATCGGGTCGGACCAGCATCGGCCCTACCGCGGCGACTCCAGGCAGGTTCACATGCAGCAGCAGCTGGGCGATCCAATCCGGGTCGACCACCTCGGCATCGGCGGCGAGGAAGAGCAGGTAGGCGCCGCTCGCCGCCGCCGCTCCGAGGTTGTTGGCACGGGCGCGATTGGCTTCCGGTCCCCTGTCGGCGACCCAGATGACGCGGTCCTCGCCAGCAGGGGCGGCGTCGCGAGAGACGACGATCACCTCGAATTCGGGATGCACGGTCTGGGCGAAGAGCGAGTTCAGCAGGCGGCTGAGGTCGCGACGGTCGCGCCCGTCTGCGATCACGACACTGACCTTGGCGCTGGGGGCGCCGTTGAGCGGCGCCAGCTTCGCCCGGTGGGGGATCGTCTCGTGCGGAACCGCGCGAGCGCTGATGCCGAGTCGCTCGAGGTGGGCGGAGACCGCCCGCGCCTGCAGCTCCTCGACCCCCGCCTTCTGATCGGTGCCAGCGGCGATGCTGCCGGGAATCGCTCGCCAGTGGTAGAGGATTTGCGGGATGTGATGGATTCGATCGGTGCGCTCGGAGACCCGCAGCATGAACTCGAAGTCCTGGATCGTGTCGTAGCTGGAGTCGAAGCCGCCGGCCGCCTCGGCGATCGCCGTGCGGACGATCAGGAGGTGGCCGATGTACATCGCACCGAGTGCGTAGACCGGCGACCAGTCCGGCTTGAGAAAGGGATCGGCGCGGACGTTGGCGATCGTGATCTTGTCCGAGTCGGAGTAGACGACATCGAGCTCGGGGTCGGCGCTGAGCGCCTGCGCGACCGCCAGCAACGCGTTCGGCGTCAGCTTGTCGTCATGGTCCAGAAAGCCGACAAACTCGCCCCGGCACAGCTCGAGACCGGCGTTGGTGGCCGCTGAGATGCCGCCGTTGCGCTCCATCAGCTCGAACCGGATGCGGTCGTCTGCGGCGGCGAGGGTGGCGATCTCGCGCTCCAGCTCGGGCTGGCCGGAGCCGTCGTCGACGATCAGAAGCTCCCACTCGGGATATTGCTGGACGCGCACCGACTCGATCGCTTCACGCAGGTAGCGCAACTCGGTTCGGTAGGTCGGCAGGACCAGCGAAATCAGCGGCCGCGAGGGCATCGCCTCCACCGCTTGTCGCGCCGCCTCGCGCCGGGCCGCCGGGCTCTGTAGGTCGAGGTTGCGGCCGCGCCGAGCGAGGTCGCGCAGCCGCCGCAGCCAGTCGAAGACCCGCGCGGGCAGCAGCGCCTTCAGCTTTCGCAGGTCGGTGACCGGGAGGAGCCGTGCAAGCAGGCTCGATTCGCGCAGGCGCCGCCTCATATCAGTGGCGGGATGTCCTCAGGTGGCGAAACCTGGCGGGTATGAGACGCAGGGAGCGCAGGGGCCGGGTCACCTTCCAGCTGAGGCTATCTTCGAACACGTGGGTGAGCCTCGCCAGCTCCGCCTCGTGCTCCTGTTCCAGCTCGCCGATGCGGAAGGACTTGCGGACCAGCTCCCGGTCGAGCGCGTCACGCTGCTCGCGGAGCGCCCGCAGCTCCGCCTTTTCATCGGCTCCGACTTCCATCAGCGGCCATCCTAGGCAACTCACAGCCGGGGTCACAGTAGGCTTGCGCCTCGCATGGAGCCCCTGAAGGGATTGATCCTCTCCGGCGGCGCGGGAACCCGGCTTCGCCCGATCACCCATACCTCGGCGAAGCAGCTGGTGCCGGTCGCCAACAAGCCTGTCCTCTTCTACGGGATCGAAGCGCTGGTCGACGCCGGGGTCGAGGAGATCGGGATCATCATCGCCCCGGAGACCGGCGGGGAGATCCGCGAGGCGGCCGGCGACGGCTCCGCTTTCGGCGCCAGGATCACCTACATCGTCCAGGACAAGCCGGCCGGCCTCGCCCACGCGGTGCTGACCGCGGAGGAGTTCATCGGCGGCTCGCCCTTCGTCATGTACCTCGGCGACAACCTCCTGCGTGACGGTTTGCGCGGGCTGGTCGCGACCTTCCGCGCCGAGCAGCCGCAGGCGCTGATCCTGCTGACCCCGGTCGACGATCCCCAGTCCTACGGCGTCGCCGAGCTCGACGGCGAGGGCGGCATCGTGCGCCTGGTCGAGAAGCCCAAAGATCCGCCCTCGAACCTGGCCCTGGTCGGCGTCTACCTCTTCAGCCCGACGATCTTCGACGCCGCCCGCAGCCTCGAGCCCTCCTGGCGCGGCGAGCTCGAGATCACCGAGGCGATCCAGAAGCTGATCGACGACGGCCAGCGGGTCCAGTCCGAGGTCGTGCGCGGCTGGTGGAAGGACACCGGCCAGCTCGCCGACATGCTCGAGGCCAACCGGCTGGTGCTGGAGGAGCTGGAGACGCGGATCGACGGCGAGGTCGACGACTCCAAGGTCGAGGGCCGGGTCGTGGTCGAGAAGGGCGCGACCGTGGCCGGCTCGGTCGTCCGCGGACCCGCCGTGATCGGCGCCGGCGCCCGCATCGAGGACGCCTACATCGGCCCCTACACCTCGATCGGCGAGGGCGTCCACGTGCGCCGCTCCGAGGTCGAGCACTCGATCGTGCTCGCCGACTCCGTGGTCGAGGACCTCGGCACCCGGATGGAGGCCAGCCTGCTCGGCCGCAACGTCAAGCTGACCCGCAGCGACGGCATGCCGAAGACCCTGCGGCTGCTGGTCGGCGACAACTGCGAGATCGAAATCGTCTGATGAAGCTGTTGGTGGCAGGCGCCGCCGGGATGCTGGGCCGCGACGTGATGCTCGCCGCCGGCAACGCCGGCCACGACGTGGTCGGCTTCGGCCGCGCCGAGCTCGACGTCACCGACCCCGAGGCGCTCGCCCGCAAGCTCGACCTCGAGCGCCCCGACGTGGTCATCAACTGCGCCGCCTGGACCGACGTCGACGGCGCCGAGGAGGCCGAGGACGCGGCCTTCGCGGTCAACGGGACCGGCGCCGGCAACCTCGCCGCGGCCGCCGCCGCGGTCGGCGCCAGCGTCGTCTGCATCTCCACCGACTACGTCTTCGACGGCGCCAAGGGCAGCCCCTACGTCGAGAGCGACCAGCCGGCGCCGCTCTCCGCCTACGGCCGCACCAAGCTGGCCGGGGAGGAGGCGACGGCGGCGGCCAACAAGCGCCACTTCATCGTCCGCTCCGCCGGGCTGTTCGGGATCGGCGGCGGCAACTTCGTCGAGACGATGCTGCGCCTCGCCGCGACCCAGAACGAGGTCCTGGTCGTCCGCGACCAGGTCGGCTCGCCGACCTACACCTGGCACCTCGCCTACGGCGTCGTCCGCCTGATCGAGGGGATCGAGTTCGGGATCCACCACATGGCCGCCGCCGGCAAATGCTCCTGGTATGAGTTCGCGCGCGAGATCTTCGAGCAGGCCAAGGTCGAGTGCAAGGTGCTCTCGGGGACGACCGAGATGCTCGGCCGCCCGGCCCCCCGCCCGCCCTACTCTGCCCTGGCCAGCCAGCGCCAGCACGCGATCCGGCTGCCCTCCTGGCAGGACGGGCTGGCCGGCTACCTCGCCCAACGACAAGCGGAGAAGGAGACTCCATGAAGCTGCTCGTCACCGGCGCCGCCGGTTTCATCGGTTCCACCTACGTCCGGATCGCCGGCGCCGAGCACGACGTCGTCGTCCTCGACAAGCTCACCTACGCCGGCCGGCGGGAGAACCTGCCAGATGGGGTGGAGCTGATCGTCGGCGCGATCGAGGACCCGGCGATCGTGCGCGAGGCGATGGCGGGGGTCGACGCCGTCGTCAACTTCGCCGCCGAGTCCCACGTCGACCGCTCGATCGACGACCAGGACGCCTTCGCCCGCACCCACGTGATCGGCACCGGGACGCTGCTCGACGCCGCCCGCGAGCTCGGCATCGACCGTTATCTGCAGGTCTCCACCGACGAGGTCTACGGCTCGATCGACTCCGGCTCCTTCACCGAGACCTCGCCGCTCGACCCCTCCTCGCCCTACTCGGCGACCAAGGCCGCCGGCGACCTGCTGGTCTCCGCCCACGTCCACACCTACGGCATCGAGGCCTCGATCGTCCGCGGCTCCAACAACTACGGCCCGCGCCAGTACCCGGAGAAGCTGATCCCGCTGATCACCCTCAACGCCCTGCACGGCGACAGCCTGCCGGTCTACGGCGACGGCCGCCAGGTCCGCAACTGGCTCTACGTCGAGGACTTCTGCCGCGGCATCCACGCGGTGCTGCTGAAGGGCCGGGCCGGCGAGGCCTACAACGTCGGCGGCCCCGACGAGTGCGAGAACATCGAGGTGGTGAAGCGGGTGATCGAGCTGACCGGGGGCGACGAGTCGCTGATCGAGTACGTCCAGGACCGCCCCGGCCACGACCGCCGCTACTCCCTCTCTTCGGCGAAGCTGAAGCAGGAGCTCGGCTGGGAGGCCCAGGTCCACTTCGCCGAGGGGCTGGAGAAGACCGTCGCCTGGTACCGCGACAACGAGGAGTGGTGGGGGCCGATCCGCTCCGGCGAGTACCGCGCGTACTACGAGAAGCAGTACGGTCGGGCGCTGGGCTGATGCCGGAGGCGCTGCCGACGAAGCTGGAGGGGCTGGTCCTGCTGGAGCCGCAGGTGCACGGCGACGCCCGCGGCTTCATGGTCGAGAGCTTCCGACGCGACGCCTGGGCCGAGCTCGGGGTCGACGCCGAGTTCGTCCAGCACAACCACTCGCGCTCGGTCAGGGGGACCCTGCGCGGGATCCACTTCCAGACCGCGCCGGGCCAGGCGAAGCTGGTCCGCTGCGCCCGCGGCGCGATCCTCGACGTCGCCGTCGACCTGCGCCGCGGCTCTCCGACCTACGGGGAGTGGGAGGCGCACCTGCTCGACGACGAGCGCCACCGCCAGCTCTACGTCCCGGTCGGCTTCGGCCACGGCTTCGCCGTGCTGAGCGACGTCGCCGACGTCGCGTACCTCGTCTCCAGCCTCTACGACGCGGAGACCGAGACCGGCATCGCCTGGGACGACCCCGACGTCGGGGTCGAGTGGCAGGTCGAGGAGCCGCTGCTGAGCGAGCGCGACAAGACCGCGCCGCGCCTTGCCGAGATCGCCGAGACCCTTCCCTTCTGAGGTCGGCGGGCCGAGGCGGCCGTGAACGATTGCTGTTGCTATGACCCCAGCAATGCTTCAGGGAGGGCGTGGGCACCGGTGATCGCCAGGCTCGTCGCCAGCTTGGCGCCGATCCCGGCGTAGACCGCGGCGTTGACGAGGGGGCCGTGCTCGGGGGCGTCGAAGCGGCGGTAGAAGCGGCCCATGCCGCGGTGGAAGGCGATCTCCTGGCGCGGCGCCCGGCGGCCGGCGCTGGAGCCGCCCTTGACGTGGAGGGCGACGCCGGCGGGCTCGTAGAAGACCTTCCAGCCGGCGTCCCAGAAGCGGTGGCACCAGTCGAGGTCCTCCATGTAGAGCCAGTAGCCCTCGTCGAGCAGGCCGACCTCGCGCACCGCCTCGGCGCGGCAGAGCATGAAGGCGCCGTTGACCGCGTCGACCTCGCCCGCATCGTCGTCGCCGAGGTGGGTGGCCCGGTACTGGCCGAGGGCGCCGGCACCCTCGCCGCGGCCGACGCCGGTGAAGTGGGCGAGGGCACCGAGCGGGGTCGGGAAGGAGCGCTTGCAGGCGTGGTCGAGGGCGCCGGACTCGGTCACCAGCTTGCAGCCGACCATGCCGATCCGCGGCTCCGAGCGCAGCCGCGCCAGGGCGGCGTCGAGGGTGCCGGCGTAGACCTCGGTGTCGGGGTTCAGCAGCAGCACCGCCGCGGCCTCGCTCTCGCGCAGGACCAGGTTGTTGGCGGCGGAGAAGCCGATGTTGCCCTGGCGCAGCAGCCGCACCTCGGGGAACTCGCGCGCGACCATCTCCGGGGTCCCGTCGGGGCTGCCGCTGTCGACCACCGTCACCCGCATCGCCGCGCTCGCCGGCGGCTGCGCCCGCAGCGAGGCCAGGCAACGCCGCAGCAGCCCCTCGGCGCCGTGGCTGACGATCGCGACCTCGAGCTCGGGGGCGGGCATCCGGTGCGGCTAGGAGCCCTCGCCGCGAATCACCGCGCCCGGCGTCCGCAGCAGGATCGCCAGGTCGGTCAGCAGCGAGAGGTTGTCGAGGTAGTCGCGCTCCATCGCCAGCCGCTCCTCGAAGGTGAGGTCGGCGCGGCCGTAGACCTGCATCGGCCCGGTCAGGCCCGGCTTGATCGCCAGCCGGCCGCGCTGGCGCTCGTCGTAGAGGGCGACGACGCTCTCCTCCTCCGGCCGCGGCCCGACCAGCGACATCGCGCCGCCGAGGACGTTGGTCAGCTGCGGCAGCTCGTCGATGCTGGTCCGGCGCAGGAAGCGGCCGATACGGGTCACCCGGGGGTCGTCGGCGATCTTGAAGGCGGGCTCGGAGAGCTGCTCGAGGTCGACCAGCTCGCCCAGCCGCTCCTCGGCGTCGGGGACCATGGTGCGGAACTTGCGCATCGTGAACGGCGCCCCGTCGCGGCCGGCGCGGCGCTGGCGGAAGAGGACGGGCCGCCCGGAGTCGAGCAGGATCGCGACCGCGACCGCCGCCAGCAGCGGCGAGAGCAGCGCCAGCAGCAGCCCGGAGACGACGACGTCCATGCCCCGCTTCATCGCCACCGTCGTCCGCGGCGGGTCGCTGAAGCGGAAGTCGAGCACCGGCAGCTCGGCCAGCCGGTTGAGCTCGATCCCGGGGCCGAGCAACCCGTAGTGCTGGGGCAGGAAGGTCAGCGCCAGGCCCTCGGCCTTGCACTCCTCGATCAGCCGCTCGGCGGCGATCTTGTCCATCTCCTGTTCGGTCACGACCACGCGCTCGACGTTGTGCTCCCGGGCGACCCTGGAGATCTCGGCGGGCGAGCCCAGCCAGGGTAGCTCCACCGACCTCGCCTCGCTCTGTGGCGAGAGGTATCCGACCAGCGCCAGACGCGTCTCCGGGTGGGTCGAGACCCGCCTTGCGACGATGTCGACCGCGGTCGGGGGGCCGACCACGACCCCGGCCGCGACCGGCGTCAGCCGGTGCCAGAAGAAGCGCAGGACACCGCGCAGGATGAAGCTGCCGGCCAGCGTCACGACCCCGACCAGGATCGCGCTGGTGGGGGAGAGCGGACCGACCGGGCTCAGCGCCAGCAGCCCGTCGAGGGCGAGCGTGCCGATCACGCTGGCCGAAACCAGGGAGGGCAGCTCGTCGAGCGTGCTGTGGCGGATTCGGCGGTGGTCTTTGTCGTAGAGGCCATGGAGCTTGACCACCAGGATCCAGACCGGACTGAAGAGAACGGCCCAGAAGAGCGTCGCGACTTCGGTGGTCGAGGTCGTCGCGGTGGCCAGGCAGAGGGCGCCGAAGAGGGCGATCCAGTCGCCGCAGGCGAGCAGCCGCCGCAGCATCGCCCCGCGGCGGCGGGAGCCACTCGGCCCGCTCAGCCCGAGGCGGCTGGATGGCGCCGGGGCGCCGCCGCCCGGCGCCGGCGCTGTCTTCTGGGCGTCGGAAATACGATTCATCCGCAGCCTTCCCACCCTTCTCGCAGGCACTTTTCGAGTGGATTGAGCTGCTCGGCGCGCCGCCTGTCGGCAGCGGCGGCTTCGGCATCCCCCGCTTCGTGCTCGATCTTGGCTCGTAGGTAGTAGAGGAGCCAGTTGCGATCCTCGCGGTGGATCGCCTGGCTGAGACGACCGGCAGCGGTTTCGTATTCGCCCTGGAACTGGGCCAGTAGGCCGAGCTGGACGTAGGGGGAGGCGGCCCAGGGCTCGATCGAGCGCGCCGTGTCGGCATGTTCGACCGCGCCGGCGATGTTGCCGGCGGCGGCCGCCGATTGGCTGGACTTGATCTCGTGGTCAACCAGCAGCGGTCCGATTAACGCCAGAGCGGTGATCCAGGCAACCGCGAGCCCGCCGACCGCGAGCCCGAAGTGCCGCTCCTCGGGTGCCCCCTCGGTCGCTTGGCGAGCGCGGAGGAGCTGGTCACAGCGAGCGGCCACGAGGACGCCGCTGGCGAGGAAGAAGATCGCTCCCATCGCGGCGATCTCCCAGAACCAGTCGATCGCGGCGGCGACGGCGAAGGCCAGCGCGGCGGCGAGCAGCGCCGCGTAGAGTTCGCGCTGCGCTCCTGCGGCCGCCCGCCAGGCCGCAAAGCCGGTCCAGAGCAGCAGCCCGACTAGGCCGAGCACGAGCAGCCCGCCGACGACGCCCAGCTCCGCGAACGACTGCAGGTAGAGCGAGTGCGCGTCGTGGACGACGACGGGGATCGAGCGCAGTTGGTCCCAGGAGAACTGGTAGGTGCCGGCGCCGTGGCCGAGCAGGGGCTTTTCCCGGAAGGCGTCGATCGCGACGCGGAAGAAGTCGTGGCGCCCGGCACCGGAAAGCTGGCCAAAGTGCTGCTCGGGATTGCTCGGGAACTGGATGTCGGAGCTCGAGAACTGGTGCCAGGCGCGCCCGCCGACCGCGATCGCCACCCCGATCGCCAGCACCGCCCCGACCAGCGCGATCGATCTCAGGGTGGACGGGCGGCGCGAGAGCTCGACGGCGCGCCCGGTCAGCTCTCCGCCCCTGGCCTCGAGCCGGCGCAGGCCGGCGAAGAGCAGCAGGGCCAGTGCGATCCCGGCGCCGAGCAGAAGCAGCACGGTCACGCCCTGTTCGACGGCGGCCTGGTTGGCGACGTTCTTGGCGAGGCTGTGGCGGGCCTGGACGGCGAGCACCGCCGGCACCGCCGCCAGGGCGCCGATCGCCAGCGTCGCCAGCAGCCAGAGGCGGTCGTGGGAGAGCGCCAGGAGGCAACCGCAGGCGACCGCTAGAGCCAGCAGGCCACCGCGCGAGTAGGTGAAGTAGAGCGCCAGCAGCACCGCCGGCAGCGAGGCGGCGGCGAGCCAGCGCAGGCTCGCTGACAGTGAGCGCTGACTCATCCACAGCAGCAAGACCGCCGCGATCCCGAAGGTGACCCCGTTCGCGTTCCAGTAGCCAAGCGGGTAGCGCAGCCTCGGGCCGCTGCCGAGTGACTCTCCGACCGAGAGCACATGGGGCGCCAGGCGGCTGGCGAGACCGAGCAAAGCGACCAGCAGCAGAGATATTGCGATGCCTTCAGCGAAACGTTGGCGCCTTTGGTCGGTTTGGGCGATCAGGAATGCGGCAAGGAAGAGACCTAGGTAGACCAGAACCCGGTCGGCCTCGATCACGCTCAGCTCAATCGACCCGGACCAGAGAGATGAGATTGCAGATAAAAGCGCCAGACCCCCAATCAGTCCTATCGCCCAATAGAAGGGGCGACCGATCGCGGCTCGACCAGCCATGCCCAGCGCCAACATGCCCGCGACGACCAGCCAGACGACCAGCCCCGCGACATGACGAGAGCTCAGATCGAAGCCGCCTCCAGCCAGGGCCACGCCGACGATCAGGGCGAGTGGAGCGATCAACGCCGCTGATTCCTCTAACCTTTCGCGCCATGCTTGAGACCCCTCGCCCCCAGATCCCCGGCTCGGCCCGATCCTTCTTCTCGCTTCTGTCAGTGCTTGCTCTGCTGGCATTGGCTTGCTTTCCGGTTCTGGCTCAGGCGGACTCGAGCGGATATCAGTATGAAACGGCTGTCCCCACCATCACCGGCGGCTCGGGCACGCCCACGCATTCCAGCAACCCGCAGGCGAAGGCGTCGTCACCGCACAGCGGCTCTTCGACGCAGCCCGGTTCCGGCGGTTCGTCCGAGTCCAAGAAGCATTCGCATGCTGGGGGGTCAGGGCCCAACAATCCAAGCACGGGCAATGGTGGCGGTGGTGGCCAGGGCGGCTCAGGCAACGGCTCGACCAAGACCACGATCGCGCAGGGCGGGAATCAGGGATCTTCCTCGACGCCGCCGGCGGTGAACGCGAATCAGGGCGGTGGTGGCTCATCTCCCTTGGTGCCGATCATTATCGCCATCGTCATCCTCGCCGCGATCTCGGTCGGCGTCGTCGTGATGCGCCAGCGTCGCCAAGGCGAAGGCGATGAGGGCCAGGAGGATCCGGGTTCCACTGTCTCGCCCAAGGCGAGCAGCTAAATCGTGTCGAGAGGGAGTCTGCGGTTGAGTTGGAGACTGCGTGCCTGGGCAGCGTCACTGGCGGTGGCGCTGGCGGCGATTGGCGCCACGGCGTCGCTGGCGCAGGCGTTGCCGGCGAATTTCTGGGGGGTGGTGCCGCAGGCGGCTCCCACCCTTGAACAGCTCCAACGGCTGCAGCGGGGCGGGGTTAGGAGCGAGCGCATCCCGTTCGTCTGGAGCACGGTGCAGCCGACCAGGGGGGGCGGCTTCAACTGGTCGGGGCTCGATGAAGAGGTCGGGAACGCCTCCCGCGCTGGGATCAACCTGCTCCCCTTCCTCGCTGGCGCCCCCAACTGGGCCGTGCCCGCGGTATGGGTTGCGGGGTCTGGTCACAGCGTCAAAGCACCTGCGCATCTGCCGGTGAGCGGGCTCGGTCGAACTGGCTGGGTCGCCTTCATCACCGCTGCCGTGGCCCGCTACGGCCCCAGCGGTAGCTTCTGGGCTGAAAACCCCACGATCCCAAGGCGCCCGCTGCGGGTCTGGCAGATTTGGAACGAGGAGAACTTCAAGTACTTCGTGGCCAAGCCCAACCCGGCCGAATACGGCAAGCTGGTCAAGATCTCCTCGGCGGCTCTGAATAACGCCGACTCGGGCTCGAAGAGCCTGCTCGGGGGGATGTTCGCCAGGCCGAGCGAAGCGCTCAAGAACTTCAAACCCCCTCGGGCCTACTTCGCCGCCGACTTCCTCGAACAGATGTACCAGCGGACGCCGGGCATCAAGGCCGATTTCAACGGTGTCGCCCTGCATCCGTACACCTCCAAGTACCAGGAACTGACGCCGGACATCGAAGAATTCCGCGCGGTCCTGAGCAAGAACCACGACTCCGGCAAGGGCCTCTGGATCACCGAGATGGGCTGGAGCTCCGAGGGTAGGAGCGCCGGCAACAGCCTTGCCAAAGGCGTCAACGGGCAGGCGGCCCAGCTCGCCGGGGCCTTCTCGCTGTTGAGGAGCAAGCAGCGCAAGTGGAATATCCAGGCCGTCTACTGGTTCTCGGTCGACGACTACGCCGGCGTCTGCAACTTCTGCAACGGCTCGGGGCTCTTCGCCAGCGGCTTCCAGCCGAAGAAGTCCTGGTACGAATACGTGAAGTTCGCCGGCGGCACCCCGTAACAGCCGCCGCGTAAGATCGGTGGGTTGAGCACCGAGGCGAAAGCGAGCACCGGATCCGATCCGCTGGCCCCCTTCAGCGCTCCCGTCAGGCGCTGGTTCGAGGCCTCCTTCGCGGCGCCGACGCCGGCCCAGGCGGGGGGATGGGAGGCGATCTCCGGCGGCGACAACGCGCTGATCTGCGCCCCCACCGGCTCCGGCAAGACCCTGGCCAGCTTCCTCTGGGGGATCGACCGGCTCGCCCGTGAGCCCGAGCGCCTCGGCAGCGGCGTCCGCCTCGTCTACGTTTCGCCGCTGAAGGCGCTCTCCTACGACATCGAGCGCAACCTGCGGGCGCCGCTGCGGGGGATCGGCGCCGAGATCGCGGTCGGGTTGCGGACCGGCGACACGCCGCAGTCCGAGCGGCGGGCGATGCACAAACATCCGCCCGACATCCTCATCACTACGCCGGAGTCGCTCTACCTGATGCTCTCCTCCAACGTGCGCGAGATCCTCGCCACGACCGAGGCGGTGATCGTCGACGAGATCCATGCGGTGGCGCAGACCAAGCGGGGGGCGCACCTGGCGCTGACTCTCGAGCGGCTCGACCATCTGGCGAGGGACCGGGCGCCCCGGCCCGCGGGTCCTGTCGCCGCAGGGGACCCCCCACCCCCTGCGGTCGCTAAAGCGTCCTCGGGGGTGGGCCCCCCTACGGCGCCACCCGCGGGAGGGGCGGAGGACCTCTCACGAGATGGCTCAGACGGGGGCGGTGAGCGGCCGGGCATCCAGCGGATTGGGTTGTCGGCGACGCAGAGGCCCCTCGAGAGGATCGCCCAGTTCCTGGTGGGTCCCAAGAGACAGTGCCGGATCGTCGATGCGGGGCGGACGAAGGAGCTCGATCTGGAGATCGTGGTGCCGGTGGAGGACATGGCGGATCCGGGGGCGCCGGCATATCCGAGCGAGGACGGTCTGCCGCCGACCGAAATCGAGCCCTCCGCCCACGTCCGCTCGATCTGGCCGGCCATCTACCCCAAGCTCCTGGAGCTCGTCCAGGAACACAACTCGACCATCATCTTCGTCAACAACCGCCGTGCCTCCGAGCGCCTGGCGAAGCGCCTCAGCGAGCTCGCCAACGGCGAAGGAGAACAGGAGCTTCCAGCCACGGAGCATGGGGGTCACGCCGACGAGTCCTCCGCCCCAGCCGTCGAGATCGCCCGCGCCCACCACGGCTCCCTGTCCCATGAGGAGCGCACCCTGGTGGAGGAGATGCTGAAGTCGGGGGAGCTGCCGTGCCTGGTGGCGACCAGCTCGCTGGAGCTGGGCATCGACATGGGGGCGGTCGATCTGGTGATCCAGGTCGAGTCGCCGAAGTCGGTGACCAGGGGGCTGCAGCGGATCGGCCGCGCCGGCCACGGTCTCGGCGAGGTCTCGAAAGGCCGGATCTTCCCCAAATTCCGCGGCGACCTGCTCGAGTGCGCGGTGGTCGCCCGGCGCATGCGCGAAGGCGAGATCGAGGAGACGACGATCCCGCAGAACCCGCTCGACGTGCTCGCCCAGCACCTGGTCTCGATGGCGGCGCTGGACGAGTGGGAGGTCGACGAGGTCGAGCGCCTGGTCACCGCCACCGAGCCCTTCCACGAGCTCTCCCGCGAGCAGCTCGAGAACGTCCTCGACATGCTCGACGGGCGCTACCCCTCCGACCGCTTCGCCGAGCTGCGGCCGCGGATCGTCTGGGACCGCACCGGCGGCACGATCCACGGCCGCAAAGGCTCGCGCCAGCTGGTCGTCACCAACGCCGGCACGATCCCCGACCGCGGCCTCTACGGCGTCCACCTGCCGGACGGGCGCCGGGTCGGCGAGCTCGACGAGGAGATGGTCTACGAGGCCCGCCCCGGCCAGACCTTCCTGCTCGGCGCGACCACCTGGCGAATCGAGGAAATCACCCGCGACCGGGTGATCGTCACCCCGGCCCCCGGCGCCCCCGGCGCGGTGCCGTTCTGGAAGGGCGACGGGATCGGCCGCCCGGCCGAGCTGGGGCGGGCGATCGGCGCCTTCGCCCGCGAGGCCGTGAACCGCGAGCCGGCCGAGCTGGCCGCTGAGTACGACCTCGATCCGCGCGCCGCCAACAACCTCGTCACCTACCTGCGCGAGCAGCAGCAGGCGACCCGCGTCGTCCCCTCCGATCAGACGATCGTGGTCGAGCGCTTCCGCGACGAGATCGGCGACTGGCGCCTCTGCGTGCTCTCGCCCT
>CAZIOS010000015.1:0-63118 GCA_964540905.1 uncultured Conexibacteraceae bacterium | reverse complement strand
CGCGAAGCGCGTGCGACTGAATTCCGCCGAAGGAGGTCGGCATCCCTCCCCGCATAACCCCCCGAACCCCTACTTCCCGCGCCGCTTCAGCCCCTCGCGCCGCAACCTCTTCGCCAGCTGCACTTCCTTCCTATCCGACCCTTTCTTGTCGGGCCCCGGCGTCTCCAGCGTCGCCGGCAGCCCCTCGAACCTCGGCTCGGAGAGGAACGCCGCCAGGCCGCGCTTGCCCATCTCCCCTTTGCCGATGTTGGCGTGGCGGTCGCGACAGGAGCCGAGTGGGGCGGCGGCGTCGTTGACGTGGACGCAGCCGAGGCGGTCGAGGCCGACCTTGGCGTCGGCTTCGTCGAGGACGGCGGCGAGGTGGGCCGCGTCGGTGATGTCGTAGCCCTGCACGAACATGTGGCAGGAGTCGAGGCAGAGGCCGAGGCGGGCGCCGCCGCCGGCGCCCTCGATCAGTTCCGCGGTCTGGTCGAAGTCGCGCCCGAGCAGGCCTTTGTGGCCGGCGGTCTGCTCGAGCAGCAGCGGGCAGCGGTCGCTGTCTTTGAGCGCCGCCGCGATCGTCTTCGCGGCGCGTTTGATCGAGGGGCCGAGGGGCTCGCCTTTCTGGGCGCCCGGGTGGAGGACGACGCCGGCGGCGCCGATCGCGTCGCCGGTCCGCAGCGCATGGGCGAGCGAGGCCTGCGACTTCGCCCGCAGCTCTCTGTCCTTGCTGGCGCAGTTGATCAGGTAGACGGCGTGGATCACCACCGCTTCCACCGACGCCGCCGCCATCGCCTCCCCGAAGGCGGCGAAGTCCTCCTCCCCGTATTTGGTCGGCCGCCACATGCGGGGGCTCTGGTTGAAGATCTGGATAGATTCGCAACCGCGCTCCGCGCCGCGCTCGATCGCCTTGTCGAGTCCCCCGGCGGTGGATACGTGCGCTCCGATCAACATGGCTGACGAAAACCTCCGTTTGAGATTTGCCCCCTCGCCGACCGGTGCGCTGCACATCGGCGGAGCGAGGACGGCACTGTACAACTGGCTCGGCGCCCGCCACGAGGGCGGCGAGCTGGTGCTGCGGATCGAGGACACCGATCGCGAGCGCTCGACCGCCGAGAACGTCGAGCAGATCCTCGACGCGCTGCGCTGGCTCGAGCTCGACTGGGACGAGGGGCCGATCTCCCAGGCGGGGCGGGCGGAGCAGCACGCCGAGGCGCTGGAGCGGCTGCTGGAGTCCGGCGCCGCCTACCGCGACGCCGCCACCGCCAAGGACGTCGAGGCCTGGAAGGCCGAGCACAGCGCCGGCCGCGGCTACCGCGGCACCCCGACCGAGGAGCCGGGCGCCGCGGTGCGGCTGCGCGTGCCCGACGCGGGGGAGACCGTGGTCGAGGACCTGATCCGCGGCCCCGTCGCCTTCCCCAACGCCAGCTACGACGACTTCGTGATCGCCCGCGGCGACGGCTCCGTCCTCTACAACTTCGCGGTCGCGGTCGACGACGCCGAGATGGGGATCACCGACGTCGTCCGCGGCGACGACCACCTCTCCAACACGCCGAAGCAGCTGCTGGTCCTGGCCGCCCTCGGGCAGCCGCCGCCGCGCTACGCCCACCTGCCGCTGCTGCACGGCCCCGACGGCAAGAAGCTCTCCAAGCGCCACGGCGCCGCCTCGGTGCAGGAGCTGCGCGAGGCCGGCTACCTGCCGGCGGCGGTCCGCAACTACCTGGCGCTGCTGGGCTGGGGCACCGACGACGGCACGACGCTGATGTCGAGCGAGGAGCTGGTCAGGCGCTTCCGGGTCGCCGACGTCGGCAAAGCCGCGGCGATCTTCGACGAGAAGAAGCTGCGCTGGCTGAACGGCCGCTTCATGCGCGAGCTGCCGCTCGACGAGTACACCGCCGCCGTCGCCCGCCACCTCGGCCGCGAGCCCGACGAGCGCCTGCGCGGCGCCTGCGCGATCGCCCAGGAGAAAGCGCAGACGCTGGCCGAGGTCTGGCCGCTGATCCGCTTCCTCTTCGAGCCGCCGGTCAGCGACGAGCAGGCTTGGGCGAAGGTGATGAAGGGGGAGGCCGGCCCGATGCTGGAAGCGGTTGCCGGGGCGCTGGCGGCGGTGGACCCTTTCGAGCCGGAGCCGATCGAGGCGGCACTGGCGCCGCTGCTCGGGCGTTTCGAGGTCAAGCCGGGCAAGCTCTACCAGCCGATCCGCGTCGCGATCACCGGCAGCTCGGTCTCTCCCGGCATCTTCGAGTCGCTGGCGGCACTGGGCCGGGCGGAGGCGGTATCGCGGATCGAAGCCGCCGCCAAACGCCTTCTGGATGCCTCATTGGACGAATGATCTAGCACTAGATTTCACCACTGAAGTACTTTCGGCTAAACCAAACGTCGTCCGCTGCCGATGAGTTGTCCCAATGGAGGCAGCAACGGTGCAGAGCAACGGCAAGGTCGCCGCCAAGGATCTCCCTGCAAAGGCGAAGGGAAGCCGCAGTCAAGCGGCGCCTGGCAGCCGACTCGCGGAGGCCTTCGAGGCGGTCGAGCGCTTCCCGATCCTGATCGAGTCGCGGGAGCGGGTGATCGCCGCCTCGACCGCCGAGACGGCCCGCATCGGCGAGCTGGTCGAAGCGGTCGAGTCCGATGTCTCCCTGGCGATCTCGGTGCTGCGCTTCGCCAACCGCAGCGGTATCGCCGCCGGAGGGGTCGGCGGAATCCCCGAGGCCATCGACGTGCTCAAGCCTTCCGGCGTGCTGGCGATCGCCGGCACCGCACCCAGCTTCGACTTCTTCGAGTCAAACGGCGGTTGGGAGCTGAAACCGGAGCGCTTCCGCGTCCATGCCCTCGCCACTCAGCGCACCGCCGACCAGATCGGCCGCACGGTCGGCTGGATCGAACGCGATGAGCTGGCGGTGGCGGCGCTGCTGCACGACATCGGCCGGCTCGTGATCTCGCGCCTGCACCCCGGCTACAAGGTCTACTTCGACGCGACCTCGCGCACGCCCGAGCAGCGGCTGCGCGACGAACGCGAGCAGCTCGGCATCGATCACACCCTGGTCGGCGGCGTGCTCGCCCGGCGCTGGAACCTGCCGCAGCGGATCGCGGTCGCGATCGAGCGCCACCACGCCGAGGACGCCGACGGCCTCGCGGCCCTGGTCGCGACCGCCGACATGGTCGCCCATTACTCCCAGGGCGAGTCGATCTCGCCCGAACGCCTGCGTGCCAGCGCCGAGCGCTGCGGCCTCGGCCCCGAGGCGCTGCGCGACCTCCTCTACGAGCTGCCGCTGGCGCACCGCGACGCCTCCCGGATCATCGAGCCCTGTCCGCTCTCCGCCCGCGAGCTCGACGTCCTACGCCACCTCTCCGAGGGCATGGTCTACAAGCAGATCGCCGGCGAAATGCAGCTCTCGGTCTCGACCATCCGCACCCACCTGCACAACGTCTACGGCAAGATCGGCGCCGTCGACCGCGCCCAGGCGGTTCTCACCGCGCGCGACCGCGGCTGGATCTAGCCCGCCGCGACTAATCGATCAGGCACTCGCGCAGGGCGATCGCGACGGCGTGCGTGCGGTTGCGGGCGCCGAGCCGGGCGAGGGCGGTCTTGATGTGGGTCTTGACGGTCTCTTCGCTGAGGTCGAGTTCGCGCGCGGCGACGGTCGTCGACTCGCCGTCGGCCAGCAGCTGCAGGATCTGGCGCTGGCGCCGGGTCAGCTTGCCGCGGCTGCCTTTCGGCGGCACCGCCGGGTCGACGAAGCTCTCCTGGGCGGCGGCGGCGTCGACGGCGCGGCGCAGCTCGGCGGCGCTGGCGGTGCGGGCGACGTAGGCGCTCGCCCCGGCCTGCAGGGCGGCGGTGGCGTTGTGGCGCTCGGGCCGCTCACCGTGGGCGACGATGCCGAGCATCGGCGAGCAGCGGTGCAGCGCCCGGATCGCCTCCTGGCCGCTGATCGAGGCCTCGGCGCCGTTGCGGCGCCAGCGCATGTCGACGATCGCGACGTCGAAGTCGTCGATGTCGCGGACCAGGTCGAGGGCCTCCTCGCGGCTCGGCGACTCGTGCACCTCGAAGCCGTCTTCGAGCAGCTGCCGGACTCCGAGCCGGACGAGCGGGTGATCGTCGATCACAAGGCAGTGTGGACGCTCGCTCAGGACCGCTTCCGATCGTTCGTTTGCTGGTTCGGGCCCGTCTGCCGGCAAGGACCCCTTCGATTCCGATCCTAGCCCAGCCGCGAGCGGTGCGGTAGAAAGGCAGCGTGATCTCGATCACCTCGAAGTCGCGCTATGCGGTTGTCGCCCTCGCCGAGCTGGCCCGCTCCGGCGATCGCCCGGTGCCGATCAAGGAGCTGGCCGAGCGCCGCGAGATCCCGGAGCAGTTCCTCGAGCAGCTGTTCTCGACCCTGCGCCGGGCCGGCCTGCTGACCAGCCACCGCGGCATGCGCGGCGGCTATACGCTCTCGCGTCCGGCCGAAGAGATCACCGTGCTCGAGGTCGTGCAGGCGCTCGACGGCAAGATCGGCCAGGAGGCCGACGAGGCCGGCGGCATCTGGGCCGAGGGGGTGACGGCGCTGCGCAAGGTCTTCGGCCAGACGACGATCGCCGAAGTCGCGCGGCGCGAGGCGGAAGAGTCTGGGTCGGGGATGTACTTCATCTAGTTGCGCTCCTTCTGTGACGGTGCGTTCGTCTTTTGTCGTGCTGAATCGGACTAGGGGCGAACGCTCGCTTAGAGTGAGGCCCTTGCAGGGCGTCCACGGAAGACAGATCTGATGCGGGTTGGGCCGGAGGCTTCGGCGGTTGTCGGGAACACGCCGATGGTGCTGCTCGACCGGCTCGCGGATGGGCTCGGGGGGCAGGTCTGCGCCAAGCTCGAGTACTTCAATCCGGGCGGGTCGGTGAAGGACCGGATCGGGGTGGCGATGATCGACGCCGCCGAGGAGGCGGGGCTGGTCAAGCCGGGGCGCTCGGTGGTGGTCGAGCCGACCAGCGGCAACACCGGCATCGCCCTGGCGATGGTCTGCGCGGCGCGCGGCTACGAGCTGATCCTGACCCTGCCGGAGGGGATGAGCCGCGAGCGGGCGAAGCTGCTGCGCGCCTACGGCGCCGAGGTTCGCGAGACGCCCTCGCTGGGCGGGATGAACGAGGCGGTGGCGCTGGCCGAGGAGATCCGCGAGCAGCGCAGGGCGTTCATGCCGATGCAGTTCTCCAACCCCGCCAACGCCGAGGCCCACCGCCGCACCACCGCGGAGGAGATCTGGCGCGACTGCGACGGCGAGGTCGGCGCTTTCGTCGCCGGCGTCGGCACCGGCGGCACGATCACCGGCGTCGGCCGGATGCTGAAGGAGCGGGCGCCGGAGGCGCTGGTGGTCGCGGTCGAGCCGGCCAGCTCGCCGGTCCTCTCCGGCGGCAGGCCGGGCCCGCACAAGATCCAGGGGATCGGCGCCGGCTTCGTCCCCGAGGTGCTCGACCGGGCGGTGATCGACGACATCGTCGCCGTCTCCGACGAGGACGCGCTGGAGACGGCGCGGCTGGCGGCGCGCGAGGAGGGCATCCTCGCCGGGATCTCCGCCGGCGCCAACATCAAGGCGGCGCTGGAGGTGGCGGCGCGGCCCGAGCTGGCGGGGAAGCGGGTGGTGACGATCGTCTGCGACTCGGGCGAGCGCTACATGTCCTTACCCTTCTTCTCACCATGAGCCGGTGGAAGCGGGTGGTCTCGGAGGTGCGCGCCGACGTCGCCGCGGCGCGCGACCGCGACCCCGCGGCGCAGAAGGTGTCGAGCTTCGAGATCCTCGCCAGTTGGGCCGGGGTGCAGGCGCTGCTCGCCCACCGCGCCGCCCACGCGCTGCTGGAAGCGCGGGTGCCACTGCTGCCGCGGGCGATCGCCTATGGCAGCAGGGTCGTGACCGGGGTCGAGATCCATCCCGCCGCCGAGATCGGCGAGGAGTTCTTCATCGACCACGGGGCCGGGGTGGTGATCGGCGAGACCGCCCGGATCGGCCGCCGGGTGACCCTCTACCAGGGGGTGACCCTGGGCGGCACCGGCTTCCAGCGCGGCAAGCGCCACCCGACCCTGGGCGACAACGTCACCGTTGGCTCCGGCGCCAAGCTGCTGGGGCCGATCGCGGTCGGTGACGGCGCCAAGGTCGGCGCCAACACGGTCGTGGTCGAGGACGTGCCGTCGGGGGCGACGGTGGTCGGCAACCCCGGCCACCCGGTGCGGGTCGAGGGCAAGCGGATCGAGGGTCCCGACGCCGACTGGATCCACCTGCCCGACCCGATCGCCGAGGCGATCAAGGCGCTCTCGGAGCGGATCGCCGAGCTCGAGCGGCGGCTGGCCGAGCTCGACGGCAACCAGGGCCCGAGCGGCGAGGCGCCGGGGATCCGCCCGCGCACCGGGCGCTCGTCTGCCGGCGGCTGAAGTAGCCTGCCGGGACCCAGTCCCGTCTTGCGTCTCGAAAGGACCGCCGTGAACAAGCGCCATCTCCTCCTTCCAGTCCTGCTGCTGATCTCAGCCCTGGCCCTGGCCGCCTGCGGCAGCAGCGGCAGCAGCGACGAAAGCCAGATCGAAGAAGCGATCGAAAAGTCCGCGACCAGCACCGACCCCGCCGCCTGCACCGAATTCGGCACCCAGAGCTTCCTCGAACAGAGCACGCAGGAAAGCGGCCAGGCCGCCGTCAAGCGCTGCGAAAAAGAAGCCGGCGAACCGCAGACCCACGCCGAATCCGTCGAAGTGACCGAAGTCGAAGTCGAAGGCGAAGAAGCGACTGCCGACGCCGCCATCAGCGGCGGCTCCTTCGATGGGCAGACGCTGGAAGTCGCCCTGACCAAGGAAGAAGGGCAGTGGAAGCTGAACGAACTCACCGGGTTCGCCAAGCTCGACACCGCGAAGCTGGCCGAAGCCTTCGAAAAGGAATTCACGAAATCGGGTGAAATCAGCGAAAGCCTCAGTTCCTGCATCGTCGAAGGGATCGAAGAATCCTCGCAGTCCGAAATCGAAGAACTGATCCTCAGCGGCTCCCCCGAAGGGTTCGAAGAACTAGCCAAGGAATGCTCCTAGCCCGAACCCTCGGCCAACCCTCAGTCACGTCCAACTAGAAAGGAACGCCGTGAAGAAGCGTTATCTCCTGCTCCCCTGCCTGTTGCTGATCTCGGCCCTGGCTCTCGCCGCCTGCGGCAGCAGCGGCGGTGGCGACGAAGGCGAAATTGAAGAAGCGATCGAAACCGCCGCCACTGGCACCGAACCCTCGAAGTGCACGGAAGTCGAAACCCAGGCCTTCGTCGAACAGAACACCCGTGAAAGTGGCAAGGCCGCGGTGAAGCAGTGCGAAGAAGAAGCGCCGGAAGAAAACGCCGAATCGGTCGCCGTCTCCAACGTCGAAGTCGAAGGCGAAGAAGCGAGCGCCGAAGCAGCGATCACTGGCGGCAGCCTCAACGGCCAGACCCTGGAAATCGCCCTGGTCAAGGAAGAAGGCAACTGGAAGCTGAACGAACTCACCGGGTTCGCCAAGCTCGACCAGGCGAAGCTGGCCGAAGCCCTCGGAGAAAAGCTCGAAGAATCCGGCGAAGTCGAACCGGAACTCGCCAGCTGCATCGTCGAAGGGATCGAAGAAGAGTCCCAGGAAGAAGTCGAAGAACTGTTGCTGAGCGGTTCCAACGAACCACTGGAAGAACTCGCCGAAGAATGCTCCTAGGCTGAATCTGGGGCCGCCCGCCGAGCTCGTGGCTATGCTCGGCGGGTGGCGCTTCAGACCGAGTTCGAGACCCCGCCGGAAGGCTCCGGCGGGTCCGAGGCGGCGCCGACCGAGGCCGGTGCCGACCGCGTAGAGCGGCTGCTGGCGGGGCTCAACCCGCCGCAGCGCGAGGCGGTCGTCTACGGCGGCGGCCCGCTCCTGGTCCTGGCCGGCGCCGGCTCCGGCAAGACCCGCGTCCTCACCCACCGGATCGCCTACCTGCTGGCGACCGGCGCCGCTCGCCCGGGCGAGATCCTCGCGATCACCTTCACCAACAAGGCCGCGGCCGAGATGCGCGAGCGGGTCGGCCAGCTGGTCGGCCGCTCGGTGCGGGCGATGTGGGTCACCACCTTCCACTCGGCCTGCGCGCGGATGCTGCGCGCCGACGCCGAGCGACTCGGCTACTCGCGCGGCTTCACGATCTACGACGAGTCGGACTCGCTGCGGATGCTCAAACGCTGCCTGGCCGAGCTCGGGGTCGACCCCAAGCGCTACCCGCCGCGGGCGATCCGCTCGAAGATCTCCGGCGCCAAGAACCAGCTGATCGACGCCGACGCCTACGCCGAAACGCAGGGCAGCGTCTTCGAGGAGGTCGTCGCCGAGGCCTTCCCGCTCTACGAGAAGCGGATGCTCGAGGCCAACGCGATGGACTTCGACGATCTGCTGGTGCGGACCGTCAACGCGATGGAGCTATTCGAGGACGTGCGCGAACGCTGGCGCCGCACCTTCCGCCAGGTCATGGTCGACGAGTATCAGGACACCAACCACGCCCAGTACCGGCTGCTGCAGCTGCTGGCTTCAGAGCACGGAAACCTGATGGTCGTCGGCGACGAGGACCAGTCGATCTACAGCTTCCGATCCGCCGACATCCGCAACATCCTCGACTTCGAGCGGGACTTTCCCGAGGCGGAGCTGGTCAAGCTCGAGCAGAACTACCGCTCGACCCAGACGATCCTCTCGGCCGCCAACGCGGTCGTCGAGCGCAACCGCGAACGGCGGCCGAAGCAGCTCTGGACCGAAGTCGAGGGGGGAGAGCTGGTGCAGCTCTCCGAGCTCGCCGACGAGCACGAGGAGGCGCGCTGGGTCGCCGGCGAGATCGAGCGGCTGGGGGAGGAGCACGGGGTCGAGCGCTCCGGCGTCGCCGTCTTCTACCGGACGAACGCGATGAGCCGGGTGCTGGAGGACACCCTGGTCCGCTTCGAGGTCCCCTATCAGGTGATCGGCGGCACCAAGTTCTACGACCGCATGGAGGTCAAGGACGCGGTCGCCTACCTCAGCCTGCTGGTCAACCCGGCCGACCTGGTCTCCTTCACCCGCATCGTCAACTCGCCCCGGCGCGGGATCGGCAACACCAGCCAGGGCCGCCTTGCCGCCTACGCGAACACCGCCGGGCTGACGATCTGGGAGGTGATGGAACGGGCCGAGGACGTGCCGGGGCTGAGCGCCGCCGCGATCAAGGCCGTCTCCCGCTTCTACGAGACGATGGAGGGACTGCGGGCGCGGGCCGACTCGGCGCCGGTCGCCGCCCTGCTGGAGGCGGTCCTGAGCGAGAGCGGCTACCTGGAAGCGCTCGCCGCCGAGCGCACGGTCGAGGCCGAGGGCCGGGCGGAGAACCTCGAAGAGCTGGTCGGGGTCGCCGCCGAGTTCGACCTCGAGCGCGAGCGCGAGGGGGACAGCGAGACGCCGCCGCTGGAGGAGTTCCTGCAGCAGATCTCGCTCTACACCGAGCAGGACTCGATCCAGGCCGAGGAGCAGCTGGTGACGCTGATGACCCTGCACAACGCCAAGGGCCTCGAGTACGACACGGTCTTCATCGTCGGCTGCGAGGACGGCGCCTTCCCGCACATGCGGGCGCTCGAGGAGGGCGGCGAAGAGGAGGAGCGGCGGCTCTGCTATGTCGGCATCACCCGCGCCCGCCAGCGTCTCTACATGACCTGGACCCGCGAACGGCGCCTCTTCGGCCGCGCCGAGCGCAACCTGCCCTCGCGCTTCATCGACGAGCTGCCGGCGGAGCTGACCGAGCGCCACTCGACCGTCGCCGCCAGCGGCGGTGGCATGAGCTGGAACGCGCCGCCCCCCGGCGCCGACGCCGCCCAGCAGGTCGACCCGGGGCCGGCGCTGGAACTGCAGACCGGCGACGACGTCGTCCACGCCAGCTTCGGCGACGGCGTGGTGACCGCGGTCGAGCCCGGCGGCGTGGTCGTCGTCCGCTTCTCCGGCGATGGCTCCGAGCGCAAGCTGATGGCCGACTACGCGCCGGTGCGGAGGCGCTGAGGGTGGCGGCGCGGACGATCGACGGCAAAGCGGTTGCCGCCACGGTGCGCGAGCGGGTGCGCGGCGAAGTCTCCGCCTACGCCGCTGAGGCGGGCCGGGTGCCGACGCTGGCGACGGTGATCGTCGGCGACGACCCGGCCTCGGAGATCTACGTCCGCAACAAGCACCGCGCCTGCGAGGAGGCGGGGATGGGCTCCGTCCACCACGGCCTCGCGGCGACGGCGAGCGAGGCCGAGCTGCTGGAGCTGGTCGCGGCCCTGGGGCGCGACGAAGAGGTCGACGGCATCCTCGTGCAGCTGCCGGTTCCCGACCAGATCGACCCCGACGCGATCGTCGCCGCGATCGACCCCGGCAAGGACGTCGACGGGCTGACCCCGCTCAACGCCGGCCTGCTCGCCCACGGCACCCCGGGCCTGGTGCCCTGCACGCCGGCCGGGGTGATGGAGCTGCTGCGCCGCGAGGGGGTCGAGCTGGAGGGAGCGGAGGCGGTGGTGGTCGGCCGCTCGAAGCTGGTCGGGGTGCCGGTGGCGCGGCTGCTGCTCGCCGCCGACGCGACCGTCACCGTCTGTCACTCGCGCACTCGCGACCTCGACGCGACCTGCCGCCGCGCCGACGTCCTCGTCGCCGCGGTTGGGGTGCCGCGCCTGCTTGGCGCCGCCGCGATCAAGCCGGGCGCGGTCGTGATCGACGTCGGCATGAACCGGCTCGAGGACGGCGTCTGCGGCGACGTCGACTACGCCGCCGCGGCGGCGCTGGCGGCGGCGATCACGCCGGTCCCCGGCGGGGTCGGGCCGATGACGATCGCGATGCTGCTGGTCAACACGCTGACCGCCGCGCGCCGTCGCGCCCTGCCCGACCGGCATTAGCCAGTTTGGCTGTCCAATGCGGGAATTCCGCCTTCCAACGGGTGTAGGGTCGGATCGTCCGCACAAGCGAGTCCACGGAAAGGGATGCAGATGGAGGTTGACAAGCTGAACACGGGAGAGAAGGTCGCCGGGATCTCGGCGGTACTGCTCTTCATCTTCATGTTCCTCGACTGGTTCAGTGTCGAAGTCTCGGGGGGTAACGGCCTCTTCACCGCCTCCGCCAGCACCGGCGGCAGCGCCTGGGACGCGCTCGAATTCATCCCGATCATCCTCGTGATCGCGGTCGTCGCGGCACTTGGCGTGGCGGCTCTGCGGCTGACCGACTCGACCTTCGAGCCGCCGGTCTCCGCCAACGCCGTGGTCGCGGCGCTGGGCGGGCTCTCGGTGCTGCTGATCCTGTTCCGGATCATCGACACGCCGAGCGTCGGCAGCTTCCCGGGCGTCTCGATCGACGTCAGTCCCAGCGTCGGCATCTTCCTCGGCCTGCTGGCGGCGATCGGGATCGCCTACGGCGGCTACCGCGGGATGCAGGAAGAAGGCACCAGCTTCGGCGACGTCGGCGACCGCCTCTCCGGCGCCACCCCCGCCGGCTCACCATCCCCACCCGCCCCGCCCCAGCAGCAGGCCCCGCCACCACCGCCCCCGCCCCAGCAGGCGCCCCCGCCACCTCCGCCACAGACTCCGCCCCCGCCCGCGGGCAACGAGCCCCCGGCACCGCCCCCTCCGCCACCCGCGGCTGGCTGAGCCGCGCGACGCTTCGCCCTCGACCTCACCATCTCAACCCGAGTCGAGTAGTTGGCCGGGGTGGCGGGTCGGGCCGGGGGTGAAGCGTCTTGTACTTTTTTGCGTTATCTGGACGCGGCCCACCAGGGCCGCGTCCTCGCAAAAAAGTTAAGCGAAACCCCCGGCCCGACCCGCCACCCCTCGCGCCACCTGCTTCGCAAACGCGATCACGGTCATCATCGGATTCACCCCCACCGAAGTCGGAAACAGCGAGGCATCGGCGACGTAGAGGTCCCGCGTCCCGTACAGCGACCCGTCCGGAGCACAGGCGCCCTGGCGCGGGTCGGCCGAGATCCGCGCGGTCCCCATCGGGTGGAAGGCCTCGAGCCGCAGCTCCGAGGGCTTGAAGTCGGTCGCCTCGAACCGCGCCAGATCGCCCGGCCGTAGGGTGCCGACGCGGGCGATGTTGGGATAGACCTCGCTGGCCCCGGCGGCGAAGTGGACCTCGGCGGCGCGGGCGATCCCGAAGGCGAGCCGCCGCGCGTCCTCGTGGGTCAGCCTGTAGCTCGCCCGGATCGAGCCCTCGGCGCCGAGCCCGACGCGGCCGGCGGACTGGTCGGAGAGGTGGACGCCGATCGAGCCGACGTGGCCGAAGTCGAGCATCGCTTCCTGGTGGGCGCGGCCGGCGCCGAGCAGCCAGGCGCCGCCGAAGGCGAGCGGGGTGAAGGTCGCCTCGAGCAGGATCCGCTGCGGCTCCCACTGGTCGATGTAGAAGCTCTGCATCACCCCTTCCCAGCCGCGCACCTCCTCGCCGTAGCGAGCGCCGACCCAGCAGGCGGGGTGGATGTGGAGGTTGCGGCCGACCTGGTTGCCGCCGAGGCCGGAGCGCTGCAGCAGCTCCGGCGTGCCGAGGCCGCCGCCGGCGACGATCGTCGCCCGCCGGGCGCGGACGCTGAAGGCGCGCCGGCGGCCGCCCGGCCCGGCGACGGTGCCGCGGACGCCGACCGCGCGCCCGTCTTCGACCAGCACGCGCCCGACCTCGACCCCGGCCCGGACCCGGGCGCCGGCGGCGACCGCGCGCGGCAGGTAGCTGACGTGCATGCCGCGCTTGGCGTCGATCGCGCAGCCGAAGGGACAGGAGCTGCACTGGACGCAGTCGCCGGCGTTGCGGAAGATCGGGGCGCCGCTGGCGCCGATCGCCGCCGCTCCCTCCATCGCCAGCTGGCCGTTGCGGCCCATCCGCTCGGGGTCGAGCTGGGTCACTTGCAGGGTGGCCTCGGCCTCGGCGTAGTCGGCGTCGAGCTGGCCCGCCCAGGGGATGCCGAAGCGGCCGCGCCAGTCCTCGAGCACGGCGTCCGGGGCGCGGAAGCAGGTGCCGGAGTTGATCACCGTGGTGCCGCCGACCACCTTCGCCACCGGCACCGGGATCGGCGGCCGGCCTGCGGCGATCGTCAGGCCGCCGTCGCGGTAGAGCCCGGCGATCGCCTCGAGCTGGTCGGCGGGGTAGCTGTCGCGGTCGTAGTGGCCGCCGGCCTCGAGCACGATCACGTCGAGCCCGGCCGCGGCCAGCTCGGCCGCCGCGACGGCGCCGCCGGCGCCGGAGCCGACGATGACGACGTCGCACTCCTCGCCCTCGCCCGGCGGCTCGGTCTCGCCCAGCGAGCCGGCCGGCCGCGGCAGCGAGCCGTCGGCGAGGGCGCAGCCGATCTCGAAGCCGATCCGCTCCTGCACCGCCGGGGCGACGGCGTAGCCGAGGGTCGAGAACAGCTTCGCCATCAGCAGCAGGTCGTGGTGGAGCGAGAACCGCGATTCCTCCAGGTGCTGGAGGAAGTCCTCGCGCGCGGCTGGGTCGAGGCGGCTGAAGCGCCAGGGGAAGGGCAGCCACTCGAAGGCGCGCAGGCCGAGCTTGAGCCGGCGTAGGACGCGGGGGGAGACCGAGCCGAGGAACTCGGCGACCGGCCCGGCGACGTCGACGTCGCGCTCGGCCGCGGGCAGGCCGTCGATGCCCGGCGCCATCGCCGCGCAGATCGCGCTCAGCGTGCGCTGCTCAGCGGCGGCGAGCCCTGGCGAGCGCTGTCAACCGGGGTCGGCGGGGCGGCCGACGCGGCCCGCCAGCGCCCAGAGCGCCAGCGCGACCAGGGTCAGCGAGCCGTCGACGAGGAAGTTGAGCAGGTAGATGAAGACGTGTTCGTCGATCAGGAAGAAGGCCAGCGAGGCGAGCGAGGAGGCGGTCTTGCCGGCGGCGAGGACCAGCAGCAGCGGCCGGTAGCGGACGACGTCGGCCTGGGCGACGAGGCAGATGCCGGTGATCACCACCATGTAGGCGAAGCCGAGCGCCAGCCAGAGGTCCTCCTGGGTGTGGGGGGCGCGGGTGCTGTTGCCGAACCATTCGCCGAGGTCGGAGATCGTGTCGAGGACGCCGCTGGGGACGGCGATGAAGAGCAGGCCGACGACGGCGAAGCTGAGCGCGAGCAGGCGGAGGCTGAGGACGACGAATCTCTCGGCGCGCGGTCCCTGCATCGGCGGGACAATAACTGGCTGGTTGGCCAAGAGGGGGAGAGGGAGGCGGGCAGGGGTTCCGCTTAACTTTTTTGTGGATCGTCGCCGGCCGCCCGAGGCCCGCAGCGCCAAAAAAGTACAAGACGCTTCACCCCTGCCCGCCTCCCTCTCCGAAGTTGACCAGTCAGCCTAGAATCACCGGATGATCGACCGGGATCAGGTGCTCTACGTGGCCAAGCTGGCGCGACTGAGGCTCTCCGAGGAGGAGGTCGAGACGATGGCGGGGGAGCTTTCGGGGATCCTCGAGCACGTCGACCGGATCTCGAAGCTGGACCTGGAGGGGGTCGAGCCGACTTCGCACGTGGTCGCGCTGGAGAACGTGCTGCGGGCCGACGTGCCCTGGCAGAGCCTGCCCCGGGATGTGGCGCTCGCCTCGGCGCCGGAACCGGTCGACGGCGCCTTCAGGGTGCCCTCGCCGCAGGCCGACGCCTGATGGCGGAGATCCTCGAGCTGACGGCCCTCGGGGCCCACGCGGCGATGTGCGCGGGGGAGATCTCCGCCGCGGAGTGCGCCGGCGCCTGGGCCGGGGCCGCGGCGGCGGACGATCTCAACGCCTACCTCTGGCGCAACGAGGGGGGAGAGGAGGCAGCGGCGCTCGAGGTCGGCCGCACCTGCCTGCCGCCGATCGCGGTTAAGGACATCTTCTGCACCGAGGGGGTGCCGACCACCGCCGGCTCGCGCATCCTCGAGGGCTACCGCCCGCCCTACACGGCGACCGCGGTGCGGCGCCTGCTCGAGGCGGGAGTGCCGGTCCTCGGCAAGACCAACATGGACGAGTTCGCGATGGGGTCCTCGAACGAGAACTCGGGCTACGGGCCGGTCCTCAACCCCTGGGATCGCGGCCGGGTGCCGGGCGGCTCCTCGGGCGGCTCGGCCGCCGCCGTCGCCGCCGGTCTGGCGCCGTGGGCGCTGGGCACCGACACCGGCGGCTCGATCCGCCAGCCGGCGGCGCTCTGCGGCATCGTCGGCCTCAAGCCCACCTACGGCGCGATCTCGCGCTACGGGATGATCGCCTTCGCCTCCTCGCTGGACCAGTGCGGGCCGCTGACCCGCGACGTCAGCGACGCGGCGCTGCTGTTGGCGATTCTGCAGGGGAAGGACCCCCTCGACTCGACCTCGGTCGGCCTCGGCGGCGGCCTGCGGCTGCCCGACCGCGAGGACCTCTCCGGGCTGCGCTTCGCGGTGCCGTCGGACCTGGCCGAGGCCGGCTTCGACGCCGGCGTGCGCGAGGTCTTCGAGGCGACCCTGGCGCGGATCGAGGGGCTCGGCGGCGAGCTCGCCGAGGTGGCGCTGCCGAGCGCCGAGCACGGCATCTCCGCCTACTACGTGATCGCCCCGGCCGAGGCCTCCTCCAACCTCGCCCGCTACGACGGCGTCCGCTACGGCACCCGCGCCGAGAGCGCCGGCGACCTGCTCGAGATGTACGAGACGACCCGCGCCGAGGGTTTCGGGGCCGAGGTCAAGCGGCGGATCATGCTCGGCACCTACGCCCTCTCCTCGGGCTACTACGACGCCTACTACGGCCAGGCGCAGAAGGTCCGGACCCGGATCGCCGAGGACTTTCGGGCCGCCTTCGCGGAGGTCGACTTCGTCGTCACCCCGACCTCGCCCTCGGTCGCCTTCGGCCTCGGCGAGAAGACCGACGACCCGCTCTCGATGTACCTCAACGACTACTTCACGGTGCCGATGAGCCTGGCCGGCATCCCGGCGATCTCGCTCCCGGCCGGGCTCGCCGAGCCCGCGGGCGGCGGGCCGCGGCTGCCGGTCGGCTTCCAGATCGCCGCCCCCGCCTTCGCCGAGCAGAAGCTGCTCGACGCCGCCCACGCGCTCGAGCGGGCGATCGGCTTCGACGAGCGCCCGGAGGGCCGCGATGGCTGAGCTGGAGGCGGTGATCGGGCTCGAGATCCACGTCCAGCTGGCGACGCGGACGAAGATGTTCTGCGGCTGCGAGCTCTCCTTCGGCGACGAGCCCAACGTCCACACCTGCCCGATCTGCCTCGCCCACCCCGGGGTGCTGCCGGTGCCGAACGAGCAGGCGATCCGCTACGCCCTGCAGATCGCCGCCGCGCTCGGGTGCGAGGTGGCGCTGCGCTCGATCTTCCACCGCAAGAACTACTTCTACCCCGACAACCCCAAGGCCTACCAGATCAGCCAGTACGACATCCCGCTTGCCAGCAACGGGCGGCTGGGCGAGATCCGCATCCACCGCGCCCACCTCGAGGAGGACGCGGCGAAGATGATCCACGTCGGCGAGTCGGGCCGGATCCACGGCTCCGGCGCCTCCCTGGTCGACTTCAACCGCGGCGGCACGCCGCTGGTCGAGATCGTCACCGAGCCCGACCTGCGCGGCGCCGCCGAAGCCGCCGAGTGGGCGCGGCTGCTGCGCGAGACCGTGCGCCAGCTCGGCGTCTCCGACGTCAACATGGAGGAGGGCAGCCTGCGGGTCGACGCCAACGTCTCGGTGCGCCCGGTCGGCAGCAGCGAGCTGGGGACCAAGACCGAGCTGAAGAACATGAACAGCTTCCGCTTCCTCCAGCGCGGGGTCGAAGCCGAGCTGACGCGCCAGCGCGAGCTGGTAGAAGCGGGGGGGAGGGTGGAGCAGGAGACGCTGCACTTCGACCCGGCCAGCGGCAGCCTGACCTCGCTGCGCTCGAAGGAGGAGGCGCACGACTACCGCTACTTCCCCGAGCCCGATCTGGTGCCCCTGGCGCCGAGCGCGGAGATGCTGCGCGAGGCGCGCGAGTCGCTGCCTGAGCTGCCGGCGGCGCGGATCGAGCGCTATGTCAGCGAGCTTGGCCTGGCCGCCGACGTGGCGGCGACGCTGGCGACCGACCCTGACACCGCCGCCTACTTCGAACGGGTCGCCGCGGCCGCCGACGGGGTCGAGGCCAAGGTGGTCGCCAACTGGGTCACCGGCGAGCTGGCGGCGGCGCTGCGCCAGGCGGAGGATGAGTCCGGCGCCGCCGAGTCTAAGGTCGGCCCCGAGGCGCTGGCGGCGCTGATCGCGCTGGTCCAGGGGAAGAAGATCTCCCACGGCTCCGGCAAGACCGTGCTGGCGGCGCTGGTCGCCGAGGGCGGCGAGCCGGCGGCGATCGTCGAGCGCGAGGGCCTGGCCCAGATCGCCGACAGCGGCGAGCTGGAGGCGATCGTCGCCGCCGCGGTCGCGGCGAACCCCGAGGCGGCCGAGCAGATCAGAGCCGGCAACGGCAAGGCGATCGGCGCGATCGTCGGCGCGGTGATGAAAGAGACCAAGGGCCGCGCCGACGGCGGCGAGGTCAACCGCCTGATCCGCGCCCAGCTCGGGGGGTAGGCGAAGGCGGTCGGGGGAGGCCTCGCCGGAGCAACAGCGGGGAGGCTCCGTCGAGACCTCCCCCGACCGCCTCCATCGACGGCCGACCCGGGCTCCGACGGCCGACCGGGTCTTGCTAACCCGGAGCTGAAAGTGGCTTCCCGGGGGGTTATCCCCTTGACACAGGGTGAGAATCGGTCGTAGCCCGCGACTACCTTCCCCGGCCAGATAGGAGATAAATGGCCGGGGCACCGCGTGAACGGCCCCCGGCCCGGCACAGGAAGGTGGTCTTCCCATGCGGGCAAAGGGTAGTGCGGCGACGCTGAATGAGCGCACCCAGAAAGCACTGTTGGCACTTGTTCTTGCAGAGCATCCGGCGCGGCTCTGGGTCAAGGACGTGAAGAAGGAGTTCGGTCGGGAGGCCGACTACGCGATAGACGCCCTGGTCGCTGTTGGGCTTCTGCATCACGTCGACAACCTGATTACGCCGACGCGGGCTGCGCTCCACTTCGACCGCTTGGAGTCGCTGTGAGCGTGGCTCAGCAGTTCGCTCATAACCTCGTGGTCCTTCGGCGGCGCGCCAGTATCAGCCAGGAAGAGCTTGGCTTCCGGGCGTCGCTTCACCGGACGGAGGTCAGTCAGCTTGAGCGCGGCGACCGACTGCCGCGCATCGACACGTTGATCAAGCTCGCCGCAGCGCTTGAAGGCGATCCCAATGAGCTGCTGGCGGGGATCGAATGGACGCCGGGGGAGGCTCGCCCCGGTGAATTTCGCTAACCCTGGATCGACGCGGGAGGACCGATGAAAGTGCGACGATGGGTCTATGTCGGAACGCTCTGAGTCACCGGCCAACATGCCGATCAGGGAAGACGGAGGCGCCGCAACGCAGCTAACCATCCTTCTCGACGCTGCAACCTCGATCATTGACGAGGAGTTCAAGCGCAGCGAACGCCTGGATGCGAAGTCGCGGAACATGATCACGCTGACCGGGACGTTCTTCGCAGTCGTACAAGCCGTAGTAGCAGCGCTGATCAATGAAACGCTGAGCGCGACTGGCACCCAGGCCGCGTCGCCCTTGATTCTGTGGCTGATGGTCGCGGGAGGGGTGGCGACCGTCGGCTTGGGGATCGCCCTCACTTGGAGCTACGAAGCCTGGCGGCTTCGCAACGACGAAGCGCTTCAAGTCAAAACGATTCGGGACTACCGAGATGCTGCCTATGCTGGCAACCCCGCTGTAGGCGCCAAGCTGGTCGATGCCTACGCGAAAATTGCGGAAGACCGCCGAAAGGTCAATGCAGAGCGAGCCACTGCTGTCGACAAGGCTGCGATAGCGTGCGGTTTCGCCATGTTTCTGATTGGTACCGAGCTAGTTTTGGCCTTCGTCGCGGTCGCCGTGCATTGAACGGCGAGGGACCGACTGACCCCCCCGAAAACGAACCGGATCTACCCGATCCGGAGTTCGAGTCAATCCGAAATTTCGCTGGACTGTCTGCTCGCGTAAGGCAGCTAATCCATGACGGTCTGTTCGTTTCGCTCGGCGCTTCCGATGAGAACGCGATCCGAGTGGGAACGCTCTCGGGACTGCTAGATCATCTCGACAAGCTGTTCCACGCGGTGCAGGTGAACGAGGCCG
Source organism: uncultured Conexibacteraceae bacterium (assembly GCA_964540905.1). Taxonomy (GTDB): domain Bacteria; phylum Actinomycetota; class Thermoleophilia; order Solirubrobacterales; family 70-9; genus VAYN01. The sequence continues at coordinate 44,092 of CAZIOS010000015.1, read as the reverse complement.
GTCTGGAAGTCAATCGCCGGGGTGCGCTTGCGGTGGTGTCTGGAGGACGAGTGCTGGAGGCGCTTCCATCTCTAGCGGGCAGCTATGCGGTTCCCTTGCGCCTTACGCCGCCGGACGGCCAGATGATCGGTCAGGAGTACCAGGAACTTGACGCCTTGATCGCCCTGCTGGCTCCCTCCACGAATCTGGAGGAGGCGCTTCAGGAGTTGCCGGAGCGCATCGGCGACGAGCTGCGGAGGCTCTACAACGTGCTGGCGAATGGCGGCACCGACTTGCGGGTGGAGATGGTTCGCGACGGAGAGGCCGTGGCAGACGTTGAGGTTGGTGTTGACGAAGCGCAGTCAAAGGCCGCGTGGCTCGAAGAGAAGACACCACACGACCTGGGGACGAAAGCTCTTAGGGGCAGACTGTTCCGGATCGACACGAAGAAATCGGAAATCCGAATCGATGTCATTGGAGACACCGAGGGCGAGCCAAACGTAGAGAGTGCCACCTTCCAAGACGAGCAGCTTGACGAGCTTCGCGAAGCCTTGAATCACCAGGTGGAGATGGAGGTATCCGTATCGGAGGACCGCCGTCCCTACGAGCGTTCGGTGACTAGCCCTAGACACAGCGTGAATTGGGTGCGCCAAGTCGAAAGTGAGGGCGACGGCGCCTAAGCCGCCTCGTCGTCGGCCACCAACTCCGCGTAGGGCAACGTCTCACCCTCGATCATCCGCAGCAGCGTGTCGCGGAACAGAAATGCGTTATCTCGGTTGTTGAACCGGAACGCCATCTCGTCCAAGTAGGCCGGTAGGTGCTTGGCGCTCATCTGGTGATAGGTGCCGACCACGGAGCGCTTGAACAGGCTCCAGACGCCCTCAATCGTGTTCGTGTGGACGATCCCGCGAACCCATTCTTCTTTGCCGTGGTCGACCTTCCGATGCACCGTGTCCCAGTCGGTCATATCGCCCCAGGCATAGTCGGAGTCGGTGAAGACAAACTCGGCCTTGTCGTCCACGTTGTCTTTGACGAAACTGCGGTAGGAGACTTTGGACTCGCGGCCTGGTCCCTGGCGAACCTCAAGCCGCAACTCGCCCTCGCGCTCAATCGCGCCAAGCACCATCGACTTGTTCGCGCGGTTGGACTCGCCCTTGCGCTGGCGCTTGAGGCCGCCGATCCAAGTCTCGTCAATCTCCACGATGCCCTGTAGCGGCACAGGAGAGCCGTCCTCCATCGCCGAGCGCACCCGGTGGCCGAGATACCAGGCCGTCTTGTAGGAGACGCCCAGGGTCCGCTGAAGCTGCTTAGCGCTGATGCCCTTCTTGGACTCGCCGATCAGGTAGATCGCGAGGAACCACTTCCAGAGAGGAAGATGAGAGTCATGGAAGACCGTCCCCGCGGTCACGGAGAATTGGTAGCGGCATGACGCCTCGTTGCACTCCCACTGGTGGCGCTTCTCGATCCGCGAGAGCGAGTCGTTACCGCAGCGCGGACAGCGCACCCCGTGGGGCCAGCGCAGGTCTTCGAGATATTCCCGGCACTTGTCCTCAGAGCGGAACTGCTCGATCAGTTCAGGGAGGTTCATAGCGATGCCCCGCAAGAAGAAGAAAGCTCGCGAGCTGACCGACGAGGACGTGATGAAGAAATTGTTCCCGAAGAAAGTTCGGGAGACGGCCAAGAAAACCGCTCTGGATAGCCGCAAGTCGGATTCACAGGGCTAGCCTATGCGCTATCTAACCCTGTGTCAAGTACATAATCCCCGCTTCCCGCACTTTGTGACAGCTTGTTACAAAGTGCTACGGTGACGGCATGGCCTGGAACGTCGTGATCGCGGGTGGCGGCTTCGGCGGCGCGGCGGCGGCGCGGGAGCTGGAGAGGACGATGCCGCGGCAGTCGGCGCGGCTGGTCCTGGTCAACGAGACCAACTTCGCGCTCTACACGCCGTTCCTGCCGGAGGCGGCGGCGGGGACCCTGGAGCCGCGGCACGTGGTGACGCCGCTGCGCGAGATCCTCAAGCGGACCTACCTGCGGCTGGGCTCGATCGTCGGCCACGACCCGGTGGCGAAGACGGTCGAGCTGCGAGCCAAGTACGGCCAGGTGGAGACGCTTCCCTACGACCAGCTGCTGCTGGCGCTGGGCTCGGTCTCACGGGTGCTGCCGGTCCCCGGGCTCGAGGAGCACGCGGTCGGGTTCAAGAGCCTCGCCGACGCGATCTACTTGCGCAACCACGTGGTCGAGACGCTCGAGGAAGCCAACGCGACCGACGACCCCGGTCGCCGCGAAGAACTGCTCACCTACGTCTTCGTCGGCGGTGGCTACGCCGGCCTCGAGGCCCTGGCCGAGCTGCAGGACTTCGCCGCCGACGCGATCGAGAGCTATCCGCGGGCGCGGCTGCACGGGATGCGCTGGGTCCTGGTCGAGGCGACCGATCGGGTGCTGCCGGAGATCGACCCGCAGCTGGCCGCCTACGCCCTGCGCGAGCTGCGCGGGCGCGGCATCGACATCCGCCTGGAGACGACGCTGGAGCGGGTCGAGGCGAATTCCGCCCGCCTCTCCAGCGGCGAGACGCTGGCGACGACGACCGTCGTCTGGACCGCGGGCGTGGCGCCGCAGCCGGTCCTCAGGGACCTCAGCCTGCCGCTCGACGAGCGCGGCCGGGTGCCCGTCGACGAACAGCTGCGGGTGCGCGGCCTCGACTCGGTCTGGGCGATCGGCGACTGCGCCGCGGCGCCGGACCCGCGCGGCGGGCTCTGCCCACCGACCGCGCAGATCGCCGTCCGCCAGGGCCCGGTGGCGGCCCGCAACATCGCCGCCGAGCTGGGGATCGGGGCGCCGCGGCCGTTCGAGTACCGCAGCGAAGCCTCCTTCGTCAACCTCGGCCGCTACAAGGCGGTCGGCCGGATCGGGGACCGCACCTTCCGCGGCTTCCCGGCCTGGTGGCTGGCGCGGACCTACCATATGAGCCAGATCCCGGGCGCTGCCCGCAAGGCGCGCGCCGTGCTCGACTGGACCGCCGGTTTGCCATTCCGCCGCGACATCTCCGAGGTCGGCTCGATCGGCCACCCGAAACCGCTGAGGTAGCGGCGATGGGCGACGAGTACCTGGTCATCGTCTTCTTCTTCGGCCTCGCCACCGCGATCATCGGCAAGAGCAAGGGCAGCTCGTTCTGGATCTGGTTCCTGGTCGGCGCCGTGCTGCCGCTCCTCGGCCTCGCCGCGGTGATCCTCTACCGGGTCGAGAAGGACGAACCGGAACGCCAGTGCCCCAACTGCCACAAGGCGCTGAAGCTCTACGTGCAGGTCTGCCCGCGCTGCGGCATGGACCTGTACCTGCCGGACCCGGCCGAGGTCCGGCACCCGGGAGTGCGCTGATCCTCAGCGCAGCCAGGTCCTGACGATCGCGTTCGCGAACCCCACCCCGTAGCGGAACACCGCCGGCTTCTTCGAGTGCCCGTGCAGCCGCTGCTCGACCGTGATCGGGACCTCCTTGGCCGGGATCCCGCGCTTGATCGCCTCGATCATGAACTCGGAGGTGTGGAACTGCTCCTGGCGCAGGACCAGCTGGGGGAGGACCGTGGTGCGGACGGCGCGGTAGCCGTTGGAGCAGTCGGTGACGTGGGTGCGGGTGATCAGCGAGACGAGGCGGTTGAAGAAGACGATGCCGAGCTCGCGGGCGAAGTGGTTGCGGTCGGCATGGCCGAGCACGCGCGAGCCGTGGGCGACGTCGACCTCGCCGTCGAGCACCGGTTTGACCAGCCGCTCCATCTCCGCCGGCAGGTGCTGGCCGTCGGCGTCGAGGGTGACGACGACCTCGGGCCCGGATTCGACCATCAGCCGGTAGCCGGTGCGCAGGGCGGCGCCGCCGCCGCGGTTGGCGACGTGGCGGGCGACCGCGGCGCCGTGCTCGGCGGCGACGTCGCCGGTGCCGTCGCGGGAGCCGTCGTCGACGACCAGCGTTTCGGTGGCGACGCCGCAGACCTCGCTCGGCATCTGGTCGAGCACGGTGCCGATGTTCTCGGCCTCGTTGTAGGCGGGGACCAGGACCGCGATCTTGCCCCGGAAGCGCTGCGGCAGCCCCGCCTGGCGGAACTCCTCCCAGGCCAGCCCCTCGAGCGCCGCCGCGAGCTGGCGCGAGTTGCGCGCCGCCTGCGAGAGCGCCCGCAGCGTCAACCCGAAGAGGACGAAGATCGCGAATACCGCGAGGCCGAGGATGCGGCCGCCGTTGCCCTTTTCGAAGGAGAAGGCGGAGAGCAGCCTGTCGGTGATTTCGGTGCCGGAGACCAGCGCCAGGCCGAGCCCGGCGGCGAGCAGGAGCAGCACCTCAGCGTTGCGCAGGGAGCGCCGGCGGACGACGGCGTAGGCGACGATCGCGAGGCCGATCAGCAGACCGGCGCTGCGCAGCGCCGTCAGCTCGGCGGGGAAGATGCCTGCTCTGGGGACCATTGGCGGCCAGAGGATATGGCCGCGAAGCCAGATGACAGCGCCAGGGCGGCAAGTGGGAAGACCAGCGTCATCAGCGCCTCGTTGCGCCGCGGCGCCGCCAGCGAGATCGCGCCGACCGCGGTGACCAGGGCGATCGGCGTCGCCAGGGCGACCAGCTCCCACCAGCGCCGGCGCCGGCCCAGCAGCACCAGCCCGGCCAGGCCAAGCGCCACCAGCAGGATCTGGATCGCGCGCCCGACGCCGCTGCTCATCGCCACCCCGGGGCCGCTGCTCCAGATTCGCCCGACCTTGCGCGCCGTCATCGCCAGGTAGCCGAGCGGGTCTTCGCCGAAGTACTTGGAGAAGTCCTGCTTGCCGATCTTGCCCAGGGCCGAGTCGCGGGGGAGGTCCGGGTAGCGGCGGGCGACCCGGTTGAACAGCGGCACCGGGTTGACTGCGTTGAGGGCTTCGGAGTTCGGCGGCAACGACTTGTGTTCGTAGCGTTCGTAGAGCAGTGCCTTGACCCGCTGGTATTCGCCGTCGGCGGGCAGGTAGGTGCCGACGTAGAGCGCCTTGCCGCCGCCGGTCGAGATCGGCACCAGGCGGCCGAGGACGTCGACGTTGCGGATCGTCCAGGGGACGATCGGCAGCGCCATCGCCGCGACCAGCAGCGCCGCCCCGGCCAGCCCCGGGCGCCAGCCGCGCGCCATCCCGATCCGGATCGCGGCGAGGACGGCGAAGGCGGCGCCGACCAGCAGGTACTCGGGTCGGAACATCGCCGTCAGCCCGAACAGCAGGCCCGGCGCCAGCCAGGCCCACGGCTGCTTGCGCTCGCTCGCCCAGAGGAAGGCCAGCACCGCCGCCGGCAGGGTCAGGATTGCCGGCGGCTCGCTCATCAGCTCGCCGGTGGCGTGGATGAACGGCGGGTAGGCGGCGACCGCGAATGCCGCCAGCAATCCCGCCGTGCGGCCGCCGAGCCGCTCGCCGAGGGCGAAGACGACGAGGATCGCCGCGATCCCCAGCAGCGCCTCGACGATGCGGGCGGTGCCTTCGCGCGCACCGCCGGTTGCGTAGAAGCTGGCGGCGTAGAGCAGCGGCGCCCCCGGCGACCAGTCGCTGGGGTCGTGGAAGCCGGGCCCGCCGTAGCTGCCTTCCTCGTAGAGCGACTTGGCCAGCGCGTAGTAGGCGTGCGAGTCGTCGGCCGGGTTGGCGACGGGGTGGACGACCGCGTAGGCGCGCAGCCCGAGGCCGAGCACGGCGATCAGCGCCAGCAGGACCAGGGTCGTCCTGCCGTAACGCCGCGGCAGGGCGTGGATGCGATCGGCGACGGCGGTCAAGGGTCGCTCAGGCTATCCGGGCGCCGCAGCCAGACCGCGCCGGCCCCGGCCAGCGCCGCGACCAGCGGCAGCATCACCAGCACCCGTCGCGGCGAGGCGACGAGCAGGGCGCTGAGGGTGGTGATCGCGAGGAAGACGGTGCCCAGCACCAGCGCCTCCCAGCGCCGCCGCCAGGCGAGCAGGGCGAGGCCAATCAGGCCCAGCGCCAGCAGCGCCCAGTGCAGCGCCTCCCAGAGCGGCTCCCGCATCACCGCCCGCGGGCCGCGCGACCAGATCCGGCCGACCTTGGCGGCGAGGAAGCCGGCGTATTCGAGCGGCTCTTCGGAGACGTCGTCCCAGAGCTGTTCGCGGCCCATCCGCGCCAGCGCCTTGTCGCTTTCCACGCCGGGGAGGCGGTGCGCGGCCAGCCGCGCCAGGATCTGCTCGAGCCGCAGCCGCCGCACGGCGTCGGGGGCGAAGATCCCAGGGTGGCGGGCGACGACCTCGGCCCCGACCCGTTCCGGGTTGCCGCCCGAGGGCAGGTAGGTGCCGGCGAAGAGGACCTGGCCGCCACCGGTGGAGAGCGGCACGAAGCGGTGCAGCGCGATCGCGTTGCGGACCGTCCAGGGGGCGACGACGACCGCGACCGCGGCGAGCAGGATCGCCGCCTTGGCGAGCGAGCCGCGCCAATCGTCCCTCGCCCCCTTCGCGAACACCACGGCTCCGAGCAGCAGGGCCACCCCCAGGTACTCCGGCCGGACCATCGCCAGCGCTCCGAGCACGGCGCCTGGCAGCAGCCATCGCACGAGCGGGTGGCCTTGTCTCGCGTCATCCGCCCAGAACATGGCCAGGACCCCGCCAGACAGCAGGGTCGCGGCCAGCGGCTCGCTCATCAACATCCCCTGGTACTGGAGCAGCGCCGGGTAGACGGCGACGGCGCCGGCGCCGATCAGGCCGGCGAGCGGCCCCCCGAGCCGGCGCCCGATCAGGTAGGCGAAGAGCACCGCGAGGGCGCCGATCGCCGCCAGCAGCAGCCGCACCAGGCGTTCGTGGACGCCGCCGGTCAGCTTGTAGGCGCCGGCGGCGAGCAGCGGCAGGCCGGGGGAGTAGTCGCTCGAGGGCTGGGTGGCGGCGGCGCCGGCGGTGAAGCCGCGGTCACGGTCGAGGTTGGCGGCGATCCGGGCGTAGGCGACGGCGTCGTAGACCGGCGCCCGCCCCTGCCAGGCGCTGTCGAGCCGCAGGCCCAGCCCCAGCAGCAGGATCGCCACCAGGGCGCAGAGGCCCGCCCGACCCCCGTTGCGCGCCGCCAGAGTGCTCACCATCGGCCCGATGCTATGCCGCCCGGAGGCGCCGCAGCACCCGCCCGCATCGCCCCTCTGCGGTAGCCTGCCGCGCCTATGCGAGTACTGATTCTCGGTGGCGACGGCTACCTCGGCTGGCCGACGGCGCTCAGGTTCTCCGCCCGCGGCCACGAGGTCGCGATCGTCGACGACTTCTCCCGCCGCCGCTGGCACCGCGAAGCCGGCACCGGCTCGCTGACGCCGATCGCCGACCTCGACGCCCGCCTCGCCGCCTGGACGGAGCTCTCCGGCGAGACGATCCAGAGCTTCGTCGGCTCGGTCCAGGACGGCGACTTCCTCGAACGCGTCGTCGCCGAGACCCGCCCCGAGGCGGTCGTCCACTACGGCCAGCAGGCCTCGGCGCCCTACTCGATGGCCTCGCGCGAGCAGGCGGTCGAGACCCAGTACGCGAACGTGATCGGCAACCTCAACCTGCTCTTCGCGATCCGCGACCACGTCCCCGACTGCCACCTGGTCAAGCTGGGGACGATGGGCGAGTACGGCCAGCCCGAGATCGACATCGAGGAGGGCTACATCGAGATCGAGCACAAGGGCCGCCGCGACACCCTGCCCTTCCCGAAGCTGCCGGCCTCGCTCTACCACTGCTCGAAGGTCCACGACTCGACCAACATCCACTTCGCCTGCCGCACCTGGGGCCTGCGCGCGACCGACCTCAACCAGGGCGTCGTCTACGGGATCGAGACCGAGGAGACGGCGCGCGACGAGCGCCTGATCACCCGCTTCGACTACGACGAGATCTTCGGCACCGTGCTCAACCGCTTCTGCCTGCAGGCGGTGATCGGCCACCCGCTGACCGTCTACGGCGCCGGCACCCAGACCCGCGGCTTCCTCAACATCCGCGACACCCTGGCCTGCGTCGAACTGGCGATGGGGAGCCCGGCCGCGGCCGGCGAGTTCCGCGTCTTCAACCAGTTCACCGAGCAGTTCTCGGTCCTCGAGCTGGCCGGGCTGGTGAAGCAGGCCGGCGAGCACCTCGGCTACGCGGTCGAGATCCAGCACTGCGAGAACCCCCGCGTCGAGAAGGAGCAGCACTACTACAACGCGGTCCACACCAAGCTGCTCGACCTCGGCCTGCAGCCGACCCTGCTGGGCGAGGAGCTGGTCGAGTCGATGATCCACGCGATCGAGCGCTACAAGGGCAACGCGATCGAGGCCTCGATCGACCCCCGCACCCGCTGGAACCCGGCCAAAGCGCCTGCTGGCCGCGCCTAGCGCCACTGGTACCATCGCCAGTCCGATGAGAGCCGCGGACACGCTGATGGAGTCACTGCAGTCGGAGGGCGTCAAAGACGTCTTCGGGATCCCCGGCGGCGCCAATCTGCCGACCTACGACGCCCTCGTCGACGCCGACTTCCGCCACGTCCAGGTCCGCCACGAGCAGGGCGGCGGCCACGCCGCCGAGGGCTACGCCAAGGCCTCCGGCCGGGTCGGGGTCGCCTTCGCGACCTCGGGGCCGGGGGCGACCAACCTGATCACGGCGATCGCCGACGCGATGCTGGACTCGGTCCCGACCGTCTTCATCACCGGCCAGGTCCGCACCGACCTGATCGGCACCGACGGCTTCCAGGAGGCCGACATCCTCGGCGCCACCCTGCCCTTCGTCAAGCACTCCTTCCAGGTCACCGACGCCCGCCAGATCCCCGAGTACGTGCACGAGGCCTTCCACGTCGCCGCGACCGGGCGGCCGGGACCGGTCCTGCTGGACATCCCGCAGGACCTCTCGCGCGCCGACATCGACTACGAGCCGCGCACCGAGCCGGTCGAGCTACCCGGCTACAAGCCCTCGACCGAGGGCAACATCAAACAGATCCGGATCGCCGCCAAAGCGCTGGCCAACGCCCGCCGGCCGATCCTCTACACCGGCGGCGGCGTGATCAACGCCAACGCCGCCGAGGAGCTGCGCGAGCTCGCCGCCTCCGACCGCTTCCCGGTCACCTCGACCCTGATGGGGCTGGGCGGCTTCCCGGCCTCGCACGAGCACTGGCTGGGGATGCTGGGGATGCACGGAACCGTCGCCGCCAACCTGGCGATGGACGGGGCCGACCTGATCGTCGCGATCGGCGCCCGCTTCGACGACCGCATCACCGGCAAGCTCGACGAGTTCGCCCCCCACGCGAAGGTGATCCACATCGACATCGACCCGGCGGAGATCTCGAAGAACGTCGGCGCCCACATCCCGATCGTCGGCGACGTCAAGCAGGTGCTGCCGAAGCTGACCCGCGAGTACCGGGCGCTGCAGACCGACTCCAGCCGGCTCGATCCCTGGTGGGCCCAGATCGATTCCTGGCGCCAGGACCACCCGCTCTTCTACGAACCCGGCAAGGACGGCGAGATCAAGCCCCAGTTCATGGTCGAGGCGATGCACCGGGCGACCCAGGGCGACGCGATCCTCACCTCCGACGTCGGCCAGCACCAGATGTGGGCCGCCCAGTACTACGGCTTCGAGAAGCCGCGGCGCTGGATCAACTCCGGCGGTCTCGGCACGATGGGCTTCGGGCTGCCGGCGGCGGTCGGCGCCAAGGTCGCCTGCCCCGACGAGGCCGTCGTCTGCCTCGCCGGCGACGGCAGCCTGATCATGAACGTGCAGGAGCTGGCGACCTGCGTCACCAACGAGATCCCGGTCAAGGTCTTCCTCATGAACAACGGCTACATGGGCATGGTCCGCCAGTGGCAGGAGCTGTTCTGGGACCGCCGCTACAGCTCGGTCGAGATGGGTGCCAGCCCCGACTGGGTAAAGCTGGCCGAGGCCTTCGGCGCCACCGGCATCCGCTGCGAGAGCTCCGCCGACCTCGAGGAGACGATGGTGAAGGCGCTGGAGACCGAGGGTCCGGTGCTGCTCGACGTCCGCGTCGCCCAGGAGGAGAACTGCTACCCGATGATCCCGCCGGGCAACGCCGCCCGCGACATGGTCGAGGCGCCGAGGGCGGTGCGCTGATGGAGGCCGGGACGCCGCAGATGGTGAAACTGGAGGACCTGCACGTGCCGGGCCAGCTCAGCGGCCGCAAGCACATCCTCTCGATCATGGTCGAGAACAAGCCCGGCGTGCTGGCGCGCGTCGCCGGCCTCTTCTCGCGCCGCGGCTTCAACATCGACACGCTCGCGGTCGGGCCGACCGACGACCCGGCGGTCTCGCGGATCACCCTCACCCTCGACGGCGCCGTCCACCCGATCGACCAGGTGACCAAGCAGCTGCACAAGCTGATCAACGTGCTGAAGATCCGCGACATGGAACCGGAAGAGACGGTGGCGCGGGAGATGGCGCTGTTCAAGGTCTCCTCGGCGGTCGAGAACCGGGCCGAGATCATCCAGTTCGCGGAGATCTTCCGGGCCAAGATCGTCGACGTCGCCCGCCGCACGATGACGATCGAGGTCACCGGCTCGGCCGACAAGATCGAGGCCTTCGAGCGCATGGTCCGCCCCCACGGCCTGGTCGAAATGGTCCGCACCGGCGAGATCGCGATTGCGCGCGGCAGCGACTGAGACCCTCCTCGGGCGGCTGCGCGAAGGCATAGAGCGGGGGCGCCGGACGCTGGTCAGCGTCACCGCGGAGGTTGCCCTCGTCGATCCCTGCGCGGCGGTGTTCGCCTCGCGGTTGGCCTCCGAGCGCTGGTTCTGCTGGGAGCAGCCCGACCGCGGCTTCGCCCTCGCCGCCCTCGGCGTCGCCCATGAGGCCGCCTCGCGCGGCGAGGAGCGCTTCGCCGAGGTCGCCGAGGAGTGCCTGCGAACAGGCCGCGACGCCGTCCGCGAGGAGCCACCGGGGTTGCCGGCCGGCGCCGGGCCGGTCTGGGTCGGCGGCTTCGCCTTCGCCCCCGAGGGCGGCTCATCCTCGACCTGGTCCTCGCTGCGCCCGGGCTCGCTGGTCCTGCCGCAGCTCTCGCTCTGCCGCGCCGGCGAGCGCAGCTTCCTCACCGTCAACGCCGTTGTCGGGCCGGGCGAGGAGGCCGAGTCGATCGCGGCGACGCTGGGCGCCCGCATCGCCGGCCTGCCCGCCGCCGAGCTGCCGCTGCTCGATCCGCACCCGACCGCGCCGCCGCGCATCCGCAGCGCCCGGCCGCCGCGCGAGTTCGAGGCGGCGGTGGAGGCGGCGACGGCGCGGATCGAGGCCGGCGAGCTGAGCAAGGTCGTGCTCGCCCGCGAGGTGATCGTCGAGGCCGGCGCCGCCCACGATCCGGCGGCGCTGTTCGGTGCCCTGCGCGAGCAGTTCCCGTCCTGCTTCTGCTTCTGCTGCGGCACCCCGGAGGCGGCCTTCGTCGGCGCCAGCCCGGAGCTTTTGGTGCGCCGCTCCGGCGCCAGCGTCTCCACCGTCGCCCTCGCCGGCTCGACCCGGCGCAGCTCCGACCCGGCCGTCGACGACCACCTCGCCGAGCAGCTGCTGCGCAGCGACAAGGACCGCCGCGAGCAGCGGATCGTCGTCCGCCGGATCGTCCGCGCCCTGCGCCCGCACGCGGTCTGGGTCGAGGCGGCGGCGGAGCCGGAGATCGTCAAGGTGGCGAACATCCAGCACCTGGCGACGCCGGTGATCGCCCAGCTCGCCGAGCCGCACTCGGCGATCGAGCTGGCCGGGCTGCTGCACCCGACCCCGGCCGTCGGTGGCGAGCCCTGGCCCGAGGCCGCGGCGACGATCGCCGAGCTCGAGCGCATGGACCGCGGCTGGTACGCCGCCCCGGTTGGCTGGATGGACGCGACCGAGGACGGCGAGTTCTGCGTCGCCCTGCGCAGCGCCCTCCTGCGCGACCGCGAGGCCCACCTCTTCGCCGGCGTCGGCGTCGTCGCCGGGTCGGATCCCGCCGCCGAGCTGGCCGAGACCGAGGTCAAGCTCGGCGCCCTGCTGCCGTTCCTCAGCGAATAGCCGCCGCCACTACGGCGCTGAGGCGGCGGTGCTGCTCGACGTTGGCGGCGCGGTCGACCTTGACCTCGATCAGGCCGGTGCCGGCGGCTAGGGCGTCGGGAAGGTTGGCGAGGGATTCGAGGCGGCGGTGGGGGAGGTCGAAGAGGGCGGCTGCTTTGGCGGCGTCGAGGCCGCGCGGGGTGCCGAGCAGGGCCTCGAACTCTTCGGCACCGAGCGCCTGGGCCTGGGGCAGGAAGTTGAAGATGCCGCCGCCGTCGTTGTCGATGACGACGATCCGGACCGGGGTGGAGACGCCGTGCAGGGCGGCGAGGCCGCCGATGTCGTGGAGCAGGCCGAGGTCGCCGGTGATCACCGTCGTCGGGCGGCCGCTGGCGTGGGCGGCGCCGATCCCGGAGGAGACGAGGCCGTCGATCCCATTGGCGCCGCGGTTGCAGAGGAAGAGGACATCGCCCTCGCCGGCGGCGAGGAAGGCCTCCTGGTCGCGGATCGGCATGCTGGAGGCGGTGTAGACGAGGTCGCCGTCGCGGTGGGCGCGGCCGAGGGCACGGTGCAGCGCCGGCTCGGCGATCGGGCCGCCGTCCTCCAGCTCGGCGTCGAGCGCCGCCTGCGCCGCCGCCTCGCCCTCGAGCCAGCGCTCCGGCAGCGCCCGTTCGGTGCCCCCTAGCCCTTCCAGCCGCGTCGCCCATCCCGCCGCCAGCTCGGTCGGGTCGGCGCGCAGCAGCGCCGCCGCCCGGCGGCTGGGCTCGTTCCAGCCGCCGCCGGGGTCGACGACGATCTGGTCGGCGCCGCTGGCCGCCAGCCACTCCCGCAACGGCTTGCTGGTCGGCAGCTCGCCGAAGCGCAGCACCAGGTCAGGCACGACCGAGCGGGCGAAGCCCTCGTCGCGCAGCAGCCGGTCGTAGGCGGCGATTACGTGGGAGCGGTCGTGCGGCCCGCAGCGCAGCTGCGAGGTCGGCTCGGCCAGGATCGGGAAGCCGGACGCGCGGGCGAGGTGGGCGAGCGGCTCGCGCAGCTCGGGGTCGAGTTGGCGCCCGGCGACGATCACGCCGGCGATCGCCGAGCCGATCTGGCCGGCGACCTCGTCGAGCAGGAAGGCGGAGGGCTCGAGGTCGATGCGGGTCACCGCGGTCAGCGGCCGTCCCTTGCGTCCCTCCAGGGCCAGCGGGTCGGTGGCGGTGACGGCGCCGGCGACCGGCAGCGGCGCCAGCGGCTCGCGCCAGGGCAGGTTGAGGTGGACCGGCCCCGGCCGCGCCTCGCCGCGGGCCAGCGCCAGCGCCCGGCAGGCGACCGAGCGGTGGTGGAGGAGGCCGTCGTCGTCGGCCTCGTGGGTGCCGACTTCGCAGAACCAGCGCACCGCCGAGCCGTAGAGCTTGACCTGGTCGATCGTCTGGCCGGCGCCGATCCCGCGCAGCTCCGGCGGCCGATCGGCGGTCAGCAGCAGCAGCGGGACGGCCGACTCGTCGGCCTCGCAGACCGCCGGGTGGTAGTTGGCGGCGGCGGTGCCGGAGGTGCAGAGCAGCGCCACCGGCTCGCCACTGGCCTGCGCCGCCCCCAGCGCGAAGAAGCCGGCCGAGCGCTCGTCGACGATCACCGTCACCTCGAGCTGCGGCTGACGCCAGAGCGCCACGGCCAGCGGGGTCGAGCGCGAGCCGGGGGAGACGACCGCGTGGCGCAGGCCACCGCGGGCCAGCTCTTCGGCGAAGGCCGAGGCGAGCGCGGTGTTGGCGTTGGTCGGGTCCATGGAGGAGAACCTAGAGGCGGTGCGCCCGCAGCGCCTCCTCGTCGATCTCGACCCCCAGCCCCGGGCCCGGGGGCGGGTGCAGCCGATCTCCCCGCAGCTCGCACTCGACGCTGGCGATCGTGCTGGCGAAGAGGCGCTGGGTGGCGAGGCCGTGGGCGAGCTCGAGCCGCTCCGGCCGCTCGCCCGCGGCCAGGGTCTGGGCGACCTGCGCCGCCGCCGCGATCCCGACCGGGCCGTCGAGGGCGCTGGAGAGGTAGGTCGGGAGCAGGTCGGCGATCGCCAGCGCCTCCTCTGGCCCGCCGACCTTGGCGAGCTTGACCCCGGTGTAGGCGCATGCTCCGGCGTCGACCGCGCGCTCGGCATCGTCGGCGCTGGTGACGCTCTCGTCGGCCGCCAGCGGGATCGAGGTCGAGGCCGCGAGCGCCGCCATCTCATCCAGTGAGGAGACCGGCTGCTCTGCCAGCTCGATCCCCAGCGGCTCCAGTGCCGCCAGCGCCCGCTTCGCCTCCTCCAGGCCCCAGGCGGCGTTGACGTCGATCCGGATCCGCGCCGCCGGCCCGAGCGCCTCGCGCGCCGCCCGCACCTGGCCGGCGTCGTCGCCGGTTCCCAGCTTCAGCTTGAAGGTCGAGAAGCCGTCCTCGGCCCAGCGCAGCGCCTCGGCCGCCACCGTCGCCGGCTCGCCGGCGACCAGCGTCGCGTTGCAGATCACCGCCGCCGGCTCCTCCGAGCGCAGGTCATCTCTCCCGCCTGGCGGTAGAGATGACCTGCGCGCTTCCGCGGCGACGCCGCTCCTCGCCGCGGCGCGGCTGCGGAGGTCGAGCAGCGCGGTCAGCGCCGCGCAGCGGGCGGGGGCCGAGAGCGCCGCCACGTCGCCCGCCAGCGCCGACTCGTCGAGCCGGCGCAGCTCCGTCAGCGCCTCCAGCTCCCGCACCACCTCGACCAGCGAGGCGCCGCCGCGCAGCGACAGCGGCACCGCTTCCCCCAGCCCGACCGTCCCCTCCTCGTCACGCAGTCGCAGCAGCGCCATCTGCCGCCGTTGCAGCGTCCCCCGCGCGGTCACGTACGGTGCTCGGAAGGGGAGCGCATAGGGGATGACCTCAACCGAGGCGAGTCTCATCTCCGACAGCCTCTCAGGCCCGTCGCCTCAGCTGGAGATCAGCAGGCCGGCGGCGACCAGCAGGCTGTAGACCGCCAGCACCGCGCCGGTCGCCGCCAGGGCGCCGTTGAGGGCCGGGCCGTCGCGGCGGCTGCTCATCGTCCGCATCGGCTTCAGCGCCAGCGGCAGCGCCGCCAGCCCGATCAGCGGCAGGGCGCTGGCTTCGCCGGCGGCGAGCGAGATCGGCAGCACGACGAAGGCGCCGAGCACCAGCAGCCGGTAGAGGTTGACGGCGCTGTCGCGGCCCATCCGCACCGCCAGCGTCATCTTGCCCGCCCGCCGGTCGGTCTCGAGGTCGCGGACGTTGTTGACGACGAGGATCGCGGTGGCGAGGAAGCCGACCGCGATCGAGAGCCCCAGCGGCAGCGCGTCGAGCTGTTCGACCTGGACGTAGTAGGAGCCGTTGACGGCGACCAGGCCGAAGAAGAGGAAGACGAAGACCTCGCCGAGCCCGGCGTAGCCGTAGGGGCGGGGGCCGCCGGTGTAGAGGACGCCGGCGGCGATCGAGACGGCGCCGATCAGCAGGATCACGACCCCGGCCACGGTCGCCAGGTAGATCCCGCAGGCGATCGCGACCGCGAAGGCGACCCAGGTCGCCCGCAGCACCCGCTGCGGCGTCACCAGTCCGGCCGAGGTGACCCGGACCGGGCCGAGCCGGTCGGCGGAGTCCGCTCCCCGCCGCGCATCCGAGTAGTCGTTGGCGAGGTTGGTGCCGATCTGGATGAAGATCGAGCCGACCAGGGCGGCCAGGAAGGCGCCCCAGCGCGGCAGCTGCCCCACCCACTGGATCGCCGCCGCGGTGCCGACCAGGACCGGGGCGATCGCCGCCGGCAGGGTCCGCGGCCGCGCCGCCATCAGCCAGATCCTCATGGCCTTCTCGGGAACTTGGAGAAGTCGGGCTGACGCTTCTGCTTGAACGCCTCGCGGCCCTCGCGGGCCTCCTCGCTGCCGTAGAACAGCAGGTTGGTGTCGTGGGCCAGCTGCTGGATCCCGGCGTAGCCGTCCTCGTGGGCGTGGAAGCTGGACTTGACCAGGCGCAGGGCGAAGGGCGAGAGCGCCAGCATCTCCCGGCACCAGGCGACCGTCTCCCGCTCGAGCTCCTCGAGCGGGACGACGGCGTTGACCAGACCCATATCGAGCGCCTCCTCGGCGTCGTACTGGCGGCACAGCAGCCAGAACTCCTTCGCCTTCTTGGTCCCGACGAGGTCGCGGAGCAGGGAGGCGCCGAAGCCCCCGTCCCAGGAGCCGACCCGGGGCCCGGTCTGGCCGAAGCGGGCGTTGTCGGCGGCGATCGTGAGGTCGCAGCAGAGGTGCAGGACGTGGCCGCCGCCGATCGCGTAGCCGGCGACCATCGCCACCACCGGCTTCGGCAGCCGCCGCATCTGCACCTGCAGGTCGGTGACGTGGAAGCGGCCGAGCGTGGTGCCCTCGGCGACGTAGCCGCTGTCGCCGCGGACCTGCTGGTCGCCGCCGGAGCAGAAGGCCCGCGGTCCCTCGCCGGTGAGGACGACGACGCCGATCTCGGTGTCCTCGCGGGCCAGCTCGAGCGCGGCGGCGACCTCGATCAGCGTCTGCGGGCGAAAGGCGTTGAGGACCTCGGGCCGGTCGATCGTGATCTTGGCGATCCCGTCGGCCTTCTCGTAGCGGATGTCGTCGTACTCGCCGGCGGCTCTCCAGCCGATCGGCGCGTAGAGATCCTGCTCGGGCGGGGCGTTCCTGTGGCGGTTGGGCATGATGGGCACGATAACCGGACGATGAAGCTCGACGACTGGCTCGCCCAGAGATCCCAAAGCTGCCCCGAGCGCGCCGCCCTGGTCGCGGACGGCGCCGAGATGAACTACGCCGAGCTCGAGGCCGAGTCGACCTGGATCGCCCGCCGCCTCGCCGCCCACGGCGTCCGCCGCGGCTCGACCGCGGCGCTGACCATGCACCCGCGCCGCGAGCAGGTGGTGCTGGCGCACGCGCTGATGAAGGTGGGGGCGATGCTGCTGCCGCTGAGCCCGCGCCTGACCGCCGCCGAGCGCGAGGCGATCGTCGCCGCCGAGGAGCCGATCGTCGACCTCGACGACGCCGGCGAGCTGACCCAGACCGAGGCCGACCTGCCGCTGCTCGGCGAGCACGACATGGACGACGTCTGCTGCCGGGTTCTGACCAGCGGCAGCACCGGCGCCCCGCACCCGGTCGGGCTCACCTACGGCAATTTCCTCTGGAGCGCCGTCGGCTCCGCCTTCAACATCGGAGTCGATCCCGACGACCGCTGGCTCTGCTGCGTGCCGCTCAGCCATATCGCCGGCCTCAGCATCGTCATGCGCTCGGTCATCTACGGCACCACCGCGGTCCTGCACGAGGGCTTCGAGGTCGACCGCGTCGCCGCCTCGCTGGAGGCGGAGGAGATCACCGTGGTCTCGCTGGTGACGACGATGCTGACCCGCCTGCTCGAGGCCGGCGCCGATCTCTCGGGGCCGCGGGCGATCCTGGTCGGCGGCGGCCCGGTGCCCGAGGAGCCGCTCGAGGAGGCGCTGGCCCGCGGCGCCACGGTGATCCAGACCTACGGCCTGACCGAGACCTGCTCCCAGGTCTCGACCCTGGCCCCGGCCGACGCCAGCCGCAAGCTCGGCTCGGCCGGGCGGCCGCTGCTGACCAGCCACCTGCGGATCCTCGACGGCGAGATCCTGGTCCAGGGCCCGACCGTCGCCCCCGGCCGCGCCGACGCCGACGGCTGGCTGCACACCGGCGACCTCGGCCACATCGACGAGGAGGGCTTCCTCTACGTCCACGACCGCATCGACGACCTGATCGTCAGCGGCGGCGAGAACGTGGTCCCGGCCGAGGTCGAGGAGGTGCTGCTGCGCCACCCCGAGGTCGCCGACGCCGCCGTGGTCGGCCGCGAGGACCCCGAGTGGCAGCAGGCGGTGACCGCGGTGGTGGTGCTGGAGAGCGGCTCGGAGGCGACCCCGGACGACCTGCGCCGCCACTGCGCCGAGTCGCTGGCCGGGTTCAAGGTGCCGAAGCGGGTCGAGCTGGCGGCGGCGCTGCCGCGCACCCCCTCCGGCAAGCTGATGCGCCGGGCGCTGCGCTAGGCCGTTTGGATAGCCTGCCGGCCATGCGCACCGACGACATCTTCTACGACAAGGACGCCGACCTCGGCAAGCTCGGCGGCAAGACCGTCGCGATCCTCGGCTACGGCTCCCAGGGGCACGCCCACGCCCTCAACCTCAAGGACTCCGGGGTCGACGTGATCGTCGGGCTGCGGCCCGATTCCGCCAGCCGCGCCAAGGCCGAAGAGCACGGGCTCGAGGTCCTCGACATCGCCGCCGCCGCCGCCCGCGGCGACGTGGTGATGATCCTGCTGCCGGACGAGAAGCAGGGCCAGCTCTGGCGCGAGGAGATCGCCCCCGGCATCGCCCCCGGCAACCTGCTGCTGTTCGCCCACGGCTTCGCGATCCACTTCGGCGAGGTCGAGCCGCCCGCGGGCATCGACGTCGGCATGGTCGCCCCCAAGGGCCCCGGCCACCTGGTCCGGCGCCAGTACGAGGAAGGCAATGGCGTCCCCTGCCTGATGGCGGTCCACCAGGATGCCAGCGGCGAGGCCCACGACCTCGTCCTCGCCTACGCCTCGGGGATCGGCGGCGGCCGCGCCGCGGTGATCGAGACCACCTTCAAGGACGAGTGCGAGACCGACCTCTTCGGCGAGCAGGCGGTGCTCTGCGGCGGCGCCTCGGAGCTGGTCCGGGCCGGCTTCGAGACCCTGGTCGAGGCCGGCTACGACCCGCGCCTGGCCTACTTCGAGTGCCTGCACGAGCTCAAGCTGATCGCCGACCTGATGTACGAGAAGGGGATCCAGGGGATGCGCTACTCGATCTCCAACACCGCCGAGTACGGCGACATGACCCGCGGCAAACGGGTGATCGGGGCCGAGTCGCGGGCGGCGATGAAGCAGATCCTGGCCGAGATCCAGTCCGGCGAGTTCGCCCGCGAGTTCATCGCCGAGAACGAGGCCGGGGGCGAGAACTTCGACCGGATGCGCAAGGAAGGCGCTGGGCACGAAATCGAGGAGGTCGGGAAAGACCTCCGCGACATGATGCCCTGGATCGATCAGGGGTTCTGAGGGCGCCGCGGGTCGTCGCGGGACCAAGGTGAGGCGAGGGGCCCAGCGGGGTGACCCTCCCGCGGAGACCGTCGCGCAGCTGGGTCGAGCTCCCAGGGCTCCAACGTTTGTCCTTGAGCCTCCGCGGGAGGGTCACCCCGCTGGCCCTACGTCACGAAGCTCCCGGGACGCTCGACCCACGGCCACTCGTGAAAGCAGCGGTCGGACTTCAAGCCGTCACGTGGGACTTGAGCACCACGAGCTTCAGCGCTGTGGGGGAAGCGCCGTAGTCGGGTCGTAGTCCTGCAGTCCGGTAAGTGAGGAGGGCTGTGTGCCCCTTTCCCGGAGGCTCAAGGACCCACGTTTGAGCCCCGAGAGCTCGACCAGCTGCGCGACGGTCTCCGGGGAAGGGGCACACAGCCCTCCAGACCCACTCGCCTCCGGCACTACCTTCAGCGGTGCGTCTCTCCCTCGGCCAACTTCCCGTCCCTGCCCACATACCCACCCTTGCCCCCAACGACCACGTAGACCGCCTCCTCCGTATCGCTGAGGTTCCGCACCCTGCGGTGGGTGGGGGCGTCGACCCAGGCGAGGCCGCCGGGGCCGAGCTGCTGGGTCGAGCCGTCGCCGAACTCGAACTCGACCCGGCCGCTGTGGACGAAGTAGAGCTCCTCCTGCTCGTCGTGGTAGTGGCTGCCGGTCGCGTAGGCGGGAGGGAGGACGATCGCGTTGACGCCGAAGGCGGTGACCCCGAGCTGCTGGCGGATCTTGCGGAACCCGGGGCCGTCGCCGAGGTCGTCGAGCTGGGCGACCGCGTAGCCGTCGCCCTTGCTCACTCCCGCGGCTGCCGCCTCGCTCATCGTCGTCGCCTCAGACCGCCGGGGCGGCGGGCGGGGTGGGCGGCACCGGGGGAGCCGGCGGCTGCACGACGCCGCCGCTCGCCGAGGGCTTCGCCGCCTCGAGCCCGATCGGCGGGTAGTCGTCGGTGAGGACGGTGACATAGCCGCCGACGCGGGCGTAGAGGCCGTTGACGAAGGTGAGGACGTTGTTGATCCCCTCCGGCATGTAGCCGCGGAAGACGATCGTCAGCCAGGCGACCGTGGCGGCGGCGCTGTGCAGGTAGCCGATGCCGAGGTAGATGACGATCTCCAGCGGCAGCACCAGGATGAAGCGGAAGAACGCCTTCAGCCGGCTCTGCCGCTCGGGCCGCACGAAGGTGATCCGGATCGGGTAGTTGGGGTCGTCGCCGATCCCGAACGGCGGCCACTCGTCGGTCTGCAGGTAGACCCAGGCGCCGGTGCGGACGAAGAAGCGGATCATGCCCGAGTTGAAGTTGAACAGGCCCTCGGGGTAGCGGCCGAGGATGATAACCGCGATCCAACCGATGAAGTGGGTGATCGCGAAGACGATCAGGTATACGAGGGCGACGATTATCCACGGGATCGCGAGGATCAGGCGGAAGAAGGTGGTCCAGCGATTCGGGGTCGGATTGAAGTCCGCTTCATAGCTGATCGGATACATCGTTTTCTCCTCTGGACAGGGGCTTGACTGCCGGCGCGGCCAGCCTAACCGCGACCCCGGCCGGAGTCCACCCGTGACGGTCAATAACCTGTCGGCCCCGATGGCGCCTCAGACGACCGACACCGCGACGATCCCGGCCGAGCTCAGGCCCGCCGACGGCCGCTTCGGCTGCGGCCCCTCGAAGGTGCGCCCGGAGGCGCTCGCCTCCCTGGCCGAGCAGAGCGCGCTGATGGGCACCTCGCACCGCCAGGCGCCGGTTCGCGACCTGGTCCGCGACGTCCGCGCCGGCCTGGCCGAGCTGCTCCGCGCCCCCGACGGCTACGAGATCGCCCTCGGCAACGGCGGCACCACCGCCTTCTGGGAGGCCGCCAGCGCCTGGCTGGTGCGCTCGCGGGCGCTCCACCTGACCTACGGCGAGTTCTCGCAGAAGTTCGCCAAGGCGACCGCGGCGGCCCCCTTCCTCGAGGACCCGATCCTGGTCGAGGCCGAGCCCGGCGACGCCCCCGCCCCGACCGCCGACCCGGCGGCCGACGTGATCGCCTGGGCCCAGAACGAGACCTCGACCGGGGTGATGGTCGAGGTCAGGCGCCCTGCGGACGCTGGCGAGGCGCTGGTCCTGATCGACGCCACCTCCGGCGCCGGCGGCCTGCCGCTCGACGCCGCCGAGGCCGACGCCTACTACTTCGCCCCGCAGAAGTGCTTCGGCTCCGAGGGCGGCCTCTGGCTGGCGCTGCTGAGCCCGGCGGCGCTGGCCCGGATCGAGCAGCTCGACGGTGCCGCCGACCGCTGGCAGCCCGCTTTTCTCTCGCTGCAGACCGCGGTCGAGAACTCGCGCAAGGAGCAGACCTACAACACGCCGGCGCTGGCGACCCTGCTGCTGCTGCGCAACCAGGTCGAGTGGATGCTCGGCAACGGCGGCCTCGAGTGGTGCGTGCGCCGCACCGCCGACTCCTCGGGCCGGCTCTACGGCTGGGCCGAGGCGAGCGAGTTCGCGACCCCGTTCGTCGCCGACCCCGGCAAGCGCTCCCAGGTGGTCGGCACGATCGACTTCAGCGAGGCCGTCGACGCCGCGGCGCTGGCCGCGGCGCTGCGCGCCAACGGCATCGTCGACACCGAGCCCTACCGCAAGCTCGGCCGCAACCAGCTGCGGATCGGCATGTTCCCGGCGATCGAGCCGGACGACGTCGAGGCGCTCACCGCCTGCATCGACTGGGTCGTCGAGCACGTCGACGGGGTCGCCAGGTGAAGGTCCTGGTCAAGGAGAAGATCGCCGACACCGGCGTCGACCTGCTGCGGGCGAACTTCGACGTCGACCTCGGGCTCGAGATGTCCGACCAGGAGCTCGAGGCGAAGATCGGCGCCTACGACGCGATCCTGATCCGCTCAGCGACGAAGATGACCGCCGAGCTGATCGAGCTCGCCGCCAACCTCAAGGTGATCGGCCGCGCCGGCACCGGCGTCGACAACGTCGACATCCCGGCCGCGACCCGCCGCGGCATCATCGTCGCCAACGCCCCCGAGTCGAACTCGGTAGCCGCCGCCGAGCACACCCTGGCGCTGGCGCTGGCGCTGTTCCGCAACGTGCCCCAGGCGCACGGCTCGCTGGTCGACGGGCGCTGGGACCGGGCCAAGTTCAAGGGCGCCGAGCTCTACGGCAAGACGCTCGGCGTGATTGGCTTCGGCCGGATCGGCCAGCTCGTCGCCAAGCGCGCCCAGAGCTTCGAGATGGACGTCGTCGCCTTCGACAAGTTCGTCTCCGCCGAGCGCTTCCGCGAGCTCGGGGTCGAGGGCGCCGAGAGCGTCGAGGAGCTGCTCGGCCGCGCCGACCTGGTCACCCTGCACGTGCCGAAGACGCCGGAGACCGTGAACCTGATCGACGCCGGGACGATCGCCCAGATGAAGGACGGGGCCCGCCTGGTCAACTGCGCCCGCGGCGAGCTGGTCGACCTCGACGCGCTGGTGGCGGGGCTCGACTCCGGCAAGCTCGCCGGCGCCGCGCTCGACGTCTTCCCCTCCGAGCCCTTCACCGAGCACCCGGTCTTCGCCCGTGGCGACGTCGTCGTCACCCCGCACCTCGGCGCCTCGACCGCGGAGGCGCAGGACCGCGCCGGAGTTGTCACCGCCGAGCAGGTGACCGCGGCGCTGAGCGGCGGCGTCGTCACCAACGCGGTCAACATCGCCGCCGTGCGCCCCGAGGCGATGGAGGCGCTGGCGCCCTTCGTGCCGCTCTGCGAAAAGCTCGGCCGCCTCGCCCAGGGCCTCGGCGACGGCTCGGTCGACCGCGTCACCGCCGAGTTCCGCGGTCGCATCGCCTCCCACGACACCCGCCTGCTCGGGATCGCCGTCCTCGTCGGCATCCTCTCCGGCCACACCGAGGAGCCGGTCAACCTCGTCAACGCGCCGCAGATGGCCGAGGAGCGGGGGATCGAGCTGGTCGAGACCAAGGACGCCAGCGCCGAGGACTTCACCGAGCTGGTCACCGTCCGCGTCCACTCCGGCGGCGGCGAGGTCGAGGTCGCCGGCACCAGCGTCGGCCCCCGCGCCGAGCCCTACCTGGTCTCGGTCTGGGGCGAGGGCTTCTACCTGCCCTTCGCCGAGCACATCGCCGTCTTCCGCTACGCCGACCAGCCGGGGATGATCGGCCGGGTCGGGACCCTGTTCGGCGAGGAGGGGGTCAACATCGTCTCCGCCGCGGTCGGCGCCGAGCACGAAGGTCGCAGCGCGGTGATGGCGCTGACCACCGACGCCCCGGTGCGGGCGCAGACGATCGAGAAGATCCTCGCGCTCGACGGCTTCTCCGTCGGCCGCTCCGTGGACCTTTAGGCGCCGCGCCGCCACCGCCGCGACCGACTAGGGTTGCCGCGATGAAGGCGGTCGTCCTAACCGGCACCGGTGGCCCTGAGGTCCTGCAGGTGCAGGAGCGCCCGGACCCGCCGGTCGGCGCCGGCCAGGTGCGGATCGCGGTTCGCGCCGCCGGCATCAACTTCGCCGACACGATGGCCCGGGTCGGCCTCTATCCCGACGCGCCGAAGACCCCCTGCGTGCTCGGCTACGAGGTCGCGGGGGAGATCGAGTCGGTCGGGGAGGGGGTCAGCGAGCACAAGCCCGGCGACCGCGTCGTCGCCGGCACCCGCTTCGGCGGTCAGGCGGAGCTGGTCACGGTTCCCGCCGCGCAGGCGCTGCCGCTCTCGCCGCGGCTCAGCTTCGAGCAGGGGGCGGCATTCCCGGTCAACTACGGCACCGCCTACGCGGCGCTGATCGTGATGGGCGGCCTGCGCGAGGGCGACCGGGTGCTGATCCACGCCGCCGCCGGCGGGGTCGGGATCGCTGCCACCCAGATCGCCCGCAACGCCGGCGCCGAGATCTTTGGCACCGCCTCGCCGGCCAAGCACGAGGCGATTCGCGCCCAGGGCGTGCAGCACCCGATCGACTACCGCAACCAGGACTTCGAGGCCGAGGTGAGGCGGCTGACCGGGGGCGAGGGGGTCGACCTCGTGATCGACGCGCTCGGCCCGGCCTCGTTCCGCAAGGACTACCGGCTGCTGCGCGCCGGCGGCCGGCTGGTGATGTTCGGCCTCTCGGAGGCCTCGACCGAAGGTGGCCGCGACCTGAAGGCGGCATTGCGGAGCCTGCTGGCGATGCCGCTGGCGACGATGCCCTGGTGGAAGAGCCTCTCGATGATGAACGAGAACAAGGGGGTCTTCGGCCTCAACATGCTCTCCTGGTGGGACCGCGAGGGCAACCTCGACCGGGTAACGGCGCCGCTGCTGGCCGACCTCGAAGCGGGCAGGCTGGAGCCGGTCGTCGCCGAGTCCTTCCCCTTCGAGCGCGCCGGCGAGGCGCACGAGTTCATCGCCCAGCGCCGCAACATCGGCAAGGTCGTGCTGTTCCCTTCATAGCGGCGTGTCCGATCCCGCCGCGACGATTTGGCGATGAAGAAGGCGATCCTGATTGCGACGATGCTGCTGGCGGCACAGGCCGCCACGGTCGCGCGCGCGGCGGAACCGTCGATCACGGTGCTGCTCGCCGGAGGCGCCGAAGCGAACACGATCTCGATCTCCCTCAGCGCCGACGGGCGCACCTACACGATCGAATCGGGGTCGCCGCTGGAAGTCGGCGGCAGCGTCTGCTGGCACCCCGAGGCCAACCCGAACGAGCTGGTCTGCGAAGCGCAGCAGATCGCCAGCTTCGAAGTCAACGCCGGCGCCGGCGACGACTGGGTCAGCGTCGCGCCCGGCGTCTCGGTCCCGACGACGCTGCGGGGAGGGCCGGGCGACGACCGCCTGATCGGCGGCTCCGGCGACGACAAGCTGATCGGCGGCTCCGGCGACGACTTCCTCAACGGCCACGCCGGCTCCGACTCGCTCTTCGGCGGCCCCGGCGACGACAAGCTGATCGGCGGCTCCGGCAACGACCTGCTGCGCGGCGAAGCCGGCGAAGACGTCCTGATCGGCGGCTCCGGCCACAACGAACTCTTTCCCTGAGCCCGCCGGGTGGGCGGTTCGGCGGCAGGCTGCCTAGGTCGTCTGCTCGACCGGGCTCCGCGGTCCGAACAGGCGCCCACCGACCAGCAGCAGGGCGATCAGGAAGCCGACCAGCGAGAGCGCCGCGTCGAGCCGGAAGCCGGCCTGGACGCCGTCGACGAAGGGCGGGATCGAGGCCGAGAAGACGGTCGTCGTCAGGCCCAGCCCGATCGAGCCGCCGGCGATCTGGAACATGTAGACGATGCCGCCGGCGAGGCTGGTCTGCGAGTCGTCGACCGAGGTGACGCCGGCCGTGGTCGCGGTCGGGTAGAAGCTGCCGACGCCGATCCCGAGCACGACCATGCCGACGATCAGCGAGTCGTAGCCCGAGCCGCCGTCGACCAGCGAGAAGAGGAACGGCGCCAGGGTGATGCAGGCGGCGCCGAGAACCGCCAGCTTCTTCGCTCCCACCCGCTCGTAGAGAGGACCGGCGATGAAGGAGACGGCGGCGAAGGTGGCGAGGAACGGCAGGATCCCGACCCCGGCCTGCAGCGGCGAGTAGCCGAGCTGCTTCTCCATGAACTGCGGCAGGTAGAGCAGCGCCGCGAAGAAGGTCGCCGACATAAAGAGGATCGCCAGGCAGGAGGCGGTGAAGCTCTCGTTGCGCATCACCTCGCGCGGGACCAGGGCATGCCTGCCGGCGCGGCGCTCGATCGGCACGAAGGCCGTCAGCATCGCTGCGGCGACGACCAGCAGGCCGATCACCCGCGGGTCCCCCCAGCCCCAGTCGTCGACCTGGTCGAGGGCGACCAGCAGCGAGACCAGCCCGACCGAGAGCGCGGTGACGCCGGCGTAGTCGATCCGGTGGTCCGTGTTCTCCGGCTCCTCGACGTGGACCAGGAAGTAGGTGACGAGGACCGCGAAGATCGCGATCGGCACGTTGAGGAAGAAGATCCAGCGCCAGCTGGCGAGGTCGGTGAGGGCGCCCCCGATCAGCGGCCCGATCGCGTTGCCGAGGCCGGCGGCGCCGAGGATGATGCCGCCCGCCAGGCCCGCCTTCTCCTCCGGCAGGATCGCGAAGGTCATGCCGAGGATCGCCGGCCACATCAGGGCGCCGCCGATCCCCATCAGGGTCCGGGTGACGATCAGCCAGGTCTCCGTCTGCGCGGCGCCGCCGAGCGCCGACATCGAGGCGAAGATCGCGGTGCCGAGGAAGAAGGCGTTGCGGCGCCCGAACATGTCCGCCAGGCGGCCGCCGGTGACGATCATCACCCCGAAGGTGAGCGCGTAGGCGTTGACCACCCACTGGATCGTGTTGACGTTGGTGTCGAAATCCCGCTCCATCGTCGGCAGGGCGACGTTGACGGCTGAGAAGTCGTTGGCGATCACCACCACGGCGATGCCCATCGCGAAGAGCGCGAGCCAATTCGTGCGTTGCGGCTTGGCGATTGCGGGAGCCTACGCTAAGCTCGGAGGCCGAATGGGCCACCGGCTCGACAGCCTCGCGCTTCTCCTTCTCCTCCCCCCTCGGGGGGAATAGCGCTGGGCGGCGCGTTAGCCGCGAGAGACAAAGGCCATTCGCACCAAGTAGAGAAGGAGAATCTCGATGGAACCAGCAGCTGACGCCAACCGCGTCCACATCTTCGACACCACCCTGCGAGACGGCGAGCAGTCGCCCGGGATCTCGCTGAACACGGCCGAGAAGGTCGAGATCGCCCAGCAGCTGGCGCGCCTGGGCGTCGACGTGATCGAGGCCGGCTTCCCGATTACCTCACCCGGCGATTTCGAGGCGGTGCGAGAGATCTCGCGCAAGGTCGAGGGGCCGGTCATCTGCGGTCTGGCCCGCACCCACAAGGCGGACATCGATGCCGCCTGGGGGGCGGTGAAGGATTCCCAGCGGCCGCGCATCCACACCTTCATCTCGACCTCCGACATCCACATCGAGCACCAGCTGCAGACCGATCGCGAGGACGTCAAGGGCCAAGCCCGCGCCGCCGTGGCGATGGCCAAGGCGTATTGCGAGGACGTCGAGTTCTCGCCAATGGACGCGACCCGCGCCGACATCGAGTTCACCGCCGAGGTCTGCGCGATCGCGGTCGCGGAGGGCGCCACCGTCGTCAACATCCCCGACACCGTCGGCTACACGACGCCGGAAGAGTACGCGGGCTACTTCCAGCGTCTCTACGAGCTGGTGCCGGCGCTGCGCGGGGTCGAGATGTCGGTCCACTGCCACGACGACCTGGGGCTGGCGGTCGCCAACTCCTACGCCGGCGTGCTGGCGGGGGCGCGGCAGGTCGAGTGCGCGGTCAACGGCATCGGCGAGCGCGCCGGCAACTGCTCGCTGGAGGAGATCGCGATGCTGATCAAGGTCCGCGAGGACATGCACGGGTTGAGGACTGGGATCGCCAGCCGGGAGCTGTCCCGCAGCAGCCGCATGGTCTCGCGCCTGACCGGCTACCCGGTGCAGCCGAACAAGGCGATCGTCGGCCGCAACGCCTTCGCCCACGAGTCCGGCATCCACCAGGACGGCGTACTGAAGGAGCGCAGCACCTACGAGATCATGGACGCGACCGAAGTCGGCCTGGAGTCGAACGAGATCGTCCTCGGCAAGCACTCCGGCCGCCATGCCCTGCGCGACGCCCTAGAACAGTTGGGGTTCGTGGTCGAGGGCAACGCCCTGAACGCCGCCTTCAAGGCCTTCAAGGAGGTCGCCGATCGCAAGAAGCAGGTGACCGCGCTGGACCTGGAGGCGATCGTCTCCGACGAGATGCGAGAGCGCGCCGACGCCCACGAGCTGGCTTGGTTCGAGGTCGAGGCGGGATCGCGCCGCGAGCCCCTGGCCCGGGTTGCGGTGACGCTGCCCTCCGGCGAGGAGGCGGTCGGCGAGTCCGGCGGCGACGGCCCGGTCGACGCGATCTTCCAGGCGATCCAGAAGGCGACCGGGAGCGAGTGCGAGCTAGCCAAGTACGCGGTCGAGGCCGTGACCGGGGGGGAGGACGCGCTCGGCCAGGTGACGGTGATGCTGCGGGTCGACGGCCTGCTGGCGACCGGCCAGGGAGTCGCCACCGACATCCTCGAGGCCTCCGCCCGCGCCTACGTCCGGGCCCTGTCCAACGCCCTCGAAGGCGCCGCGACCCGCGAGGCCGAGGCGGCCACCGCCGACGCCGCAGTCATGCGCACCCCGTAAAACGCGCCATCCCCGCCACTCGGCCGGGGCGAATATCCACGCGTCTGCTCTTACGCGTCCTATGGACGTACGGGAGCAGACGCGTGGATTGGACGCGTCGATCGCCGAGCTCGCCGAGCAGCAGCATGGTGTGGTGGCGCGCCGGCAACTCGAAAGGCGGGGCGTCAGCCGGCGGGCGATCGAAGTTCGGCTGAGAGCGGGGCGCCTGCACCCGCTTCATCGGGGCGTGTATGCCGTGGGCCACAGAGTGCTCTCGCGAGAGGCGCGCTGGATGTCGGCCGTGCTCTTCTGCGGCCTCGGGGCGGTGCTCAGCCATCGCTCGGCTGCGGCCCTCTGGGGGATTCGCGGCCCCTCGGGCGGCGCGATCGATGTGACCACCGCGTCGAAGAGCCGCTCGCGCGGGAACATCCGGCGCCACTTCGCCGCCCTTTCCGCGGACGAGGTGACCGAGCACGACGGGATCTCGGTGACGACCGTTCCCCGCACTCTCTTCGACCTCGCCGCCGATCTCCGCGTCGATGCCGTCGAACACGCACTGCGGGAGTCCGAACGCCTGCGCCTCTATGACGTCTTGTCCCTGGAAGACCTGCTCGAACGGTATCCGCGCCGCAAGGGCAGCCGCGCGATCCGCGAGTGCCTGCGCCGCCGCCGCGAGCTTCCCGCTGGCGTCAGCCGCGAGGAGCTGGAGGCGCGCTTCCTCGCCTTTCTCGAGCGCTTCGCCCTGCCCCGTCCGCGCCTCAATGCCTGGCTCACCCTCGGGTCCCACCGCTATCGGGTCGACTGTCTCTGGCCCGAGCAGCGGGTGATCGTCGAGCTCGACGGCTACGAGACCCACGGCACTTGGAGCGCTTTCCAGAGCGACCGCGACCGGGACCGTCGCCTGCTGGCCGCCGGCTACCGCGGCCCCCGCGTGACCTGGCACCACCTTGACGAGATTCCAGGGGAGATCGCCGCCGACCTTCGAGCCCTCCTCGCCGCCGCCCTGCCCAGCTAGTCGCTCACTTGGTGCAATACAACTGTCCGTGATAACGTACGCACCATGACGACCGCCGCCGCCCCGTCCAAGCCCGTCGGCACCGCGCCCGCCGTCGGCCCGCGCGTCAAAGCTCTGCGCGAGGCGATGGGGCTCTCGCTGCGCGACCTGGCCGAGCGGTCGGGGGTGAGCGCGCCGATGCTGTCGCAAGTCGAGCGCGGCGAGACCAGCCCGACCCTGGCTTCGGCCACGAAGATCGCCGCCGGCCTCGAGCTGACGCTGTCGCAACTGCTGCGGCTGGACGAGGGCGGCAACGTCTTCGTGATCCGTGCCGACCAGCGCCGCCGCCAGCGCCGCGACGGCCACACTCTCGAGCAGCTGACGCCGCCGTTGCCCGGCCAGCGCGCCGACGTCTCCCTGCACACGCTGAAGCCGGGGGCCGCCACCGGGGGCCCGGGCGACCCGCCGATGCACGAGCCGGGCAGCCGCGAGACCGCGGTCGTGCTCAGCGGCCGCCTCGCCCTCTTCGTCGAGGGCGCCCGCCACGACCTTGCCGGCGGCGACAGCGTCACCTTCGACGCCGACCTGCCGCACCATTTCGAGAACGAGGGCGAGGAGTCGACCGAATTCCTCGCCGTGATCGCCGCTGGACTGAGGAGGAGTTGAGGATGCCGAAGACGATGTTCGAAAAGATCTGGGAGCAGCACGAGGTCTCCGACGACCTGATCTACATCGACCTGCACCTGGTCCACGAGGTCACCTCGCCGCAGGCCTTCGACGGCCTGCGCCTGGCCGGGCGCTCGCTGCGCCGGCCCGACAAGACGCTGGCCACCGCCGACCACAACACGCCCACCGACGGCACCATGGCCGCCCGCCTGATCGCCGACGAGCTCTCCCGGGTCCAGGTCGAAACGCTGGAGCGCAACTGCGAGGAGTTCGGCATCCCGCTCTACTCGCTGGGCTCCGACCGCCAGGGCATCGTCCACGTGATCGGCCCCGAGCTGGGGGTCACTCAGCCGGGAATGACGATCGTCTGCGGCGACAGCCACACCTCCACCCACGGCGCCTTCGGGGCGCTGGCCTTCGGCATCGGCACCTCCGAGGTCGAGCACGTGCTGGCGACCCAGTGCCTGGTCCAGAAGCGGCCGAAGACGATGCGGATCTCCTACGCCGGCGTGCTCGGCGCCGGCGTCACCCCCAAGGACCTGATCCTGGCGACGATCGGCCGCCTCGGCACCGGCGGCATGACCGGGCACGCGGTCGAGTACGCCGGGCCGGCGATCGAGGCGCTCTCGATGCCGGGCCGGATGACGATCTGCAACATGACGATCGAGGGCGGCGGCCGCGCCGGGATGATCGCCCCCGACGAGACGACCTTCGAGTGGGTGCGCGGCCGCGAGGGCGCGCCGGCGGACTTCGAGGCCGCGGTCGAGCGCTGGCGCCAGCTGCCGAGCGACGAGGGCGCCGGCTTCGACGCCGAGCTCGAGGTCGACGCCGCCGCGATCTCGCCGATGGTCACCTGGGGCACCAACCCCGGCATGGTCTGCGAGGTCACCGACACGGTGCCCGACCCGGCGGCGATGGAGTCGCCGGCCGAGCGCGAATCGGCCGAGCGGGCGCTCGCCTACATGGGCCTGGAGCCGGGCACGCCGATGACCGAGGTCGCCCCCGAACGCGTCTTCATCGGCTCCTGCACCAACTCGCGGATCGAGGACCTGCGCGAGGCGGCGCAGATGGTCGACGGCCGCCGCGTCGCCGACTCGGTGCGGGCGATGGTCGTTCCCGGCTCGCAGCAGGTCAAAGCGGCGGCCGAAGCCGAGGGCCTGCACGAGGTCTTCCGCGGCGCCGGCTTCGAATGGCGCGAGGCCGGCTGCTCGATGTGCCTGGGAATGAACCCCGACACGCTCGCCGAAGGCGAGCGCTGCGCCTCGACCTCGAACCGCAACTTCGAGGGGCGGCAGGGGAAGGGTGGGAGGACCCACCTGGTCAGCCCGAGGATGGCCGCGGCGGCGGCGATCGAGGGACGCTTCGTAGACATCAGAGACTGGAGCTGAGCATGCGGCCGATCGACGTGATCGAGGGCAAGGTGTCGGTGCTGGACCGGCACGACGTGGACACCGACCAGATCATCCCCAAGCAGTTCCTCAAGCGGGTCGAGCGGACCGGCTTCGGCGAGTTCCTCTTCTACGACTGGATCCGCGACGGCGAGATCGAACTGGAGCCGAACCCGATCCTCGTCGCCGGGCGCAACTTCGGCTGCGGCTCCTCGCGCGAGCACGCCCCCTGGGCGCTGGAGGACTTCGGCTTCCGGGCGATCGTCGCCCCCTCCTTCGCCGACATCTTCTACTCCAACTGCACCAAGATCGGGCTGCTGCCGGCGATCCTCGACGAGGAGCACTGCCGGGCGGTCGCCGCCGCGGGCGAGGCGCGGATCGACGTCGACGACGAGACCGTCACCTGCGCCGCCGGCGTCTTCGAGTTCGCGGTCGAGCCCGACGTCAAGCACCGGCTCCTGAACGGGCTCGACGACATCGGCATCACGCTCGAGAACGCGGCGGCGATCGACGCCTTCGAGTCTGCCGGCGGCGCCGCGCGCGGCCCGGTGACGACGAGCCTCTGATGGGGTCGGCTACCCGCGACTGGGACGCGAGCAGCTACCACCGGGTCTCGGTCCCGCACGAAGAGTGGGCCAGGTCGGTCCTCGATCGGCTGCCGCTGTCGGGCGGGGAGACCGTGCTCGACGCGGGTTGCGGCAGCGGCCGTGTGACCGGGCTGTTGATCGAACGACTGCCGCGAGGGCGGGTGATCGCCGTCGACGGCTCGGCCTCGATGATCGCGAAAGTCAGCGAGGCCCTGCGCCCGGTCGACCAGTCGCTCGTCGCCGACTTGACCGAGGTGGAGCTGGAGGAGCAGGTCGACGCCGTCTTCTCCAGCGCCGTCTTCCACTGGGTGATCGACCACGAACTGCTCTTCCGCCGCCTGCACGCCGCCCTGAAGCCCGGGGGTCGTCTCGCGGCACAGTGCGGCGGCGCCGGCAACATCTCCCGCCTGCGCCAGATCAGCGGGGAGATCGCCGCGCGCGAGCCCTATGCCACTCATTTCGAGAGTTTCTCCGAGCCCTGGAACTACGCCGGCGCGGAGGAGACCGAGGCGCGCCTGCGGGCGGCCGGGTTCGATCGGGTCCGCTGCTGGTTGCAGCCGTGGACGATCGTGCCGCCGGAGCCGGCGGAGTTCCTGCGCACCGTCTGCCTCGGCCCCCACGTCGACCGCCTGCCGGAGGGGCTGCGGGACCGCTATGTGCGGGACGTCCTCGTGGCGGAACCGGAGCCGCTGGAGCTGGAGTACGTCCGCCTCAACATCGAGGCCGTCGCCGCCTGAAGCCCATAGAGTTCGCGGCCGTGAGCGCCGCCCCTCGCATAGTCGTCCTCCCCGGTGACGGGATCGGCCCCGAGATCGTCGCCGCGGCGCAGCGGCTGCTGCGGAGCCTGGGGGAGTTCGAGTTCGACGAGCGGCTGATGGGCGGCTGCTCGATCGACGCCCACGGCACCGCCCTCACCGACGAGGTGCTGCAGGCCTGCCTTGCCTCCGACGCGGTCCTGCTCGGCGCCGTCGGCGGCCCCAAGTGGGACACCACCGACCCCGCCGCGCCGCGCCCCGAGCAGGGCCTGCTCGGCCTGCGCAAGGGGATGGGCCTCTACGCCAACCTGCGCCCGGTGCGGCCGAGCCCGGCCCTGGTCGGGGCCAGCCCGCTGCGCGAGGAGCGCATCGCCGGCACCGACCTGCTGGTCGTGCGCGAGCTGACCGGCGGCATCTACTTCGGCGACAGC
The DNA here is from genome assembly GCA_964540905.1 of uncultured Conexibacteraceae bacterium. Classification (GTDB taxonomy): domain Bacteria; phylum Actinomycetota; class Thermoleophilia; order Solirubrobacterales; family 70-9; genus VAYN01. Next base: position 11,208 of record CAZIOS010000015.1, on the reverse strand, counting down.
GGCCGCGACGGCGACGTCGCCCACGACACCTGCGAGTACTCGGTGGCGGAAGTCGAGCGGATCGCCCGCACCGCCTTCGAGGCCGCCCGCCGCCGCGGCGAGGGCTCCGCCCGCCGGCCACGGGTGACCTCGGTCGACAAGGCCAACGTGCTGGAGACCTCGCGGCTCTGGCGGGAGGTGGTCACCGGCATCGCCCCCGACTACGCCGACGTCGAGCTCGACCACCTGCTGGTCGACAACGCGGCGATGCAGCTGGTCTCGCGCCCGGCCGAGTTCGACGTGATCGTCACCGAGAACCTCTTCGGCGACATCCTCAGCGACGAGGCGGCGATGCTGACCGGCTCGCTGGGGATGCTGCCCTCGGCCAGCCTCGGCGCCGACGGCGCTCCCGGCCTCTTCGAGCCGGTCCACGGCTCGGCCCCGGACATCGCCGGCAGGGGCGTCGCCAACCCGCTCGCGACCTTTCTCTCGGTGGCGCTGATGCTGCGCCATGGCCTCGACCGGCCGCAGGACGCCGCCCGGATCGAGACCGCGGTCGACGCCGTGCTCGAGCGCGGCCTGCGCACCCCCGACCTGGCGGCGGGGACGCCCAGCTTGGCGCCGCCGCTGCCAGACGTCCCCGCCGAGGTCGAGGTCGGGACCGCGGCGATGACCGACGCGGTCCTCGAGCAGCTCGCGAGTTAGGGAGCGGTCACCGCCCACTGGCCGATCGCCGAGAAATTGCCACCGGCCAGCGCTTTGGCCGAGAGGCCGAAGCCGAGGCGGGTATTGCTCTCGACGAGTTTGGCGAGTTCCGTTTCGTCGAGGTTGGTCCTTTCGGTGAGGTAGACGCAGAGGTTGCCCGCGGTCGCCGCCGGAGTCGCGCCGCCGCCGAGGCCGCCGCAGTTGGCGCTGGTTTCGCCGGGTTTCAGCACCGTCACCGCCGGCGGATTGACCAGCGGCATCAGGTAGCTGACCGCGCCTTTGGCGGTGCCGCCAGCCGCCGCGGCGGTGCCGCCGACGTCGAAGACGCCGCGCAGGGTCTGCCCCGACTTCAGCGGGGCCACCGTGCCACCGATTTCAGTCGAGAGCTTGGCCGGGGTCACCGAGCCGTTGGCGATGTTGGTCGTGCCGACCGCGTTGGCGCCGAGTTTTTCGCTCGTCACCGCGCCCTTCTGCAGTTTGTTGGTGGTGACGACGCTGTTCTTGATCGAGGCGGCGATCACGGCGCCGCCGCCGATCTTGGCCGAGGTGACGGCGCCGTTGCCGATGTTGCTGGGGCCGACCGCGTTGGGGCCGATTTTGCCCGGCGTCACCGCGCCGCGCGCCAGTTTGCCGCTGTTCACGGCGCCCTTGCGGATTGCGGCGCTGGTCACCGCGCCCTGCTTCAACTGTGCCGCGCCGACGCTGTGCCTGGGAAGACCGGCGGCGACGGCGGCGCCGCCGAGGGCGACGAAGAGGGCGATCGTCGCGATCGCGTTCGAGTAGTTGAGCTGCGGGAGAAATCGGGATTTCATCGGACTGCCCTGCCTCCTTTTTCGCTTTCAGCCGTGCTTCGCGGCCCGGGGCGCGAAGACCTGCGTTTGATCGGGCATAATTCCCCAACATGGATCCGGTCGATTCGATTTGGCAGAACGGGGAGTTCGTCGCCTGGGAGGACGCCCAGGTCCACGTGCTGAGCCATGCTCTGCACTACGGGACCGGCGTCTTCGAGGGCATCCGCGCCTACGAGACCGAGCGTGGCCCGGCGATCTTCCGCCACGCCGACCACCTCGCCCGGCTCGAGAAGTCGGCCGAGCTCTACTACCTCGAGCTGCCCTACTCGGCCGAGGAGCTGCGCCAGGCGACGCACGAGTTGCTGCGCCGCAACGGGCTGCGCTCCGGCTACATCCGCCCACTTGCCTTCCGCGGCTACGGCAGTCTCGGACTCTACGCCCAGGACTGCCCGGTCGACGTCATCATCGCCGCCTTTCCCTGGGGTGCCTACCTCGGCGAGGAGGGTCAGCGCAACGGCATCCGCGCCAAGGTCTCGAGCTGGCGCCGGATCGGCCCCGGTGGCCTGATCCCGCACGCCAAGGCCTCCGGCCAGTACCTCAACTCGATCCTCGCCAAGACCGAGTCGGCCAACGCCGGCTACGAGGAGGCGATCCTGCTCGACGAGCGCGGCTTCGTCTGCGAGGGCTCGGGCGAGAACATCTTCGTCGTCCGCGACGGCGAGATCGCGACGCCGCCGCACGTCGCCTCGATCCTCGACGGGATCAACCGCAAGTCGGTGATCCAGATCGCCCGCGACCTCGGCTACACCGTGGTCGAGCGCGACATCGCCCGGGCCGAGCTCTACCTGGCCGAGGAGGTCTTCCTGACCGGGACCGCGGCCGAGCTGGTGCCGGTGCGCGAGGTCGACGACCACCCGCTCGGCAAGCCGGGCGAGGTCACCACCCAGATCCAGGGCAAATTCGTCGACGCGCTCAACGGCCGCGCCGAGGAGTACCTGGAGTGGCTCGACTTCGTCGAGTTCCCGGCCGCGGTCGAGGCGCCGAGTAAGGTTGTCTCCTGATGCAGCGCGCCACCGAGTCGATCGAGCGAATTACCGCAGCCGCCTAGCGGCTGGCGCGGCGTCGCCGCGCAGGCGGGCCCAGGCGAGGCCCACGCTCCGATCTTCCGACTCGAAAGGCAGCAGATGGAACAGGTGAAGCTCTACGACACGACCTTGCGCGACGGCATGGGCGGCCAGGGGATGTCGCTCTCGGTCGGCGAGAAGCTGAAGGTGGTGCAGGCGCTGGACGCGCTCGGCGTCCAGTTCGTCGAGGCCGGCTTCCCCAGCTCCAACCCGAAGGAGGCGGAGCTGTTCGAGCTGCTCGCCGGGCTGGAACTGGAGCAGGCGACGATCGCCGCCTTCGGGATGACCCGGCGCCGCGACCGCGCCGCCGAGGACGACGAGGCGCTGGCGGTGCTGGTGGCCAGCTTCGCCCCGGTCGTCTGCCTGGTCGGCAAGAGCTGGGGCCTGCACCTGGAGAAGGTGACGAAGGTCTCGCGCGAGGAGAACCTGGCGATGATCGTCGACTCGATCGGCTTCTGCGCCGGCCAGGGCAAGCGCCCGGTCTTCGACGCCGAGCACTTCTTCGACGGCTACCGCGACGACCCCGCCTACGCGCTCGAATGCGCCCGCGCCGCCGCCGCGGCCGGGGCCGAGAACGTCACCCTCTGCGACACCAACGGCGGCAGCCTGCCGGACTTCGTCGCCGCTGCCACCGCGGCGGTCGTGGCCGAGCTCGGCGACGCGGTCGAGGTCGGCATCCACACCCACAACGACGCCGAGTGCGCGGTCGCCAACTCGCTGGCCGCGGTCGGCGCCGGGGCGCGCCTGGTCCAGGGCACCGTCAACGGCTACGGCGAGCGCTGCGGCAACGCCAACCTGGCCTCGATCCTGCCGGCGCTGCAGCTGAAGCTGGGCTTCGACGTCGTCGCCCCCGAGCGGCTGGCGAACCTGAGCCAGACCTCGCACTACCTCGACGAGCTCTGCAACATGGCCGCCGACCCCGACCAGCCCTACGTCGGCCGCAACGCCTTCGCCCACAAGGCGGGGATGCACGCCGCCGGCGTCGCCGCCGACGCCCGCACCTTCGAGCACCTCGACCCGGCCCTGGTCGGCAACGAACGCGACGTCCTCGCCTCCGAGCTCTCCGGCAAGGCGACGATCCGCAGCCAGGCCGAGCGGGCCGGCCTGGAGCTCGACGACGCGGCCGCCGCCCGCGCGGTCGAGCGGCTGAAGGAGCGCGAGCACCGCGGCTACCACTACGAGGCGGCGCCGGCATCCTTCGAGCTGCTGCTGCGGCGCGAGGCCGGCAGCTACCGGCCCCTGTTCAAGCTCGAGAGCTTCCGGGTCGTGACCGAGAAGCGGGCCGGCGCCGGGGTCGAGACCGAGGCGACGATCAAGGTCGAGGTCGATGGCGAGCGCTACCTGCGGGTCGCCGAGGGCAACGGCCCGGTCAACGCCCTCGACCGCGCCCTGCGCGGGGCGATCGCCGACCGCTATCCGCACCTGGCCGAGATCGAGCTGACCAACTACAAGGTCCGCATCCTCGACGAAGCCCACGGCACCGGCGCCGTCACCCGGGTCCTGCTCGACTCCGCCGACGGCGAGGGCCGCGAGTGGGGGACGATCGGCGTCTCCGAGAACATCATCGAGGCCTCCTGGGAGGCGCTGGTCGACTCGCTGGAGTACGCGTTCCAGTGAGCGACGGCGCCGCGCCGATCCCGCTGGCGCGCCCCGACCTCGGGGCGCGCGAGGAGGAGCTGATGCTGGAGGTGCTGCGCTCGGGCCGACTCTCGCTGGGGCCGATGGGCGAGCGCTTCGAGCGCGAGCTGGCGGCCTGGCTCGGGGTGCCGGACGCGGTCGCCGTCTCCAGCGGCACCACGGCGCTGCACCTCGGCGTGCGGGCGCTCGGCTGGGGACCCGGCGACGAGGTCCTGACCAGCCCATTCAGTTTCGTCGCCTCCGCCAACTGCCTGCTCTACGAGGGCGCCCGACCGGTCTTCTGCGACGTCGACCCGGTCACGCTCAACCTCGACCCGGCGGCGGCCGCGGCGGCGCTCGGCGAGCGCAGCAGGGGGATCCTGCCGGTCCACATCTTCGGCTTCCCGGCGGCGCTGCCGGAGCTGGAGGCGCTCGCCGCCGAGCGTGGGCTCGGTGTCCTCGAGGACGCCTGCGAGGCGCTCGGCGCCGTCGACTCCGAGGGCCGCCGGGTCGGCGCCCGCGGCAACCTCGCCACCTTCGCCTTCTACGCCAACAAGCAGATGACGACGGGGGAGGGGGGGATGATCGTCCCGGCCGACGCCGCCACCGCGGCGCGCTTGCGCTCCGAGCGCAATCAGGGCCGCGCCGCCGACATGGGCTGGCTCGAGCACGAGGGCCTCGGCTTCAACTACCGCCTCTCCGACCTCGCGGCGGCGCTCGGCGTCGCCCAGGTCGAGCGGCTCGACTCGCTGCTGGCGCAGCGGGCGCGGGTGGCGGCGCTCTACGAGGGGGCGCTGGCCACGGTCGAGGGCGTCAGCGCCCCGCTCGCCGCCCGCGGCCCCGAGCGCCGCAGCTGGTTCGTCTACCCGGTCGGCCTCGAGCCCGGGACCGACCGCGACGCCGTGATCGCCCGCCTGCGCGAGCGCGGCATCGACAGCAAGGCCTACCTGCCCTGCATCCACCTCTTCCCGCACCTGCGCCAGCTCGGCTACCGCGAGGGCCAGTTCCCGGTCGCCGAAGCCGCCGCGGCGCGCTCGCTGGCGCTGCCCTTCTTCAACCAGATGAGCGAAGGCCAGGTGGCGCGCGTCTGCCAGGAGTTGGCGGCGGCGCTCGGTCAGCCGAGCGGGACGGGATAATCGCCCACCGATGGCGCGCTTCCGCAAAGATCCCGACCCGCGCTTCTGGGCGCTCAACCGCTCGATCGAGTTCGATTGGCGGCTGGCGCCCTACGACATCGACCAGTCGCAGGCCCACGCTCGCGGCCTGCGCGGGATCGGCGTCCTCGACGAGGGCGAGCTGGAGCGGATCGACGCCGGCCTCGAGCGGGTGCGCGCCCGCATGGCCAGCCACGGCTTCCAGTTCGAGGACGCCGACGAGGACATCCACATGGCCGTCGAGCGGCTGCTCGGCGAGGAGATCGGCCCGCTGGCCGGCAAGCTCCACACCGGCCGCTCCCGCAACGACCAGGTCGCGACCGACGTGGCGATGGTCGTCCAGGCCCACGCGCTGCGGGGGATCGAGCTCTGCGGCGGGGCGATGGAGCGGCTGCTGGCGCTGGCCGAGTCCCACCGCGACTGGCCGATGCCCGGCTACACCCACCTCCAGCGCGCCCAGCCGGTCTACCTCGGCCACCACCTGCTCGCCTACTTCTGGATGCTGGCCCGCGACGTCCTGCGCTTCCAGTTCGCGCTCGACAGCGCCAGCGTGATGCCGCTCGGCTCCGGCGCCCTGGCCGGGGTCAACTGGGAGATCGACCGCGAGGCGGTCGCCGCCGACCTCGGCTTCGAGCACGTCAGCCACAACTCGATCGACGGCGCCTCCAACCGCGACTTCGTCCTCGACTACCTCGCCGCCGCCTCCGCCTGCGCGATGCACCTCTCGCGGCTGGGCTCGGAAATCGTCATCTGGAGCTCCACGGAGTTCGGCTTCTGCGAGCTCGACGAGTCCTTCTCCTCCGGCTCCAGCATCATGCCGCAGAAGGTGAATCCCGATTCGGCCGAGTTGCTGCGGGCGAAGAGCCCGCGGGTCACCGCCGATTACGCGGCGCTGCTGGGGGTCATGCACGCGCTGCCGCTGACCTACGGCAAGGACATGCAGGAGGACAAGGAGCCGCTGTTCGACGCGATCGACACGATCGAGCTCTGCCTCGACGCGACCGCGGGGATGCTGACCGGGATCGAGTTCGACCGCGAGCGGCTGGAGGCGGCCTCCGGCGACGAGATGCTGGCGGCGACCGAGATCGCCGACCTGCTGGTCCGCCGCGGCGTCCCCTTCCGCGAGGCGCACGGGATCGTCGGCGACCTCGTCCGCGACGCGGTCGAGAGCGGCCGCTCGCTCTCCGAGCTGACGCCCGAGCAGCTGCGGCAGCGCTCCGAGCACCTCGACGAGTCCTACTACGAGGTCCTGCAGAGCAGCAGCTGGCTGGAGTCGAAGCGGATCGCCGGCGGCACCGGCTCGGTGCCCCTGGCGGCGCAACTGTGGGAGGCGCACGAGACCCTGGCCGCGGTGCGGGCGCGGGTCGCGGACGAGCGGGGTTGAGCCGCGGCGGCGCCCCGATGTCTGCTGGCCGGCCCCAACGGCTCGTAGAGCCGTTGGGGGCTGATTTCTTCGACCGCTCCGTCCACGAGGTGGCGCGCGAGCTGGTCGGCTGCCGGCTCTTCTTCGACGGCTGCGGCGGCACCATCGTCGAGACCGAGAGCTACGAGCGCGACGACCCCGCCTGCCACGCCTACGTCGGCCTGACCGAGCGCACCGAGGTGCTCTTCGGCCCGCCCGGTCGGGCCTACGTCTACCTCTCCTACGGGATCCACTGCCTGCTCAACGCCGTCGCCGAACCCGAGGGCGAGGCGGCGGCGGTGCTGATCCGGGCGCTGGAGCCGAGCGCCGGCCTCGAGCGGATGCGGGCGCGGCGCGGCAGGCGCCCCGACGGCGAGCTCTGCTCGGGCCCAGGCAAGCTGACCGAGGCGCTCGGGATCGGCCTCGAGCACAACGGCGCCGACCTCTCCCGCGATCCCTTCCTCTTCCTGGCGCCGGCCGGGGCGCGGCCCGAGGTCGTCGCCGGCCCCCGGGTCGGGATCACCAAAGCGGTCGAGCGGCCCTGGCGCTTCAGCGCCGCCGGCAGCCGCTTCGTCTCGCGCCCGCGCCCGCTTTAGCCGGCGGTGACGCCACCGCCGCCGCCGGCTCCTTCGGGTGCCGCTTCCGGCGCTGCCGGCGTCCCTTTGGGAGCCGCTTCGACTTCCGGCGCGGCTTCTTCTTCCGGTGCCGGCGCGACTTCGCCTTCCGGCGCCGCTTCGACTTCTTCCGGCACTTCCGAGGGCACGTAGGTTTCGCCGGCGCCGCCCGCGCCCGCTTCGACTTCGCGACCTTCCTTGCGCGCCCTCCGTTCGGCTGCGCGTTCGGCCTGGATTTCCTCCCAGGCCGACATCACCCGCGCCCAGATCAGCGCCGGGAAGGTGCCGCCCATCACCGGGCCGCCGTCGTAGAGGGTCGTCATCGGCGTCGTCGTGTTGGCGTAGCCGACCCAGACGCAGGCGGTCGCTTCGGAGATACCGCCGCAGAACCAGGCGTCGGCCTCGTTCGAGGTCGTCCCGGTCTTGCCCCACTCGCCTTCGGCGCCGATCTGCGCGTGGGTGCCGGTGCCGCTGGAGACGACGGTTTCGAGGATGCTCTTGGCCTCTTCGGCGGTCCCCTGGGCGATCACCTGGTGGTGGATCGAGTCGTTGTCGCCGCCCTTGATCGTGTGGCCGTCCTTGTCGGTCACCTGGGTGAAGGCGACGGGGCTGTCGCCCGGTTTCGGCGCCAGGGTGCCGCTGATCCGGTCGCCGTCGTTGCCGATCGTGGTGTAGGCGTAGGTCCAGCCGAGCGGCGTCACCCCTTCCTTCAAGCCGCCCAGGACCATCGCCGGGTTGGTCGAGATCGGGTCGGTGTAGCCGACCTTGTGGATGGTCGAGGCGATCGAGTGGGTGCGGTCCTGGATCGTCTTGCCCTTCAGCCCTTCCAGCCCCAGCTGGGCGTAGATCGAGTTGTCCGAGTAGGTGGTGGCGCAGATGATCGAGCAGGAACCGAGGTAGGAGTCCTCGTCGTTGTGGACGACGAAGACTTCCTGACCGTGCTTGCCGAAGTGGAATTCCTGCGGTGCCGATTCGTAGACGGTTTCCGGCGAGATCCCCTCTTCGAGCGCGGTCAGCAGCGTGAATGGCTTGATCGAGGAGCCGGGCTGGCGGTGGCCCTGGGTCGCCAGGTTGAAGGGCTGGGTTTCGAAGTCGGGGCCGCCGACCATCGCCTTGATGCCGGCGTTGCGGTTGTCGATCACGACCACCGAGGCGGTCGCCGGCGAGTAGCCGAGGTAGGAGTTGACCGCTTCTTCGGCCGCGCCCTGCAGTTTCAGGTCGAGCGTCGACTTGACTTTGAGGCCGCCGAAGAAGGCCTTCGAGGCACCGTAGCGGTCGAGCAGCTGCTGGCGCAGGTAGGCGGTGAAGTAGGGCGCTTTGGAGTCGATCTTCGGCGGTTCGATGTCGCGTGGGGCCGGCAGCGCCTGCTTGATCCCTTCCTCGTATTGCTCGTGGGAGATGTAGCCCTGTTCGAGCATCTTTTCCAGCACCAGGTTGCGGCGGCCGAGGGAGTTTTCGGGGTAGACCTTGGGGTCGAAGGCGGAGGGGGAGGCGATGAGCCCGGCCAGCGTCGCCGCCTCCCAGGGCTCCAGCACCGAGGCGCAGGGCTCGGTCGGGGTGCCGCAGCCGGGGTGGGCGGCGCCGAAATAGGTGCGGGCGGCGGCCTCGATCCCGTAGGCGCCCTCGCCGAAGTAGATCGTGTTCAGGTACTCGGTGAGGATTTTGTCCTTGCTCCAGTGCTTCTCGAGCCGGTAGGCGAGCGCCGCCTCGCGGAACTTCTCCAGGATCGTGCGGCTGCCTTCGGCTTCGAGCGCGTTCTTGACGAACTGCTCGGTGATCGTCGAGGCGCCCTGCTGGGCGCTCTGATGGAGGACGTCCTGGACCAGGGCGCGGGCGATTCCACGGAAGTCGACGCCGTCGTGTTCGTAGAAGCGCGAGTCCTCGATCGCGACCACCGCGTTCTTGATGTTGGGGGAGATCTGGGCCGAGCTGAGCAGGATTTTGTTCTGGTCGCTGGTCAGCGTCCCGATCGGTTCGCCGTTGTCGTCGTAGACCTCGCTGTTCTTCGAGGCCTTGTACTGGGCGAAGTCGTAGATCGCCGGCAGGTCCTGGGAAACCGCGGCCATCATCCCGAAGATCATCGAGACCAGGGCCAGGACGCCGAGCCCGAGCAGGACGAAGAGAACGCGCAGCTTCTTCAGCCGTGGCTTGGCGCGCTTCGTCGGGGGAGTCGGTTGGGCCGGCGGGACGGGCGGGACTCCGCCGCCGCGCCGCCGGCGCTTTATTCCTAGGGCCGCCATCGAAAGGGGAACTGCTCGGCGCGGCTGGGGTCGCCGAGCGGAGGCGGCAGTCTAGCATTCGCCAAATGCCGGATCTGACCCGCAACGCGGTCGACGTGCTGCCCGCCGGCAGGCTCGCCGAGCAGCTCACCGGCGAGCGGCCGCTGCGGGTCAAGCTCGGGATCGACCCCACCACCGCCGACATCCACCTCGGCCACACGGTCGTGCTGGAGAAGCTGCGCGAGTTCCAGGACGCGGGGCACACGGTCGTGCTCATCATCGGCGACTTCACCGCCCGCGTCGGCGACCCCAGCGGCCGCTCGAGCACGCGGCCGCTGCCCTCGGCGGCGGAGATCGGGGCCAACGCCGCCACCTACCAGGAGCAGGCCTTCAAGGTCCTCGACCGCGATCGCACCGAGGTTCGCTTCAACAGCGAGTGGCTGCGGATGGAGCCGGAGGCGCTGCTGGGGCTGCTGGCCCAGACCACCGTCGCCCGCCTGCTCGAGCGCGACGACTTCCAGAAGCGGCTCGGGGCCGGCCAGCCGATCGCCGCCCTGGAGCTGCTCTACCCGCTGCTGCAGGGCTACGACTCGGTCGCGGTCGAGGCCGACCTTGAGCTGGGGGGGACCGACCAGAAGTTCAACCTGCTGTTCGGCCGCGACATCCAGGTCGCCTACGGCCAGGTGCCGCAGTCGATCCTGACGATGCCGATCCTGGTCGGCACCGACGGCGTCCAGAAGATGAGCAAGTCGCTCGGCAACTACGTCGGCGTCACCGACCCCCCCGAGGAGATGTTCGGGCGGCTGATGAGCATCCCCGACGCGGCGATGGCCGACTACTACCGGCTGCTGCTCGGCGCCGAGCAGCCGGCGACGGCGCCGAACGAGGCCAAGCGCGAGCTGGCGCGGCGGCTCGTCGACCGCTTCCACGGCGAGGGCGCCGGGGCCAGGGCGGAGGAGCACTTCAACCGCCTCTTCGTCGAGCGCGGGGTGCCGGAGGAGATCCCCCGCTGGGACATCGACCCCGCCGCCGGCGGCGAAGGCGGGGCGATCCTGCTGCCGAAGTTGATCGGCTCCGGCTTCGAGCTGAGCTCGAGCGAGGCGCGGCGGCTGATCAAGCAGGGGGGGGTCAAGCTCGACGGCGAGACGGTCGCCCCCGATGTCCTCGAGCTGCCCCGCGAGGCGCTCGACGGCAAGGTTCTGCAGGTCGGCAAGCGGCGCTTCCTCAGCCTCTTCGACAGCGCCGCCTGAGCGCGGCGGCGAGCCACTAGGCAAACGTCCCCCGGAGCGCTATACTCCCCCGTCCTTCTGGGGCTGCCCCGTGCGGCCCCATGCGTGAAGAGCGGCGAGACCCGCCGCAGAGGCGCAGCGGTCTTTGAAAACTGAGCAGCGTGCACTCCGTGGACCCATCAACAGGTCCGCGGAATGTTTGAGCCCGATCCATTCGGTCACGTCAGCGTGCCGGATGGTCTGATTTACCCGTCATGCCGGTCACCGAGTTTGTGTACCCGGTGGCCCGCCAGGCATGGCAACTCTTCGTAAGAAGTACCTTTCACGGAGAGTTTGATCCTGGCTCAGGACGAACGCTGGCGGCGTGCTTAACA
>CAZIOS010000014.1:0-69621 GCA_964540905.1 uncultured Conexibacteraceae bacterium | reverse complement strand
CCGACGTCGAGCGCACCTGGAAGCCGCCGCTGAACGTCCGCGCCTTCGGCTTCGACCTGCCGCTGACGGCGGTGCTCGGCGGCCTCGGCACCTTCGCCGCCTGGATCGTGGTGATGGCGCTGAACCCGCGCACGCTCTTGGTCGGCAGCGCCTGGATGGCGATCGGGATCGTCGTCTACGTCCTCTACCGCCGCAACCAGAGGCTGCCGCTGACCGAGACCGTGAAGGTGGTGCTGCCGGAGCCGCTGGGGGTCGAGGAGGTCGAGTACCGCAGCGTCCTGGTCGGCTTCGAGGACGACGAAACGTTCTCGCCGGAGATGGTCGCAACCGCGGTCAAGCTCGCCTCCAAGCGCCGCCGCGGCATCCACGTCCACTCGATGCTGACGGTGCCGACGCACCTGCCGCTGAACGCCGAGCTGCCCGACGAGGAAGCCGCGGCGCAGGGCAAGATCGAGGAGGCGAGGCTGATCGGCGGCCAGCGCGTCACCGGCCACGTCGCCCGCGTCCGCCCCGGCCAGGCGGGCTACTCGCTCTCCGAGGAGGCGGAGCTGATCAAGGCGGCGGCGATCGTCGTCGGGCTGCGCTACCGCGGCGGCGTGCCGCTATACGACAAGACCCTGCAGACGGTGCTCGGCGAGCGCCCCTGCCGCGTCATCGTCGTCTCCGAACCGGGCGAGAAACCGGCGCCGGTGCCGACCGAGGCGCTGGTCGAGGTCGGCTGATGGCGTACCGGGTCGCGGTGATGGTGTTCTCGCTGGTCTTCGTCGCGATCGGCCTCGTCGTCCTCGTCGTCACCCTCGCCCATGGCGGCGGCCCGGCCTCGGTCGGGGTGCTGATGGGTCTCGCCTTCGTCGCCGTCGGCGCCGGCCGGCTCTGGGTCGGATCGAGGATGGGCCGGTGAGCGCTCCGGAGGCGCCGCGGGACGGCGGCGAGGCCCCGCGTAAGGAGCATGACCGGCTGGGGCGCGGCCTCGGCGTCCCCTGGCTGTTCGCCGCCGCCTACTCGGCGGTCGGCTTCTCGATCTACTTCGCGCTCGGCGTCGTCGCCGAGCGCGGCCTCGGACTGACCCCGCTGATCTTCCTCGCCTCCGGGCTGCTGTTCGGCCTGACCACGCTCAGCTACGTCGAGGGCGGGGCGATGTTCCGCGAGCGCGGCGGCTCCTCGACCTTCGCCCGCCACGCCTTCAACGAGCTGATCGCCTTCGTCGCCGGCTGGGCGATCCTGATCGACTACCTGATCGTGATCGCCCTGGCGGCGATCTCGGTGCCCCACTACCTGGAGCCGATCTCCACCAGCTTCGACCGTCCCGGCCTCGAGATCGCCGTCGCCGCCACCGTCATCGCCGGCGCCTGCGCGCTCAACATCCGCGGCGTCACCGGCCGTGGCCGCCAGCGCTCGCTGGGCCTGCTGGCGCTCGCCGACCTCGGCCTGCAGCTGGCGGTGATCGTCGTCGGCCTGCTGGTCGTCCTGCACCCCGACCGCCTCACCGCCCAGCTCGACCTCTTCTCGAAACCAGACTTCAAGGACATCGTCTACGCCGCCGTCGTCGCGATGCTCGCCTACGCCGGGATCGAGGCCGCCTCCGACCTGGCGCCGGACGTCAACGTCGGCCGCCGCGACCTGCGCCGGATCGCCTCGCTGGGGGCGATCGCGGTGCCGCTCGTCTACGCCGGGATGGCGGCGATCGCGCTGATGGCGGTGCCGGTCGTCGCCGGCCCGCACGGGCCCGAAACGGCGCTCGGCAGCACCTACCTCAAGGACCCGGTGCTGGGCGTCGTCTCCTCCTTCCACCCGCACTGGGTGGCGGAAACGATGCGCTGGATGGTGATGCTGATCGCCGTCCCGGTCCTCTGCTGGGCCGCCAACACCTCGATGCTCGGCGTCTCCCGCCACATCTACACGCTGGCGATCAACCGCCAGATCCCCAGCTGGCTCGGCAAGCTGGAGAAGCGCCAGGCGACCCCCTACGTCGCGATCACGATCTGCGGCGTGATCGCCCTCGGCCTGGTGATCCCGACCAACGTCAAGCTGCTGGCCGGGATCTACGCCTTCGGCGCCACCCTGGCGATCACGATCGCCCACCTCTCGATCATCCGCCTGCGGGTCAAGGACCCGGATCGGGAGCGGCCGTTCCGGATCCCCTTCGGGATCCGCTGGGGATCAGCCGAGCTGCCGTTGCCGGCGATCCTCGCGGCGCTGGTCAGCGCCCTCGCCTTTCTCAGCGTCCTCGCCTTCCACACGACCGCCCGCTGGGTCGGTCTCGGCTGGATGGCCTTCGGCCTCACCTTCTACGTCGTCTACCGCAAGGTCTTCGAGGGGACGACGCTGACCAGGCGGGTCTCGGTGCCGGAGCGCGCGCTGACCAAGCAGGTGCCCGAGGTCGCCTTCCGCAACATCCTCGTGCCGGTCTTCGGCACCAAGCTCGACGACGACATCGTCGCCACCGCCGGCCGCCTCGCCGCCGCCGAGCAGGAGCAGTCCGACGGCGACGACGGCGAGGCCCGGCTCGACCTCGTCTACGTGATCGAGGTGCCGCTGACGCTGCCGCTCGACGCCGAGTTGCCGGCCGAGCGCGAGGCGGAAGCGCAGCGGGCGCTGGCTCGGGCCCGCGAGGTCGGCGAGGAGTACGAGGACGTCGACGTCAGCACCGAGGTGATCCGCGCCCGCAAGATCGGGGCGGGGATCGTCGAGGCGGCCCGGCGCAGCGGCTCGGAGGCGATCGTGATCGGCGGCGAGCCGCCGACGAAGATCCGCGGCGGTGCCCGGATGGGGGGGATCGGTGCGGCCAAGCCGGAGGAGATCGGGGCGGCGACCGAGCATGTGCTCAAAAAGGCGCCGTGCCGGGTGCTGCTTACCGCTCCGCCCGAAACGGTGGCTGAGCCAGCGGAGGGCTAAGCGTGGTCGAGCCTCACCCCCGCCCGTGCTGACTAGTATCCGCACCGTGTTCATCCTGATCGTCGGTTGCGGACGTGTCGGCTCCTCGGTGGCGCGGGCGATGCTGCGCGAGGGGCATGAAGTTTCGTGCTTGGACGAGGACCCCGAGTCGCACGCTCGGCTCGAGGTCGGGCTGGAGAAGAGCTGGGAGGACCTCGGCGGGCACTTCACGGTCGGCGCCGGGCTGGAGACCGAGGCGCTGGAGGCCGCCGGGATCGAGCGGGCCGACGCCTTCATCGCCTCCACCGACGGCGACAACACCAACGTGATCATCGCCCAGATCGCGCAGAAGCGCTACCAGGTGCCGACCGTGATCGCGCGGGTCCTGGACCCGCTGCGGGCCGAGTGGTACCAGCGCCAGGGACTGCACACCGTCTGCCCGACCAGCGTCGCGATCGAGATGCTGGAGGGCGCCGTTCGCAGCGGGGCCGAGGGCGGCTCGCCGCCCGACGGCGCCGCGGAAGCCGCCTAGGAAGGGACCGGAGCGGATGTACATCATCGTCGTCGGAGCGGGCAAGGTCGGCTGGAACCTGGCCCGCGAGCTGCTCGAGAAGGAACACGAGGTGACGCTGATCGAGAGCAACCGCCGCCGCTACCTGACGGTCGAGCAGGAGCTCGAGCACAACGTCTCCTACGGCGACGCCTCCGAGCTCTGGGTGCTGGAGCGGGCCGGGATCCAGCGCGCCGACATGGTGATCGCGCTCACCGGCGACGACGAGGACAACATGCTGATCTGCCAGGTCGCCAAGGAGAAGTACCTGGTCGACCAGATCATCGCCCGCGTCAACAACCCCCGCAACCGCCAGCACTTCGACCTGCTCGGGATCAAGCCCTCGGTCTCGGCCACCGACCTGATCCTGCGCCTGCTCGAGCACGAGGTGCCCGAGTACGGCCTGGTCCACCTGCTCGACCTGCAGGAGGAGCAGCTGGAGATCATCGAGATGCTGCTGGGCAAGGACTCGGGCGTGACCGGGCGCCGGGTCGGCGACCTGCAGATGCCCGACGGCAGCCTGCTGATCTCGGTCCTGCGCGCCGGCAAGGGCTTCGTGCCCAGCGCCGACACCGTGCTCGAGGAGGGCGACGAGGTTCTGGCCGTGCTGGATCCGGGTAAGGAGGACGACCTCAAGGCGCTCTTCGGACCGGAAGGCAACGGCAACGGCAGTGGCTGATCGCGAGGTCGACTTTCTTCTCATCGGCGGCGGCCTGGCCGCGGCCAGCTGCGCCGCCGAGCTGCGCAAGCGCGGCGCCGAGGGATCGGTGCTGCTGGTCGGCCGCGAGCCGGAGCCGCCCTACGAACGGCCGCCGCTCTCGAAGGAGTACCTGCGCGGGGAGGCCGAGCGCGCCGACGCCCATGTCAAACCGGCCTCTTGGTACGAGGAGAACGCGGTCGAGCTGCTGAGCGGCCGCAACGTGCTCGGGCTCGACGCCGGGGCGCGGACGGCGAAGATCCAGGGCGGGGAGGAGGTCGCCTTCGGCCAGGCGCTGATCGCCACCGGCGCCAACGTCAACATCCTCCGCGTCGAGGGCGCCGAGAACGAGGGCATCCACTACCTGCGCGCCTTCGGCAACTCCGACGCGATCCGGGCCGAGGCCGAGGCCGCCGAGCACGTGGTCCTGGTCGGCGGCAGCTACATCGGCACCGAGGTCGCCGCCTCGCTGACCGCGAAGGCGACGAAGTGCACGATCCTGGCCATGGAGGAGGTGGCGCTGTCACGGACGTTCGGCGAGGACGCCGGTCGCTGGTTCCAGGACACGATCGAGTCCCACGGAGTGAGCTTTCACGGCGGCGAGGAGCTCGACGCCTTCGAGGGCGACGGCCGGGTCGCGGCGGTGATCGCCAAGAGCGGGCTGACGATCGAGTGCGACGCCGTCGTCGTCGGCGCCGGCGTCCGCCCCGACGCGATGCTGGCGCAGCGGGCCGGGATCGAGGTCGATGGCGCGATCGTCTGCGACTCGAAGCTGCGGACCTCGGCCGCGGGCATCTACGCCGCCGGCGACTGCGCCTCCTATGAGAGCGTCATCCACGGCCGCCGCATCCACGTCGAGCACTGGGACGTGGCGATGCAGCAGGGGATGCACGCCGCCCGCAACATGCTCGGCGAGGACCGCGACTACGAGGTCGTGCCCTACTTCTTCAGCGACCTCGCCGACTGGGCCAGCCTCGAGTACGTCGGGCCGGCGCAGGACTGGGAGGAGGAGATCTGGCGCGGCGATCGCGAGGCCGGCGAGTTCTCGGTCTGGTACCTGAAGGACGGCCGCGTCGCCGGCGCGCTCAGCGTCGAGCGCTCCGAAGACCTGGCCGAGGCGCGGCGCCTGCTCGCCGGCAAAGTCGACGTTTCCGCTGCTCGCGAGCAGATCGCCGACCCTGACAGCGACCTCGCGGCGATCGGCGCCTGAGCGCTTGACGCCGCAGTCGCCGGGTATCCTGCGGGGAGAAGTGTGCCTTGCGGCCTGGTGTAATGGCAGCACGCCTCGCTCTGGACGAGGTAGTCGGGGTTCGAGTCCCTGGGCCGCAGCTTGAGAGCCCCTAGGAAGCTCCTCACGATCGCCATCCCTCTCGCGGTGCTGTGCGCGCTGCTCGTCGCCGGCTGCGGTGGCGGCGGCAGCGACTCGACCGCCTCGACCCAGGCAACCGCGACGACGCCGACGCTGACCAAAGCCGAACTGATCGCCGAGGGCGACTCGATCTGCGCCGAGGTCAACGCCGCGGTCGGCTCGGTCGGCGAGACCGAAGCCGGAGTCTCGAGTCAGATCACCCAGGTATCCGACCTCTACGTCGGCATGGTGACGAAGCTGAAGGCCCTTGGCACGCCGACCGAAACGGCCGGCTACGACGAACTGATCGCCGCCGCCGACGAACTCTCGACGATCGAGGGCGAGACGAAGCTGGCGACCGAACGCGAAGACACCGAAGCGCTCGGCGAAGCGGCGACCAAGGCGGCGCCGGCGCTCGAAGAATTCGAGTCGGTGGCCGGCGAATACGGCTTCGAACAGTGCAGCGAAGGCCCGCGGGCGCCGACCCCCGGCGCCGGCGCCGGGGCAGAAGCCGAAGCAGGCGGCACCGAAGTGGCGCCGGAAGCGAGCGAAGAAGCGGAAGTCGAAGAAGTGGCGCCGGAAGAAGTGACGCCGGAAACCGGCGGCGCGGGTGGCGGGGTCGCCGAAGAAGCGGCTCCGGAAGGCGGGGGGACCGGGGGGACCAGCGGTGGTGGATCCGGGGGGATCGGGCCGGGTTAGTTCGGGGGTTGAGCGAGGAGGGATGCCGACCTCCTTCGGCGGAATTCCGTCGCACGGCCTTCGGCCTTAGCTCCGATGTTGGAGCGCGGCCTACGGCCGCGCATTCACCGGATTGCATTTCCGCCGCTTCGCGACATTCCGGCGAAGGAGGTCGGCATCCCTCCCCACGCAACGCTCTCGAGATTCACTCAGCCTCTCAGGCACGGAGCCCACTTCCACAGGTAGGAACCCCCACGCTTCTCTTCCGTGAGTGTGCGCCGGAGGCGAACCCTGGGAGAGTCTGCGTGGCTCGGTCGTCGTGTCGCGAAGCGCGATATGCAATCTGTCTCCTGCGCGGCGAAGCCGCGCTCCAACATCGGAGCTAAGCGCGAAGCGCGTGCGACGGAATTCGACCAGAGCGGCACCGGCTCCCTCTTACGCCGGGGCCCCGTCCCTGAGGCGTCCCGGGGCACGTCCCCGTCCCTACGCCGCCGCCGACTCCGCCCAGGCCCCGTACAGCTTCGCGTACGCCCCTTTGGCCGCGATCAGCTCCTCATGCGTCCCCTGCTCGGCGATCCTGCCCCCCTCGAGCACGACGATCTTGCCGGCGCGGCGGATCGTCGAGAGGCGGTGGGCGATGACGATCGCGGTGCGGCCCCGCAGCAGCCGCTCCAGGCCTTTCTCGATCGTCTTCTCAGTGCGGACGTCGACGTTGGAGGTCGCCTCGTCGAGGATCAGGATTCGCGGCTCGGCGAGCAGGGCGCGGGCGAAGGCGACCAGCTGGCGCTGGCCGGCGGAGAGCTGGACGCCGCGCTCGCCGACCTCGGTCTCGATCCCCTGCGGCAGGGCGGCGACGAACTCGGATGCGCCGACGGTCGCCAGCGCCGCCTCGATCTCCTCGAGGCTGGCCTCGGGGCGGCCGAAGGCGACGTTCTCGCGGACGCTGCCGGAGAAGAGGAAGCCCTCCTGGGGGACGATCCCGAGCTGGCGCCGCAGCGCCCGCTGCTGGACGCCGCGGAGGTCGTGGCCGTCGACCAGCACCCGTCCCGCCTGCGGGTCGTAGAAGCGGGCGACCAGCTTGGCGAAGGTCGACTTGCCGGCGCCGGTGGCGCCGACCAGGGCCAGGGTCTGGCCCGGCGGCACGTGCAGGTCGATGCCGCGCATCGCCCAAGAATCATCCGGCTCGGCTGAGGGTACGACCGCCCCGTCGTCGTAGGAGAACCAGACGCCCTCCATCGCGATCTCGCCCCGCAGCGTGCCGGGGTCGATTGCGCCGGGGGCGTCGACCATGTCCGGCGGCGTCTCCAGCAGGTCGAAGATCTTGTCGAGCGCCGCCATCCCCTGCTGGTAGGTCGTGTAGAGCTGGGAGAGTTCCTGGATCGGTTCGAAGAAGGTCGCCAGGTAGGCGACGAAGGAGACGATGACGCCGACCTTGATCGCGCCGTCGATCGCCTGGCTGCCGCCGTAGAGCAGGATCACCGCGGTGCCGATCGCCGCCAGCAGTTCGACCGCCGGGAAGTAGGAGGCGTTGAGGTAGACCGTCTTCATGTTCACGGCGCGGTTCTGCTCGTTGAGGTCGGTCATCACCTCGACGTGGCGCGGCTCCTGGCCGAAGCTGCGCACCACCCGCACCCCGCTCAGCGTCTCCTGCAGGTAGGCGGTGACGGCGGCGATTCGCTCGCGGGTGGCGCGGTAGGCGCCGGCCGAGACGATCCGGAAGACGAGGCTGGCGATCGCCAGCAGCGGGAAGGTGAGGAAGGTGATCAGGGCCAGCTTGACGTCCAGCAGCAGCAGGATCACGACCACGCCGACCAGGGTCAGGGTCGCCGAGAACATCGTCACCACGCCGCTGGTGACCAGCTGGTTGAGCGCCTCGACGTCGTTGGTCATGCGCGAGATCAGCACCCCCGGGCTGCGCCGGGTGAAGAACCCGATCGACATCGACTGGATGTGGGAGAAGAGCCGCTCGCGCAGGTCCTGCAGGGCGCGGGTGCCGACCCAGCCGACCAGGTAGGTCTCGGCGTAGGTGCCGAGGGCGTAGAGCAGGGCGGCGGCGACGAAGGCGGCGACGGTGAGGTCGAGGGCGCTGAGGTCGCCGGTGATGATCCCGGCGTCGATCGCGCGTCCGGCCAGGTAGGGCGGAGCCAGACCGGCGCCGGTCTCGATCAGGAGGGCGACGAACATCAGGATCATGCGGCCGCGGTAGGGCCGCAGCAGGCGGATCATCCAGCGCACCTTGCGGCCGCGCTGGTCCTCGCCGCGGAGCAGGCGCCAGAGCGCGGCGAAGAGCTGGAAGACGTTGCCGAAGCGGTTCTCGTTCTCGTTCACAGTCGCGCCATCTCCTCGCGGCTCTCGAGGTCGCGCTGGAGGAAGACCGAGTCGGCGAGCCCGTGCTCGGCGATCTCGCGGTAGAAGCCGCAGCCCTCGAGCAGCTCGCGGTGACTGCCGCGGTCGACGATGCGGCCGCCGTCGAGGACGACGACCTCGTCGGCGAGGGCGACGGTCGAGAGCCGGTGGGCGATGACGAAGGTGGTCCGTCCCGTCATCACCTCGCGCAGCCCGGACTTGATCGCCTCCTCCGTCGTCGCGTCGACCGAGGAGGTGGCGTCGTCGAGGATCAGGATGCGCGGGTCGGCGAGCAGGGCGCGGGCGATCGCGATTCGCTGCCGCTGGCCGCCAGAGAGGGTCAGCCCACGCTCGCCGACGCGGGTGTCGTAGCCGTCGGGCAGCTCGCGGATGAAGCCGTCGGCCTGGGCGCGCCGGGCCGCCGCTTCGATCTCTTCCCGGCTCGCGTCCTGGTGCGCGTAGGCGATGTTCTCGGCGACGCTGGCGGTGAAGAGGAAGCTGTCGTCGGCGACGAAGGCGACCTCGGAGCGCAGCGAGTCGACCTCGACCTCGCGGACGTCGGCGCCGTCGACTTCGACGGTTCCCTCGCTGGGGTCGTAGAGGCGGGCGATCAGCGCCACCAGGCTGGTCTTGCCGGCGCCCGAGGGACCGACCAGCGCCACCGTCCGCCCGGCCTCGACGTGGAGGTCGACGTCGCTCAGGGCCGGCGCTGAGCCGTCGTAGCGCAGCGTCACCCCGCGCAGCTCGACGGCGCCGCCGCCGGCCGGCAGCGCCGGCGCGCCGGGCGGGCTCTGGATCGCCGGTTCGCGGTCGATGATCTCGAACATGCGGTTGCCGGCGGCGATCGCCCGCTGCGACATCCCCATCGCCACGCCGAGCATCCGCATCGGCCCGGCGAGCATGCCGACGTAGAGGTAGAAGGCGCTGAAGCTGCCGAGGCTGAGCGAGCCGTCGATCACCTCGCGGCCGCCGACCAGCAGCACCAGGGCGATCCCGAACTGGGGCAGCAGCCCGATCAGCGGCGAGAAGAAGGCCTGCAGCCGGGTCGAGTAGATGCTCTGGTCGAAGACCCGGGCGACGGAGCGCTGGAAGCGGTGCAGCTGGTACTCCTCGCGGGCGAAGGCCTTGACGATGCGGATCCCGGAGACGTTCTCCTCGGCCTCCGCGGTCAGCTCGGCGATCCGCTGCTGGACCTCCTGCAGCGCCGGCCGCGAGACGCGGTTGTAGCGCGAGGCGGCGTAGACCACGAACGGCGCCGGGGTCAGCGCGATCAGCGCCAGCAGCGGGTTGAGCGCGATCATCACCGCGCTCGCCAGCACGATCGTCAGCAGGCTCTGGGTGATGAAGATCAGGCCGTAGCCGAGGAAGAAGCGGATCGCCTGCAGGTCGACGGTCGCCCGCGACATCAGCTGGCCGGTCTGCTGGCCGTCGAAGAAGCCGAGGTCGAGTCGCTGCAGGTGGGCGTAGAAGGTCTGGCGCAGATCGAATTCGACCGCCAGCGAGACCTTGCCGGCGACCAGCCGCCGGACCACGGTCAGGCCCAGCCGCAGGATGCTGGCGCCGACGATCGCCAGCGCCAGTGGCAGCAGGGCGGACTTGTCACCGTCCTTGATCGCGTTGACGGCGTGGCCGGTCAGCAGCGGGATCAGCACCGTCATCCCGATCGCCGCCCAGGCGAACGCCATCGAGCCCCACAGCTGGAGCCGGTAGGGGCGCAGGTAGCCCATCAAGCGACGATAAGTACGCACTACGTTTCACTATACAAAGTGAAGTATTGAGTCCAGGGGTGGGTCAAAGGGAGCAGGGTGTCCCTCCCACTGCGCTGGGATTTTCGCCGTTAACTGCCCGTCTCTCGCTGACGGGCACTGGAGCTCTCGGCGAGAGAGAGTGCGTTAACGGCGAAAATCCCAGCGAAGGTAGAGGGGCACCCGACCCCTCCCAACCGCCCGTCCTATTCGAGCCTCGCCGCCGCCTTCGCGCTCGGCACCTTGCCCGGCGCGCAGACTTTGGGGGTGTGGCCCGGAGGCTGCAGGATCTGGAAGTTGGTGACGGCGTGGAAGAGGGTGGCGGCGCCGTTGTTCTGGGCCAGGGCGACGACGAGGCGGTAGAAGCCGGGGACGAGGCCGTGGTAGTAGATCTCCGGCTGGGTCGCCGGCGAGTAGCTGCCGGCGCTGCCGACCCGCTCGGCGAGGACGCCGTTGGGGCCGGAGTAGCGGGGGTAGTCGAAGGAGGCGCCGACGAGGCGGCCGTTGCCGATCGAGCTGTCGATCGCTTTCTGCAGTTTGGCCGGGTCGACGCAGTCGGGGACGCGGTTGAGGCTGAAGCGGAGGTTGCCCTCGCCGAGCTGCGGTTCGCCGCCGAACTGGCGCGGCGCCAGCTCGAAGTTGGCGACGTCGACCTTGACCACCACGGCGCGGCTGGTCTGGCGGGCGCCGTTGCGGGGGGAGACGATCGCGACGGTCGGCTGGCCGAAGACCGCTTCGACGCCGCCCGGCACGGGTTTCGATTCCCTGTGACCGCCGAAGGCGATCGCCAGGGCGAGCGCGCAGGCGGTCGCCGCCAGCGCCGTCAAGATTGCAGTCCACCCCCGCATCGGAGCGGGAACATTACGCGTAAGCCCCGGAAATCCACCCACAGAGCAGGCACGACGATCCTGGCAGCGCTGCTGGGGCTGGCGGCGCTCGCGCCTGCCGCCGGCGCCAGCGACCTCGCCAGCCGCGTCGACCCCTTCGCCGGCACCCGGCCGGGGCCGGGGACCTTCGGTGGCGGCCACAACTTCCCCGGCGCGACGGTGCCCTTCGGGATGGTCCAGTGGAGCCCCGACACGACGCCCGCCGACGTCCACGGGGGCGGCGGCTACGACTACCGCGACTCCCACCTCAAGGGCTTCAGCCTCACCCACCTCAGCGGCGCCGGCTGCGCGATCTACGGCGACTTCCCCTTCCTGCCGACGACCGAGCCGCTCGAAACCTCCCCGGCCGCCGCCGGATCCGGCCTCGACGGCGAGTTCCAGCCTGGCTTCTCCCATGCCAGCGAGCGCGCCCATCCCGGTTACTACGCGGTTCGCCTCAACCCGGTCCACGGCGGCGCGATCGAGACCGAGCTCACGGCGAGCACCCGCGCCGGCATCGCCCGCTTCACCTTTCCCGCCAACCCGCACGCGAGCGTCCTGATCGACGCCGGCGGCAGCGCCCAGCCCGACGACCTCGCCGAAGTCCAGGTCAATCCCGCCGCGGACGAAATCGACGGCAGCGCCTCCAGCGGCCTCTTCTGCGGGCAGCGGCCGCGCTACCGGGTCTACTTCGCCGCCGTCTTCGACCGCCGCTTCGACTCCTTCGGAACCTGGGACGGCAATCGGCTCGAACCCGGCTCGCTCGGCGCCAGTCAGACCCAGGCGCCGCCCGCCAACCCGGCGACGACGGCCGACGCCGGCGCCTACGCCAGCTTCGACACCAGCGGCAACCGCACGGTGCTGGCCCGGGTCGGCGTCTCCTTCGTCAGCGTCGCCGACGCCCGCGCCAACCTCGCGGCGGAAGAGGGCGGGCTCGGCTTCGGCGCCGTCGCGGCGCGGGCGCGCGGCGCCTGGAACGCCGCCCTGGGCCGGGTCCGGGTCAGCGGCGGCTCGCGCCGCCACCTCGATACCTTCTACACCGCGCTCTACCACGCCTTCCTGGCGCCGCGCACCTTCAGCGACGTCGGCGGCGCCTACCCGGGGATGGACGGCCAGGTCCACCGCGCCCGCGGCTACACCCAGTACGCCGACTTCTCCGGCTGGGACATCTACCGCAGCGAGGTGCAGCTGCTGGCGCTGCTGGCACCGCGGCGGGCCAACGGGATGATGCGCTCGCTGCTCGCCGACGCCGAGCAGAGCGGCTGCCTGCCGCGCTGGCCCTACGCCAACGGCCAGAGCATGACCATGGTCGGCGACTCGGCCGACCCGATCCTCGCCTCGGCGGCGGCCTTCGGCGCCACCGGCTTCAATCGCGAAGCGGCGCTGGCGGCGATGGTCAAGGGCGCGAGCGAACCCTGCCACAGCGCCAACGGCGAATACGTCGAGCGCCAGGGGCTGAGCGCCTATCTGGCGCTCGGCTACGTCCCCTTCGACCTCGACACCAACACCCGCAACGCCAACTCGATCTACGGCAGTCCGGAAGCCGTCTGGGGCTCGGCGGCGACCTCGCTCGAGTACGACGTCGACGACTTCGCGATCGCCCAGTTCGCCGCCCGCCAGCTGGGCCAGCGCTCGACCTACCGCCAGTTCATCCGCAGCTCCGGCCAGTGGCGGCGGCTCTACGAACCGGCGAGCGGGATGATCGAGCCGCGCTACGCCGACGGCGGCTTCCCGCAGCCGTACAACAACCTCGACGGCGGCGGCTTCGTCGAGGGCGACTCCGCCCAGTACACCTGGATGGTCCCCCAGGACCCGGCCGGGCTGTTCCGCAAGATGGGCGGCCGGGCGCGGGCGACGGCGCGGTTGCGCCACTTCCTGCGCGCGCTCAACGCCGGCCCCGGCGGCACCCATACCGACCACGCCCTGCTCGGCAACGAGCCGACCCTGGCGACTCCCTGGCTCTACGACTGGCTGCGCCAGCCCTTCCGCACCCAGGAGGCGGTGCGCCGCGGTCTCTCCCTGTACTCCACCGCCCCCGACGGCTACCCCGGCAACGACGACCTCGGCACGCTCTCGGCCTGGTACGCGTTCGGCGCCCTCGGCCTCTACCCGGCAGTGCCGGGGGTGGGGCTGCTGGCGATCTCCAGCCCGCTCTTCCGCCGCGCCGAAATCCGCCTCCCGCACGGCCGCCGGGCGCTGATCCTCGGCGCCGGCCACGGCGGCTACATCCGCTCGCTGCGCCTCGACGGCCATGCCCTCGACCAGCCCTGGACGACCTACTGCGCGCTCGCCCGCGGCGCCACGCTCTCCTTCCGGCTCGGCCGCCGTCCCAACCCCCGCTGGGGCGCGGGTGCCGGCGCTGTGCCACCATCGTTCGGACCGCAACGGCAGATGCCGAAGAGCCGCTGCGCGCCCTGAGTCCGTCCCCCGCGGCCTTTATCTCCGGCTTAGCCGCGCTTGAAGGCCCGTTGAGCCAACCTGTCGAATCTCCAGCTTTGTGAACACTCCCGCGGCCCCCGTCGCCGCCATCCGCCCGGTCGAGGCCGGGGATAAGCCCGCGGTCTCGGCCCGCTCGCTCGCCCTCTGGGGGCTCGCCGGCCTGACCGCGCTCGGGGTCGCCGTCCGCTTCGCCAGCCTCGGTCTGCAGAGCTACCACCACGACGAGGTGATCACGGCGATGCGGGTGATCCCCGGCAGCTTCGGCCAGATGCTGCACGAGGTCAAGGCGAGCGAGTCCAACCCGCCGCTCTACTACGTGCTCGCCTGGGGCTGGGCGAAGGCTTTCGGCAGCAGCGAATTCGGACTGCGCTCGCTCTCGGCCCTGTTCGGGGCGGCGACGGTGCCGGTCGGCTACCTGATCGGCCGCCAGCTGGCGAGCCGGCGCGCCGGCCTCCTGCTTGCCGCGCTGGTCGCTGTCAACCCGATGCTGATCTGGTATTCGCAGGAGGCCCGCTCCTACGCGCCGCTGGTCTTCTTCGGGGCGCTCTCGATGTACTTCTTCGTGCGGGCGCTGGACACTCGCCGCGGCCGCGACCTCGGCTTCTGGGCGCTGGCTTCGGCCCTCGCCCTCTGCAGCCACTACTTCGCCGTCTTCCCGGTCGCGATCGAGGCGGCCTGGCTGCTGGTGGCGCTGAGATCGCGCTGGCGCGTCCTGCTGCCGGCGCTCGGCGCCGTCTTCGCGGTCGGGCTGGCGCTGCTGCCGCTGCTGAGCGCCCAGACCAATCCCACCCACATCGGCTGGATCGAAAACAGCCCTCTCTCGCTGCGCTTCTGGGAGACGGGCGTCAGCTTCCTGATCGGCGAAACCGGACACGTGATCGCGGAGCCGCCGCGCGAGCGCTACGCGCTGATCCCGGCGCTGCTGATCGGCGCCGCCCTGGCTCTGATCCTGATCCGTGGCAGCCGCCACGAGCGGCGGCGCGCCGGCCTCGGGCTGGTACTGGGGCTGGGGGTGGCGGCGCTGACCGCCATCGCCGCCCTGGCCGGCAAGGACTACGTGGTCGAGCGCAACCTGCTGCCGGCGCTGGTCCCCTTGCTGGCGGCGGTGGCGCTTGGCTTCGCCGTCGCCGGCGCCCGCCGGCTCGGGCTGCTGCTCGCCGTCGCCCTCTGCGCCTACTGGCTCGCCTTCGACGTCCACGTCACCCAGACCCCGAACCTGCAGCGGCCGGACTTCCGCACCCTCACCAAGGAACTCGGGCCGGCGCGGGTACCGCGCGCCATCGTCACCTGGAGGCTGGCCGCCGATCCGGTGCGCTGGTACCTTCGCGATCACGCGCTGCGGATGTACGGCGGGCAGGAGCGGGTGAGCGAGGTGGACGTCGTCAGCAAGCCCCTCGTCGCCGAGCCGGCCGCTAACCTGCCGCCCTCCTTTCGACCCGTGCAGCGATTCCGGCTCGACCGCCTCACCCTGACCCGCTACGTCTCGAAACGCCCGGTGCAGATTCCCTTCCACATCCTCAGCGCGGTGCCCACCGGCTTCGGCAGCGCCGCCGTGGTGATCGACGGCCCGCCTGCCAGCCGCGCCGGCCTCGGCGCCGCAGCGCGGACGACCCCGTCCCATCCGGAAGCGGGCGAATGAGCGGCCCCAGCGAGCTCGCCTACCGCCTCGGCGCTGCGGCGCGGCAGCCCGCCAACTGGGTGCAGCTGCTCAAGTTCGCGCTGGTCGGCGGCTCCGGCTACCTGATCAACCTCGCCGTCTTCGCCGTCCTCGTCAGCAGCCTTGGGGTCCAGCACACGATCGCCGCGATCGGCGCCTTCGCCGTCGCCGTCAGCAACAACTTCCTCTGGAATCGCTACTGGACCTTCGCCCCCGGCGACGGCCCGGCCGGCTTTCAGGCGGCCCGTTTCTTCGCCGTCAGCCTCGCCTCGCTGGGGCTGAACCTGGTCGTGCTGGAGGCGCTGCTGCGCGGCGAGGTCGCCGGCGAACTGACCGCGCAGGCGATCGCCGTTGCCGTCGCGATGCCGTTCAACTTCCTCGGCAACAAGCTCTGGACCTTCGCACAGTGATTGGGCCCCGTTAGGGGCTCACCCGCTCCGGCTTGGCGTCGCTGAGCCACGCGAGTATCTCCGGCAGGAGCCGGCGCAGCTGCGGGGCGGGTGAGGCCAGCTCGGCACGAGCCAGCTGGATCACCGCGCCGATTCGCAGCGCCGCCCAGGTGGGCTCGCTGCCGAGCCCCCGCTCGAGCTCTTTCAGCGTCTCCCAGTCGGCCTGCAGGCGCCACAGAGCCATGCGGGCGCCCTCCGGATTCCGCTCCGCCAGCGTGATCGCCATCTCGACCGCCGCCATGACCGGATCGCTCGCCCTGTCGGCGGCTTCGCGGGCGCGCGCGATCGCGTCCGGATAGCAGCTATCCACTGCAACCGCGGCCGTTTCTCTAATCTCCCCCAAGTTGGGACCTCCCTTTAGGTCTCGGCCAGGCCCCGGTGGTGTTACCAGCACCCCGGGGTCGTCTCTTGGATGACGCCGCGAGCCTAACGCTAAGTTAGCCTTGAGTGTGAAATGAGCGGACAGAAGCCAACTTACGAGGCGGGGCGGATCGAGGCCGAGCGCCAGGACGCCTGGGAGCAGCGGGGCGACTTCGAGGCACCGCGGCCGGGCGAGGGCCAGGCGCGCGTCTACGTCAAGCCCTCGAGCCCGTTCACCTCCGGCAACCTGCACATGGGCCACGTCCGCGACTACTCGATCGGCGACGCCTACGCGCGCTTCCGCCGCGCCCGCGGCGACGCGGTCCTGTTCGGCTTCGGCTTCGACGCCTTCGGCCTGCCGGCCGAGCTGGCGGCGATCGAGCGCCAGATCCCGCCCGCCGACTGGGTCGAGAGCTGCGGCGAGCGGATGCTCGGCCAGATGCGGCGGCTCGGCTTCTCCTTCGACTACGACCGCGCCTTCTACAGCTCCGACGAGAGCCAGTACCGCTGGTCGCAGTGGCTGTTCCTGACCCTGCTCGAGGCGGGGCTGATCTATCGCGAGGACGCAACGGTCGACTGGTGCGACACCTGCCAGACGACGCTGGCCTCGATCCAGGTCGAGGACGGCCGCTGCTGGCGCTGCCACAACGAGGTGCGGCTGATCCGGCGCCCGACCTGGTTCCTCGAGATCACCCCCTACCTGGAGGAGAACGACCGCAACACCGGCGAGCTGCGCAACTGGGACGACCTCTCGCTCGCCACCCAGCGCTACATCCTTGGCCGCAGCGACGGGGTCGAGCTGGATCTCGACGGCGGCGAGGCCCGCGGCGGGCTCACCGTCTTCAGCCCTCACGCCGACGCCGTGGCGCTGGCCAGCTTCGTCCTGCTATCGCCCCGTCACCCCGATCTCGAGGTCTGGGCGGACGGCCCGGAGGTGAGGGAGGAGCTGGAGAAGCTGCGCTCGGGCGGTTGGGAGCGCAGCGCCCGCGACGCCCGCTCGGTGCCGGTGGTCGACACCGGCGCCTCGATCGCCGGGCCGACGGGCGAGCAGCTGCCGGTCCTGGTCTCGCCGCTCGTCGACGCCCGCTTCGGCCCGACCGCGGCGCTCGGCATCCCCGCCGTCGACGAGGCCGACGCCGAGATCGGTCGCCGGATCGAGCGCGTCGGCGAGTCGGGCGAGGTGGGGGAGGAGGAGGCGCCCCCGGTCGTCGGTGCCCGCGCGGCGAAGCGCTACCGCGCCAACGACTTCTCGATCTCGCGCCAGCGCTCCTGGGGCACGCCGATCCCGATCGTCCATTGCGGCGAGTGCGGCGCGGTGCCGGTGCCGGCGGCCGAGCTGCCGGTGGTGCTGCCGCGCGACATCCTGCCCTCCGGCGAAGGGAATCCCCTGGCCGAGCGCCCCGACTTCGTCGACGTCCCCTGCCCGCGCTGCGGCGCCGCCGCCAAGCGCGAGACCGACACGCTCGACTGCCACTTCGACGCGCTCTGGCTCTGGATCCCGGCCGCGGTGCCGCCCGAGGGGCGCGAGCGGGAGATGTTCAGCCACCCTGAGCTGCGCGAGTGGCTGCCGGCCGAGCGCCTGGTCGCCGGCGGCGACAGCGGCGGCTTCGTCTTCGACCAGAGGGTCGTGACCAAGGCCCTGCGCGACATCGGCCCGCTCTCCTTCCTCGCCGACGGCGAGCCCTTCGCCGGCTGCCTCTTCCACGAGATGGTGATCGCCGACGGCCGCAAGATGAGCAAGCACCTCGGCAACGTCGTCGACCCCGACGAGCTGGTCGAGCAATACGGGGCGGACACGGTGCGGCTGGCGATCCTCTACGCCGCCGGCCCGGCGAAGACGCTGAACTGGAGCGACGGCGCCCTGCGCTTCGCCAACCGCTTCCTGCGCAATCTCTGGACCTACTCGCACGACCGCCTGGCGCTGCTGGAGGAGACCCCGCACGACGAGGAGGCGGCGGCGGACACCGAGTTCATGCGCGACCGCCTGCGCAAATGGTGCGAGAACGGCCTCGCCCGGATCACCGAGGACGCCGAGCAGCTGCAGATGCACAAGGCGATCCGCAACCTGACCCGGCTCTTCGAGCGGATTCAGGATTTCGAGAAGCGGGTCGTCGAGCGGCGCGGCCAGCTCGACCGCGCCGACGCCGAGGCGCAGGTCGCGGCACTGGCCCTGCTGACCCGCGCCCTCGCTCCGTTTGCGCCGCACATCGCCGAGCAGTTGCTGCTCGACAGCGGCGGCCGCTTCAGCCCCGATCTGGTCGGGGAGTGGCCCGATGCGGCGGCGATCCCGGTCGACTTCGCCGGTACGCCCGCTGCCCCGTAGAGCGCTAGCTGTGACAGACGTCCTTATTAAGCAAAGACAGTTGATTGTTACAGAGGGGTCTGTTATGAATGCACCTGCCGGGCGATCAAATCGGTGAAGGAGGCGGGGCTCTCGCGACAGGAACCGCCTTGAGGTGGCAAAGGAGGACCAGTCAGAGTCAGGACAGCGTCGACGACGCGTTCTGGGAGGCCGGCCCGGCCGGCGCGCCCCGCCTCACTTCATCGTTTGCTCAGGCGCCGGTCGCGGGTGCGCGCTTGACGTCGAAGCGGTGCTTCTCGGGCAGCCAGCCGATGCCCTCCGCGAGCTCGGCGACCGTCGTTTCGAGCGAGCCGGCGAGCTTGACGATCGTGCTCAGGCGCGGCTCGCGGCCCGCCCGCTCGAGCAGGGAGATCTCGGTTCGGTGCAGCTCACAGCGGTAGCCCAGCTCTTCCTGGGAGATGCCGGCTTTTGTGCGGGCGTGGCGGAGATTGGCGGCGAAGCGCTCCTGGGGGCTCACGGGATTTGCGAATTCTTGGGGTCTGAAGACAGGAACTCTACAGACAGTAAGTTTCCCAACTCTGCCGAGAGCCGCCGCTTTCGCTACCTTGCAGTGACGCGATTCACATGGCATCTCCCTCGGACCCGGCGGCGAGGGCGGCCGATCACCGAATATTTACGCAGAATGCGTTGAGCGTTTGCACCGTATGTGTTATACCCACGCGAACAAAGGACGAGCGCCGGAGGAGCCCAGGGCCCGGGTGACCCGCTCCGCGGCGGCAAAGGAGGAGTCATGAGCGACGCGGTAGATCCGCATCTGGGAGGGCCCGCCGGGCCACGAACCAGCTCCTGCGCCACCGAACTCGTCTGCCGCGACTGCGGCTACCGCACGCCGCTGCTGGACACCGCCTTCAAGTGCCCGGCCTGCGGCGAGGGTCTCGACATCGACTACGACTACGAGCGGGCGACGGCGCTGATCGCCGCCCGCGACCTCGGCGACCGTCCCAACAACATCTGGCGCTTCGAGGAGCTGCTGCCGATCGTCTCGCGCACGGCGCAGTCGAAGGTCGGCGAGTTCGCCGGCCAGACGCCGCTGATCCGCGCCGACCGGCTCGGCGCCGAGCTCGGCCTCAAGAACCTCTACCTCAAGGACGACTCGACCAACCGCCCGACCCTCTCCTACAAGGACCGGGTCGTCGGGATGGCGATCGCCCGCCTGCTCGAGCTCGGCAAGGACGAGGTCGGTTGCGTCTCGACCGGCAACGTCGGCACCGCCGTCGCCGCCCTCGCCGCCAAGGCCGGGGCGGCCGCCTACGTCTTCTACCCGGGCAACATGGAGAAGGGCAAGGCGAAGGCCTGCCGGGCGCTGGGCGCCGCGGTCTGCCAGCTCGACGGCAACTACGACCAGGCCAACCGCGCCTGCCGCGAGCTCTCGCTCGCCAGCGGCATCCAGTTCGCCAACATCACCCTGCGTCCGTTCTACGCCGAGGGGGCGAAGACGATGGCCTACGAGGTCGTCGAGCAGCTCGGCTGGACCGCGCCGGACCACTTCGTGATCCCGGCCGCCGGCGGCACCCTCTCCTCGCGTGTCCACAAGGGCCTGAACGAGCTGGAGACGGTGGGGCTGGCCGAGACCGCGGCGGCCAAGATCAACATCGCCCAGGCCGGCGGCTGCAGCCCGATCGCCACCGCGATCCTCGGCGGCGGCGAGATCGAGCCGCAGAAACCGGAGACGGCGGCGCACTCGCTGGCGATCGGCGCCCCCGGCGACGGCGCCCTCGTCCTCGACGCCGTCCGCAGCCGCGGCGGCTCCGCCGCGACCCCGACCGACGAGGAGATCTTCGCCGCGATCGACCTGCTGGGGGCGACCGAGGGCATCCTCACCGAGCCCGCCGGCGGCACCACGGTCGCCGCCACCGCCCGGCTCGCCGCCGAGGGCAAGATCGGCGCCGAGGAGACCGTCGTCGCGGTGATCAGCGGCAACGGCCTCAAGACCCTGCACGAGCATCCCGACAAGCCGTGGCCGGAAATGGTCGCCTGCGACGTCGAGACGATGGGCGCGATGCTCGACGACTTCCGTCAGGCGGCCGCCACCGCGCTGCACTGAGCGGACCGGCGGGTAGCCTCCTGGCGTGAGCGAGATCCCGCAGGTCGACGGCGTCAGCCACCGCACCGTGCGGGTGCGTGGCCTCGACTTCCACCTCGCCGAAGCCGGGGCGGGGGACGACGTCGTCCTCTGCCTGCACGGCTGGCCCCAGCACTGGTACGAGTGGCGCCACCTGATGCCGGCGCTCGCCGACCGTCACCGGGTGCTGGCGCTCGACCTGCGCGGCTTCGGCTGGTCCGACGCTCCCCGCGACGGTTACGAGAAGGAGAACCTGGCGACCGACGTGCTCGCCGTCCTCGACCAGCTCGGGCTCGAGCGGGTGAAGCTGGTCGGCCACGACTGGGGCGGCTGGCTCGGCTTCCTGCTCTGCCTGCGGGCGCCGCAGCGCTTCCAGCGCTACCTGGCGCTCAACATCCTCACCCCCTGGACCAATCCGCGCGCGGCCGTGCCCGAGGCCTGGCGCTTCTGGTACCAGTGGATGATCCTGACGCCGGGGCTCGGCTACCGGCTCCACCGCAGCGGCAGGTTCGTGCCGAAAGTGCTGGTCGGGGGCTCGACCGTGCGCGAGGCCTGGGACGAGCGCACGCTGGAGATCTTCTCGGCGCGCTTCACCGAGCCGGCGCGGGCACGGGCGGCGGTGCAGATGTACCGGGTCTTCAACCTGCGCGAGCTGCTGCCGATCGCCCGCGGCCGCTACCGGGGCCAGCGGCTGACCGTGCCGACCCGGCTCCTCTTCGGCAGCGACGACCAGGCACTGCGCCCGCACCTGCTCGCCGGCTACCAGCGCCACGCCGACGACATGCAGCTCGAGCTCGTCCCCGGCTGCGGCCACTTCATCGCCGACGAGATGCCGGCGCTGGTCGCCGAGCGGGCGCGCGCGTTCTTCGCCTGAGCGGCGCGCAGGTCATTTCTACCGCCATGCGACAGGAATGACCTGCGCGCCTCAGGAGCGGATCCGCGCCTCCTCGAGGTCGAGGTCGCGCTCGATCTGGCGCATCGTCGCGTTGCGCAGGCGTTCGCCACCGCGCAGTTCGAGCAGGATCTCGCGCTCGACGCCGATCAGCTCGCGCCGCAGGCCACCGTAGTCGGCGAGCCGCTGCTCGCGGGCGGCGCTCTCCTGGTCCTCGCCGCCGAGCACCGCCTGGCACATCCGGAAGCGGCCGCGGTAGAGGTCGCGCAGGCGCTGCAGCTGCGACTCGCTGGCCCGTTCCTCGCCCTCGATCTGGTCGATCCGGTCCAGCGCCGCCTGCGCCGCCTCCATCCGCGCCACCGCCTCTTCGTCGCTCCAGCGGCGCGGCTCCTCGAGCCGCAGCTTGCGGATCGCGAACGGCAGCGAGAGGCCCTGGCCGACCAGGGTCACCAGGATCAGGGCGAAGGTGAGGAAGATGACCTGGGGGCGCTCGGCGACGCCGAGCGGGACCGCCAGCGCCGCCGCCAGCGAGACGGCGCCGCGCATCCCGCTCCAGCCGACCGCGAAGCGTTCGCCCGCCGTCTCGCCGGCGTCCGAGCGCATCGCGAAGACGAAGGCGAGGCGGGTGAGGATCGAGGCGGCGGCGATCGCCGCGACCGGCCCGAGCAGGTCGGCGACCCCGGAGGAGCTGGCTTCGAGCGCTTCGACGATCCCCGGCAGCTGCACCCCGAGCAGGACGAAGATCGTCATCTCGAGGGCGAAGATCAGCGTGTTCCAGAAGGCGACGGAGCTGAGCCGGGTGTCGGCGTCGACCGCCCGCGGCGACTGGTAACCGCCGTAGAGGCCGGCGACGACGGCGGCGAGGATGCCGGAGACGTGCAGCTCCTCGGCGCCGATGTAGGCACCGTAGGCGGTCAGCAGGGTGAGGACGACGACCAGGCTGGTGTCAGCCTGGCGGC
Organism: uncultured Conexibacteraceae bacterium; assembly: GCA_964540905.1. GTDB lineage: Bacteria > Actinomycetota > Thermoleophilia > Solirubrobacterales > 70-9 > VAYN01. Next base: position 47,337 of record CAZIOS010000014.1, on the reverse strand, counting down.
GGATGACGAGGATCGAGAGCACGCCGACGGCGAGGCCGACGGCGATGCCGCCGGCCGAGACGGCGACGAATTCGAGCGCCGCGCCGCCGAGCGAGAAGGCGCCGCCGGTGGCGATCCCGATGGCGATCCGGTAGATCACCAGCGCCGTGCCGTCGTTGATCATCGACTCGCCTTCGACCAGCAGCCGCACCCGCTCGGGGCCGCCGATGCGGCGGAAGACGGCGACGGCGGCGACGGCGTCGGTCGGCGCCAGGACGGCGCCGAGCACCGCCGCCTCGGGCCAGCCGAGGCCGGGGACGAGCGCGTGGGCGACGACGGCGACGACCGCCGCGGTGAGGAAGACGAGCCCGATCGCGAGCAGCGCCAGCGGCCGCATCACCGTCCGCAGCTCGCGCGGCGAGGTGCGCCAGCCGGCGGAGAAGACCAGCGGCGGCAGGAAGACGAGGAAGATCACGTCGGGGTCGAGGTCGAAGGTGGGCAGCCCGGGGACGAAGGCGATCGCGAGGCCGCCGAGCACGAGCACGATCGGCGCCGGCACGTTGCCGTAGTCGGCGAGGCGGACCAGCAGCGCCGCCGCCAGCATCAGCACCAGGATCGACTCGACGTGGTTCATGTGCGCATAACATCCTGCCGGGTGGACGACACGCTGACACCGCCGCTCGACCAGACCGACCACCTGCGCGGCGAGTTGGGGCGGCCGCTGCAGCTGGTCATGTACGGCGACTTCCAGTGCCCCTTCTGCCTCGGCGCCCAGTCGGTGCTGCGCCGCGTCCACGAGCGCCTCGGCGAGCGCCTGCTGTTCGCCTTCCGCCACCTGCCGATCCCCGAGCGCCACCCGCTGGCGCCGCTGGCGGCCGAGGCGAGCGAGGCCGCCGCCGCCCAGGGCGCCTTCTGGGAGTACCACGACGCCCTCTTCCAGGCCCAGCCCAAGCTCTCGCGCGAGACGATGCTCGCGGTCGCCACCGACCTCGGCCTCGACGCCGAGCGGATCGCGACCGAGCTCGACTCCGGCGCCCACCGCCCCCGGGTCGAGCACGACCTCGCCTCAGCCGCGGCCAGCGGCGCCACCGGCACCCCGACCTTCTTCGTCAACGGCGCCCGCCACTTCGGCGCCTACGACGCCTCCTCGCTGGTCGAGGAGCTGGAACGCGGCGCGTGAGGGCGCTGGTCCAGCGGGTCAGCCAGGCGGCGGTCGACGTCGAGGGCGAGCGGGTGGCGCAGATCGGGCCAGGGCTGCTGGTGCTGCTCGGGGTCGGCGTCGACGATGGCGAGGAGCAGGCGGACCGGCTCGCCGAGAAGGTGCGGGCGCTGCGGGTCTTCGACGACGCCGAGGGGCGGATGAACGAGCCGCTGGGCGCGCGCGAGGCGCTCTGCGTCAGCCAGTTCACGCTCTATGGCGACGCCCGCCGCGGCAATCGCCCCAGTTACACCGAGGCGGCCCGGCCCGAGGACGCCGAGCCGCTCTACGACCGCTTCTGCGAGCGACTGGGGGCGGCGAAGGGCGTCTTCGGCGCCTGCATGGGGGTGGCGCTGGTCAACGACGGCCCGGTGACGCTGCTGCTGGAGGCCTGAGCCCACCGCCGGGCGCGGTCAGGCCGCCGCCGGCGGGAAGCCCGGGGGAGTGGGGGCCGAGCGGCCCTTGGCGGGGCCGAGCGCCTCGCGGATCTCGGACCGGATCCGGGCGACCAGTTCGACCGTGGCATCGCGCAGCAGGTCGAGGTCCTCGGTCAGCGTCTGGCGGCCGACCAGGCTGACGCAGAGCGTGCCTTCGACGTACTCGAAGGCGAGTCCCTTCGACGCCCGTTCGAGCAGGAAGACGATGAAGCTGGGGGAGAAGAGCTCGTGCAGCCAGGTGTCGTCGCGCTTGGGCGAGGCGAAGATCCGGTAGCGCTGCTCGAGCTCGGCGCTCTCGAAGTGGACGCGATCGTTGCCATGGATCAGCGCGTCGGCGGCACGGCCCAGCAGGTGGGCGTCCTCGACCCGCTGGCAGAGCAGCCAGGGCACGAACCGCTTCGCCTTCGGCACGTGGGTGATCGCGACCGTGAAGTGCGCCTCGCCCTTGGTCTCGACCCCCTGTGCGTCGGTGGTCACCTCGTCGCGCGTGATCAGCGCCAGCTGCGCTTCGACGTAGGTCGAGAGCCAGCCGCTCGCCACCGCCTCGACGCTGCGCAGCTCCCCCTCGGCCAGCAGCGGCGTCGTCCGCGGCAGGCGGGCGTCGGGCTCGAGCGTCAGCCCACGAGCCGCAGCGTAGCTGGCGAAGTTTTCAGTGCTGGCGTCGTCGGTCACGGGCAGGTCATATCGCTTCCGCGCCCCGGTCGTCGCCTCGGGCCATGGATTCCCGGATCAGATCCGGTCGAATAGGTCATCGTCGAGTGGGACCGCCAGACCTCACAGACCAGGCTGGGTGAAAGCGCACGGGAGATTGCCCATGCGGGCACGGCCTGATCTTGTGCCTTCGCACTTCGCAGACGGGGCCGACCGTGAACCGTTCGGAGGCCACCGGTCCCCTCAGCCCGGAGTAGCCGATTGCCCGCACCCGGAAGACGTGCTCGCCGTCGCCAACGTGGTAATGCGTCGGGGAATGGCAGGGACGGAAGTGATGGCGATCCAGTCGGCAGAGGAAGCCACGGGTCTCCGCGCGGGCGTAGAAGCGGACGTAGACCTTGCCCCGGTGGTGTTCGAGCTGCCTTTCGCTGGGAGCCTCCAGGGTCGCGATGCGCGCCCGGGGCCGCCGGACTCGACGCCGAGCGTGCGACGCGGATCGGGTCGCGGAGGGATTGTCGGCGACAAAGGGGTCTTCGCTGGTGAGGATGGTCCCGCGCGAGCCCACGAGCGCGCAGAGGGAGGACGAGGGGCAGGAGGCTGCGAAAAGGCCGTTCCCTTCCTGGCTGGTGAAGGCCTGGACGTTGGCGAAGCGCCAGGCGCCAGCGCCGCCGGTCGGATCGGTCGAGGTGATGACGTCGCCGTTGTCGTCGACCGCGAGGCACTGGCTGGTCGCGGCGCAGGTGACGCCGGTGATCTGAACCGAGCCGCCGCCGTTCACCTCGTTCCAGCTGCCGGCGCCCGCCGTGGGATCGGTCGAGGTCAGCAGGTTGCCGCTCTGATTGCCGCTGAGGCAAAACGGAGCGGAGAGACAGGTGACCGAGCTCAGCGCGCCTCCGCCTCCGGGCGAGCCGACCAGGTGCCAGGCCGTCGGGCCGCCGGTAGGATCGGTCGAGGCCACGATTCGCCCCTTGTTGTCGACTGCCGCGCACAGCGAGGCGGAAGGACATGAAACGGAGCGGAATTCGAATTCTCCGCCCAGTTCGAATTCGCTCCAGGCGCTGGCGGGACCGGTCGGATCGTTGGTGGTGAAGATCTTGCCGTTGTCCGTTCGCTTTCCCGAGACCGCGACGCAGAGGCCGGTGGTCGGACAGGAGACGCCGAAGAGGTGCGTGTTGCGACCCTTCCCATCGTCGACTTGAACCGCCTGCCAGGCCGCGGCCGATCCGGTGGGGTCGGTGGACGCGTAGATGAAGCCCTGGTCGGTGACGGCGACGCAGAGGCCGCTGGTGGGGCAGGAGATGCCCTGAATCTGGCGCCCGGAGATGAATTCGATCGGCCAGTTGTCGGTGTCGGGCCAGGGCCCTTCCCCCGCGTAGACGTAGTGCCAGGCGGAGGCTCCGCCGCTCGGGTCGGTGGTGGAAGCGATCAGGTTGTCGGTGCCGACCGCCACGCACAGCTCCTGCGACGGGCAGGAGACCCCGAGCAGGAACACCTTTTCCGCCGGCCCGGGCAGGCGCGTCGTGTCCCAGCTCGCCGCGGTCCCGGTCGCTGGCAGCACCACGATCAGGCCCACGAAGGCGACCCAGCAAGCCACCAGGGTGCGGACCACGCGGCTCCCACAGCCAGACCCCCACTGCATGCCATCATCGTAGCTGCGGGAGGTGCTGGAACGGCTGGGTTCTTTGGTCGGAGGAGTGCCGGAGGAGGGACTCGAACCCCCGACACGCGGATTATGATCGACTTCTTTGGAGGAGGAATATGTTGATTTGCAGGGAGTTCTGTCTGGCTAGTTCAGTCGAGTTGGGGTCAGTTGTGCCTAGTTGGGGACATTTTTCGGGACACATTTTGGCCGATCCGCGCGATAATACCCAAGGATGAGTTTGTCGCCGATTCACCACCGCGAAGCGCCGATCAGCGGCCATGTCTTCCGCATGGCGCGCAAGTCCGGTGACCGCTGGATGGCGAAGTGGCGCGATGGCGAGGGCCAGCATCAGGTCGTCCTCGGTCGTGTCTGGAGCAAGCGGGGCCGGCCCGGCGAGGGCTACATGACCAGACAGGGAGCCCAGCGCGAGCTGGACGCGATCCTCGTCGATGCCAGGACGAGCCGGATCGTCGGCCGCCAGCGTCGTGTTGCGACGATCACCTTCGAGGAGGCGGCACGAGAGTGGCTGCGCTACGTCGAGTTCGATCGCAAGCGCCGTCCGGCGACGATCAAGGACTACCGTTGGATCGTTGAGAAGCGCCTGCTCCCCGAGTTCGGCGAGGCCAGGCTCGAGGAGATCACGACGCCCCAGATCGACGCCTGGCGTGTGAGCCTGGTTGCCGGTGGCGGGATGCTGAATGGCGAGGAGCTTTCGGCGCGGACGATCAACAAGTACCTCGGCGTCATGCACAGCATCCTCAAACGGGCGCAGCGCACCTACGGCCTGGCGGCCAACGCCGTGGCCGGCGCCGAGCGCCAGCCGGTCCGGCGCTCCGGGGACTTCGACGTGCTTTCCGCCGCCGAGGTGGAGGCGCTGGCGCGCGCCGCACGCGAGGGGCGCCACCGCAAACCGCCGAAGTACCCGACCGGGCCGGAGTGGCAGGCGACGCTGCGCGCCCAGGACGAGCAGGACGCCGCGATCTTCCTCACCGCGGCCTTCGCCGGGCTGCGTCTCGGCGAGCTGCGCAGTCTGCGCTGGCGCGACCTCGACTTCGAGAAGCGGCTTATCCGCATCCGCCACTCCTACGTCCTGCGCCACGAGGACGCGCCGAAGTCCGGCCGCGTGCGCAGCGTGCCGATGACCGACCAGGTTGCCCGTGCCCTGGACGAACTCAGCCGCCGTCCATCTTGGACCGAGCCCGACGACCTCGTGTTCGTCAACGCCACGGGCGATTACGTCGAGGACTCGGCCCTACGACGGCGCTTCTACGCGGCCCTGGAGGCGGCCGGCATCGGCCACATCCGCTTCCACGACCTTCGCCACAGCTTCGGTACCCTCGCCGTCCAGGTCTTCCCCCTCTCTGACGTGAAGGCGTACATGGGCCACGCTGACATCTCAACAACGATGATCTACGTCCACCACGTCCCCCAGGTCGACGCCGCCGAAAAGCTGTCCGCGGCGCTGAAGGAGGCTTCGGCGCCTCCACCCGCGGTGCTTCGTGCGGGCGGCTGACTCTCGTGGTTCCGCGCCCGTACCAGCTCGACTTCTTCGCGGAAGACGATGGCGACAAGCCCTGCCTGCGGTGGATCAAGGAACTGGCGCCGGCCAAGCGACATGCGATCGGCGTCGCAATGGAGCAGGTTCTCCAAGGCCAGGGGATCTCGGTCTGTGATGAGAAGGCGTGGGGGAAGCAGCTCGGCGCCGGAGTCTTCGAGTTTCGCCTTATGCGGAAGCGCAGCTACGAGGCCACGCAGAAGGGCCGCAAGATCAAGAGGGTCGAGCGGATCAGCCTGCGAGTCTTCTGTCACGCATACGGCGACCACCGAATCCTGCTCCTTCACGGCTACGACAAGGGGGAGGACCCGAAGGGGCGTCGCCAGCAGCGCGAGATTGAGGTGGCGAGACAGCGGCTGCGCAAATGGCGCTCGCAGTAACGAGCGAAGAAACAGCGGCCTTGACTTGATATGGGATATAGCCCATAATCTCCTGATGACCGTCAGGAGAGCGAGATGAGCAACGACTTCAGCAAACTGATCGAGGACATCGAGTCTGAGGCCCGAGCCGAAGGCCCGGCCGCAGAGGCTGAGCTTCGCGAGCTGCGCCGCGAGTTCTCGATCGCCAGCGAGTTGATGACTCTTCGTCGCGAGCAGAAGCTGACCCAGAAACAGCTCGCCAAGAAGTCGGGAATCCCGCAGAGCGAGATCAGCCGGATCGAGACCGGCGATGCGAACCCCACCTACGCCACGCTCTCGGCGCTAGCTGAGCCTTTTGGCGTGCGGGTTGGCTTCATCCGGTCCGACGCTGCGTAGTCAGAGCGATGGGCGAGCAGATCAGTCCGGTCGGCGCAACCGTTTCCGACCAGATCAGTGACTCCCTCAAAATCCGCCAGTTCCAAGCCGAGTACGAGCGCCTCAGGCCTTACGAGGAATTGGCGCGGATCGTCGTCATGCGCCGCGGCGCTTTGGGCTTGACCCAGGCGGAGCTGGCGGCTCGGATGGGTACGACCGCCTCGGCGATATCGCGCATCGAGAGCGGCCAGCATGCCACCAGCGCCCAGACCCTCAAGAAGCTCGGCGATGCGTTCGGCGCCCGCGCGGTCCTCGGCTTCGAGTTCGGGTCCGCAGAGAAGCCCGAGCGCGAGTTGGTCGTCCTCTGATCTATCGGCCCGCCCCGCGGCCGTAGCTGTTTTCGGCAATCCAGGCGCCGAGGTCCGCTCGGGTGAACCGCAACCCGCGTCCGACCTTCACATGCGGCAGCCCCCGCGAGCGCACCAGCTCATACAGCGTGCTGCGCGGCACCTTCAGCAGCCGCGCAGCGTCGTTGGCATCCAGCAGGGGCTCGGTGAGAATTGGGCTCTCGGGCATAGGCGCTCACTACGCACATCAGCGCAAGTGCCCAAACGCCCCGCCTTCTTGATGATTTCCTGAGCCGCGATCGCCTGACGGGCCGGCCTCAGCTCGCCTCCTCCTCCACTCGCACCTTGAAGCAGCCGAGCTGCTGGCGGCCGGGAGCCCAGGCCATCCCCTTGAGCAGATCGCCGGGCGGGACCGAGAGCGCCCCGGCGAGCTTGATCACGGTGTCGATGCGGGCCAGGCGGGTGCCGCCCTCCAGCTGCCCGATCTCGGTCCGATGCAGCGAGGCGCGAAAGCCCAGCTCTTCCTGAGAGAGGTTGGCGAGCTTGCGGCAGCGGACGATGTTCAGCCCGAACTCCCTGGCGATCTGTCGAGAGGCGTCCATCAGGCCAGCCCCAGGCGCGAGAAGTAAAGCGCCGCCCGGGTCGGCAAGACGAAGCCGCCCTGGCAGTGCAGGAGCCCCGCCCCGACCAGCTCGCGCACCGCCCGCTCCACCGCGTCCGCGCTGGAGAAGGCACCGGGGTCGGTATTGAGCGCCAGGGACAGCTCGGGGACCGTGAGCTTGCTCGGGTATTCGGTGAGGAGGAACGCCAGGACGGCACTCTCCGTACGTCTGTCTTCAGCGGCGGGGGAAGCCGGGTCGAGCGGCCCGTGCCCCGTAGGGTTCTCGTCAGCCATGAGGAGCTACGCCTCCTTGTGGTCAGGCTCCCGGTTGGTGGTCACACACCGCCGGGAGCCGCTTCTTTATGGGATCGCCTGCGAGCGTAGCATCCTTGTCGGGGGGTACCGACAAAACTGCTATTTCCTCTTGAGGATTTCTCCAACGCGTGACCAGTGCAGGCCGGCCGCCTCGCCGATCTCGCGCAGCGTCATGCCCGCCTTGCGCGCTCGCTCGAAGCTCTCGCGCCGGGCCTGGCGGGCTTCCTCGTGCTTGCTCCCGGTCTGCTCGAACTGCGACTGAGCGCGGCGGACCTCGGCGCGGGCCTTCTGCTTGGGGTCGCTCGGCATCGAGCCGCAGCCTATTCGCCAATGACACCGCAGCCATTCGCCAACGACATCAAGCCAGAAGAAAGATCAGAGCCTCGAGGACCATCCTCGCCGAGCCGCCAGCCAGACCGACAGCAACCGCAAGCTCGCCAACAGGCCCGGTCCCCCTCCCAGCGGTCCCCGACCTCCTCCCAACAGCGAACTGCAACCCCCTCACGCCCTATCACTTGAAGTGAATCTCCGGGGGCACTCGCCCTCCCGATCGGACGTATGGGGTGATGCTCTCGATCGGCAAGCTCGGCATCGGACAGGAGCGCTACTACCTGGAGAAGGTCGCCGAAGGCGCCGAGGACTACTACTGCGGCGAGGGCGAGGTCCCCGGCCAGTGGCTGGGGGACGGCGCCGAAGAGCTTGGCCTAGAGGCCGAGGTCGGCGCTGCACAGCTCACCGCGATGCTGATCGGCGCCGACCCGCGCGACGGCGAGCCGCTGCTGGGCCGCCAGGGCGTGCCCGGCAGGGGCTCGGTTCCGGGCTTCGATCTCACCTTCTCGGCGCCGAAGTCGGTCTCGCTGCTCTGGGGCCTCGGCGGCCCGGTCGCTGCCGTCGAGGCCAGCGCCGCCCACCATGCCTCGGTTGAAGCCGCCCTCGCCTATCTGCAGCGCCAGGCGTGCTGGACCCGCCGCGGCGCCGGCGGGCGGGAGTTCGTACATGGCAACGGCTTCCTCGCCGCCGCCTACGTCCATCGCTCCTCGCGGGCCGGCGACCCCCAGCTCCACACCCACGTCCTGATCGCCAACGCCACCCGCGGCCCGGACGGGCGCTGGACCCGCCTGCACCACCCGGCGATCTACGACCACGCCAAAACCGCCTCCTACATCTACGAGGCCCACCTGCGCCACGAGCTGAGCCGCCGCCTCGGCGTGCGCTGGCAAGAGGTCCGCAAGGGCATCGCCGAGATCGAGGGCTTTGCAGACGAGCACCTGCGCGAGTTCTCCACCCGCCGCCGGCAGATCCTCGAGGCGGCGGGGCCGGATGCCTCGGCGCGCTCGATGCAGGTCGCCACCCTCGCCACCCGCACCAGCAAGGAGGAGGTCTCCCGCGGCGAGCTGCTGGAGCGCTGGCGGCGCCGAGCGCAGGAGATCGGCCTTGACCGGGAGGCGATCGAGCGCACCTTCGACGCCGAGGCGCAGCCGAGGTTGGCGCTGGACGCCCCCGCCTTTGACCGCGCGGCCTCCTATGAGCAGGTAGGCCGTGCGGTCACGGCGGGGGCTTCTCACTTCGACAGGCGAGAGGCGATCCAGGCGGTTGCCGACACCTTGCGGGAGGGGGCGCCGGGGGCGGAGGTGGAGCGCCTTGCCGACGCCTTCCTTGCCTGCGAGGAGGTGATCCCGATCGGGGCGGGGCCGAAGGGGGAGCGGTTCACGACGCGGCGCATCTGGGAGCTTGAGCGCGAGGCATTGGCCGCGGCGGAGAGGATGCGGGCGCAGGGGCCGAGCCCTGCCGGCGAGCAGGTCGCCGCGCGGGTGATCGCCGCCCGCCCGACCCTGAAGGCCGATCAGCGTCAGATGGTCTGGCGCCTGCTCACCGACCGCGAGGGCCTCGCGGTCGTGATCGGCGAGGCGGGCAGCGGCAAGAGCTTTGCGATCGTGGCCGCCGCCGAAGGCTGGGCGCAGGCGGGGAGCCCGCTCCGGGCATGCGCCCCCACCTGGCGCGCGGCCAACGTCCTGCGCTCCGATGGATTGCCGGCGACCAGCATCGCCGCCCTGCTCGTCGAGCTTGATCGGGCCGAGCGCGACGGCGGCGAGGGGCTGGCGCGGGGGTCGGTGCTGCTGGTCGATGAGGCGGGCATGGTCGACTCCGCGACCCTGGCGCGGCTGCTCGACCACGCCGAGCGCGCCGAGGCGAAGCTGGTCCTGGTCGGTGACCCCGAGCAGCTGGGCGAGATCGAGGCCGGGGGCCTGTTCCGAGCGCTGGCCGAGCGCGGTGAGCCGATCCGCCTCGATCAGGTGATCCGCCACAACCACGAGACCGACCGCGAGGCGGCCAAGCGCATCCGCGAGGGGGAGGGGAGGGAGGCACTTGGGCTCTACCGCTCCGAGGAGCGGGTGGTGATCGCCCCCGACGCCGAGGCCCGCCGCGAGGCGATGGTCGCCGACTGGCACCAGGCCTTCGAGCGCGGGGAGGACGCGGTGATGGTGGCGAAGCGAAACGCCGAGGTCGCGCGGTTGAACGAGCTGGCCCGCGCATTGAGGCGGGAGGCCGGGGGCCTCGGCGCCGCGGAGATCGAGGTGGGGGAGGCCCGCTTCGCCGCCGGGGACCTTGTGATCACCCGCGTCAACGACCGCCGCGCCGACATCTACAACCGCGAGCGCTGGCGGGTCGCCGAGGTTCACCCCGAGAAGCGAACCGTCCTCCTCGAAGGCGTCGACCAGTCCCGAAGCGTCGAGGTCGGCGCCGCCTACCTGGCCCGCACCAACCCATACGGCGAGGCCCCCGCTCTCCAGCACGCCTACGCGATCACCACCTACTGCGCCCAGGGCACGACCGTCGATCGCGCCTTCGTAATGGCCGATCCCTCGATGGACAAGCAGGAGCTCTACGTCGCCGCCTCGCGCAGCCGCGAGGAGACCTTCATCTACGCGACGCCGGAGCTGCAGGTCCAGCGCGAGGAGATCGCCCCGCGCTCGCCGCACCTGCGCGAGGGCTTAGCCCACATCGCCGAAGCGATGGAGCGCGACCGCGCTCAGCTCGCCGCCCACGACATCGCCTGGCGCTCGGCGCTGGCGCCGCTTTCCACCGCAGAGCTTCTCGCCCGTCGCGGCGAGCTGGAGCAGCGCTGCTCTGAGCTGGATCGCCCGGCGCTGGAGCAGCGGATCGCCTGGCAAGCGCAGAACCTGCGCAGGGTCGAGCAGGAGATCGCCGGGCCGCTCGACCGTGGCCCCGCCCACAGCGAGGAGCTGCACGAGGAGCAGCAGCGGCTGCGCGCCGGCCTGACCGAGGACCGGCACCGTCTCGGGGAATTGGGAGGACCGCAGGAGCTGCGAGGCGCCCAGGCCGAGCTTGTCGCGGTCGAGGAGGCGCTCTCGGAGCGGCTGCGGCTGGCGGTGGCGGCGGCTCACGTCTCACCGCCGCCATATGTCGTCAAGGAGCTGGGGGAGAGGCCGGAGGATCCGGCCAAGCGCCAGATCTGGGATCGGGCGGTGCGGGGGATCGAGGGCTACCGCCAACAGCACGGCATTGAGGACGCTCATCGAGCGTTCGGCCCCGAGCCAAAACCGAGGGCAGCGCGCACCGGGTGGGAGCATGCCATGCAACAGCTCTGGCGTTCCCAGCGCGCTCTGGGTCGGGACAGGCCCATTGCTCGGATCCGGGGCTTAGGCCGATCTCTTGAGATTGGGCGATAGCTCTCCGACGAGGTACATCCGAGTGGGACTTATGTGTACGCCTCGCCGCTCGTAAGTGGCCGGGATGAAACTACGCTGCAGACAACTCCGTCATCGAGTCCTCGCAGCCTTTGCGCTCGCGGACGTCACTCCTGAAAACGTGGATCCTTGCCGAGTTGAAGTCACAGATGCCCAAAGGTGGGATTGCACTCACGATTACGTACTTCGCCAACACGCTCGACGGCTGAGTGATTCTCAAGGTTGATACAAGACGAGAGACAGTCGGCTGAAAGCAGCTTCTCGTGCTTTTTCATATAGGGCAGACTGCTTATGGAGATCGGTCGGTGGGCGCGACTTTGGCCTCTTCCACAATGGACCGTAGTTCCTTGGCGATCCGCGCCGGTTCTCTCGCATCGCTGGCACGTCCGCCTCCGAAGCACTCCTCCAGATCCTCCGCCAGCGTGGTGCCCCGGCTCAGTCCAAAGGTGCCGAGCACACCCGCGAGCTTGTGCGCCTCGGCGCGTCCGAGTTCGATCCGATCGAAGTCCGGCGATGGCTTCTCCATCTCGATCGCCGCTTGCTCGGCGGCGGCGACGCGCTGGTTGATCAAGGGGAGGCTCCGCGCCCAGATATCGGCAAAAGCCGCTCGGATCGTTTCGGTTTGTGATCCGTTCATGCGTGGTCCTGTTGGAGTGTGTGGAACCGTGACGGTCGCTCCGAACACAGTAGTCACTCTGACGTCAGAGGAAGCCCAGGTCGGGCGTAACATGCATTCACCGATGGAACTGGACGATATGGAACCAGTAGATCTTCGCAACTGGATCCGGTCTCGTCCCGAACTCGCAATCCTGGCGGCCTTCCTCGCCGTCTATGCCAGCTGGTTGGCTCTGAGCTGGATCCCGGGCGATCCGCAGAAGCTCCAGATCCTCTTCCTCGCGCCGATCGACGCACTGGTCGTCTGCTCGACCTGGCGTGCCTCCCGTCGCTGCGCGGAGACGCCGTGGCTGCGGAACTTCTGGCTCCTCGTGATGTTGGGCTGGTCGGCCGAGCTCATCGGCGACCTGATCCTCGCCGTCTACGACATCGTCCTGAACCACCCCGCCTTCCCCTCGGTGGCGGATCTCTTCTTCCTCTCGTTCTATCCACTGCTGCTGTTGGCGCTGACGCGGGTGCCGAGCGCGGCGGCGACGCGATCGCAGCGACTGCGGATCGCGCTCGACTGCGCGACGATCGTCGTCGGGGGTGGCGCCGCCGTCTGGTATTTCCTCCTCGGCCCGATCGTGACCGAAGGCGGCGGCCTCACCTTTTTGGAGGCCGCCGTCTCGATCGCCTATCCGATTGGAGACGTGCTGCTGCTCGGCGCTCTCGCCCTGGTCATGGTTCGAGGCGGTCCGGAGGCGCTGCGGCTGCCTCTGCGCTGGGTCGTGGCGGGCCTGCTGATGCTGATCTCGGCCGACACGATCTATGGTGCGGCCCAGCTGCACGGCACCTATTCCCCAGGTGACCCCGTCGACACGCTCTACGTGCTGAGCGCCGCTCCCTTCATTCTCGCGGCGGCAAGGCAGCGGTGGACGGTCCGCGGCGACCCCCGCGGACAGGTGCAGGCGCGGGCCGAGTCGAGCCTGCGGGCCAGCCGGTTGCCGCTGCTGGCGATGGTCGTCGGCTTCGGCGTCCTGCTCGGCACTCAGTGGCAGGACCAGTTCTTCCCCGACCTCAGCCTGCTGATCTTCGCCCTCGCCCTCGCCGGTCTCGTGGCCGCTCGGCAGTACTTCGCCCAGGTGGAGCTGATCCAGCTCCAGGGCAGAGTGCAGACGATCGTCGAGAACGTCGCCGAGGGGATCGTCAGCTTCAACGAGGGGGGCATGATCATCTGGGTCAACCCGGCGGCCGAGATGTACTTCGGGGCCGCGCCCGGCAGCCTCGAGGGCAAGTGCGTCGACACCCTCTTCGACGGCATCGCCTGGTCGCAGATGGCGCCGATGGTTGGCGTTGATGGCGCTCCCGGCCCGGTGATCGGCGAGCGCCTCAAGTTCAGCGGTCGCCGTGGCGACGGGTCGGTCTTCCCGGCGGAGATCGTGGTCACCGAAGCCCGGCTCGACGGCGAGCGCATCCTGATCTCGATCGGACAGGACGTCAGCGAGCGAGTTCGCTCCGAGGAGGCGCTGAAGGAGAGCGAGCGCCGCTTCCACGGGATTTTCGACAACGCCGGGATCGGGATCGCCTTCAGCGCATTCGTCGACGGCGAGCCCCGCATCGTCGAGGTCAACGACGCCTTCGCGCGGATGACCGGGTACTCGCCTGAGGAGCTTCGCGGTGCCGACTTCTCGCTGATCACCCACCGTGACGACCTTGCCGAGCTGGCCGAGATGGGGGCCGCGGTGGCGGCTGGCGAGGATTCGATCGCCCGCGAGCCGCGCTGCGTGCGCAAAGACGGCACGATCCTGTGGGGAGCGCTGACGGTCTCGATCCTGCGCGAGGAGTCCGGCGCGCCGCGCTTCGCGATCGGGATGCTGGCCGACGTCACCGCGCGCAAAGAGGCCGAGCGGATCAAAGACGAGTTCGTGTCCGTGGTCGGGCATGAGCTGCGCACGCCCCTCACCTCGATCCGCGGCTCGCTGGGGCTGCTGGAGGGAGGGGTGATGGGCGAGCTGCCCGAGGAGGCGGCTCAGATGATCGCCACCGCCGTCTCCAGCACGGACCGGCTCGTCCGCCTGATCAACGACATCCTCGACATCGAGCGGATCGACTCCGGGCGAGCCGGCGTCGAGCTGGCGCCGGTTGCCGCGGCCGAGCTCGTCGAGCAGTCGCTCCAGCTCCTCGCCCCGGTCGCCGAGGAGGCGGGGGTCGCGATCGGCGCCGAGGTAGAGAGCCTCACCGTCGCCGCGGACTCCGACCGCGTCGTGCAGGTCATCACCAACCTGATCGGCAACGCGATCAAGTTCTCCGAGCGCGGCGCGACGGTCAGCATCGGCGTCGAGCGCGACCGCGATCGCTGCGTGTTCTCGGTTCGCGACGGCGGTCGGGGGATTCCCGCGGACCAGCTGGAGTCGATCTTCGAGCGCTTCAGCCAGGTCGACGCCTCCGACGCGCGCGAGAGGGGCGGCACCGGCCTCGGCCTGGCGATCGCCCGCAGCATCGTCGAGCAGCATGGCGGCCGGATCTGGGCCGAGAGCGTCGAGGGCGAGGGCACGACCCTTCGCTTCGTCCTGCCGCTCGCGCCCGCCGAGGTTGGAACGGCGGACCGCCGATGAGCGGTCGTCTCCTGCTGGTCGACGACGACGACGCGATCCGCGAGATCGCGCGGCTCAGCCTGGAACGGGTCGGCGGCTGGGAGGTGGTGAGCGCCGCGGGGGGAGGGGAGGCAGTCGAGATCGTCGAAGACGGCGCCGTCTTCGACGTGGTCGTGCTCGACGTGATGATGCCGGGCATCGACGGGCCGACGACGCTGGAGCGCCTGCGCGGGTCGCTCTGCGCCGACGTTCCCGTCATCTTCCTCACCGCCAAATTGCAGGCTGCGGATCGCCGGCGCCTGCACGCGCTGGGCGCCGCTGGGGTGATCGCCAAGCCGTTCGATCCGATGACGTTGCCGGGTGAGGTCGAGCGCATCCTGGAGGGCGGGTCGTGATCGCGGCGGGTGCGGGTTTCGAAGGCGCGAAGGTGCTGGTGATCGACGACGACCCCGTCCTCTGCGAACTGGTCAAGCGGGTGCTCGAGGGCTGGAAGCACACCGTCCTCGTCGCCGCCGACGGCGCCGAGGGCCTGCGCCTCCTCTACGCGGAACGACCCGACCTCGTCGTGCTCGACATCGGCCTGCCGAGCATGGACGGCTGGCAGCTCCTGGGGCGAATCCGTGAGTTGGGGGAGGTGCCGGTCCTGATGCTGACCGCGAAGGGGCAGGAGCTCGACAAGGTGCGCGCCCTGCGCGGTGGCGCCGACGACTACCTGACCAAGCCGTTCGGCAACGAGGAGCTGCCGGCGCGGGTCGAGGCGCTGCTGCGCCGGGCCGGCGGGGCGAAGCCGGAGGAAATGGAGCGGTTCGGCCAGATCTACGCGGATCGGCGCCTGACCGTCGACCATGAGCAGCGACTGGTCACGCGCGGGGGGGAGGAGCTGCGGCTGACGCCGCTCGAGTTCCGCCTGCTGGTGGCGTTCGTCCGCCACCCCGGCCAGGTTCTCAGCTCCGACCAGCTGATCGAGCTGGCCTGGCGCGATCCGCTTGTCCAGCCGGATCAGGTCAAGCTCTACGTCAGTCGCCTGCGGCGCAAGCTCGGAGACGCCGAGGCGATCGAGACGATGCGCGGTTTCGGTTACCGGTACTTGCCGTTGCGCTAGGGGTGCTTGGGCAGACGTTGGTGGGGTTCATCGTCCAGCCCGGTAAGTCGCGATGCTGACCTCGGCCGCTGGTTCGCCGGGTGCGAAATCCCACTCGTAGGCGGCACCGGCCCCCAGGCCCCGGCCGGCACTGTGCGAGTTGAGGTCGAGCATGGTGAGAAAGCGGAACCTGTGCGACTGTCGTGGCTCGAAGCAGCCGAGGTCGATGCCGTTGGAGGGCAGGCTGCCGATATCTCCGACGAAGACGGTGGCGGGATCTCCGCTGGTGACGTCGTCGATCCTCAGGGTCAGCTCGCCGGGGGCAAAGGTGTTGGAGGCGGCGGCCTCGGAAAGTCTGAAGCTGCCGGCAACGGAACCCACGTTGGCGATCATCACCGTGCCGCTGCGGATGTCCCCGGGACGGAGGTCGTATCCGGTGAAGATCCCCACCCCGTCGTGGAAGTTCGCGGTGACGAGGGCACCGGCGCTGCGGACGTTGCGAGGGGTGGGAAGGTCGGGGCGCATGGTTGCTCCTTCGCGCTCAGATGCGCTGAGCGACAGGTTGGGATTGGCTTCACCCAGCGTCGTCCAGCCAGGGAGCAATTTCGCCCGCCTTCGCGTATCAGTGCGGTATCGGCTGACGTCAGAAGTCGCGGTCGAGGGTGCCGCTCTCGCTGACCGGCGTCACCGAGCAGGGGTTGCCGCTGAGGTCAGTGGCCGTCGCCGCCGGCGTCCAGACCATCTGCGCCGCGACCGCAGTCGTCGGCGGCGAGCCCGAGGCCAGCGCGCCGACGGTGACCGTGACGACGCTGACGTTGGCGCCGCCGACGAGCTGGGTGGCGATGGCGACACTGGCGGCGAAGGTCGAGGTCTTGTTGCTCTTGACGACGTTGGCGTGGAGGTTGACGCTGCCGAGGCGGAGTTGGCTGTTGCCGGCGGCGTCGCTGGAGAACTGCAGGGTGTCGCCGGAGCTGCCGCTCCCGAGCAGGTTGCCGTCCCGCACCCGCAGGTAGATCGGCGCCGGGGTGGCGCCGCTCCAGCCGGGCAGGATCGAGCCGGGGCTCATCAGGTCGCTGTAGGTGAAGGAGATGCTGTCGCCGGCTTCGATCCGGCCGGCGGTGCCGCCGCTGTGGTTTGCGGCCTGCACGTCGAGCCCGTGCACGGGCGTGTTGTCGACCTGGCGGGCAGCGACCACGGTGGAGTTGAGCACGCTGCCGCTGCCGGTGGTGAGCACCGCGCGCAGGTCATAGGAGCCGTCGGCGACGGCGGTCGTGTTCCAGGCGCAGCCGTAGGGGGACGTGGTGTCGCGGCAGATTTCGGTCCAGGTCGACTTGCCGGCGGGCGAGCGCTGGATCGTCACCGCCGCCACGCCGGCGGTCGAGGAGGCGTTGGCGAGCAGGTTGACGCTGCCGCGCAGGTAGGCGCCGGGGTCTTCGAGCGAGACCGAGCTGACCGTGTTGTCGATGCGCCGGTTGGCGACCGTGGCGGAGGCGGCGGAGTTGCCGGCATTGTCGGTCGCGAGCGCGCGGAAGTCGTAGCTGCCTTCGGCGACGGTGTGGGTGTCGAAGCGGCAGGAGTAGGGCGGCACGGTGGCGGTGCAGACTTCGCTCCAGGTCGATTTGCCGGTAGGCGAGCGTTGGATCGTCACCGCCGCCACCCCGGAGTCGGCGTCGCTGGCTTCGGCGGCGAGGGTGACGGTCCCGGAGAGCGGCGATCCGGGGTCGAGCATGGTCGCGCTCGGGGGTTTGTTGTCGACTTCGACTTCGGGGACGAGGTCGGTGGAGACGAAGCCGGCGCGGTCGGTGGCGACCGCGCGCAGGTCGTAGGAGCCGTTGGCGAGCGCGGTGGTGTCGAGCGTGCAGGCGTAGGGCGCGGCGGTCGCGGTGCAGATCGCCGTCCAGCTGTTGGCGGCGGCGGGCGAGCGTTCGATCCGCACCGAGGCGACCCCGGAGCCGTAAGGGTCCGAGGCGCTGGCGACCAGCTGGACGCTGCCGCGGATCGCCGTTTCCGGTTCGGCCAGGGAGACCAGCGGCGGCACCCAATCGGCCGCGGCGGCGAGTTCGCCGCCGCGGTTGCTGGTGGCGGTCGAGAAGTTGGCGCCGGAGAGGCCGGTCGCCGAGACCGCGAGGGCAAGCAGCAGGCAGGAAAGGGGGAGCCAGCCTGCCGTCCTGCCCCCGCGATCTCGGCGTCCCGGCCTCATCGATCAGCCCAGCTCGGCGGCGCCGGTCAGCGCCGCTTCTTCCTGGCGGC
Organism: uncultured Conexibacteraceae bacterium; assembly: GCA_964540905.1. Classification (GTDB taxonomy): domain Bacteria; phylum Actinomycetota; class Thermoleophilia; order Solirubrobacterales; family 70-9; genus VAYN01. Next base: position 29,646 of record CAZIOS010000014.1, on the reverse strand, counting down.
GCTCGGCGCGGGCGTCGCGGAGGAGGCCGGCAAGGACCGCGACGGCGATCGCCAGCGCCGGCAGGCCGATCGCCAGCATCCGCACCCAGCGGATCTGCAGCGCCGCCAGCGCGTAGCCGAGGTAGGGGACGTGGGCGACGACCTCGGCCTGTCGCGGCTGGTCGAGGGTGAAGGTCCAGGGGTCCGGAGCCCGGTTGGCATCGCCCTTGGTGCGGAAGACGCGCTTGCCGTTGACCTCGCGAATCGAGTGGATTCGGTGGGTGACGAGTCCGGTCGAGTCGGCGGCGCCGGCGCTCGCCGGGGGGCTGTAGGTGATGACGTCGCCGACCCGCAGGCTGGCGACCGGGACTTCGCGGTCGAAGACGACCGAGCCGCGGTCGATCGTCCCTCCCATCGAGCCGCCGACGATCACGTAGTGCTGGAGGCCGAGCGCCGCCGGCGCCAACGTGGCCACGCCGAGGGCGATGCAGACGACGGCCGCCAGAGCGACGACCGCCGTCCGCGTTGCCTTCAGGAGGGTCATGCGGTGGGGACCGCGTCCCATTCGTAGTCCGCCCTGGCGGCCTTGCCCTGGTCGCTGTTGGGGGCTTCCTTGGCGAACGTGGCGGTGAAGCGGTAGGTGCGGGCTTCGCCGGCGGCGAAGCTGCCGAGCCCGATGCCGGCCGCCGGCACCTTGCCGATTTCACCGCTGTAGACGCTGACCGGTTTGGCACCGCTGACGTCTTCGATCATCACCGTCATGTCGCCGGCGCCGAAGCTGTTGGCGGCGTTTGCTTCCATCAGCTTGAAGGTGCCGGCGAGCGAACCGGTGTTGGTGATCGTGACTTCGCCGCTGCGCGAGTCGCCCGGCTTGAGGTTGGAACCGGTGACGATCGCCACCCCGTTCTTCGAGTTCGACTGGACCAGGGTGCCGGAGCTGAACGTGTTGGCCGGATTGGCGCTGTGGGAGCTGAAGTCGGCTCCTGAGCCGATCGCCGCCACCGAGGCGACGAGCGCGGTCGCCAGGGCGATGAGCGCTCGCTTGGGATGCTGGGACAGGTAGTGCATGTGGGGCTCCTCCTTGGGAGTGGATTGCTTGCCCCACCCACACTGCGCCCCGCTCGGAGCCGTTCCGTTGGCCTCGAGGTATCAGTCGCGTATCGGCGTCAAAGCTGTTCTGACCTGCGTCGTTGGAGCTGCCACCTGGTGTTGGTGGCCGGCTGCGGCACGAGCTCGGAAAAGGTCATCTGTCGACAAGGTCGGCGCTCAGCATCCGCTGCTGACCGTCGTCGGCTCGAAGCTGCGGACCGTGGGCTCCCCTCGAACGTCAAACCGCTGATCGACGAGCAGCTTCGCAGAATGCGTGGCGTCGCCCACGCGGCGACGGTAACGAACCATCGGCGAAACGATCTGTTCCCTTTAAGGCACTCAAAGGATGTACATTCGGATAGCTGAGCAACCGCCGCAGGCGGTGTGCCGGTTATTGAAGGGAGACGGAGCCACGTCCCGAACCACGAGCTCCACCTTCGAGCAGCTGCTCGAGGCGGCACCCGACGCTTTCGTCGGAATTGATGACAGAGGTCAGATAGTCCTCGTCAACAGTCAGACCGAGGCGCTCTTCGGCTACCCGCGCGAGGATCTGCTCGGGCGCTCCGTCGAGGTGCTCGTCCCGGAGCGCTTCCGCGACACCCATCCCGGTCACCGCGCCGATTACTTCGCCGAGCCGCGGACGCGGCCGATGGGCGCCGGCCTGACGCTGTACGGGCGGCGGCGGGACGGCAGCGAGTTCCCGGCCGAGATCTCGCTCTCCTCGATCGAGACCGACGATGGCAGGCTGGCGATGGCCGCCGTACGCGACGTCAGCGAGCGCGCGGAGGGTGAGCGCGAGGAACTGATGCAGCGTCAGCTCGATCGCGCCCGCCGGCTTGAGAGCGTCGGCCAGCTCGCCGGCGGGATCGCCCACGACTTCAACAACATCCTCGGCGTCATCCTCAACTACGCCGAGTTCGTCGCCGACGAGCTTCCCGCCGGCTCTCCGACGCACGACGACGTCGAGGAAATCCGCCGCGCCGCCGAACGGGCGGCGACGCTGACTCGGCAGCTGCTGATCTTCAGCCGCCGCGAGGTCGTCAAGCCGGAAGTGCTCTACCTGCGCGATGTCGTCGCCGACCTCGAGAACCTGCTGCGGCGGGCGCTCGGCGAGCGGGTCGAGCTGCAGACGCACTTCGGCGAGGAGCGGCTGCCGGTCGAAATGGACCCGGGCCAGCTCGAGCAGGTCCTGGTCAACCTCGCCGTCAATGCGCGCGACGCGATGCCCGACGGTGGCCGCCTGGTGGTCGAGGTGGAACCGGCCGACCTCGACGAGGAGTACGCCTACATGCATCCCGACACCGAGCCCGGGGCCTACGTGCGGCTGAAGGTGAGCGACACCGGAGTGGGCATGGACGCGGAGACGGTCGAGCGCGTCTTCGAGCCCTTCTTCACCACCAAGGAGGACGGTACCGGGCTCGGCCTGGCCACCGTCTATGGAATCGTCACCGGTGTTGGCGGCCGGATCGACGTCTACTCCGAGCCCGGCATGGGCACTACGGTGAAGGTCCACCTCCCGGCCAGCCAGGGCGAGGCCGTCGAGAGCGAGTCACATGCTGATCCACGGCCCGGGGGCGACGGCGAGGTGATTCTGGTGGTCGAGGATGAGCCCGACGTGCGGCGGATGGCCGAGCGGATCCTGACCAAGAACGGCTACTCGGTGATCGCCACCGGTGGCGGCGAGGAGGCGCTCGAGGTCTGCGGCCGCCCCGGACAGGCGATCGACCTGCTGCTGACCGACGTGATCATGCCCGAGATGCTCGGCACCGAGCTGGTCGATCGGGCAAAAGCGCTGCGACCGAAGCTCACCGTTGTCTTCATGTCCGGCTACAGCCACGAGGTGCTGGCGCCGGAAGCCCTGGCCGAGCAGAACGGCAGCGCCTTCATCGAGAAGCCGTTCAGCGCCAGCGAGCTGTTGCGGGTCATTCGAGCTTTGCTCGACCGTCCTGGCGCCGATCGCGGAAAGAGTTAGGCGAGGTGGACGCGCCAGCCAGAGGCCGGGTTCTGGCGACCGACGACCGACCGGACATCCTGCGCCTGATCGACCGCACCCTGGGCGATCGCTACGAGTGCCACTTCGCCGGCAGTGTCGGCGAGGCTCGCGCCGCACTCGCCGCGGCAGACTTCGACCTGGCGCTCTGCGACATCGAGATGCCGGGTGAGTCGGGCCTGGTCCTGGCTGAGGAGATCGTCGCCGAGCATCCGACCACGGCGGTGGTGCTGGTCACCGGCGAGGATTCGCCGGCGATCGCCGAACAGGCCTTCGACTTCGGGGCCCACGGCTACCTGGTGAAGCCGTTCTGGCCGGGTCAGCTCCTGATCGCGGCCATGAACGCGGTCCGCCGCTGCCACCTCGAGCTGGCCCAGGAGGCCCGCAGCCGCACGCTCGAGCAGCGGATGCAGCTGCTGGTGGAACGGGCGCCGGTGCCGATCTTCAGCAAGGATCGAGACCGTCGTTATCGGATTGCGAACCGAGCCATGCACGAGATCATGGAGGTGCCACCGGGGGGGATGATCGGTCGCCGGGCCGAGGACCTACTGGACCTCGAAGAGGCCGCCGACGCGTCCGCGGCGGACGCGCGGGTGCTGGAGCGGGGAGAGACCTTCGAAGAAGAGGAAGTGCTGCTGGCCGGCGAGGCCAGGCGCACGTTTCTCACCGTCAAGTTCCCGATCCGCGACGAGACCGATGAGATCACCGGCATCTTCGGGATCGCCGCCGATCTGACTGCGAAAGGCGAGGCCGAACGCCTGCGCGAGGAGCTGAACGAGGCCCAGCGGCGGGCGATCGAGGAGCTGCGGGCCTCACGCCAGGAGACCGTCGACCGCCTCTCAAAGGCGATCGAGCGCCACGACGCCGGCACCGGCGAGCACGTCAACCGGATGGCGACGGTGGCGGCGTTACTGGGGGAGCGCTGCGGGCTGGAGCGCGAGCGGGTGCTGCTGCTGCGGGCGGCGGCGCCGATGCACGACGTAGGCAAGGTCGCGACCCCCGACGCGATCCTGCGCAAGGCCGGCCCGCTGACGGCGGCGGAGCGGACCGAGATGGAGCGCCACACGACCGCCGGCCACGAGATCCTCGCCGGCTCCACGGGCGACCTGCTGCAGCTGGCGGCGACGATCGCGCTGAGCCACCACGAGCGTTGGGATGGCGACGGCTACCCACAGGGGTTGCGGAGCGAGGAGATCCCGCTTGAGGCGCGGATCGTCGCCGTCGCCGACGTCTTCGACGCCCTGCTCAGCGACCGCAGCTACCGACCGGCGATGCCGCTGGAGGAGGCGATCGCGATCATTCGCGAGGGCCGCGGCACGCACTTCGACCCCGCGCTTGTCGACCTGCTGCTCGACAATCTCGACGAGGCGGTCTCGCTCCGTGGCTGAGTCGATCGACAGCCCGCCGGGCGGAGTCGAGCGTCGTGGCAGCGGCGGCTGGGACAGCGTCCTCGCCGGCGAGGCCCACGAGGTCTCGCCCGGCAACGAGTGGCGCTCTGAGCTCTGGCGGGTGGCGGTGACCCAGTTCAACCGCGCCGCCGACCTGCTCGATCTCAATCCCGATGCTCGCGCCCGCCTGCTGGAGCCACGCCGGGCGATCGTCGCCAACTTCCCGATCCGCCGCGACAGCGGCGAGATCGAGAGCTTCACCGGCTACCGCGTCCAGCACACCTCGGCGCTTGGGCCGACCAAGGGCGGCGTCCGCTACGCGCCCGGGGTCTCGCTTGGCGAGTGCGCGGCGCTGGCGCTCTGGATGAGCCTCAAGTGCGCCCTGCTCGGCCTCCCCTTCGGCGGCGCCAAGGGCGGCGTCCGCTGCGATCCCAACCGGCTCTCGGCGGCCGAGATGGAGCGAATCACGCGTCGCTTCGCCAGCGAGCTGGTGCCGGTGATCGGTCCCGACCAGGACATCCCGGCCCCCGACATGGCGACCGGGGAGCGGGAGATGTCCTGGTTCATGGACACCTACTCCCAGCACGTCGGGCACCCGACGCCGGGGATCGTCACCGGCAAGCCGCTGGTGCTCGGCGGCACCGAGGGGCGCAAGGCCGCCACCGGACTGGGGGCGACGATCTGCGCTGAGGCGATGATGGATCGGCTCGGCATCGGGGTGCCGAGCGCCCGCATCGCGATCCAGGGGTTCGGCAACGTCGGCGGCACGATCGCCAAGGAGATGTTCGATCGCGGCGCCAGGGTGGTGGCGATCTGCGACGTCACCGGCGGCATCGTCAACCCGGACGGCATCGATGTCGACGCCGCGCTGGGGTGGATCGCCGAGAATCGCTTCCTGCGTGGCTTCCCCGGCGGGACCGCGACCAGCGCCGGCGGTATGTTGGAGACCCCCTGCGAGGTCCTGGTCCCGGCCGCCCTGGAGTGTCAGATCACGGCCGAGAACGCCGGGCGGATCGACTGCCGCCTGCTCGTCGAGGCCGCCAACGGCCCGACCACGCCGGAGGCCGACGCGATCCTCGCCGCCCGCGGCATCCCGATCGTCCCCGACCTGCTCGCCAACGCCGGCGGCGTCACCGTCAGCTATTTCGAGTGGGCCCAGGACCAGCAGCGCTACTCCTGGGATGCCAACGAGGTCGGCAGTCGGTTGCGCGGCCATCTCGAGGCGGCGATCGAGCGAATCGCGCTTGCCGCCGAGCGCTACGGGGTCGGTTGGCGCGAGGCCGGCCAGGCGGTCGCCATCGCCCGCGTCGCCGAGGCGGCGCGGCTGCGCTCGGTCTATCCCTGAGGGCGGACGATGAGCCTCCAGGTTGCGTCGAATCGATCTATCCGCGGCGACAAGGTCCTCGTCATCGACGACGACCCGATCCTCTGCGAGCTGGTCCAGAGCGTGCTCGCCGGCTGGGGCCACACCGTGCTGGCTGCCGGCGACGCCGCCGCCGGGCTGCGGCTGCTCTTCGCCGCGCGCCCGGACCTGGTGATCCTCGACCTCAACCTGCCCGACCAGGAGCTGCGGGCGCGGGTCGAGGCGCTGCTGCGGCGGGCCCGCCGGCGCGGCGAGGAGCTGCGTCTAACGCCGCTGGAGTTCCGGCTGCTCTCGTCCTTCGTCCGGCACGCGGGTCAGGTGCTGAGCGCCGATCAGCTGATCGAGATGGCCTGGCGCGACCCGCTCGTCCGGCCCGAGCAGGTCAAGCTCTACGTCGGTCGCCTGCGGCGCAAGCTCGGCGACGCCGAGGCGATCGAGACGGTGCGCGGGCTTCGGCTACCGCTACCTGGCGCCCGACTCCGCCTGAGCGGCGGGGTCAATCGCGGAGCGAGCCGGCCGTGACGAGGCTCCACTCGTAGGTGGCGCCGGCGCTCCTGCCCTGACCGCCGCTGCGCGAGTTGAGGTCGAGGATGACGAGGAAGCGGAAGCGGCGCGACTGCTGGGGCGGGAAGCTGCCGAGGTCGATGCCGCCCGGCGGCAGGTTGCCGATCTCGCCGACGTAGCGGGTGGGGAAGTCCTCCGCGGTGACGTCTTCGATCGCCAGCGTCAGCTCGCCGGCGGGGAAGTCGTTGGAGGCGTCGCTCTCGAAGAGCCTGAAGCTGCCGGCGCTGGAGCCGGTGTTGGCGATCAGGACCTTGCCGCTGCGGACGTCGCCGCGGCCCAGCTCGGAGCCGGTGGAGATCGTGATCCCGGTCTCGGACTCGGCGGCGATCAGCGAGCCGAAGCTGCGGACAATGTGGGGAGAGGGGGGATCGGCGTGCATGACTGCTCCTTCGCGCTCTTCTGCTGACCGAGCGACTTGTTGGGGGGTTGACTCCACCCACCGTCACTCCGTCAAGGAGCAGTTCCGCCTGCCTTCGAGTATCAGGGCGGTATCACCGCTCGATCTCGCCCGTTGCCAAGGCTCTGACGACTGCCTCGGTGCGCGTCCTCGCCTGCAGCTTTGCCATCGCGTTGCGCACGTGGGTTCGCACGGTCTCCGCCCAGAGGGAGAGCTCGGAGGCGATCTCCTCGCCGCTCTGGCCCTGGGCGAGCAGGGCGAAGACTTCCCGCTCGCGCTTGGTCAGCAGGCGAGGCGCATCGCCCGTCGTCTGGAGAATCTCGGCGATCGCCGGGTCGACGTGGCGCTCGCCGCGCGCCACCGCACGTAGGGCGTCGACAAGTGCGCCGAGCCCCCCGGGCTTGAGGACGACGGCCTCGGCGCCGGTGTCGAGGGCATCCCTGAGCGTTTGAGCATCATGCTGCCGGTGTAGATCAGGACCTTTGCCAGTCGAACAACGAAGGCCCTGACCTCGTGGTGATCCAGAACTACCGCGCGGTCGACATGTTCGAATCCGTGACCCTGTACCAGGGTGGGATGAAACTGGGCTCCACCAGGTCCTCGGTGGAAGAGTGATCGCTGATGGAAATACACTCTTTTGCATTTGTGAGGACAAATCTTCTTCACGGGTCACGCTTCGCCGGCGGGGTTGGCATCACGACGGCGATGTAAACCCGCCCCTCGCGATTTCGGCGCTTTTCTATTCGCTGCTTCTATGCGGCTGATGAGCGAAGTATCGAGTTCACGATGCGTGAGCGGGAGCGGGCCTGATCGCAGTACAAGCATCTCTTCAACCGCTGGAGCTGGTTGCTGCCGAAGTAGCTTTCGCACAGGAGCTGCCAAGCAGCCAGCGGCCGCTAGACGAAGCGCTCTAGCCAGCGCAATCCTTCTTTCTGGCGCAAGCAAATAGCAGAAGGGCAAGGCTACGTTTGATCTGAGAAAGAGCATCCTGTTCGGCAGGCCGGTCAGGGCGTCGTGCAGCACCCGGTGGGCGAGCAGCAGATCCCGAGCGAGTTCGCTCGATTGCATAGCACCGAGCGGCATAGCTGGGTCCTTTGCTTCGCCCAGGGTTCCAGCACGTACGACCTCAACTCGATGTCGCCGAGATCGAGTATCCGCTCGATCAGCGTCGCCTGAGAACGATTGCCCTAAACCAGCAAGATGAAGTCGTGATGACTGATGAGTCGGCCATGTTCATCCATCCCTAAGAACCTCTCCCACCTTCAGCCTCAGCGAGTTGGCGCTGAAGGGCTTTTGCAGGAAGGCCACGTTGGTATCGCGTTCTTGATCGTCGATTGCCAGCTCGCTATAGCCGGACATCACTAGCACCTTCAAGGCGGGCCGTTGCACCCGTAGCTCCTGGCTGAGGTCGATGCCGCTAATTCCTGGCATCACCATGTCGGTAAGAAGCAGGTCGATCAGCCCTTCATGGCTCTCGCATAGGGCGATCGCCTCGCCGCCGTTAGCCGCGTCGAGGACGGTGTATCCGGAGGAGTCGAGGATCCGGTGCGTTAGAACCCGTACGGCCTGCTCGTCCTCGACCAACAGCACAGTCTCGGTCGCCTCCGTCTCTGGCTCAACCGAGGGGGTCTCCTCAGGCTCGGTCGTGCCGTCGGCAACATCCACCCGGGGGAGGTAGATCTTGAATGAGGTGCCATGACCAGGCTCCGAATAAGCCCAGACGCCGCCGCCGCTCTGGGTGGCAATCCCGTAAACGGTCGAGAGGCCGAGGCCGGTCCCCTCGGCCGGTCCCTTAGTCGTGAAGAAAGGGTCGAAGATCCGTGCCAGGGTTTTGGCCTCGATTCCGACCCCGGAATCGGTGACCGAGAGCATCGCGTAGTCCCCGGGCTCGACGGCTATCGCTGGGTGAGCCACGACGTAGGTTTGGTCGAGCTCGACGTTGTCGGTCTCCAGGGTCAGCCGCCCTCCCTTGGGCATCGCGTCGCGGGCATTGACGGCGAGGTTGAGGATGGCCTGGTGGATCTGGTTGGGGTCTGCCCAGACGCGGTGCAAGTCGGGATCGAGTTTGGTGGTGAAGTCGATGTTCTCGCCGATCACCCGCTTCAGCATCGGCGCGATCTCAGCCACCGCGACGTTCAGATCGAAAGCCCGGGGCTCGAGGATCTGGTGGCGGCTGAAGGCAAGAAGCTGCGCCGTCAATGCCGTCGCCCTATCAGTGGCTGCCTTGATCTGTGAGATGCCTTCGCGACGCGGGTCACCCGGCTCCAGTTCGCCCAGCTGAATATCGGTGTAGCCGGTGATCACCGTCAGCAGGTTGTTGAAGTCGTGGGCGACGCCGCCGGCAAGACGTCCGATCGCCTCCATCTTTTGGGCCTGGCGAAGCTGAGCCTCGAGGTCAGAGCGCTCCTTGTCGCCGCGGTTGCGCTCGCGTTGAAGTGAGCGCGCCGTCAACCAGACCAGTCCGCCGAATACGACGACCAGCGTGGTCGCGTAGATAGCCAGGCCCTCGACGAGTCCATAGAGGCCGTCTTCCTGGCCTTTCAGTCGCACATATCCGACCAGAGGGGGGACAAGGACGACGGGCAACAGGAAGCGGCGAAGCAGATGCCCCCCTGGCCCCTTGCTCCTGATCAGCACCATCATGCCTTTGTCGGGTCTTGCCAACATCAGGCCTGCCGCCAAGACGGGGAGCGTGAGCGCAGTGTAGAGCGACATCGGAGTCACGGTCTTGGTGATGAAGCTGGTATCGAGGGTCGAGGCTCCGTAGGCGTACCCGAGAATTGCCACGAAGGCCATCACGCTGACGACGATGGCCGCCACCTGGGTCGGGCGGATGCCTCGTCGTTCGGTGTCCAGCGCAAGCAGCGCGAAGCCCACGAGCGTGAACCCGAAGGCGCTGTTGGCCCCCATGCGACCTGGAGAGAAGGCGGCCGCGGAGTTGGGATCGCGAAACAGAAGCTCATCGATCCCAAGGTTCGATCCGGCGATGTACTCGAACAGCGTCAAGAGGGCGAGCAGGGAAATGATCCCTGCGAGCCCCTTGCCCAACGTACTCCAGTGTTTGTGTAAAGGATTACGCAGAAGCAAAAGCGAGATGCCGGCGAGGATGAAACACAGCGCCGTGTTCGCTTTCATCTGTGAGAAGCTCGGTGAGATCGACTTCAGTGACTCGATGCCAGTGGCCCAGCCGAGTAGGACCCCCGATCCGACAAGGATCGCCACGGCCGCACAGGCGATGCTCGCAGCTCCCGGGGTGACCGCGACCGCCAGGGCGTTGAGTGTCCTGCTCCTACGGTCATGCGCCTCGTGCTGCGAGCCCTTTGCGGCGGCCAAGGCCGCCTCCTCAAGCCGTCTCTGATTGCTATCCGGGCGCGAGGAAGAGAGGGTGAGAACCCAACGACCGGTAAATGAACAGTAGCTGTTACGGCTTTGGGTTACTGGACGGTAGAGGAGTGGATCGGCTCAGGCAGCGTCTGCAGCTGCCGTCGGTGTAGTTGGAGAACGGTCTCGCCCGCCGAGGGAGTCGCGCTCGATCCGCAACCGATGATAGGCGACGAAGGTGCTCGAGGGAAGCCGTCCACTACGGGCGCCGCGAGACCATGATGCGCGACCTCGACTCGCTGACCGCGATCTACCGGATCCGCGGCGGCGAAGTGCGCAGGCGAATTGAAAGCTCCGGGGCAATTCTCGTCACCACCAATTCCCGGCTCGCCCACGCCAGCCGCCTGTTCTTCCACGAGGTTTTCGGGCGGCGCACCGTCTCGATCTGCACGACGGACCACTCCCTTGCCGCCCTGGTGTGGCTGATGAACCCCTCCCAGGTGAGCCGGACCGGGTTTGACGGAGACCTCCGTCAAACCCGGTCCGGCTCATAGTTACTACGGGCTCGATGCACGCTTGTCAGAGTGAAGGCGGCGTGGCGGTCGCGAGCAGATGCGCTGCACTTTGTAACAAAAGTTCGGGACATATTTGGGACACATTTTGTTGGTAGTGCGTTTCGGCACTTACAAAATATGCTAATTTCCAGGGAAGAAACTATGCCGGAGGAGGGACTCGAACCCCCGACACGCGGATTATGATTCCGCTGCTCTAACCAGCTGAGCTACTCCGGCGGGGACGGGGATGGTAGCGGTGGGCAAAGGGAGTCAAAGTTCGGGTTCGGGGTGGGCTGGGATGCGGCCGCTGCTGGTGGCTTTGCTGCTGCTCGCCGACGCCCTTGTGGTGGTCGTGTTGGCGCTTTCGCAACGGCGTGGCTGGCTGCCGCCGTTGATCGCCTTCGGCTCGCTGCTGGTCGGGCTGGTCTGGTTCGAGGTGTGGTCCTGGCGCCACCGCCACGACGACGACTGAGCAAGTTAGGGTGCGGGGCGTGAGCGCGGAGCTGGACATGGCGGTGCGGACGGTCGTGCGCGAGTGCATGAGCGTCTCGCCTGGCGAGGAGGTGCTGGTCGTCTGCAACCCGGTGACCGAAGAGATCGGCGCGCTGATGCGGATCGAGGCCCAGGGCGAAGGCGCCGACGCGACCCTGGCGGTGATCTCCGAGCGCGACTCCGCCGCCGCCGAGCCGCCGGACGCGGTCGCCGCGGCGATGGCGGCCGCCGACGTGGTGCTGGCGCCGACGATCCAGTCGCTCTCCCACACCGCCGCTCGCAAGCGCGCCAGCGAGGCCGGGGTGCGCATCGGCACCCTGCCGGGGGTGACCGAGGAGATGCTGACGCGGCTGATGACCAGCGACCTCGAGCAGGTGCGCCGGCGCGGGTGGGCGCTCAGCGACAAGCTCAACGGCGGCGCCGAGGCGCGGATCACCTGCGCCCGTGGCAGCGACCTGCGGCTCGGGCTCGAGGACCGGCTCTCGATCGTCGACGCCGGCGAACTCGGCAACCGCGGCGCCTTCGGCAACCTGCCCTGCGGCGAGGGCTTCATCGCCCCGGTCGAGGGCACCGGCGAGGGCACGCTGGTCGTCGACGGCTCGATCGCCGGCGTCGGCCTGCTGGAGGCGCCGGTGACGCTGACCGTCCGCGGCGGCCATCTGACCGACGCCACCGGCATCGACGGCGCCGCCCTGATGGAGCTGCTGACCGCGCACGGCGAGGACGGCACCAACGTCGCCGAGCTCGGGATCGGCACCAACGAAGAGGCGATCCTGACCGGCAACATCCTCGAGGACGAGAAGATCCTCGGCACCGCCCACGTCGCCTTCGGCGCCTCGGCGGCGATCGGCGGCACCGTCCAGGTCCCGGTCCACCTCGACTGCGTGATCCTCGAACCGACGGTCGAGATCGACGGCGAGACGATCGTCAGCGGCGGCGAGCTGCTGATCTGAGCCCCGCGGCGGGCTAGCCTGGGGCGATGCCGCCGCTGCTCGCCGTGCCAAACGTCTCCGAGGGGCGCGACGAGACGCGCCTGGCGCGCCTGGAGGCGGCCTTCGCCCGCGGCGCCACCCTGCTCGACCGCCACACCGACGGCGACCACGGCCGCACCGTCTTCACCCTCGCCGGCGGCGCCGGCTCGCTGCTGGAAGGGCTGCTCGCCGGCGCCGAGGAGGCGCTGGAGACGATCGACATGGACACCTACGCCGGCGCCCACCCGGCGATCGGCGCCCTCGACGTCTGCCCGCTGGTCTGGCTCGGTCCCGATGAGCGCGCCGCCGCCCGCACCGAGGCGGTCGCCGTGGCGGCGCAGCTCGGCGGCCTCGGCCTGCCGGTCTTCCTCTATGGCGAGCTGGCCCGCGACCCGACCCGCGCCGAGCGCGCCTACTTCCGCAACGGCGGCCTCGCCGAGCTCTGGCTGCGGATGGAGTCGGGCGAGCTGCGGCCGGACTTCGGGCCGCCGCTGCCGCACCGGCGCGGCGGCGCCACCCTGGTCACCGCGCGGCCGCCGCTGGTCGCCTTCAACCTCGAGCTCGACAGCGGCGACGTCGAGCTCGCCCGCGCCGTCGCCGCCGGCCTGCGCGAGGCGGGGGGCGGGCTGCCGGGAGTGCGGGCGATCGGGCTGCGGCTCTCCAGCGGCCGCGCCCAGGTCTCGACCAACGTCCACGACCCGCTGGCGGTGCCGCTGGCGGCGGTGGTTGGGCGGGTGCGCGAGCTGGCGGCGCCGCTCGGCGCCCGGCCGCTGGAGGCGGAGCTGGTCGGCCTCGCCCCGGCGGCGGCCCTTGTCGGCTACCCGGCGGACGTCCCGATCCGCGGCTTCGAGCCGGCACTGCATCTGATCGAGCGGCGGCTGGCCGCCGCGAACGACTAAATTCAGGCGATGGCCCAGACCAAGAAGAAGCGCAACCGCAAGCGCCGCGGCACCCAGGGCGGCAGCATCGACGCCAAGCGCCGCTCCGCCCGTCCCCGCAGCCGCGCCGAGGCCCAGGCGCGCGCCCGCGCCAACCGCAAGCCGGCCCAGCGCGCCGACCTGCCGCCGACCTGGCGCGGCTCGGCGATCCGCGGCATCTTCGCCGCCGTCGTCTTCGGCGTCCTCTTGCTGGCGATCTTCAAACGGCCGCCGCTGGTGGCGCTGGCGCTGGCCGCCTTCATGCTCGCCTTCTACATCCCCGCCGGCTACTTCATCGACATGACGCTGTGGCGGCGGCGCGAGCGGGCGCGGATCCGACAGGGGGACTGATGGCGCTCGAGGTCGAGATGCTGACCGTCGGCCCGATCGCCGAGAACTGCTTCCTGGTGCGCCGCGAGGGCGCCGACCGGGTCCTCGTCGTCGACCCCGGCGAAGAGGCGGAGCGGATCCTCGCCGCCGTCGCCGCGATCGGCGCCGAGGTCGAGGCGATCCTGCTCACCCACACCCACTTCGACCACGTCGGCGCGGTGGCGCCGGTGGCGCGGGTGAGCGGGGCGCCGGTCTACTGCCCGCGGCTGGAGGTGCCGGTGCTGGCCGACATCATGAGCTTCGTCCCCTACGAGGGCTTCGGTCCGTTCGAGAGCTACGACGCCGACGAGACCGTCGCCGGCGGCGAGACCCTGGAGCTGGCCGGGCTCGAGCTCGACGTCATCTTCACCCCCGGCCACAGTCCCGGCCACGTCACCTACTCGGTCCGCGGCGAGGACGCGATCTTCTCCGGCGACGTCCTCTTCCAGGGCTCGGTCGGGCGCGTCGATCTGCCCGGCGGCGACGGCCCGACCCTGCTGGCCTCGATCGCCGGCCTGCTCGAATCCCACCCCGACGAGACCGCCGTCTACCCCGGCCACATGGGGACGACGACGCTCGGCGCCGAGCGCGCCTCCAACCCCTTCCTCGTCTCGCTGGCCGCCTAGCGGCCGCCGGTAGGGTCGCCGCCATGGCCAGCAAGTACCAGGCGCCGCGCGGGACCTTCGACGTGCTGCCCGGGCCGGCCCGGGCCCGGGCCCGGATCGAGCGCACCGCCGCGGCGATCTTCGCCCGCGCCGGCTACGAGCCGATCGCCACCCCGGTCTTCGAGGACACCGAGCTGTTCGAACGCGGGGTCGGCAAGTCGACCGACATCGTCCGCAAGGAGATGTTCAGCTTCGAGGACAAGGGCGGGCGCAGCCTCACCCTGCGGCCGGAGGGGACGGCGCCGATCTGCCGCGCCTACCTCGAGCACGGGATGCACAAACTGGCGCCGCCGGTCAAGCTCTCCTACCTCGGCCCCTTCTTCCGTCACGAGCGCCCCCAGGCCGGGCGCTACCGCCAGTTCCACCAGCTCGGCCTCGAGTGCATCGGCACCGACTCGCCGCTGGCCGACGCCGAGGCGATCATGCTGCTCTCCGACCTGCTCGCCGAGCTCGGCGTGCCGGGGGTGGAGCTGCGACTCGGCAGCCTCGGCTCGCTCGACGCCCGCCGCGCCTACCTGGAGGAGCTGAAGGCGCACCTGCACGCGCATGCGGGCGAGCTCTCCGAGGACGTGCGCGAGCGGATCGACCTCAACCCGCTGCGCGCCTTCGACTCCGACCACGAGGGGACGCGCTGGGTGATGGCGAGCGCACCGACGATCGTCGACTCGCTGGCCGGCGAGGACGCCGAGCACTTCGCCGCGGTGCGGGAGCTGCTCGACGCCGCCGGCATCGCCTACGCCGTCGACCCGACCCTGGTCCGAGGCATCGACTACTACACGCGGACGATCTTCTCCTTCGTCTGCGAGGCGCTCGGGGCGCAGTCGGAGATCGGCGGCGGCGGCCGCTACGACGGCCTGATCGAGCAGCTCGGCGGGCCGCCGACGCCGGCGGTTGGCTGGGCGGCCGGGATCGAGCGGATCCTGCTGGCGCTCGGCGAGGAGGAGGAGCCGGCCGGGCGCGACGCCTTCGTCGCGATCGCCGACGAGGGCCAGCGGCAGCGGGCGGTGGCGCTGGTGACCGAGCTGCGCCACGCCGGCCTCTCGGCCGAGGCCGACCTCGCTGGCCGCGGCCTCAAGGGCCAGCTCAAACACGCCGACCGGATCGGCGCCCGCCGCGTCCTCATCCTCGAGGCCGACGGCTCGGCCCAGCTGCGCGACATGCGCAGCGGCGAGCAGCGCGTCGCCGACGCCGCCAACCTTGTCGACGAGATGACTGGAGGAGAGGCATGAGCGAGGCGCCGTCGCTGCGCCCGAACGGCTACCGCGACAGCTGGTGCGGGCAGGTGCTGGGCGACCGGGTCGACGCCGAGGTGCGGGTCGCCGGCTGGGTCCACCGCCGCCGCGACCACGGCGGCCTGATCTTCATCGACCTCCGCGACCGCACCGGGATCGTCCAGCTCGTCTTCAATCCCGACACCTCGGGCGCCCAGCTAATCGAGCTGGCCCACAAGCTGCGGGCCGAGGACGTGCTGAGCGCGGCCGGGACCGTGGTGCGGCGCTCGGAGGAGACCGTCAACCCGGAGCTGCCGACCGGCGAGGTCGAGCTGAAGGTGACCGCCGCCGAGTTGCTGGCCGACGCCGAGACGCCGCCGTTCCAGGTCGAGGGCTTCTCCGGCGAGGTCGGCGAGGACGCGCGGCTGCGCTACCGCTATCTCGACCTGCGCCGCGAGCAGATGCGCGAGGCGCTGATGCTGCGCCACCGCGTGGTCGCGGCGATGCGCGAGTTCCTCGACGGCGAGGGCTTCGTCGACGTCGAGACGCCGGTGCTGACCCGCTCGACGCCGGAGGGCGCCCGCGACTTCCTCGTCCCCAGCCGCCTCCAGGCCGGCTCCTTCTACGCGCTGCCGCAGTCGCCGCAGCTGTTCAAGCAGCTGCTGATGGTGGCCGGGATCGAGCGCTACTACCAGGTGGCGCGCTGCTTCCGCGACGAGGCGACGCGGGCCGACCGCCAGCCTGAGTTCACCCAGCTCGACGTCGAGATGTCGTTCGTCGACGGCGAGGACGTGATCGCCGTCAACGAACGGCTGCTGGCGCACGTCTTCGAGCGGGTCGGCGGCCCCGAGATCGAGTTGCCGATGCAGCGGATGGGCTACGACGAGGCGATGGACCGCTTCGGCACCGACCGGCCCGACCTGCGCTTCGGCCTCGAGCTGGTCGACCTCGGGGAGGCGCTGGGGGAGACCGAGTTCAAGGTCTTCCGCTCGGTACTCGAGAGCGGCGGCTCGATCCGCGGCCTCAACGCCGGCCGCCGCGAGCTGCCGCGCTCCGAGCTCGACGGCCTGATCTCGCGCGCCCAGGAGCTCGGCGCCAAGGGCCTGGTCTGGGCCTTCCGCGAGGGCGAGGGCTGGCGCTCGCCGACCGCCAAGTTCCTCAGCCCGGCCGAGCTGGCTGAGCTCAACCGCCGCCTCGGCGCCGAGCAGGGCGACCTGCTGCTGCTGGTCGCCGACGGGCGCCCGGTCACCGACGCCGTGCTCGGCCAGATGCGGATCGACCTCGCCGAGCGCTTCGGCCTGATCGACGAGAACGACCACAGGCTGCTCTGGGTCGTCGACTGGCCGCTGATGGAGTGGAACGCCGGCGAGCGCCGCTGGGACGCGCTGCACCATCCGTTCACGGCGCCGAGCGGCGAGTTCGACCCCGAGAACCCGGGGGCGGCGCGGGCCCAGGCCTACGACGTCGTCTGGAACGGCCAGGAGCTGGGCGGCGGCTCGATCCGCATCAACCGGGCCGAGGTCCAGCAGCAGGTCTTCGCCGCGCTCGGGATCGACGCCGAGACCGCCGCGGCCCGCTTCGGCTTCCTGCTCGAGGCGCTGCGCTACGGGGCGCCGCCGCACGGCGGCATCGCCTACGGCGTCGACCGCATCGTCCAGCGCCTCTGCGGCGCCGAGACGATCCGCGACGTAATCGCCTTCCCCAAGACCGCCTCCGGCTTCGACCTGCTGACCGGGGCGCCGGCGCCGGTCGAGGATCTGCAGCTGCGCGAGCTCGGGATCGCCGTCCACAAGCCGGGGTTGGCCGGGCACTGAGATGGGCCTCCGGGACTGGCTTCCACGCTCGTGGCGCCCGGCTCCCGGACCCGGCCAGACGCCGGTCCACGTCGACGACCCCAGCTACGACCGCTGGGAGGTGGTGCGCGACTTCGCCGACCTGCGCACGGCGCGGGCCTGGCACCAGGCGCTGGTCGAGGCCGGGATCGAGGCGGCTCTCACCGCCGACTGGCCGCTCGACCGCTTCGGCCACGGCGACATCTCCCTGCGGGTGCCGCCGGACCGCTGGAGCGAGGCGGAGATGCACCTCTCCAACCTCGACACGGACGAGTTCTGAGCCCGGCCCGGGCCGGGGCTGCGGCGGCGCCCGCGGTGCTACCGTTGCGGCGAGGCTCGAGCCCGTGCGAGAGCCGTCTCACCGTTTGACCCAACACAAACGGCGCGGGAGCCGAAGTCATCCGTCCCCTTGGGGCCGGGAGCAGGCACCCACCTTCACTTGAAGGGATCAAAGCCAGAGGCGGCAACGGCGGGCTGGAGCCTCTTTTGGCTGGCCTGGCTCGGTCGGGCGGGGCGGGCGGCTGGCGGCGGCGGACACTGCGCGAGGCTGTGTCCTCGGTCGCCCGATAGCGCTGCTATTCGGGCTCCCTGCGTCCTTGCCTCGCTTGGTCCGGCGCTCGCCATCCGCCTCGCGCCCTCCCTCGCCAGGCCTACAGGAGATAAATGGGAATAGGAATCCCTCTACGTCAGTCCTCCTGTGGGCCGGCGAAAATCCCGGCATAGCGAGAGGGCGCCCTGCGCCCGGCTACCCTCCTCCGTATGACGCGCGAGCTGTTCGAGCACTACATCGCCGACGAGACCCGGCGCGGGCCGGCACCGGCGGGGGCTTTCACCGGCGCCGCCGGCGGCGCCGGCTGTGGCGATCTCTCGCGGGTCTCGCTGGCGATCGAGGACGGCCGTGTCGCCGCCGTCAGCTTCGACGCCGAGGGCTGCGGCTCGACCCGGGCGGCGACGGCAGCGGTGGCGGAGATCGTCGAGGGCGCGCCGGTGCTCGACGCGGCCGGATTGAGCACCGACGACGTCGACGCCGCGATCGGCGGCCTCACCCCGGCCAAGCGCCACGCGGCGGTGCTCGCGACCGACGCCCTGCACCGCGCCCTCTCGGTCGCCGCCGCCTCTTCCCAGCCACTTGCGCCCGCCGTCGGCGAGCGGGTCGCGGTCGCGATGTCCGGCGGCGTCGACAGCGCCGTCGCGGCGCTGCTCGAACGCGAGCGCGGCGCCGACGTGGTCGCGGTCACGGTCAAGCTCTGGGCCGACCCCGAGACCGACGGCGCCAAGGCCTGCTGCTCCCCGGAGGCGGTGCTGGGCGCCCGCGGCCTCGCCCACTCGCTCGGCATCCCGCACTTCACGCTCGACCTCGAGCAGGAATTCCGCCGCCGCGTCGTCGCTCGCTTCGTCGCCGGCTACGCCGCCGGGCGCACCCCCAACCCCTGCGTCCTCTGCAACGGCGAGGTGCGGATCGCGGCGATGGTCGACCTCGCCGAGCGGCTCGGCGCCGGCCGCCTCGTCACCGGCCACTACGCCCGCATCGTCGAGGACGCCGACGGGCTGCTGCTCGCCGCCGCCGCCGACGCCGCCAAGGACCAGAGCTACATGCTGGCGGCGCTGCCGCCGCAGCTGCTCGGCCGCCTCGGCTTCCCGCTGACCGAGCTGACCAAGGCCGAGGTGCGGGAGATCGCCGCCCGCCACGAGCTGCCGGTCGCCCGCAAGGCCGAGAGCCAGGACCTCTGCTTCCTCGCCGGCCAGGGCAAGCGCGGCTTCCTGCGCCGCCACGGCGGCCTCGGCGACCGCGAGGGCGCCGTCCTCGACCGCGCCGGCCGCACCGTCGGCCGCCACCGCGGCCACCACAACTTCACCGTCGGCCAGCGCCGCGGGATCGGCGTCTCCGCCCCCGAGCCGCTCTACGTGCTCGCCACCGACGCCGCCGCCAACACGGTCACGGTCGGCACCCGGGCCGAGGTCGAAACCCGCCACGTCAGCATCCGCGACGCCGTCCTGCACCGCGACGGCGCCCGCGTCGACGGGGTCCGCCTGCGCTACCACTCGCGCGCCCTGCCGGCCTCGATCGGCGCCGCCGGCGCCGGCCGCCACCCGGCGCTGGAGCTGGAGCTGGAGCTGGGGGAGGAGTTCACGGGCGCCTCGCCGGGCCAGACCGCGGTCCTGCTGGAGGGCGAGACGGTCGTCGGCCACGGCACCATCGTCGCCGCGGCCTGAGCGGCCGCCGTACCGCGCACTCATTCCCCCTCGCAAATATTTAGGCTTGCTCACATGAAGGCCGAGGAGATCCGCGCCACCTACCTGTCCTTCTTCGAGCAGCGCGGCCACAGGGTGGTGCCCTCGGCCTCGCTGGTGCCGCCGGTGCTCGACCCCTCGGTGCTGCTGACCACCGCCGGCATGCAGCCGTTCAAGCCCTACTTCCTCGGGCGGGAGCGGCCGCCGGCGCCGCGCCTCACCGACGTCCAGAAATGCTTCCGCACCACCGACATCGAGGAGGTCGGCAACACCGCCCGCCACCTCACCTTCTTCGAGATGCTCGGCAACTGGAGCTTCGGCGACTACTTCAAGGCGGAGTCGATCCCCTGGGGCTGGGAGCTCTCGACCCAGGGCTTCGGGATGGACCCGGAGCGGATCTGGGTCACCGTCTTCGGCGGCGACGAGGAGCTCGGGCTCGGCCCCGACGAGGAGGCGATCGCGCTCTGGGGCGGCATTGGGGTCCCCGACGAGCGGATCGTCCAGCTCGGGCGCGAGGACAACTTCTGGCAGGCCGGGCCGAGCGGTCCCTGCGGCCCCTGCTCGGAGCTCTACCTCGACCGCGGTCCCGAGTTCGGCGCCGAGGGCGAGCGCCCCGGCGACGACAGCGACCGCTTCCTCGAGTTCTGGAACCACGTCTTCATGAGCTACGACCTCGGCGCCGACGGCAGCCTCGCCGAGCTGCCGATGCGCAACATCGACACCGGCATGGGCCTGGACCGGATGGCGGCGATCCTCCAGGACGTGCCTTCGGTCTTCGAGACTGACCACGTGCGGCCGCTGGTCGACCTCGCCGAGGAGCTCTCCGGCCGCCGCTACGACGAGGGCGGCGCGGTCACCCGGGCGATGCGGATCGTCGCCGACCACTCGCGCGGCGCCGCCTTCCTGCTCGCCGACGGCGTCGTCCCCTCCAACGAGGACCGCGGCTACATCCTGCGGCGGATCATGCGGCGGGCGATCCAGCAGGGGCGCACGCTCGGCCTCGAAGCGCCCTGGCTCGGCCGCTTCGCCGAGCGCACGATCGAGCTCATGGGGAGCGCCTATCCGGAGCTGGTCGCCGAGCGCGAGACGATCGCCCGCTGGGTCGGCGACGAGGAGGAGAGCTTCGGCCGCACCCTCGAGCGCGGCACCGAGCTGCTGGAGCGGTTGATCGCCGCGGCGCAGGAGTCGCAGACCTCCTGGATCGACGCCGCCGCTGCCTTCAAGCTGCACGACACCTACGGCTTCCCCTACGACCTGACCAGGGAGCTGCTGGCCGAGCAGGGCCTGGCGGTCGACGACGACGGCTTCGAGGAGCTGATGGAGGAGCAGCGCCAGCGCGCCCGCAGCGGCGCCGCCACCGCCCACGGCTCCGAGGACACGCACGAGCGGGTGGTCGCCTTCGCCGCGGCGGCGCCGCCGACCCGCTTCGTTGGCTACGAGACGCTGCGCGCGAGCACCGGCCTCGCCGCCGTCGAGGCCGACGACGGCCACGCCCTGGTCAAGCTCGAGCAGAGCCCCTTCTACGCCGAGGGCGGCGGCCAGGTCGCCGACTCCGGGGTGCTGCGCTGGGGCGGCGAGGAGGCGCGGGTGGTCGACGTCTACCGCCTCGGGGACGACCAGGCGCTGGCGATCGAGCCGACCGGCACGGCGATCGAGCCGGGAGTCGCAATCGAGGCTGAAGTAGACCGTGAGACGCGCCACGCGACGATGCGCAACCACACCGCGACCCACCTCCTGCACGCGGCGCTGCGCGAGCGGCTCGGCACCCACGTGCGCCAGGCCGGCTCGGCGGTGCGCCCCGACAAGCTGCGCTTCGACTTCACCCACGGCCAGGGGCTCAGCCCCGAGGAGCTGGGCGAGGTCGAGGATCGCGTCAACGAGTGGGTCAAGGCGAGCCGGCCGGTGCGCTGGCTGGAGATGGAGCGGGCCGAGGCCGAGAAGCTCGGCGCGATGGCCCTGTTCGGGGAGAAATACGGCGAGTGGGTGCGGGTGGTCGAGGTCGACGGCGTCTCGCGCGAGCTCTGCGGCGGCACCCACGTCGCCAACACCGCCGAGGTCGGCATCTTCAAGATCGCCTCCGAGGGCTCCAGCGCCGCCAACGTGCGCCGGGTCGAGGCGATCACCGGCCCCGCCGCGATCGACTGGTTCCGCCGGCGCGAGGCCCAGCTGCGCGAGGCCGGCGAGCTGCTCGGCACCCCGCAGGACCCGCTCGCCGGGGCCCGCCGCGCCGCCGAGCGCCTGCGCGAGGCCGGCGCCGGCGCCGAGCAGGCGCAGCGCCAGCTGCTCGGCGAGGAGGCGAAGCGACTGGCCGCCGCGGCGACCGCGTCGGGCGAGGTCAAGGTCCTGGTCGCGGCCTCCGAGCTGGCCGACCAGAAGCAGCTGCTCGAGGTCGCCAACCGGGTGCAGTCGATGCTCGACGGCGCCACCGCGCTGGTCCTCGGCGCCGGCGACGGCGACAAGGTGGCGCTGGTCTCGCTGGTCTCGGAGGGGGCGGTCGGGCGCGGCCTCTCGGCGGCGGCGCTGGTCCGCGAGGCGGCCGCGGTGGTCGGCGGCGGCGGCGGCGGCCGCGACGACATGGCCCAGGCCGGCGGCCGCGACCCGGCCAAGCTCGACGAGGCGCTGGGCGCCGCCCGTGCCGCGATCGAGCGGGAGCTCGGCTAGCCGTGCGCGTGCTCGCCCTCGACCACGGCACCGCCCGCATCGGCGCCGCGATCTCCGACCCGACCGGGACCCTGGCGACGCCGCTGCCGGTGATCGAGCCGCCGGAGGCGAAGCTGGTCGCCGCGATCGTCGCCGAGCGCGAGGTCGAGCGGGTCGTGATCGGGCTGCCGCTGCACCTCAGCGGCGAGGAGGGCAGCCAGGCCGGCCTGGCCCGCAGCTTCGGCGCCGAACTGGAGGCGATGCTCTCGGTCCCGGTCGAGACCTACGACGAGCGGCTGACGACGCGGATGGCCGACGCCAGCCGCCGTGCCGGCGCCAGCGCCGCCCCCGACTCGCTCGCCGCCGCCCACCTGCTCGAGACCTACCTCGCCGCCCGTATCCCAAATCAAGAGGAGGAGTCGTGAGCGACGACTGGCCCGGGGGCGACCCCTTCGCCGACCCCAACGACCCCGCCGCCCAGGAGCGCGAGCAGCGCCGCCGCGAGCGCGAGGAGAAGCGCCGCCAGCGCGAGGCGAAGCGGGCCGGCAAGGAGGCCGCCGCGCCGCCCCCGCCGCCGCCCGCGCCGGACGCTCCGCCGCCCGCACCGCCACCACCACCGCGCACCCCCGAGCAGGAGTTCTGGGACGAGCCCGCCGACGCGCCGGCTCCCGCTCCGACGCCGCAGGGAGCCGAGCCGCGGCCCCCCGCGGCTCCCGACGCGGAGCCCGGAGAGGCCGCCTCGACCGCGCGCAGCTGGGACCTCCCGGACGAGGGCGACCCGGCGCTGGCCGCCGACCGCGGAGGCGCCGGCGGCGCTGGCGGCGGCCCGCGCCCGCCGCGGCGGGGCGGCTCCGGCCCGCTCGGCGCCCTGCGCCGCCACCCCTTCCGGATCTTCGCCGCGATCGCGGCGCTGTTCGTGCTCTGGTTCCTGTTCGCGCTCTTCCAGCCCTTCCACGGCGACGGCTCCGGCCGGGTCGAGGTGACGATCCCGAAGGGCGCCAGCGTCAGCGAAGTCGGCGACCTGCTCGGGGAAAAGGGCGTGATCGACAGCTCGACCCTGTTCCAGGTCCGCGTCACCCTCGACGGCAAGCGCTCCTCGCTCTACCCCGGCCACTACACGCTCGCCCACGGCATGAGCTACAGCGCCGCGATCGACGCCCTGACCAGGTCGCGCGAAACCGCGAAGCCGAGCGTGACCACGGTGACGATCCCCGAGGGCTACGCCCGCTCGCAGGCGGCGAAGCTGGTCGCCGAAGACGGCCTCAGGGGCAGCTACATAAAGGCGACCGTCCACTCCAGGTACCTGAATCCGGCCAAGTACGGCGGCAAGGGCGCCAAGGATCTCGAGGGCTTCCTCTTCCCCGACACCTTCGAATTCAAGCCGGGCGCCCCGGTCGCCAACCTCGTCCAGCTCCAGCTCGAAGACTTCAAGCGGCGGATCAAGGGCGTCGACATGAAGTACGCCCGCTCCAAGAACCTGACCACCTTCGACGTGCTGACGATCGCCTCGATGGTCGAGCGCGAGGCGGGGGTGGCGAAGCAGCGCAAGCTGGTCGCCTCGGTGATCTACAACCGCCTGCACGAAGGGATGCCGCTGGGGATCGACGCGACGATCCGCTTCGCCACCGGCAACTACGAAGAGCCGCTGACCGAGTCGCAGCTGGAAACCGACTCGCCGTACAACACCCGCACCCACGCCGGCCTGCCGCCGGGGCCGATCAACAGCCCCGGCCTGGCGGCGATCGAGGCCGCCGCCCACCCGGCCAAGACCGATTACCTCTTCTACGTCAACAACCCGAACTCGTGCGACGAACTGACCTTCGCCAAGACCGAAACCGAATTCGAGGCCGACGTCGAAAAGTACAACTCGGCCCGCGAAGCGGCCGGCGGCAACGCGCCCAGCACCTGCGGGGAATAGCTTGAGCGCGGCAGCGCAGAGCGCGCCGAGGCGACTGGCGGTGATCGGCCACCCGGTCTCCCACTCGCGCTCGCCGGCGATGCAGAACGCGGCCCTGGCGGCGCTGGGGCTGGGGGAGGAGTGGCGCTACGAGGCGATCGACGTCGCCCCGGAGGACTTCGAGGAGCGGCTGCGGGAGATGGCGGGCGAGGGCTTCGCCGGCGCCAACGTCACCGTCCCCCACAAGCGGGCGGCGCTGGCCCTGGCGGACGCGCCGAGCGAGGTCGCGCGCGAGATCGGCGCCGCCAACACCCTGGTCTTCGCCGACGGCGAAGTCCGCGCCCACAACACCGACGCCGACGGGCTGCTGGCGGCGCTGCCGGCGGCGCCGGGCCGGCAGCGAGCGCTGGTCCTGGGCGCCGGCGGCGCCGCCCGCGCCGTCGTCTGGGCGCTCGTGCGCGAGGGGGCGGCGGTCGAGGTCTGGAACCGCACCGCCGAGCGGGCACGGGAGCTCTGCACCGAGCTGGGCGGCGCCCCGGTTGCCACGCCCGAGCAGGCGGACTACGGGCTGATCGTCAACACCAGCGCCGCCGGCCTGCGCGGCGAAGATCCCTTTGCCGAGCTGCCGCTGGACCGCGGCGGCTTCGGCTCCGAGCAGACGGTCGTCGACATGGTCTACGGGGCGGAGCCCTCGCCGCTCCTGGCCGCCGCCGCGGCCGCCGGCGCCGCCATCGTCGACGGCCTCGAGGTGCTGGTCCAGCAGGGCGCGCTCTCGCTGCGGATCTGGACCGGCCGCGAGCCCCCGCTCGAGGCGATGCGCGCCGCCGCCCGCGCCAGCGACGCTCGATGAGTTAACCCGGCTATAGGCGGATTAACTCATCGAGCGTCGCGCCGATAGCCTTGGCGCCCTGATGAGCGCCTTCCGCTTCACCACCGCCGGCGAGTCGCACGGGCCCGGCCTGACCGCCATTGTCGAGGGCATGCCGGCCGGCCTCGAGCTCGACCGCGAGGCGCTCGACCGCGACATGGCCCGGCGCCAGCTCGGTCACGGCCGCGGCGGCCGGATGCGGATCGAGACCGACACGGTCGAGATCCGCTCCGGCGTCCGCCACGGCCGCACGCTAGGCAGCCCGATCGCCGTCCTCGTCGCCAACCGCGACTACGCCAACTGGGAGGAGCGGATGAACCCCTGGCCGGTGGCGGGGTTCGAGCCCGAAGAGGTGCACCTGCCGCGGCCCGGCCACGCCGATCTCGTCGGCGCCTGGAAATACGACCACAGCGACATCCGCAACGTGCTCGAGCGGGCCAGCGCCCGCGAGACCGCGGCCCGCGTCGCCGCCGGCTCGCTCGCCCGCGGCTTCCTCACCGCCCTCGGCGTCGACGTCCGCAGCCACGTCATCCAGATCGCCTCGGTCAGGGCGGCCGAGCGGGCTGGCCTGGAGCCGGCCGACTTCGACGGCGTCGACGAGGACCCGGTCCGCTGCCTCGATCCCGAGGCGAGCGCCGCGATGGTCGCCGAGATCAACCGCCTGCGTAAGGCCAACGAGAGTCTCGGCGGCAGCTTCGAGGTGCTCGCCTTCGGCCTCGTTCCTGGGCTCGGCTCGCACATCTCCTGGGAAGACCGCCTCGACGGCCGCCTCGCCGGCGCCGTCGCCTCGATCCAGTCGGTCAAGGGGGTCTCGATCGGCGAAGCCTGGGACGTCGCCGGCCGCCCCGGCTCCGAGGCCCACGACGAGATCTTCTGGTCGGAGAAGGACGGCTACTTCCGCGAAACCAACCACGCCGGTGGCCTCGAGGGCGGGATGACCAACGGCCAGCCGCTCAGCGTCCGCGCCGCGATCAAGCCGATCTCGACCCTGACCAAGCCGCTGCGCTCGGTCGACACCGAGACCCACCGGCCGGCGCAGGCGCTGCGCGAGCGCACCGACTCGACCGTGGTCCCCGCCGCCGCCGTCGTCGCCGAGGCGATGGTCTGCCTCACCCTCGCCCGCTGCTACCGCGAGAAGTTCGGCGGCGACCACATCGACGACGTCCTCGCCGCTCTCGCCGCCTACAAGCAGCGCATCGACTGGCGGCGCTGAGCCCGTGAGCCGGCCGGCGCTCGTCTTCATCGGCTTCATGGGCGCCGGCAAGAGCACGGCGCTGGAGGCCGCCCGCGAGGCGCGCCTGGACACGGTGGAGATCGACACCCTGATGGAACGCGAGCTGGGGATGCCGATCGCCGCCGCCTTCGAGCGCGACGGCGAGGAGGCCTTCCGCGCCCGCGAGGCCGAGGTCGTCGGCTCGCTGCTGGAGGGCGCCGACGGCGGCGCGATCGCGCTCGGCGGCGGCAGCGTCCTCAGCGAGCGGGTGCGGGCGGCGCTCGGCCGCCACACCGTCGTCTGGCTCCAGGTCGACCCGCAGGAGGCCTGGCGCCGGATCGCCCATAGCGACCGCCCCCTGGCCCGCAGCGCCGACGACGTCGAGCGGCTGCTGGCGCAGCGGCTGCCGCTCTACGAGCAGCTTGCCGACGCGGTGCTGCCGATGGGCGACCGCGCCGTCGTCTCCCGCGCCCTGCCGGCGCTGCGGGCGCTGGCCGAGCTGCCGGCCGGGACCCGGCTGCTGTGGGCGCCGAGCCGCTCCGGCGAGTACCCGGTGCTGGTCGGCCGCGGCCTGCTCGGCGCCGAGTGGTGGCCGCTCGAGGGCCGCCGCTTCTGCGTCTCCGACCGCGCCGTCGCGGCGCTCTACGGCGAGCGCCTGGGGCCGCTGGCGGGGCGGGTCGAGGTCGCCCCCGGCGAGGGCTCGAAGACGATGGCCGAGGCCGAGCGGGTGCTGCGCGAGCTGGCCCGCGCCGGGATGACCCGCGACAACCATCTGGTCGCGCTCGGCGGCGGCGTGGTCGGCGACCTCGCCGGCTTCTGCGCTCACCTCTACCAGCGCGGGGTGCCGGTGGTGCAGGTGCCGACGACCCTGGTCGCCCAGGTCGACTCGGCGCTCGGCGGCAAGACCGGCGTCGACCTGCCCGAGGGCAAGAACTACGCCGGCGCCTACCAGCTGCCGGCGGCGGTGATCGCCGACACGACGGCGCTGCGGACGTTGCCGCGCGAGGAGCTGGCGGCCGGCTTCGTCGAGGTGCTGAAGACCGGCCTGCTGGCGGGGGGAGCGCTGTGGGAGCGGGTGCGGACGCTGGGGGAGATCGACCCAGACGGCCTCGACGACGTCGTCTTCGCCTGCGCCCGCTACAAGTGCGAAGTCGTCGCCGCCGACGAGCGCGACGACGGCCGCCGCGCCGTCCTCAACCTCGGCCACACGGTCGGCCACGCGATCGAGGCGGCGACCGGCTACACCGCCTATCGCCACGGCGAGGCGGTCGGCCTCGGCCTGCTGGCGGCGCTGCGCCTCTCCGGCGCCCCCGCCCTGCGCGACGAGGTCGAGGCGATCCTCGCCCGCCACGCCCTGCCGGTGCGCCTCGACGCTCCGATCGACCTCGAGCTCGCCCTGGCGGCGCTGTCGCGCGACAAGAAGCGGACCGCCGCCGGCGTCGGCTTCGTCCTCCTCGCTGAGCCCGGGCAGCCCCGGATCGGCCAGCTGGTCGACCCCGCTAAGGTCCGCGAGGCCGTGGAGGAGCTGCTCGGATGACCGTCGTCAGCAACCGCGTCGCCGTCCTGCACGGGGTCAACTTCGACGTGCTCGAGCGCCGCGACGCCGGCGTCTACGGCGGCCTCGCGCTGAGCGAGCTGGAGCAGCGGATCGCCGCCTGGGCGCACGCGGCGGAGCTGGAACCGCTCTTCTTCCAGACCAACCACGAGGGCGAGTTCGTCGAGTACCTGCACCGCCTGCCCGACCTCGCCGACGCCGCCCTGGTCAACGCCGGCGCCTGGACTCACTACAGCCGCGCGATCGCCGACGCGCTCGACGTCTCGGGCCTGCCCGCGGTCGAGGTCCACCTCTCCGACGTCGAGTCGCGCGAGGGCTGGCGCCGCGACTCGGTCTTCGACGGCCTGGTGCTGGCGAAGATCTCCGGCAAGGGGCCGGACGGCTACCGCGAGGCGCTCGGCCTGCTCGCCCGCGAGCTCGGCGCCGGCGCCTGATGCGCGGCCGCGGCGACCGGCTCGAGGTCCTGCTCGGCGAGCGCGAGCTCGACCGGCTGCTGGTCACCGACCTCACCAACGTCCGCTACCTGACCGGCTTCACCGGCACCAACGGGGCCTGCGTCTGCGGACCCGGCTTGCGCCTCTTCCTCACCGACTTCCGCTACACCGAGCGCGCCGCCGCCGAGGTCGAGGGCTGGGAGCCGATCACGGTCTCCGGCGACTGGCTGCAGAGCATCGCCGAGCGGCTCGAGGGCAGGGTCGGCTTCGAGGACGACCACCTCGCCGTCCGCAGCTTCGGGAAACTGAAGGAGAAGCTCGCCGATGGCACCGAGGCGGTGCCCGCCGGCGGCCTGGTCGAGCGGCTGCGGCGGGTCAAGGACGAGGGCGAGCTGGCGACGATCGCCGCCGCCTCGGAGCTGGCCGACGAGGTCTGGCGCTGGAGCCTCGAGCGCGGCCTCGCCGGGCGCAGCGAGCGCGAGGTCGCCCGCGCCGCCGAAGCGCGGATCCGCGAGCTCGGCGGCGACCCCTCCTTTCCGGCGATCGTCGCCGCCGGCCCCAACGGGGCGCTGCCGCACGCCGAGCCCGGCGAGCGCGAGATCGGCCGCGGCGAGCTGGTCGTCTTCGACATGGGCGCCAAGCTCGACGGCTACTGCTCCGACGGCACCCGCACCTACGCCACCGGCGACCCCGGCGAGCGCGGGCGCGAGGTCTACGAGCTGGTCCTGGCGGCGCAGCAGGCGGCGCTGGCGGCGATCGCGGCCGGCGCCGTCGGCGAGCAGGTCGACGCGGTCGCCCGCGAGCTGATCGCCGACGGCGGCCACGGCGAGCGCTTCGGCCACGGCCTCGGCCACGGGGTCGGGCTCGAGGTCCACGAGGGCCCGCGGCTCTCGCTGCGCTCCGACGACGTGCTGGCGCCGGGCGAAGTCGTCACGGTCGAGCCCGGCGTCTACCTGCCGGGCGAGCTGGGGGTGAGGATCGAGGACCTGGTCGTCGTCACCGCCGACGGCCCGCGCAACCTCAGCGGCCTGCCGAAGCAGCTGCAGCTGGTCGAGTGAACCGCCCCCCAGGCACGCGGTTACCAAGTATTACTTGACCAACTTCGTGCAGATTCAAGCCGCCATGGCGGCGAGTCGATGCGCCGGTCGTGAACTGGACTGCGGCGACCACCAGCTTCGACTTCCCCGGCGAGCGCCGGCGCCGCAACCGCGGCCGTCGCTCGACCGACACCCTCTTCTCGATCCACAGCGAAGCCCGCCGCGAGCGCCTGCTCGACATGGAGATGCGGGTGCGCCGCTACCGCGCCGCCTGCTTCGCGATCCTCGCCGTCGCCCTCGCCTGCGGCGGCTCCGAGGTCGGCTGGTGGTGGCTGGCGCCGATGGCGCTCGGCTTCGCCGGCTTCGCCGTCGCCGACCGCTTCATGCGCGCCAGCCGCCACCCGGCGGTCTGGGTCGCCGGCGCCTGGGCGCTGCTGCCGGTCCTGCTCGCCGCCGCGGTCCTCGTCACCGGCGGCGACACCAGCCCGGTGCTGGTCTGGCTGGCGCTGCCCGCGGTCACCCTCGGGGTCCGCTTCGAGCCGCGCGGGATGGTCCTCGGCACCGCCTTCATCCTCGTCCTCTTTCTCGCCAGCGCCGTCCTGCCCGACCCCGCCGCGGCGCAGGCCCACAGCCAGGCGCTGATCGCCGATGTGGCGCTGATCCTCAGC
>CAZIOS010000013.1:0-72090 GCA_964540905.1 uncultured Conexibacteraceae bacterium | reverse complement strand
CCGCGCGGCCAGCGGCCCAAGCAGCTCCTCGCCGCCGTCGAGGCGAACCCGAAGGCCTCGATCGAGGAGATCGCGAAGGCGATGGGCGTCTCGCTCACCCAGGCCCGCGCCGTAGGGCGACGGCTTCAGGCTCAGGGCGCGATCAAGCCTTCCGGAAAGGGATTCCGCGTCGTCGGGAAGTAACGAGCGAGCTCGATCGGCGAGCCCTGCACTCCCTCCCCGGTCTCGACCTCACCCGGGTCCTCGCGACTCGGCAGGTGATTGACTGACGAGGGATGTGGATCTACACGGATCGTCATCGGCCGCCGGTTTCCGTCGGCGCGTACTCGGCACAGGCGCCGCGCCCGGTAGCGAAGACGGCCGCTGAGGAGGAGCGTGGCTGACGGCGTGGAGCCGGTCGCGCCGGGGCCAGAACCCGTCGCCGCGGGACCCGGAGGCCCCAGAACCGGCGCTCTCGGGCGGCTCGGCCTGCTTGCCTTCGGGCTCCTCTTTCAGATCCTCACCTTCCTCGCCCTCTTCATCGCCCTCCACATCCTTCGAGGCCATTACCAGGACTCGACCTACACCACCGCCCAGGAGATCGTCGCCGCCGTCCTCGGCCTGCCCGGTGCCGCCATCGCGATCGGCGTGCTCGCGGCGGCGATCTACACGCTCTTCAGCGGCCGCCGCGCCGGCCTCGTCTTCAGGCTGGCGCTGACCGCCGCCGTGGTGCTCGCCGTTGCCTACGGGCTCGAGCTGGCGCTGAAGTAGCGGGCGTTACTGGTCTGAAGCGCGACTGCGATGCGGGATGTGGCAGGGCGAGTCACGTTTGCGTACCGGCCGACCTGACGACTAAGGGTGGGGCTACCACTGCAGCCAGCTTGCATCCAGCGGCAATGCGCTCTCGTCTTCAGGGGTGTGGTCTCTCACGACGCCCGATCCGGACCTGCCCCGAAAGGGAGTTTGAGCAAGAGCTTCCCCGATTATCTAGGATTCTTTAAGCAAAACTGCCGCGTGAGCGCCCCCGCCCGTGAGAATCGACGAACCGGACCAAGACCAGACCGTCGCGGCGCTTCCCCCGACCCGCGGGCCGGATTGGCGCGACACGCCTGGGGTCGCCGGCGGCATCGTCATCACCCTCATCTTGGCGATCGGACTGGGGCTGTTCGCACTGGGCCGCTCCGACGATACGGAAGCCGAAGCGGACCAGGGCCAGGTGATGGTCGTGCCGAACGCGGATGTCGTCTCGCTGCCCACGGAGGGGCACGAGCAACTCGTGCTCACCGGAACACAGACGATTGAACCCGGGGATTTCGTCACCACCAGGCCCGGTCCGAACGCGACCGAAGGATTCCTGCTGAAGGCCCTCTCAAGCGAGGAATCCGACGGCCGAACCACGCTCGACACCGAAGCTGCCTCGCTATTCGAAGCGGTGCCCCAGGGCAGCCTCGTGGCGAATCCTGCGGCGTTCGAGGAGCTCTCCCCCACGCAGGCCTTCGTCGAATACGCCTACGCCGACTTCGACCCCGGCGAAATCTTCAACTGGCTCCCGTGCGAGCACTCGACCGAAAAGCTCGGCCTCGACGGCGGCGTCGAACGGGCCTATGAACCCTTCTTCGACATGAGCTGGAAGCGGAAGGGGTGGCCGACCCGCTGGATCGAAGGAGCAGAAGCGGGTGTACGGGGCAACGTCACCGCCCACGCGACGGCGAAGACCCACGGCAAACTCGACTGCAAGATAGATCTGCCTGGACTCTCGATCCCGGTCTTCGGCGCCGTCGTCTTCGCCGGACCGGTCCCGGTCCCGATCACCGTCCACGCGAGCGCGTCGCTGAAAGCAAGCGCGAACGCCAAGGCGCATCTCGAGGCGACGGTCACGGTGGGCATCGACGGCTACGTCGCACTCGCCTATCGACGCGGCGAGGGCAAGAAGCTCACCGGCAAGGCCAGGGCCGCCCCCGAACTCTCCGTCCCCCTCCCGAAGGCCGAAGCGTCGGTGAAAGCCGACGTGAAGGTAAGGCCGGGGATCGGGATGACCGTCGGCTGGTCGGCCCCCGTCCTCGGCAAGGTCGCGGCGACGGCGAGGGTCCATTTCGAGACTGGGGTCGAGGCGAGCTGGGAGAAGGGCCGCCGGCCGCCCGCCGAAGCCTGCGTGCCACTGACGCTCGGCGGCCAGATCATCTTCCACCTGCTGAGGAAGAACTTCGAACCCCCGCTGCCCGACTACGAGGTGGGGAGAAAGTGTGTCACCGCCGGGCCGCCGCCGGAGGAGCCGAGCGACGAATAGGGTCGTGCGGGGAGGAGTCGGCGCCACGATGCCCGCGAGCTGGACAGGCGGATGGCTCTGTCCGGTCGCCCAGATGCAATCCAGACGCAAGCGGCCCGATGCGGCGCTCCCCAGAGCCGAACTGATCCAATCGCCCCGATGGGGGCGGAAAGCCGCCCGGAATCTGATTCTCCCTCAGTACCGGATGGCCGTAGGTGCCACTGCGAGACCTACACGCAAGGGTCATATTCGGCCTTTTATAAGCCGTTTTCTGGGGCCTCTGTCTGCTATACGTTCACCAGTGGGAACCGCCAATTCCCAAAGAGACTCAGGTCCCGATGCCCCTGGAGGTCACGACTTGGTCCTGATTGACAAACCTGCGAACGCCATTGCTCAGCAGCGCGAGAGGCCGATTCCGGTCATCACTGCCGCTGAGTTGAAAGAGCATTCTGAGATTCCGTCTGTTCGTGCTCGGCTGGATCGCGTCAAGGCAATGGTTGAGGCTCGCCGCAAAGGGCGGGGCGAATCAGCGTCGGCGGCATCGTAGCCCGCGTCTCTGGGTACGCCTGTCCATAGGCGCCGGGTCGCGAGGGTTGACAGGGCGGGACACCTGCCGAAATCCGAGCGAGATGCAAGCGGCCCAATTCGGCGCTCCCCAGAGTGGAACTGATCCATCGCTCCGATCGGATCCGTCAAAGCATTCTCGAACGACGAAATCCAAGGGCCGCGGCTCTGTCTCAACCAAACGCAGGTCCCAAAAATTTTGTGACCCGTTTGTGACCCGCAAAGACAGACAGCGGTAGCCCCTAAATACGGGAAAGGCCCCATTAGCGGGGCCTTTTCCTATAGCGGGGGCGGGTTTTGAACGCATTGGTACGACCAAGTGCCGCTACCGCGAGATGCACGATTCCCGCCTTCTGAGCCGCTCACTCGGACGGTAGGAAATCACGCCAAATCTAGTGGGCGACAATGGCAGGCTTTTCCAATATCCTCGAAGCGATTTGGCCGGTGGTACCCCGGTGGTACACTTCTTCAATGCCGACCGACCATCCCCGCATCCAGGTGACCGAGGATCGCGAGCTGCGCGCCGCGCTGCACGCCGCGGCCCCCCACCTGCCGGCTGGACTGCCCCGCTCCCGCCAAGTGCGGGAGCTGGCGATCGTCGGGGCGCGACATCTGAGCGGCGAGGAGCCCGACGACGCCCGCCGACAGGAACTGCTCGAGGAGCTGGCATGTAGCTTCGAGGAGCCCGAGACCGCAGGCGTCGACTGGGAGCTCCTGCGCGAGGGCAAGCTGCGTGCCTGGCCGATCCGGTAGCGGACCAGCCTGGGGCCGGCTGCCCCTGCTGATCGACACCTCAGCCTGGGCCCGCGCCCATCACCCCGAGGTCCGGGCGCCCTGGAGGGAGGCCCTCCTCTCGCGTCGACTTCGTCTCTCTCCCGCCGTCCGGCTGGAGATCCTGCTGAGCGCCCGCGACGGCGAGGCGTTCGACGTCCTGGACGAGCGCCTCGCGGCGATCGGACCTGCACCGCTCACGCCGTCCGTCGTCGAAGCGGCAGCGGGGGCGATGCGTACGCTCGCACATCGCTCCGCTGGCGCCCAGCGCCTGCCGATCGTGGACTATCTGGTGGCCGCCGCGGCGCAAGAGTTGGGCGCCGCGGTGATCCATTACGACCGCGACTACGACACCCTGGCGGAGCTGCTGGAGTTCGAGTCGGTCTGGCTCGCGCCCCCGGGCAGGTTGCCGTGAGATCGACGGCCTGCGGAGGACGGGTCCCCAAGGGGCGCACGAGGAGAGCCGCGGGGCTCGTGCCAAGGGGTCTCCGTCGTCAGACAGTCGCCGGGGTCTGTCGGATGCGCTCGTCCGGGGTCGACCTCCCGCAGTTGAACGACGACCTGACCCTTGGGAGCGATCGTCTACGAATACAAGGTTGACTCGGGGACCGTCGGCCCCGCCGAGTACCGGCCGAAGACGAAGCTGCTTAAACCACATCAAGGGGAAGGCCCGAGTCGACAGCTTCGTCGAGGCTATAGCGACGAGACGATCAACGAATCCGGCTACCACGAGCGAATGCCACAGGCCACTCGACCTTCGGTCGACGTCTCCGCGATGCGGAAACGTATATGCAGTCTTAGGCCTCCTTCCCGACCGGAACCCGAGAAGGTGGAAGCAACCATGAACCCTACTGCGGATACCTTGCATTAGGCCACTTGGCAGCTTTCACGCCGCGTGAAGCAACGGCG
Source organism: uncultured Conexibacteraceae bacterium (assembly GCA_964540905.1). Lineage (GTDB taxonomy): Bacteria > Actinomycetota > Thermoleophilia > Solirubrobacterales > 70-9 > VAYN01. Next base: position 67,601 of record CAZIOS010000013.1, on the reverse strand, counting down.
TCGTTGCCTCTTCGAGCTGCTCGGCTTTCAACATGTCGGTGAAGGTGCCGCCAGCCGTCGAGAGGTCGGGGAAGGTGCCTTCTTCGATGATGCGGCCCTCGCCGACTACGACAATTCGATTCATTGACTTGAGGGTGAAGAGGCGGTGGGCGACGATCAGCATGGTGACGCCGTCGAGTTCGTCGATGGCGGTTTGGACGGCTCGCTCGGAGGCGTTATCGAGGGCCGAGGTTGGCTCGTCGAGGAGGAGGAGACCGGGGTTGCGGAGTAGCATCCGGGCCAGGCAGATGCGCTGTCTCTGTCCTCCCGAGAGAGTCTCGCCGCGCTCCGCGACGAGCGTGTCGTAGCCCATCGGGAGGGCTTTGATCGTGTCGTGGATGTGGGCGCGGGTGGCGGCGTCGACGATCTCCGCGTCTTCGACGTTGTCCCGGCCAAAGATGATGTTCTCGCGCACGGTGGTTCTGAAGAGGCGAGGCTCCTGAGATACGAAGCCGATCGTCTTCGAGAGTTGCTCGCGCGAGAGATCGTTGAGGTCGGCGCCAAACAGCTCGATGCGCCCCGTTTGGCCGTGGTGAAGGCGATCGACTAGGCGCAGCAGGGTTGACTTGCCACAGCCTGACTCTCCGACCATGCCCACCCTTTCGCCTTTAGCAAGCTCCAGGTTTATCCCGCGAAGGATCGCAGCGTCGCTGCCGGGGTGGGCGAAGGTCACGTCCGTGACGGCGAGCGCCGGCGCGTCTGGCTTTGCGGGGTCGGCGGCGATCGGCGTCTTTGCGTCCGCCTCCTCGGCTGGCGAGTAGCCGCGGTCGGCGTCCTCGTCCAGCAGCTCGAAGAGGTCGCGCGTCTGCAGGGACGCCTCGGACGCCTCGTCGAGGATCCGGTGCAGCTCCCGCAAGGGTGACAAGACCGCCGCGTAGAGCAGGACGTAGGCAGTGATTTCGCCGGCTGAGATTTCGCCGGACGCCGTCAGGGTGAGAGCGGTGAGAAGGACGACGATCAGCCAGAGGCCCTCGTTGACGGACTTCGCCGCGTCGAAGAGGGACATCGCCCGGTGGTGGCGGAACTCCGTCTCCCGCAGGCTCTCACAGCCCGCCTCCACCCGCCCGACAAAGTGCTCCTCGGCGCCGCTGGCCCTGATCGTCTCCAGGGCGGGCAGCAACTCCGTCACCTCGCCGTCGATCACGTCCTTGTGGTCACGCACCTCTACCCTGATCCCGGCCTGGCTGCGAACCTGCCATCTGACGAGGAAAAAGCCGGTGGGGACGACACCGAACATCGCGGCGGCGACGATCGGGCTCTTCACGAAGGCAACGACCAGGGCCGCAAAAGCAAGGGTCAGAGCGGGCAGGAGGTCGAGCGCGCCGAGCTTGACCAGTTTCACCGCCCCTTCGATACTGCGGTTAGTCCGCCCGTAGACGCTCCCGACCCGGCCTTCGCGAAAGCGGCCCAGGTCGAGATGGAGGAGTTGCCAGTAGGCGCGAACGCGGCTGTCGCGCTCGAAGCCGGTCGCGACGTTCTCCACCAGCTGGCGACGCAGGACTTCCAGCATCTGGCCGGCGAGGACGATCCCCGCCGTCACCGCCAATAGGTCCAGCGAACCGCTGAGCGTCACCTTGCCACCGCTCAGGCTTCCGTTGACGAGCTCTCCGATCAGCAGGGGGAGGATCGCGGTCAGGCCGCTAGCCAGCAGCATCGAGACCAGGGCGACACGAAGGCGCCGCCGCTCGGACTTCGACAGTTCTCCCCAGAGGCGCAGCCACAGACCCATCGCGCCACCTCGCAGGGAACCGATTGACTTCCTTGCACTCATCACCAGGTCACCTCCCAATCGAAGACGAACAATGCGTTTGCAGGTGGAAACGGGTGCGAATAGGTGACCACCGGGAGGCCATCAGAACCTTCGATGGGGACGAGGTGAATCTCGTCACCGATCCTGGTGAGGTCGCCGAAGCGATCGCCCATCCGGTAGATGCGAAGGCGCACATGTTGAAAATGCAACGGCTGCTCGGAGAGAGCGAGGCGCCAGAGCAGGAATCGCGCCGGCCGCTCCACCGGGACCGAGTCGCGGCCGATCGGGTTCGTGTAGTCGGCTTCCAGCAGCGTCTGCGCACACTCACCTTCGGCAAAGGGACCGATCGCCGGAGCGATGACCTTGCGAAACCGTCGGTCCCCGCTGGGCAGCGATTCCTCGCTGTAGTCGGTCGGGGCGACCGGCCGGCTGACGCCGGTGGGCGTCTTGATCTCCGCCACCAACCGCAGCGACGACGGCGCGGCGGGCAGGACGAGGTTGGAGTCGGAGACGGCGGCGTGCCCCGCCCGGCGCACCGAAGTGGCCGACGCGATCCGAGCGTGAGCGCGATCGGACCCACACCGCCAGCGACGATTGACGCTGATCAGCCCGTCCCCGTCAAGCTCGTCCGCATCCTGGTCCCAGCGCAGGGCGGGGGAAAGCGGGATCCGACTGGAGCTGCCGCGGCGCGGGATCCAGCGGCTGGGCTGTGCCAGGCCGATCCGCTCGAGGAAGAAGGCGAGGTCGAGCGCCCAGGTGGCGGCCCGCGTGTTCATCAGCCGCAGGGCGTTGCGCGTCGCGTAGAACTGGGGAGCGAGCTGCGCCGTCCACAACACGACCAGAGCCCCGGGGATGCCGAGCTCAACGATCGGGTCGAGCAGGCTCGGCACTGGCATATCGACGAACGGCAGGGTGGACATCGACGGGAAGCTCGACAGGCCGGCGACGAAGAACACCGTGATCACAACGACGATCTGACGCCCCGCCAGAAACCTCTCCATGCCCTCGTCATCGCGAAGCCGGCGGTTCAGTCGGTATGCCCGCGGCAGCTCGGCGGCCAAACCGCGAAGGTCGGCTAGGCGGAGCTGGGTCCCGGACGTGTGGAGCGCCTCGAAGAGGCCGAGGAACGCGAGCGCCAGCCCGAACATGAGAAGCGCCACGGGCCCTGGTAGGGAGCCGAACCGCTCGCTCTGCCCTTCCAGCAGGCCGCCGACGACGATATATAGACAGCCGAGGCCGAGGAAGCCGCTAAAGACGAGCACGGCCCGGCGGCCAAGCCGTCGCAGGGGACCTGAGAGCCGGTCGGTGTCGAGGCGCTCGCCCAGCCGCGCTTCCAGGCATTCGGCGGCGACGACCACGGTCACGGGGTCGTCGGGAAGGCCGCCAGCGAGCATCTGCTCGATCGCCCGTTTCATATCTCCCGTCACCGTCACCGCAGGGTCGTCGCGGACGAGCTCTATCACCTCGTCGGCACTCAGCGATTCCCGCGCGCAGAGTGCCACGATCTGCCCGCAAAGCTTTTCGAAGCCATCAATGCGCCGCCAGTTGCGCAGTCGCAGCTGGCCCCATTCACGGGGCCAGTCGGCGATGCCCGAGGACCAGCGCAGCCTGGCGGCTGCGGCGAGGCTGTTCACGACAGCTCCTCGGACTCGGAGGTCATGGCGCTGTCCTTGGGGTCGAATAGGGAGTCGAGCGAATCCTCCGAGGGCGAGCCCTCGCCGTCGGGCCACTTGAGCTCGATTTTCAGGATCAGATCGCCGACCGGGCTGCGCTCGAAGCGAACGACGGTGTCGCAGGGATCGGGCGGGCTCACCACGAGGTCGTCGCGGAGCTCGATCGTTCTCCCATTGGCAAGGGCAGCCCCGAACCGGGCCAGGATGCTGGCGGCCTCCGCCAGGCTTGCGCGCCTCTCGGCGCTGAACAGCCAGTGCACGGCGCCAGGTCCACGGCGGTGGTGACCGGGTGCGTGCGGCGGGTGATGGGGGTGGGGGCCATGATGGCGAGGGTGAGGCACGACCAGCTCCTTTCGATCAACGGCGGTTTCGGGACGGTGGACCGTAGGGGAGCCGAGACCTCCGAAGGAGGGCTCGAGGACATATGCGACACATGCGGCAAACTGCCGCCGCGGTCAGTCCGATTTGACCCTCAGTCGGCGGAAACGACGCCGTCACCGATGCTCGGCCGCCCCGTTTTCTGCAGCTGAAAATTCCTCAGCGTCTGCTCGATATAGCTGTCCCCGCAACGGTGCAGGGCGATCGCAATGGCCCCAAGGAGCTCGGGCGAGGCGAGGTCGAGGCGGAGATCGGAGAGCGAAGTCGGTGACGGTGAGACCAGTTCGCCGACCTGCTCGGCGAGCGTCAGCGAATTGCTGACGATGCCTTCCTGGATGCCGTGCATGAAGCGCTCCGAGCCCGCCATCGCTCCGCCGATGTAGATCCGCGTGGGGTCCAGCAGCGTTCGGGCGTGGGCCAGGGCCGTGCCCAGATGCCAGCCGGCCTCGTGGAGCGCTCTGAAGCAGGCCGGATGTCGGCGGGCGATCACGTCCTCGATTGCAAGCGCACCGGGGATGTCGGCGAACACCGTCGGGCCCAACTCGGCGAGAACGGCGCGGTCGCTCGTCTTGGTCTCGACGCAACCGCGCTGACCGCAGCGCGGGCAGAAATGCCCCCGTTCGTCGATCTTCACGTGGCCGATCTCGCCGGCAAACCCCGACCCGCCCCCGACGAGCTTTCCCTTGATCACCACGCCGGCGCCGATTCCATCTCCGACTCGAACGTAGAGGAGATCGCGGGGGACGGTTGCCGGGTCGGAAGTGAGGGTCTCCCAGCAGTGAACGCCCAGGGCACCAAGGCTAGCGTCGTTGTCGACCTCGATCGGAGCGTCGGGGAGGATCTCATGGAGCCGACTGGAGAGTTCATCCGCGGGCGAGTAGCGACTCCATGCGGAGAGGATGTGCATCTCCGGCGAGATCGTCTTCGTTTCCCGGTTGACCGGGGCGGGGAGACCAATGCCGATGCCGATCACTTCCTCGGGAGTCGCCCCGTGCCGATCTCTGGCCTGCGCGAACGCCCTTGCGATCAGGCGAGCGGCGACGTCGAACGCCATCTCTGGATCCTCATCCAAGCCTGACATCGGCTCGCGCAGCGCGACGTCCAAGACCCCGCTGAAGTCAGCCTTGGTTATCGATGCGGACACATGGCTATGAGCGATGTCGACGCCAATCAGGTACCCGAGGCCTGGGGCAAGCGTCAACCAGAGACCAGGGTGACCGGGCTTGGCTTTCGAACCGGGACTGAGTTTGCGCCACGCCTTCTGGTCGGGGATGTACGCGGCAACTACGCCTGCGTCCTGGAGCCGCCCAAGCTCTCGAGACGGTTCTGAGAGGAAGGCGGACTCTTCGACGATCCTCCGTTTGGTGCGCATCCTTTTCCGCACGACCTGTGCTGCGCGGAAGGCCCTCATGTCGAGCTCCTCCGAGGCCCTTGCGGATGCTCTCCCCCCGCTCATCGTCCGATTCTAGTTGCCTTCAAAAAACCCTTCTGTCCAGCCAGCAAAGTGAAATATGGATTTAGAGCGGCGGCGATCGCCGGATAACTCACATTACGTAGACCCCTAGAACGGAGCGAAATCGGTACGGCAGATGGCCAGTTGGGCTGACGCGCGCTCCTTCGACGAAGGAGGTGCAGCCCGCTCTGCCCTGGTCGTCCCTTCGATCACGTCTTGACTCTTGTTCACCTCCGGCACCACCGGGCCGAAATCATCATGGCGCACCTCGCATCCCGGGGCATCGAAAAGACACGGGAACACCAGGGGGCTCGCCGTGATCGCGGGTTTGGTTAGACGCCGTAGAACTGTGTGCATCGACGGCAGTTCCTGGGCCGCTGATGGTCGGAGGCGAGCAGGGAAACACTCGCAGTCGGGCCGCGCGTGGCGCTCGCCGCATCGGCGACAGAGCACCGAGCAATCGCCCCGAATGACGTCAGGGGCCCGGCCCGCAGCCGCGGCCTGCATACACACGATCTCCGGGGACAACCATCGCCTGGTGGTCGCGCGCTGGATCTCCTCGGGCGAGGCGCCGATCAGCCAACGCCTCGGAAGAAGGAGCTCTCGCGCAAAACGGTCGGCGAGCCACTCGCTCTGCTCCCGTGAGACCCCGCGGAACCGACCTCTTCGCTCAAGCACGTGCGCGACCTCGTGAGCGAACGTGAAAGCCCGGGCGGATCCGACCAAACCCTCTCTTCTCAGGAGAACCCGCTCCGAGTCGAGGGTCAGGCCGAAGAGCTCCGAACCCAGGGACCTGGATTCGACACTGATTCCGAGACGCCTAGCGACCGACCGTATCTTGAACTGCCCCCAACGCCTCGGCCGAAGGGCAAGGGCGATTTCGTCTATTTCCCGCAGAGCCGACAGTGGCATCTGTGGCGTCACCGCTCGGCTCCCCCCTCATCAAGCAAACGCCCTTGCGCCGGCTCCTCCGACTGCCTGGCCGGTGCCCTCTCGCCGCTCGAAGCCACGATTCGCATCTGCTGGACCGCCGCGTCCAGGGACGTGAGAGCCGAGGCGGCCGCTGCCACCGTTCTCTCGATCAGGTCCTGCCGATCGCTGATCGGCCAGTTCTCCTTGTCCGCGTTCAGGTCGAAAACGGCCGCGAGATATGGCTCGTCGACCTCGCTGGGCGCGTAGCGAGACTTGATCTTGAACTTTTCCCTGGCGGCACCGGCCACCAAACGCCAGATGCCCGGATTGTCCGCGACCTCTGGGTGAACGAAGACGCCGATTCGCCATAGCCGGGCGTGCGCTTCATTCAAGGCACGGACCCGGCCGCTGTGCCGTTCGTCCCAGGCCTGGAAAGAGGTCACCGTGCCATCCGCCAGGTACACACGGACCTTCGCCAGCTTCGCCATCATCTTCGGCCTCAGCAGGTGTACGAGGACTTGGTCAGGCTCGAGGCCCGCCTGGGCGGCGAGTTCGTCCTCGAGCGCCCGCCTCGCCCCACTCTTCCCATAGGTCGCCCAGATGTCTTCCGCTCTGCCGTCGACGTCGTCGTCGGCAACGGCGAGGTAACGGAGTTTGTAGAGGCGGCGACAGTAGAGAAGCCGCCCGATCTCGCGTGCCCGCTGCCGCAGATCGGGGTCACTCTCGACCTCGATCCCAAGGCTCGCGGCCAGCTCGGGTTCGGCAAGGATCGCGAGCAGGGTGTCGTCGCCCAGCGAGTAGAAGTTTGAGTCGTCGGCCGCGAGATTCAAGAGCTCGACCGCCCTACCGATCATCACCGAGGCCGCGTTCTTGGCGTGGTGGAAGAAGACCCGCTCGGCGAGCTCGTAGCGGTAGGTGAGGAGCTTCAGGATCTCCGACTCGACGTCAGGTCGGGGCATTCCATGCTTGTCGAGGCGGAGAGCCATCCGGTTGCGGTTCTCGGGCAGGGCAGCGGACTCCGGCGTGATCGCGAAAAAGTCAAGGAAGCGGTCACCGAGGGCCACGGGCATGCCACAGGCGGAGAGATCGCGGTCGATGTAGTCGAGCGCATCGGCACAGACGGTGTTTCCTACGATGTCGGCGACGTAGGTGTACTCGCCAAGCCGGAGCGCCTGTAGCTCGTCGCCATCGTCGGGCTCTTCCTCCGATGGAGGAGGTCCGGCGTGAAGCATCTCCAGCAGAAGGTCGTACTCGGTCTTCTCTCCGAGCGCCTTCTCCTTCAGAGACTCCCGAAGGATCTCCCCGATCTCGCTGTCCACGAGCAGAGCCTTGATCCGCTCGGTGTTCTCGTCGTGGCGCTCGAGGAGACCGAACTCGTCCTCGAGGGTGTGGCCGTATGGCACATGGAAGAGATCGTGGAGCAGGGCCCCGAGTCGGGCCAGTCGTTCGCCCGTGCCGTCGATCTTGGCCGAGTCCGCGTCCTTGTCGGGCTTGATCCGGGCGGCGTCGATGATCTTCTGGGCGGCGGCGACGGCGCCGAGCGAATGCTCGAAACGATTGTGGGTTGCGCCCGGGAACACGAAATCGCTCGTGCCGAGCTGTTTTATGTGTCGCAGGCGCTGGAACTGGACGGTGTCGATCACATCGATCTCGGGCCCGTAGAGATAGATCGTGCCGCTCCGCCTGACCGTGAAGGTCTTCATGGCGGCGTCTTTACCGTAGGGGTTTCGCTCCTCCGGACGCTCGCTGTTCATCTGAGAGAGGTTAATCGTGATCGCTCCTCGCCGGCAATGCGCGCCTAGGCTCCGGCATAACCGATAAGGCTGCCACGGGCGTCGGATCACCGGACGCCCAGGGAAGCCCGCAAAATGGTGGCCACTCTGACCCGTCCCATGCGTGCCCGGGGGCCGGGGCAGGACGCAGCGGACGAGGGCCGACCCCGGAGACGATGGTGCTCTCTGGCTGACCTGAGGCGCGAGCGCCGAGGAGCTCCCCGCGAGCAGTTTGACGCCGCGCTCGAAGGAGACGAGGACAAGTGCCGGCGCTGACAATTACTCCCGGCGGACCGCAGTTACCTCATCGCTAGGCCAGAGCTACTACTTCTTTCGAGCCGCGGCTCCCCGGTCGCGGCATCTCGTTCCACGTCCGGCCCGCCAACTCCCGCCCACCGATCTTCGGAGTCCTGCCGCCCCACTGCTTGAAGAAGAACGCCACCTGCTCCTGTAGGCATCGGTCTCGTAGGTCCAGCAACCATTCTTCCCGGACCGGACGATGTCCGGGACCGGACTCACCGCCTGCGATCAACCAATCGATACCCGCCAGGTCCAGATCCTCGAGCGGACCGAGGAGGGGCTCCGCGCTGACGAAGCGGACGGCCGCTGGGATCTCCCGCAGATAGTCCGTCCGCTGGACGAAACGGCGGTTCTCTATCGAGACGCCCATCCAGACGTTCGGCGGCCAATCGAGGTTCCGCCCGACCTCCACCATGCGCTCATGGCGCTTGGTCAGAATCTGAAACGTGTGCCAGCTTGCCTCACGCATCGCGTCGAAGACCTGTGCGATGAACTCATCGGGGATCCGCTCGTGGAAGAGATCGCTCATCGAGTTGACGAAGATCATGCGCGGGCGCTTCCATCTGCTCGGCTGCTCGAGTCGCTCGGGCCAGACCCTCAAGTCAAAGCCCTGCTCGAAATGGTGGCCCGGGATCCCCCGCCAGCGCTCGGCGAAAGTCTTGGCGTAGCAATGGGCACAGCCGGGACTGACCTGATCGCAACCCGTGACGGGGTTCCAGGTCGCCTCGGTCCACTCGATCGCGGTCTTCTGCGCCACACGACCGTTGTACCCAGAAGCGGGCTCGGCCGCTGGCCGCTCCCAGCGCCTGCACGAAGTCGTTCTAGTCAGGAGAGGGCTTCCAGCAGGGAGCCTTGCGCGAAGTCCCGGAACCGCAGGTCCTCGCGATCCTGGATACCGACGGCGGTGTCCCGGTCTATGCCGCCGCGCTTCACGAGCTCGACGATGGCGCGGTTGTAGTCGGTGCTCGTGTAAAGGCCGAACGAACGGGGCACGAGTACGTGGCGGATCTTCTCGCGCGTCATGATTTCCCGCCCCAGCCCGAGCTTGTGGATGGCGTCGATCAGCCGACTCTCGTCTTCCCGGCTCTCGATCTCGGAGAGCAGGGAGCCCTGGCCAGCGGCCTCCTCCTCTGCGAGTCCACGCTCGTAACGACAGGCGATGTCACTCATCAGCTCGACGCCGTGCGGAGAGGAGGTGCAGAAGACCAGGCGGTAGCGGCTGCGGTCGGCCAGGTTGTCCCGGACAGCGATCTGGTGGACGAACTCGAATCCACGAGACCGAAGCTGCGACATATAGAGGTCGACGGTCTTCTCCAGAGCTTCGCCCGGATCGACGTTGCCGCCGGTCCACCAAGGTCGCCACATCTGAGAGCCGATCACTTCATCCAGCCGGGCGAGCTTGGTCTGGGCCATGCGCTCGGCGACCGTGGCACGGTCGCCCTCGGATGCGTGACCGGCCATCCGGGCAAAGGAGCGCTCGGAGAAGTGGATCAATAGCTCCGTCTTCCGTCCCGGCCGTTGCATGATCTTTTCGACCAGCGCCATCTCGATGCCGCGAACTCCGAAGGGATCGAGGAAGAAGAAGGCCGGATCGCGGTCGATCGTCTCGATGATCCGATCCAGGTGGTCGCCGAACTCCCCCGGCAAGTTGGTCACCAGATGGGCCCAGGGCGCCAGGTTCGCGGTCAGATGATGGAAGCACGCCGGGTCGCGCTCAACGTTGATGCATTTGACCTTCGGGTATCCGCAGCGCTGCTCCTCCCTTCGCGCCCACTTGGCGGCGATCAAGGGTGAGCCATCCTGTTCGTCTGCACCGTCATATGCCCCGGCACCGGCAAAACCGTCAACGATCCAATGGTGCCGCCAGCCTGCGCCCCACTTGAAGCTCAGGGGCTGCAGGTATTTCCCGTAGACCTCGAGCTTCCGCAGCGAGGAGATCTTGGCCTGCTGGAAGAAGTCGATCGGTTGGAGAGGAGGGACCACATCCACATCACATCACCGGCGTCGGACCGGAACGGCGCCGGAGAGGCACGGAAAATGCGACCTCCCGCGCGAGAATTCCAGCGGGCAGGCTGACGCCAGAGGGGACTCGTCGCGGCCCGCCGCGCGAGGCGGAGAGCGAGAACCTCGGTGGCCATATCGGGTCGATCACCAAGGAGGCGTATGCTCGACCAGTGACACGAACGTATGTTCGCATCAACCGATCTCCGATCCTTGGGTTCCGAGTTGACATCGGTGCGTACCGATGGAAGGATCGCGGCGGTCCAGCAGGGGCTGGGCAACTTGCGGGCAGGGTCCTGACCTTGAGATCCCGCTGCCTGACCCAGCCACCAGGGAGAGAGATGGACCTCGGAACCTTCTTCGTCGATCAGATCGTCGTCCACGACGTTCCCCGCAACAACACCAGCACGACGCCCGAAGACATCGCCTACAGCGACGCGCCCTCGCCGCTGAACGCCGAGCTGAGGAACTTCTTCAAGGAGAAGACGACCCAGAGCCTTGGTCGACACGGCTACGAGGTTGAGTACGATCCCGACCAGAAATCACCGGTGCCGGGCCTGATCGAGGCCGTGATGAAGGACCCCGCGCAGCTGATCGCGGCCTCCCGCGACATCGCCCGCCACCTCTACGACTCCCAGCCAGCGGTCAGCAACCCGGGCCTCCTGGTCGCCCTTCTCGGCCGCGTGGAGACTGCAGCCTGTCTCGCCATCCTGAAGCTTGAGCGCGAGGATGCGATCCGCGTCGAGGAGACCACCCTGCCGGACGGCGGCAAGACCTTCAGCGTCGCCCACCTGCGCGACCTGATGCTCGGAAAGCACACCCGCCTCTTCAAGGCATCGGCGTTCCGCATGCCAGACTCCGGCCTCGAATCGCTCGAGGGGATCGTCTCCGACGATCAGCGCGGCTACAACCCGACGACCGAGGTCGCAACCTTCTTCCTCGCCCGCTTCCTCGGCGCCCGCCTGCGCAACGCGCCCGACGTCGCGACCAAGTCGTTCTTCGAAACGACCCAGAGCTGGATCGAGACGGAGGTAGCGGAGCCGGAGAAGAAAGCGCGGTATGAGATCGCGCTGCTCGGCGAGATGAATCGACAGGCAAACACCCTCTCACCTAACTCGTTCGCCAACGAGAACCTCGACGTCGAGGACCGGCAGGGCTATCGCACCTTTCTCGCGGAGGCCGAGGCACCGACGACGGGCATCGAGAAGGACCTGAAGCTCGTGGCACCGAAGGTCAAGCGCCTCTCAATGCGCTTCGTGGAGTCGAAGCTGAAGCTCTCCGGACCACCGGAGGACGTCGAGAAATACGTCACCGTCAACCCGACCGACAGCGAGGCGGCCCCCGTAGAAATCCACGACCGCATCGACGAGGTCAGCGGTGGCGGCTAGCAGCTACGGGCAGATCGCGGGCGCCTATGAGGTCGAGCGCCCGCTCTTCGAGGCTCTCGCGCACCGGATCCACGCCGCTCTCGAGCGCGATCTCGGCTCGGCGGGTATCTATTGCGAGGTCTCGAGCCGCGCGAAGGAGGTCCGCAGTTTCGCCAAGAAGGCGCTCCGAGAGGGCTACACCGATCCGCTCGCGGAAATCGGCGACAAGGCGGGCGTGCGAGTGATCGTGCCCTACCTCGAGGACATCGGTCGGGTGGAAGCGATCGTCGAGGCGCTCTGCAGCATCGCGGACCGCGAGCAGAAGCTTGAAGCCCTCCAGTATGACCAGCTCGGCTACCTCGGGGTCCATTTCGAACTTGCACCGAGGCCCGAGCTTTTGGTCGGCCAGGGCGACCTCGGACCCGACACACCCGAGCTCGGCGAGCTGCGCGCCGAGCTGCAGATCCACAGCAAGGCGCAGAGCGCCTGGGCAGTCGTCTCCCACGACCTTCTCTACAAGCCGCCGGTGGAGGCCGCCGATGAGACGAAGCGGGCAGTCACCAGATTGGTGGCCCTGGTCGAGCTCTTCGACGGCGAGGTCGATCGTCTCCGCAGGGTGATCGCCGGCGACCCGGACTACGCCGAGATGACGGTAGCGGCCGAGCTCGACGATCGCCTCCTCCGCTTCACCCCGCGCTCGCCCGACCGCAAACTCTCGCTGCTCTCCGTCCCGTTTCTCGTGCATCTTTACGGGTGCGTGCCAGGTGACGTCGTCGAGACCCATATCGATCCCTACATAGAGGCGAATTGGCAGAAGCTGGAAGACATCTACGAGGCCTACGCCGACGACGAGACCGCCAACCCGCTGCTCTCCCAGCCCGAGGCATTCCTGATCTTCGAGCGTCTCCAGAATGATCGCGACCGACTCAGAGAGGATTGGCCCGTCGACAAGCTCGACTTCGAGCTCCTCGAGGGCATGGCGCTGATCGCCGGAATCGATCTGTAGATACGCCGGTCTCAAACCAGCGCGCCGTCTTGACCCGGATCGAGGATGCGCCGTAGCACGCCCTTGTCCTGGGGATACGACCATTGATGATCGCTACCCTCGGGAGGTCCCAGGGGGACCGGGCACCATGCAGGATCGGACCGGCCAATGAAGGTCGCCTTCTACGGCCGTGTCTCGACCGACGACGCCCAGGATCCCTCGCTCTGGATCCCGCGCAGGCTCGCCAAATGCAACGAGCCGCTGAACCGATCGGCGAGAAGGTCGACATCGCTTCTGGGACACGGAGAGCGGGCGCAAGGCGCCGGCAGAGCGCGGCAAGCCGCAACTAGACCCACGAGGTGGAGATACCCGCCGACGCGGTGAACCTCGAGTTGACCGACCGCCTCGCAAATGGCCGCCGACCGGACGCAGATCGAGCGCCGACTGGAGGTTGACGAGCGGCATCTGCGAGAGGAGACTCGGTGGAGCGCGCCAACGCCAGACGGGCTGGGATCTCCCAGATGAGCGAAGCCCCGAAACCCCCGAAGAAGGCCAAGAAAAAGCCTCGGGCCGCCAAGGAGAAAACCCGGCCCCTGAGGATCAACACCACGGTCTACGAGCTCGGCCCGAATGCGCCCAGGGCCAAAGAGGTCCACGAACGCCAGGTGAAAGCTATGGCCCGCTTTCTTCGCCCGGCTGTAATCAAGGAGTGGGAACGGAGGAAGGACAGCTCCCAAGACCGATGACCGGCGGGGAACAAACCCCTCGGCGACCTCCCAAAGACACAAATTCCCCTGCCAAAGCCCGCGGCCACCAGCTTGAAACGACCGTTTGTCGTAGGTTCAAAGCGCTGGGTAAAAATCTAGATTTGCAGGACTTTTAGGGCGCTTTGAACCTGCGACGAACTAATAGCGGGGGCAGGATTCGAACCTGCGACCTTCGGGTTATGAGACCGCAGCGGAGTCCTGCTGAGCTACGGGGCACGGTTTCAGCGGCTTTCCCGAGATCAAGGAGCTATTGCTTCCGGAGGGCTCAGCTTTCGGTCCGCATTCCGGGCACTGCTAGTGGCCCTGCAGGAGAGCCCACAGTGGGCGGCTGCCGCTGCGATTGACTGACTATGGACCTGCTTCACGACGAGGCCGCGATTTTCTCGGACCCCCCTCATACACTGCCTCCCCGATCACGGAGAACCTACCCCGAGGATAGGTTCTCTTGATGCCGGACTTCGCCCCGATCCCTGCCGGGAGGTTCTATGAGGATGATCCGCGGCGAGACGGGTCTCGCCAGTTGGATTACTGCTTCTTTCGCTCCGAGGATGGACAGTGCGGGATGCGGACGACCTGGATCGAGGCGACCGGCGAGGTCTGTGCCCTGATCGGGGGCGGCAGCCATCCAGAGGCCTTCATTCTGCTTGGGAACGCACCGAGCTATCGGTGCCTGGAGGCGGTGCTAGAGGAACCTCCGAGCCATGACACCTCGATCGTCTGGGTGGCGGAAATGCTGGAGCAGATTCCCGACGATCCCAGGGACGTCGAGTCGCTGGTGGCCGCCTATAACGCCGGAATCCGAGCCGAGGCCGAAGACGAGGAGCGCCGAGATCTCGCCTCTTTTGAGGTCGTCGAGCTAGCTTCGCTGCCGGAGACCGACGAGGAGCAGGCCGAGCGCTACGGCGAGGAGGACTGGCCTGCAATAGCAAGCATCGCGGTGGAGCTGTCGGAGTCCGGCGTCTCACCGCGCGATGACGCGTCGATCCTTGCGCGCGGCGAAGAGGAGCTGACCGAGGAGGGGTGTGGCCTGCTCCGGAGCCTCTTCCGTGACCCGATCGCCATCCCCCTCGAGGCATCGGCGTTCATCAACGGGCGCCACCGCACCGCGGCGATGCGGGCGGCCGGGGTACGCCGCTGCGTCATCCACACCGACCGCGGACGGAGATGATGCATCCGGGCAAGGGAGGAGAAGCCCTGCAGGCGCCGCCCCGAAAGGAGCGCACCCTAGGCTCATCCTCGTGCAGATCGGGATCGATGGAGCGTGAAGTTCCTCACCGAGCCCGGATACGAGGCCACCGTCGTGGCTGCCGCGATCGGACCGGACAACGCCTTCGGGCGGATCGACAGGTGGCCCACAACTCTCCGTTCACACCTGCCGGGGGTTCCTCATCGGTGCTAGGGGCGGTTCTTCAACCACTCCGACTTAGCCATGATGTTGCGCCAGGCTGCGGGCTTACCCACAGGGGCGACGAAGATCCGATCCTGAGACGCCATGTGCTGCTGGAGGGTGTCGCGGATCTCCGCGGCGTCCTGAGTCGTCACGACGATCCAGGTCGACAGCATGAGCCTCCCCCAGTAGCCGTAGCCCTTGATCGCCTTAATCAGCTCCTCGTAGTCGGCCGACGCGTCGTCGGGCTGGCGGAGGTCGTAGGAGACTATGTAGGACTGGCGCATCTCAGAAGTCGTCTGGCTTGGAGATGAAGTAGAAGCCGACAGTGGCGCCAACCACCGCGCTCTCGGCCGGCAGGAGGCGCTCGAGCACGGCCAACATCGCGTGCCAGTCGCCGGTGAAGGCCGAGACCAACGCGGCCAGGATCGTTAGCCCGAAGACCCCGAGGACGAACCAGGTGAACTGGACTCGGGCGCGATGCAGGTCGAATTCGGGGCCAGCGAAATCCGCCTCAAGATCGCCAACGTCCACCTCGATGTTGAGCGGCCCGGAGCCCGGGTCGCCTTCACTCATCGCGAGGAGTCCTCGCCCCTGCCCGGCAGGTTCACCTCGCGCAGGCGACCGCCGCGCTTGATCAGAAGCTGGGAGCCGCGCGAGTTCTCGTCCTCAAGCCAATCGGCCAGGGCCAGGCCGTTCTTGACCAGGTCGGCGACGCTCAGGTGGGTCCGGTCCGCGGTGCCTTTCAGCTTGTTGTAGGCCTCGGCGCTGAGGGTGACGACGATCCGTTGCTCGTCATCTTCACCGACCAGCGGCGGACCCGACTGATTCACGTCGGTCGCCTCGGTGGACTCGTCCATGTCTGCCTCCTTCGTCATCTTGCCTTTCCACCTACCCGTTGGACATCCTCCTCGCGCAGAGTGGCGATTGAGGGGTTGATCTGCGAGCGCCAACGGAGGTTGTCCACTCCCCGTCGGTGCTCGACCAGCGAAGGCATCGAGCGGGGATCATACGGCCAGTAGATCCAGGTCAGGTCGCCGAGCGAGGCGGCGGCGAGATGCGGCGAGTCCTCGGGCGAGGTGGTATCGAAGACGAACTCGCAAAAGACGCAGTCCTCACCCTGCGCGCGAGCCTCGCGATCCTGCGCCTCGACCACCCACACCCAGGCGGGCGCCCGCAACACTGATAGGGCCTCGCTCACGTCGCCGCCTCGGCTCCCGACCTGCTCGCGCACCGCGGCCCGATAGGAGTGGCGACGCTTCAGCTCGAGGCGCAGGCTCAGCCGCTCGTCGGCAAGCGCCGCGGAGACCACCCGGGCCGCCTCGCCGGCGACCGCAGCCCCCTCCTCGCTGACCGCGTCGGCCAGGAAGACAGGCAGGTCGGTGAGCGCATCGTGGGTCACCGACTGCGCCGCCTCGCCGGTCAGCACCACCTCGGGAGGGAGCGGGATCATCAGCGCACCCCATCCCTCATCTTCGATTCGTGAGGCGGGCACAGTCCCGTAGACCTCATCGGCATCGCTGTAGACGAGATCGACTTCGCCCTCGGGGCCGCCCGTGCGCCGCCAGCCGATCAGGGTGACGGTGTGTTCACGCGTGCTGGCCACGACCGGGAAGCCCGAGTTCAGGTAGTTGCAGACGGTGCGCAGGACGACCTTCCGCACCTCGCCGCGATCGGCGTCGCGCAGGCCGTGCAATTTCAGTCGCGGATCCTCGGTCAGCTTCGGGATTTCGTAGAAGAGCGCCGGCATCCCGCGAGCGCTGAAGATCCGCTGCATCTGGAAGAAATTGGTGCCGGTCGAGGAGACCGCGCGGTGGACGTCGACTTCGGCGCTTGCGCCCGCCTCGACCGCGTCGCCGATCGTCGTCCGCGGCGCCCGCCCCGCCAGGAACCCGGTGAAGAGACAGGTCCAGGCTGCCGCGTGACCGCACTGCAGATGCCAGGCGTCCTGGCCGCAGTAGGGCACCCCGGAGATCGGATAGTCGATGCCGAAGAGCTCGACGGTCTCCACGGCCGCCGTCACCGTGCCCTCGAAGGACGGCGCGACCGCGCTTCCCTCCTCGCAGTGGCCGCAGGGACCCTCGGCGCCGGACCGCAGGCAGGGCGGCGGCGACACCAGAGCACGTACCAGCCGGCCGAGCGGGCGAGCAACGACGGCGTAGCCGAGGTAGCCCTCCTGGCGCTCGGCAGGGAACGACCCACGGACCTCCGAAGCGAAGAAGTGCAGGCGATGCACGTCGATGTGGGGAAGCGGGAAGGCCCGCGGCCAGTAAGGAGCCTCGCTCGCCTGATCGAGGTCGGGGTAGGCGTTCTCTATCACCACGCTGTGCGCCCCAGACGCGCGGACCGCGGTGACCAGAGAACGGAAATCGGCGCTTTCCCCACAGATCAGGCAGAACTGCTCCCATCCGGCCTCGTCGGCCGGGGTGAGGATGGTGAAAGGCTTGAGCTTGTTCAGCCACGGTAGTTGCTCAGACATTGATTAATTGTTTGGGAGATTTAGTCTATACGGCAAATGGCGCCTGTGGCGCGATCGCTAATCGGCTATCAGGGCTTGGCGGAGGATCGAGGACTCGAAGTGGGTTGGGAGGGACGACAAAACGGTCGTGGCGGACTGTGCCGCGCTGCGGATTCTTGGCCCTGCCTGGGGTACGCGGGAGTATAGGCTGGGAAACGGCGCGATTGCCACCCTACGCGACATATCCCGCGAGCGTCGACCCTGGGGGTTGCGGGTAAAAGATGGGCGGCCACGCCCCCAGCTAAAGCGCTCACCAGCTAGCAGCGTTCCGGTCAACCCTTGTGAGGCGACCACTAATAGCGCCGCGCCATCTGGAGCTCTAAGGGGAATGATCCGACAGGGATCGGTCCAAACAATTGCTGGTTGACCAAGATCGGCCGGGATCCATGGGGCTGCGCCCCATTTCTGCCCAGCGGCTTGCCAGAGTGAGAAGCGTCGGCGGCCGGCTGGGCCATTGCCGAGTTGCCGGAGCTCTTCGCGGCACCTCGCGGCGGCGAGTGTGCGGGACGGTGACTGATCCTCGCGGGCCCGCGGCGCGACCTGCGTCGCTCAGATGGCGCCACCTGCGTCACTCCTGCGTCCCAGATGACCGCGAACCACCCCGCACCGCCGCCCCGCGTCGCTGGTCCGGGGCGGCTGTGCGTGCCTGTGCGGGCGCAGACGCTCCCGGTGAGCGATGGGCGTTACTGGGCTGAAGCGCGACTGTGATGCGGGGATGTGGCCCAGGGCGAGTCACGTTTGCGTCCCGCCTATTACTCGAAGCCACGGGCGGTGGAAGCCGAGCTGGGTGCGATGCCCGCGAGCTGGGCCGGCGGATGCCTCTGTCCGGTCGCTAGATGCAATCCAGATGCAAGCAGCCCGATTCGGCGCTCCCTATAGCCGAGATGATCCAATCGCCCCGACAGAGATCAGAACACTGCCGTTCGCCTGAGACCCCGAGCGCCGGACCGGCGGGTAGAATTCTCGCGGTAAGGGAGCACGAACTAGTCGCAATTCAAGCTGTAGAGCCAAGTTCGGAACGGGTCTCGAACCACCCCCTGATTTTTGGCTCTACAGAGCGGCCTTAGAAGCGGACGACGGGTCTCGAACCCGCGACCTCGAGCTTGGGAAGCTCGCGCTCTACCAGCTGAGCTACGTCCGCGCCGGGGGGATTCTAAGGCCGCCGCGGGGTTGCCGGGAGCCGATGGGATCTAACCTTCCCGGCCCGTGAACGTGCGCGCCACCATCGCCGTCCTCGCCGTGCTGGCCCTCGTCGGCCTGCTCACCTACGGCCTGCTCAGCAAGGGCTCCCCGAGGGTGGCGGTGGGCGAGGTCGCGCCGGCTCCCTCGATGCCACGCCTGAACGGCGGCGGCGACGGCTCGCTGTCCGAATACAGGGGCCGCTGGGTGCTGGTCAACTTCTGGGCCTCCTGGTGCATCCCCTGCCGCCAGGAGGCGCCGGTGCTGGAGGCCTTCCAGCGCCACCATGGCGACGGCGCCTTCACCGTGCTCGGGATCGACAGCCGCGACCTCAGCGGCGACGGCCAGGACTTCGTCCGCCGCTACGGCCTCAGCTACCCGCAGCTACGCGACGGCGATGGCGACACCGCCCACGACTTCGGCACCACCGGGGTGCCGGAGAACTTCCTGATCGACCCGGCCGGCAAGGTGCGGCTGCTGCGGGTCGGCCCGGTCGACGAGGACTACCTGGACCACGAGGTGGCGCCGCTGCTGCCGGGCAGCCGCTCGTGAGAGCGGCGACGGCGCTGGTCGCGCTGGCGGCGCTGGTCGCGCTGGCGACGGCGCCGGCGGCGAGCGCGGTGGCGCCCCAGCGCTCGACCGTGAACCAGATCGAGGGCGAAGTGATGTGCCCGGTCTGCGGCGAGCTGCTGGAACTGGCCGAATCGCCACAGGCCCAGCGCGAGAAAGTCTTCGTCGAACGGCTGGTCGCCGCCGGCCGGACCAAGGCCGAGGTCAAGGACGCGCTGGTCGCCCAGTACGGCGAAGCGGTGCTGGCGCTGCCGCGTGGCGCCGGCTTCAACCTCTCCGCCTACCTGGTCCCGATCGTCGCCTTCGTCGTCGCCGCGCTGGCGCTGGCGCTCGGGGTCCTGCGCTGGCGCCGGGCCGGCGGCCGCGCCGGGCCGGCGGCGCCGGAGGACCCAGAGGGGCCGAGCGACGAGGACTCCGAGCGGCTCGACGCCGACCTCGCCCGCTACGACCTCTGAGTGGCCCGGGGCCTCAGCCGTCGTTGAGGACCACGGCGCCGAGCGGCGCCAGCGGCAGGCGGCGGACGGCGCCGCGCATCGCCCGTCCCGCCCTGCCGCCGACCTGGTCCGGCGCGAGGCAGACGAGCAGGGCGTCGGCCTGGGCGGCGACGACGGCGAGGGCGTCGCCGTCGGCGTCGAGACCGGGGCCGTCGAGGACCACCAGCTCGTAGGCCTCGCGCAGCTTCGCCGTCGCGTGGCGGAAGCTGTCGAGGCCGAGCAGGGTCGCCGGGTCGGCGGCGGGACGGCCGCCGACGACGCAGACCAGGTGCTGGCGCGCCCGCGCCGCCGCCGGGCCGGCGAGGACCAGCGGCTGCAGGATCTGCGGCGCGCTCGCCTCCCAGCGCAGGTACTCGTGCAGCCCCGGCCCCTCGGCGAGCGCGACCTCGGCCGCCAGCCGCGGCCGGCTCAGTTCGCACTCGAGCAGCGCCGTGCGCCGGCCGGCGGCGCAGGCGGCGCCGGCGAGGGCGACCGCCAGCGCCCCCGAGAGCCGCTCCGAGCCGGTCACCAGCAGCGTCCGCCCCTCCCCCAGCCGCCCCAGCAGCTTCTCCAGCGCCTCGAGGTCGGAGCGGCGCAGCGACCAGGCCTGGGCGTTGCCCGATGCCGGGCCGGCGATCTCCGCCAGGACGGGCAGCTTGGAGCGCCCGCCGGGCATCACATCCGCTCGGGGGCGGAGATGCCGAGCAGGCCCAGCGCGGCGGCGATCGTCCGCTTCGCGCAGAGGCAGAGCGCCAGCCGCGAGCGCTCGACCCCCTCGCCCTCGGCCCCGACCACCTGGCAGTCGCGGTAGAAGGCGTGGAAGTCGGCGGCGACCGCGGTCGAGTAGGCGCAGATCCGGTGCGGCGCCCGCCGCGCCGCCGACTCGCGAACCTCGTCGGGGAACTCCAGCAGGCGCTTGACCAGCGTCTTCTCGCTCGGCTCGAAGCCGGCGCCCGGCGCCTCCGGGTCGAGCCCGGCGGCGGCCGCGGTCGCCGTCTCGCCGGCTTTGCGGAGGATGCTGGCGATCCGCGCGTGGGCGTACTGGACGTAGTAGACGGGGTTCTCGCTCGACTGGCTGCGGGCCAGGTCGAGGTCGAGGTCGACGGTGGTCTCGTGGCTGCGCCAGAGCATGAACCAGCGGGTCGCGTCGACGCCGATGTCGTCGAGCAGCTCTTCGAGCGAGACGAAGTCGCCGCTGCGCTTCGACATCTGCGCCCGCTCGCCCTCCTCGACGATGTGGACGAGGCTCATGATCAGCGCCTCGAAGGCGGCGGGATCGCCGCCGAGCGCCTCGATCGCGGCCCGGATCCGCGCCACGTAGCCGTGGTGGTCGGCGCCGAGCACGTCGATCAGGCGGCCGAAGCCGCGCTGCAGCTTGTCCCAGTGGTAGGCGATGTCGGCGGTGAGGTAGGTGGGCTCGCCGTTGGCGCGGATCAGGACCCGGTCCTTGTCGTCGCCGAACCTGGTCGTGCGCAGCCAGAGCGCGTCCTCGTGGCGGTAGCTGTGGCCGCGCCGGTCGAGCTCGGCCAGCGCCTCGTCGACCTCGCCGCGCTCGTAGATCGCCCGCTCCGAGGCCCAGCTGTCGAAGTGGACGCCGAAGCGCTCGAGCGTGTCGCGGACCTGCTCGAGGACCAGCTCGATGCCGCGCCGGCCGACCGCCTCGCGGTCGCCGGGGTCGATGCCCTCGGCGGCGATCCGCGCTCCCAGCTCGGCGACGTACTCGCCTTCGTAGCCGTCCTCGGGGAGTTCGGTGCCGGCGATCCGGGCGGCGATCGAGTCGGCGAAGCGGCCGACCTGGCCGCCGGCGTCGTTGACGTAGAACTCGCGTTCGACCTCGTGGCCGACCGCCTCCAGCAGCCGCACCAGGGCGTCGCCGTAGGCGGCGTGGCGGCCGCCGCCGACGTGCAGCGGCCCGGTCGGGTTGGCGGAGACGAACTCGACCAGGACCCGCTCGGGGGACTCGGTCGGCGCCGGCCCGAGCGCCTCGCCGGCGGCCAGGAGGCCGGCCAGCGCCCGCCGGTACCAGGCGTCGGAGAGGTAGAGGTTGACGAAGCCGGGGCCCGCGACCTCGACCCGCTCGAGGCTGCCGGAGCCGCCGAGCTCGCGTTCGAGCTCCGCCTGCAGGCGGGCGGCGACCGTGCGCGGATTGTCGCCGAGCGGCGCCGCCAGCAGCATCGCCGCGTTGGAGCTGTAGTCGCCCAGCTCGGGCTTCGGCGGCCGGTCGAGCGAGGGCGCCGGCTCGGTCCGCTCGCCGTCGCGCAGGGCGCGGGCGGCGCCCTCGACGGCACCCCTCAGCTCGGCGATCGAGTCGGTGGCGGTCACCGCCCAATCGTATGGACCGCGAGGGGCGCGGGGTACGCTGCCCGCTTGCGCGTAGCCGTCCTCAGCGACATCCACTCCAACCTGCCTGCCCTGGAAGCGACCCTGGCGGCGATCGACGCCGGTGGCAGCGAGGAGATCTGGTGCCTCGGCGACGTCGTCGGCTACGGCGCCCAGCCCGATGCCTGCACGGCGCTGGTCCGCGAGCGCTGCGACGTCTGCCTGGTCGGCAACCACGACCTCGCCGTGCTCGGCGGGCTCGACGTCTCCTCCTTCTCCGACGCCGCCGCGTCGGCGGTCGAGTGGACCCGCGAGCACACCGGCGCCGAGACGATCGAGTTCCTGCGCGAGCTGGCGCCGGCCGCGGTGCGCGAGGGCGTGGGCCTGTTCCACGCCTCCCCGCGCGATCCGATCTGGGAGTACGTGCTGACCCTCGACCAGGCCGAGGCCGGGCTCGACGCGCAGGAGGAGCGGGTGGGGCTGATCGGCCACTCCCACGTCGCGCTCTTCTTCAGCCGCCCCGACCCGGACCGCTACGGCGGCGCCCACGGGGCTCAGGCCGGCGACGGCGCCGCCCTCAACCTCGCCCGCGGCGGCTGGCTGCTCAACCCCGGCAGCGTCGGCCAGCCCCGCGACGGCGACCGCCGCGCCGCCTGGCTGGAGCTCGACACCACGGAGTGGACGGTGCGCTTCCACCGAGTCGAGTACGACGTCGCCGCCGCCGCCAAGGCGATCGTCGCCGCCGGCCTGCCCAGTCCCCTGGCGGAACGGCTCGCGGTCGGGCGGTAGGCGCAAATGCAGGCAAAATCCAGCCACCAGAGGGTTGTCTAGACTCGATTCATGGGCCGCCTCAGCGCATCCCTGCTCCTCCTCGCCCTCGGCGCCGTCGCCGCCGTGGGGCTGAGCGCCTGCGGCGGCGGCAAGGCCGACCTCCTCCCCGGCAGCACCGCCAGCGAAATCGAAGCCAACCTCGACCAGGTGCGCGAACTGGCCGGCGAAGGCGAATGCATCGGCGCCGAGAACGCGGTGCAGGCGGTCGGCACCCAGGTGCGGCAGCTCGGCGGCGTCGACAAGCAGCTGAAGCAGGCGCTGCGGGAAGGCGTCGACCGGCTCGGCGAAGTCGTCGAGAGCTGCGAAGAACCGGAAGAAGCCGAAGAAACCGAAGCGATCGCGCCGGCCGAAGAAGCGGAGGCGACGGAAAAGCCCCACAAGCCGGAAAAGTCGAAGCCGCCGAAGGAAGCGGAAGCAGAAGCGCCGGCCGAAACCGCGCCGGAAGCGACCCCGGCGCCGCCGGGCAACGGCGCCGGCAGCGGCCAGGGCGAAGCGCCGCCGGTCGAACCCGGCGGTGGCGCCCCCTCGGGCGGGGTCGGCCCCGGCGCCCCGGTGGAAGGCGGCGACTGATGGAGGCCGGCACCCTCTCCAACCGCTACGAGACCGAAGAGCGGCTCGGCTCCGGCGGCATGTCGAACGTCTACAAGGCGACCGACCGCATCCTCGAGCGCACGGTGGCGGTGAAGATCCTCGCCGAGCACCTCTCCGACGACGAGCGCTTCGTCGCCCGCTTCCGCCGCGAGGCGCTGGCGGTGGCGAAGCTGATCCACCCCAACATCGTCCAGGTCTACGACACCGGCAAAGACGACGGCCGCCACTACATCGTGATGGAGTACGTCTCCGGCCGCTCCGGTGCCCAGATCCTGCAGCGGCAGGGACCGGTCGACGCCGAGACCGCGGCCGAGATCGGGATCCAGGCCTGCGCCGGCCTCGACTACGCGCACCGCCGCGGGATCATCCACCGCGACGTCAAGCCCGGCAACCTGATGGTCACCGGCGGACCGGTCGGCGGCGGCGAGATGACCGTGAAGCTGACCGACTTCGGGATCGCCCGCGCGATCGAGCAGACCCGGATCACCCAGGTCGGCTCGGTCGTCGGCACCGCCGCCTACCTCGCCCCCGAGCAGGTGCGCGGCGAGGAGGCGACGCCGGCGACCGACGTCTACGCGCTCGGGGTCGTCCTCTACCAGTTCCTCACCGGCCGCCTGCCCTACGAGGGCTCCTCGCTGGCGGAGCTGGCGGTGCGCCAGCAGAACGAGAAGCCGCTGCCGCCCAGCACCTACAACGAGGAGGTGCCGGGACCGCTCGGCGGCGCCGTGCTGCGGGCGCTCGAGGGCGACCCGAACCGGCGCTACGCCAGCGCCGAGGAGCTGGCGACCGGGCTGCGGCTGGGCCTGCAGGGCGAGGACGTGACGCTGCCGCTGGGGGAGGGCGCGACGCCGACCCGGGTGCTCGGCGGCGATACCGCCGCCACCCGCCACCTCGACCGCACCACTGGCCAGACCGAGTACCGGCCGGCGCCCTCGCCAACCCGCCGGCCAGCGCCGCGGGCGGCGGCGCCTCCCCCCGCTCCCGCCCGCCCGGCGGCGCCGCGGCGCCGCAGCGGCTTCTCCCGCTTCGTCCGCTTCGTCCTCGCCCTGGTGGCGCTGGTGCTGGTCGCCGCCGCCGTCGCCGGGGCCGTCATCTACACCACCGACCAGGCCGCCGGGGTCAAGGTCTCGAAGGTCGCCGGGGACACGGTCGACAAGGTGGTGGAAGAAGTGAAGGAATTGGTCAAGAAGAACACCGAATAGGAGAGCGTCGGAGAGGGGTTCCACCCCCTCCTCTCTCAACTTGCTCGGGTGGGGCGTGCGGCGCCCATCCGAGATGCGGGCAACCGAGAAGTACAAGCCGTTCGGAGGGGGTGGAACCCCTCTCCGCGCGATGCGCCGGTGTTCAGCTGATGCTGCTCGAAGCGTCCCAGGGGGTGGCGCCGGTGAGGACGGCGGTGCGGTAGGCGTCGAAGCGGCTCGCCTCGATCGCGCGGCGGGCGCCGTCGGTCAGCTCCCGCATGTAGGTGAGGTTGTGGAGGCAGAGCAGGCGGACGGCGGTCAGCTCTTCGGCGCGGGAGAGGTAGCTGAGGTAGTCGCGGTCGTGGCGCTGGCAGGCGGGGCAGGGGCAGCCGGCGACCAGCGGCTCGCGGTCGCCGACCCAGCCCGCCTTGCGCAGGTCGAGGCGGAAGCGGGTCTGCGGGCTCGGCGCCAGGGCGACGCCGTGGCGGGCGAGCCGGGTCGGGACGGCGCAGTCGAAGACGTCGAGGCCGAGCGCGATCCCGCCCAGCAGGTCGTCGACCTCGCCGATCCCCAGCAGGTGCTTCGGCGCCGCCTCCGGCAGCAGCGGCACCGTCAGCGCCAGCACCGCCGCCATCTCCTCCTTGTCGCGGCCGAGGGTGCCGCCGATCGCGAGGCCGTCGACCGCCGCCTCGGAGACGCGCTGGGCCGATTCGCGGCGCAGGTCCTCGTGGATGCCGCCCTGGACGATTCCGAACATCGCCTGTCCCGCCGGCCCCTGCTGGCGGTGCCACTCGAGGCAGCGATCGAGCCAACGATGGGTGCGCGCGGTCGAGCGGGCGGTGTACTCGCGGTCGGCGTGGAAGGGCGTGCACTCGTCGAAGACGAGGGCGATGTCGGCGCCGAGCGCCGCCTGCACCTGCATCGAGACCTCGGGCGAGATGAACAGCTCGGAGCCGTCGCGGTAGGAGCGGAAGCGCGCTCCCTCCTCCGCGATCTCCACCTTCGAGCCCTGCTCGCCGCCGGAGCGGCCGCTGCCCTTGACCTCGTTGGCGACCCCGCCGTGGGCGAGCGAGAAGACCTGGAAGCCGCCGGAGTCGGTGATGAAGGCGCGGGTCCAGTTGGTGAAGCCGTGCAGGCCGCCGGCGGCGGCGATCCGCTCCGGCCCCGGCGAGACGAACAGGTGGTACGTGTTCCCCAGGATCAGCTCGTAGCCGAGCCCGGCAACCTCGTCGGTGTCGAGCCCGCGGACCGAGCCCTTGGTCGCCAGCGGGATGAAGGCCGGCGTCGCGATTGGCCCGTGCGGGGTGTGGATCGTGCCGGTCCGCGCCGCCCCGTCCCGCGCCCCGATCTCGAACCGCAGCCGCTGCGGCTCGACCCTCATCGCGTCGCTCGGTGAGTTGACCCGGTCATAGGCGGGTCAACTCATCACTCGCTCTCGATCAGCGAGCGGCCGGTCATCGCCTCCGGCTGGGAGATTCCGAGCAGGTCGAGGGCGGTGGGAGCGACGTCGGCGAGGATGCCGCCGCCGCGCAGCGTCAGCCCGGCGGCGGTGACGATCAGCGGCACCGGGTTGAGCGAATGGGCGGTGTTGGGCGAGCCGTCGGGCTCGAGCATGTGGTCGCAGTTGCCGTGGTCGGCGGTGACGATGCAGGCGCCGCCCTTGGCGCTGACCGCCGCCACCACCTCGCCGAGATAGCCGTCGACCGCCTCGACCGCCTCGACCGCGGCCGGGATCACGCCGGTGTGGCCGACCATGTCGGGGTTGGCGAAGTTGATGATCCCGAACTTGTAATCGCCGCCGCCCCAGTGCTCGACGAAGGTGTCGGCGGCGGCGCGGGCGCTCATCTCCGGCTTCTGGTCGTAGGTTGGCACGTCGCGGGGGGAGTCGACCAGGCAGTGCTCCTCCCCCTCCAGCTCCTGCTCGCGGCCGCCGTTGAAGAAGTAGGTGACGTGGGCGTACTTCTCGGTCTCGGCGACGTGCAGCTGGCGACCGCCGGCCTTGGAGATCGTCGCCGCCAGCGTCGTCCGCGGCCGCTGCTCGGGGAAGGCGACCGGGTAGGGCCAGCCCTTGCGGTAGGAGGTCATCGTCGTCAGGTCGAGCAGCGGGCCGCCGGCCCGCGAGAACTCGTCGAACTCGGGATCGGCGAGGGCGCGGGTCAGCTGCCGCGCCCGGTCGGGGCGGAAGTTGACGAAGAGCGCGACGTCGCCGGCGGCGACGCCGTCGTAGTCGCCGATCACGGTCGGTTTGACGAACTCGTCGCTCTCGTCGCGCTCATAGGAAGCGCCGATCGCCGCGGCGGAGTCGGCGGCGTGGAGGCCGCGGGCGTGGACGATCGCGTCGTAAGCGAGCTTGGTCCGCTCCCAGCGGGTGTCGCGGTCCATCGCGTAGTAGCGGCCGCTGACGGTGGCGACCCGGCCGGCCTGGCGCAGCCAGCGCTCGAGCTCGGCCAGGTACTCGCGGCCGCCGTGCGGCAGCGTGTCACGGCCGTCGGTGAAAGCGTGGAAGACGACGTCCGGCACCCCTTCCTGGGAGGCCAGCTCGATGCAGGCCTCGATGTGCTCCCAGCCGGAGTGGACGCCGCCGTCGGAGACCAGGCCGAGCAGGTGCAGGCGGCCGCGGGGGCTGTTGCGGGCGCGCTCGCAGGCGGCCCGCAGCACCTCGTTGTCGAAGAAGCTGCCGTCGGCGACGGCGTCGTCGATCCGCGCCAGGTCCTGCTTGACGATCGCCCCGGCGCCGAGGTTGAGGTGGCCGACCTCGGAGTTGCCCATCTGCCCGTCCGGCAGGCCGACGTCGCGGCCCTGGGCGGAGAGCTGGGTGTGGGGGAAGCGCTGCCAGAGGTCGTCGAAGACCGGCGTCTTGGCGAGCGAGATCGCGTTGCCGGGGCCTGGCTCGGCCAATCCCCAGCCGTCGAGGATGACCAGCGCCAGGGCGGGGACGGTCGCGGTCACCCGGCCGCGTCCACGATCGCCGCGAAGTCGTCCGGGTCGAGGCTGGCGCCGCCGACCAGGGCGCCGTCGACGTCGGGCAGCGCCAGCAGCTCGGCCGCGTTGGCGGGCTTGACCGAGCCGCCGTAGAGGATCCGCACCCGGTCGGCGGCGGCGCCCCGCGCCCGCAGCACGTCGCGGATGAAGGCGCAGGCCTCCTGCGCCTGCTCGGGGGTCGCGGTGCGGCCCGTGCCGATCGCCCAGATCGGCTCGTAGGCGATCACCACCCGCTCCAGCTCCTCGACCGCGACCTGCGCCAGGTCGGCCTGGAGCTGGCGCTCGAGCACTTCCTCGGTCTCGCCGGCGTCGCGCGCCGCCTCGCTCTCGCCGACGCAGAGGATCGGCTCCAGCTCCGCCGCCAGCGCCGCCGGGACCTTGCGCGCCAGCGCGGCGTCGCTCTCGCCGAACATGGCCCGCCGCTCGGAGTGGCCGAGGACGACCGCCTCGACTTCCACCTCCCCCAACATCGGCGCCGAGACCTCGCCGGTGAAGGCGCCCTCCGCCTCCTCGTGCATGTTCTGCGCAGCGACCCTGACGGCGGTGCCGCGGCGGCGCTCGACCACCTCGCTCAGGGCCAGGAACGACGGGCAGATGACGACGTCGGCCTGGGTCGCGGCGATCCGCGGCAGCAGCGCGTCGACGAACTCGGCCGCCTCGGCGACGGTCTTGTGCATCTTCCAGTTGGCGGCGATGTATGGGGTGCGCTCAGGCACTGGCATGCTCCTCGGTCGCGGTCTCCTTGTCGAGCAGGGCCTCGACGCCCGGCAGCTTCTTACCCTCCAGCAGCTCCAGCGAAGCCCCGCCCCCGGTCGAGAGCCAGTCGACCTCGCCGTCGAGGCCGAACTTGCGCAGCGCCGCGACCGAGTCGCCACCGCCGATCACCGTCGTCGCCGGCGCCTTCGCGACCGCCTCGGCGACGGCGCGGGTGCCGGCGGCGAACGGCTCCAGCTCGAACGCCCCCATCGGCCCGTTCCAGAGCACCGTGCCGGCCCTTGCGACCACCCCGGCGTAGAGCTCGGCGGTGCGGGGGCCGATGTCGAGGCCCATCCAGCCGTCCGGCACCTCGACCCCGTCGCTCTGGCGGCGCTCGGTCCCGGCGTCGAACTCGCGGCCGAGGACGAGGTCTAGCGGCAGGGTCAGCTCGCAATCGACCTCCTCGGCCCGCTCCAGCGCCGCGGCGGCCAGCTCGATTCCCGCCTCCTCGACCAGCGAGTCGCCGCTGGCGATCCCCTCGGCGCGGAAGAAGCTGAAGCACATCGCGCCGCCGATCAGGATCTGGTCGGCGAGGTCGAGGAAGCGGGCGATGACGCCGACCTTGTCGGAGACCTTGGCGCCGCCGAGGACGACGACCAGCGGCCGCCGCGGCGACTCGACCACGGCCCCGAGCGCGGTCAGCTCGCGCTCCAGCAACAGCCCGGCGTAGCCGGGCAGGACGCGGGCGACGCCCTCGGTGCTGGCGTGGGCGCGATGGGCGGCGCCGAAGGCGTCGTTGACGTAGAGGTCGGCGAGCTGGCCCAGGGCCGCGGCCAGCTGCGGGTCGTTCTCGGTCTCGCCGGTCTCGAAGCGGGTGTTCTCCAGCAGCAGCACGTCGCCGGGGCCGAGCGCGCCGGCCTGCAGGTCGACCTCGCCGCCGATTACAGATGGTGCCAATCGCACCTCGGCGCCCAGCAGCTCTTCCAGCCGCGCCGCCACCGGCTTCAGCGAGAGTTCCGGGTCGACCTTGCCCCCCGGCCGCCCCAGATGCGCGGCGAGGACCAGCGCGGCGCCGCGCTCGCGCAGCAGTTCGATCGTCGGCAGCGCCGCCCGGATCCGCATGTCGTCGGCGACCTCGCCGTTATCGAGCGGGACGTTGAGGTCGACCCGGACCAGCACCCGCCGGCCCGCCACCTCGGCGTCGCGGACGCTTGCCTTGGAGAAGCTCACGAGGGCGCCGCGAGCGGGTTCAGGAGCCCGCCAGGACCTTGCCGGCCAACTCGACGCAGCGGTTCGAGTAGCCCCACTCGTTGTCGTACCAGGCGATCGTCTTCGCCATGCGGCCGTCGCCGATAACCATCGTCCCGCCCGCGTCGACGATCGAGGAATGCGGGTCGCCGACGATGTCGGTGGAGACGATCGGGTCCTCGGTGTAGTCGAGGATCCCCCGCATCGGGCCCGCGGCCGCGGCCTTCAGGGCGGCGTTGATCTGGTCGACCTCGAGCGGGTCGGGGGTGGTGAAGACGAGGTCGACGACGGAGCCAACGGGCACTGGGGCCCGCATCGAGAACCCGTTCAGCTTGCCGTTCAGCTCCGGCAGGACCAGGCCCACCGCCTTGGCGGCGCCGGTCGTGGTCGGGATCAGGTTCAGCGCCGCGGCCCGCGCCCGCCGCGGGTCGGAGTGCGGCATGTCCTGCAGGCGCTGGTCGGCGGTGTAGGCGTGGATCGTCGTCATCAGCCCCTGCTCGATGCCGAAGGCCTCGTGCAGCGCCTTGGCCAGTGGCGCCAGGCAGTTGGTCGTGCAGGAGGCGTTGGAGATGATGTGGTGGTTGGCGGGGTCGTAGGCGGAGTCGAAGTTGACCCCCAGCGCCACGGTCACGTCCGGCTCCTTGGCCGGGGCCGAGATGATCACCTTCCTGGCGCCCGCCTCGAGGTGCTTGGCGGCGTCGGCGCGGGCGGTGAAGAAGCCGGTCGACTCGATCACCACCTCGACCCCGAGCTCGGCCCAGGGCAGCGCCGCCGGGTCGCGCTCGGAGAGCACCTTGAGCGGCTTGCCGTCGATCGCGATCACGCCGTCGCCGACCTCGACCTCACCGGGAAAGCGGCCGAGGATCGAGTCGTACTTGAGCAGGTGGCCGAGCGTGGCCGGGTCCGTGAGGTCGTTCACCGCGACGAACTCAAGCTCCGCCCCCGCCGCCTGCGCGGCGCGGAAGACGTTGCGCCCGATGCGCCCGAAACCGTTGATGCCGACCTTCACTGCCATGAAGTCACTACCTCCTGAATTCGTTTGGGGGAGCCGATCTTATGGACTCGGCGAGCTAGTCCCTCCTAGTCCGACCCGATCGTGATCTCGATCTCGTAGCCGTCCGGGTCCTTGAGGAAGGCCGAGTAGGAGCCCGACCCGTAGGAGCGGCGCTCGCCCGGCTCGCTGACGCTGACGCCGCCGGATTCGACCCCGTTCTCCCAGGCCGCCTTGACGGCGACGATCCCTAGGGCGGAGAAGCTGAGCAGCCCGAAGCCGGGCCGGGGCTCGTGGTGGGCGGCGACGAAGAAGACCGGCTTGGCGATGCCCCAGCCGACCGTCTCGTCCTCCTCGAAATGGCGCCGCCAACCGAGCGGGGCCAGCATCGAGTCGTAGAACGTGGAGCTGCGTTCGAGGTCGGAGACCTCCAGGAGGACGTGGTGCAACATCGCGGCGGGGAGGCTATACGGGCGCCTCCCCGCAAAGTCGGCCGCTATCCGCTTCGCGGCGTCCAGCGGAAGAACCTGATCGCCAGCAGCAGCCCGGCGACCCCCCAGACCGCGACCACGGCGAGGTTGTCCCAGGAAATCGAGGCGCCGCCGGCCGGCACGTAGGCGTCGAAGAAGGCGTCGAAGAAGTGGCGCACCGGGAAGACGTCGGCGAAGTGGATGACGCCGCTCGGCAGCTGGTCTTCGGGGATGAAGACCCCGGAGAGGAAGTAGAGCGGCAGCAGCAGCGCGTTGACGATCGCCGCCGCCGCGTCCTGCGAGGGGATCGCCGCGGTCAGCGCGATCCCGAGGCAGCAGAACGAGGCGGCGCCGACGACGAGGGCGATCAGGATCGCCGGCAGCCGCTCCCACGGCACCGGCACCCCGTAGAGCACCCCGCCGATCGCCGCCAGCAGGACCATCATCATCAGCGCCACCACGATCGAGTTGCCGACGCGGCCGGCGATGAAGACCCAGGGCGGCATCGGCGTCCCCCGGCCGCGCTTGAGGCGGCCGTCTTCGCGGGCGATCACCAGCGTCATCGCCAGCGTCTGCATCGTCGCCGAGATGATCGAGAGCGACATGATCGCCGGCACGTAGTAGGTCGTCGCCGGCACCCCACCGCGGACGTTCACCGTTTCGCCGTCGAAGACGACGGCGAGGATCAGGAAGACGACCACCGGGAACGCGACCGTGAAGAAGACCGAGGCCGGGTTGCGCCAGAAGGCCTTCTGGTCGTAGCGGAACTGGTGGCCGACGAGGGCGAGACCGCTCACTCCGCCACCTCCGCCGGCGCCGTCAGCTCGAGGTAGACGTCCTCGAGCGAGGGCCGCGTCACTTCCAACCCCTCGAGGTCCTCGCCGCGCGCCAGCGCCGCCCCGGTCAGCTCGTGCAGGGTCTGGACCAGGGTCGTGGTCTCGACCGCGACCTCGCGGCCGCCCTCGCGGTAGCGGATCGTCGCCGGCTGATTCTCGCGGTCGCCGAGGTCCTCGGGGGTGCCGCGGGCGACGATCTGGCCGGCGGCGATGATCGTCACCCGGTCGGCGAGGCGCTGCGCCTCGTCCATGTAATGGGTGGTGAGGAAGACGGTCTTGCCGAGGTCGCGCAGGCCGGCGATCGTCTCCCAGGCCTGGCGCCGGGCGGAGGGGTCGAAGCCGGTCGTCGGCTCGTCGAGGAAGAGCAGCTCGGGGTCGCCGACCAGGGCCATGCCGACGTCGAGGCGGCGCTGCTGGCCGCCGGAGAGCTTGCTGGTGCGGGCGTCGGCCTTCTCCCCCAGCCCGACCAGCCCGATCACCTCGTCGACCGGCCGCGGGGCGCGGAAGTAGCCGGCGTAGAGGCCGAGCGACTCGCGCACGGTCAGGTAGGGGTCGAGGCGGCCGCTCTGCAGCACGATCCCGATCCGCTCGCGCCACTCGCGGCCGGCCCGCTGCGGATCCTCGCCCAGCACCGTGACCTCGCCGCCGCTGCGCTGGCGGTAGCCCTCGAGGATCTCGACCGTGGTCGTCTTGCCGGCCCCGTTGGGGCCGAGGAAGGCGAAGACCTCGCCCGGCATCACCTCGAGGTCGATGCCGCGCACCGCCTCGGCCTCGCCGTAGCTCTTGCAGAGTCCCCTGATCGATATGACGGGCTCGGTCAACGCGGCGATTCTAGGTCGGCGGGGTCGGGGGAGCCTCGACTGAGCCTCCCCGCTGTTGCTCGGGCGAGGCTCCCCCGACCCCGTCAGCCCTCGATTTCGACGTCCCGGTGGACGACCCGCACGATCACGTCCTCGCGGGCCGCCAAGTCGCGGCGGATGCGATCGGCGGCGACGAGCGAGCGGTGGCGGCCGCCGGTGCAGCCGACCGCGATCGTCAGGTGGCTCTTGCCCTCGGCCACGTAAGCGGGGACCAGGAACTCGAGCAGCGGCAGCAGCCTGCCGTAGAACTCGCCGGCCAGCGTCCCCGACTCGACGTATTTGCGGACGCTCTTGTCGAGGCCGGTCAGCGGCCGCAGATCGTCGACGTAGTGGGGATTGGGCAGGAAGCGGACATCGAGGGTGAGGTCGGCGTCGCGCGGCGGCCCGTTCTTGAAGCCGAAGGTGAGCAGGGTCAGCGCCAGCTTGCCGCTCTCGTCGCCGTCGAGCATCTCCTCGGCGATCCGCCGCCGCAGCTCGGCCCCGGTCAGGTCGCTGGTGTCCATCACCACGTCGGCGCGCTCGCGCAGCGGCGCCAGCAGCTCGCGCTCGGCCCGGATCCCGTCGACGATCCGCCCCTCCGGCGCCAGCGGGTGACGGCGGCGGGTCTCCTTGTAGCGGTCGAGCAGCGTCTCCTCGTCGGCCTCGAGGAACAGCACCTTCGGCGGCAGCCCGCCGGCCTCGAGGTCGGCCAGGACCTGGACCAGGTCCTCGAAGTACTCGCCGCCGCGCACGTCGGAGACGACGGCGGCGTGCTCGACGCCGCTGCCCTCGTGCTGGAAGAGCTCGCCGAGGCTGTCGATCATCCGCGGCGGCAGGTTGTCGACGCAGAAGTAGCCGCCGTCCTCGAAGGCGGCGATCGCTTCCGACTTGCCGGCCCCGGAGTGGCCGGTGATCACGACCAGGTTCATCTGCCCTCCCGCCTCATCCAGTCCTGTTCAGCTGCTCGTGGATCTCGCGGCCTACTTTGCCAGGCAGGCCGGGCACCGCCTCGAGCTCCTCGCGGGTGGCGGCGAGAAAGCGCTCGGGGGAGCCGAAGTGCTGCAGCAGCGCCCGCTTGCGCGCCGGCCCGACCCCCTTCAGCTCGTCCAGGACCGAGCCGGTCATCGCCCGGTCGCGGCGGCCGCGGTGGTGTTCGATCGCGAACCGGTGCGCCTCGTCGCGGACCCGCTGCAGCAGCTTCGAGGCCTCCGAGTCGGCGGCGAGGTCGAGCGGGGTCGAGCGGCCGGGGACGAAGACCTCCTCCTCGCGCTTGGCGAGGCTGACGACGGTGACGCCGCGCTCGACGAACGGCCGCAGCACCCGCATCCCCGCCGCCAGCTGGCCCTTGCCGCCGTCGATCATCAGCAGCGAGGGCAGCGAGGCGAAGCTGGCGTCGCGCTTGCCGTCGTGCGGCGAGAGGTCGGCCTGCTCGAGGTAGCGGGCGATCCGCCGCTCCAGCACCTCCTCGATCGAGGCGAAGTCGTCGGGACCGATGTCGCCGGCGCGCTTCTCGCCGCGGACCCGGAAGCGCCGGTAGTCGGCCTTCTTCGGCGCCCCGCCCTCGAAGACGACCATCGAGGCGACCGTGTGCTCGCCGCCGATGTTGGAGATGTCGAAGCCCTCGATCCGCACCGGCAGCTCCTCCATCCCCAGCGCCGCGGCCAGCGAGGTCAGCGACTCGACCCGGCGCTGGCGGCCGTGCTCGCGCCGCAGCCGGTCCTGGTCGAGGGCGAGGCGGGCGTTGCGCTCGGCCATCTCCCGCAGCCGCCGTTTGTCGCCGCGCTCGGCGGCGCGGACCTCGACCTGGGCGCCGCGGCGCTCGCTCAGCGCCTCCCCCAGCAGCCCGGCGCGCTCGCTCAGCTCGGGTCCGACGACGATCATCGGCGGCAGCGCCGGCGAGGCCGAGTAGTACTGGCCGATGAACTCCTCGGTGACCTCGGCGACGCCGCGTTCGGCCTGGTTCTCGAGGTAGAAGCTCTGGCGCTCGGCGAGGATGCCGTCGCGGACCTGGAAGACCTGGGCGTTGGCGTCGGCGCCCTCGACCGCGACCCCGATCAGGTCGGCGGTGCCGACCGAGCCGCCGGCGATGCGCTGGCGCTCGAACAGCGAGCGGATCGCCTTGAGGCGGTCGCGGTGGAGGGCGGCGCGCTCGAATTCCTCGGCCGCGGCGGCGGCCTCCATCTTCGCCACCTCCTCCGCCTCGACCTGGCGGTAGCGGCCGGAGAGGAAGTCGACGATCGCCTCGATGTTGCGCCGGTACTCCTCCTGGCTGACGTGGCCGACGCAGGGCGCCCCGCAGCGCTTGATGTAGTAGTCGAGGCAGGGGCTGCCGGAACGCCGGCCCGGCTCGACCCCCTCGCAGGTGCGGAACTGGAACAGCTTGCCGAGCAGGTCGAGCGTCTCCCGCACCCGCTTGGCGCTGGAGAAGGGGCCGAAGTAGGCGC
Organism: uncultured Conexibacteraceae bacterium; assembly: GCA_964540905.1. GTDB lineage: Bacteria > Actinomycetota > Thermoleophilia > Solirubrobacterales > 70-9 > VAYN01. The sequence goes on along the minus strand of CAZIOS010000013.1, from coordinate 32,649 downwards.
GGCCGGCGCGGTGCTTCTCGCGGGTGAAGTAGACCCGCGGGTACTCCTCGTCGAGGCTGACGGCGACGTAGGGGTAGGACTTGTCGTCGCGCAGGCGGATGTTGAAGCGCGGCCGGTGGCGCTTGATGAAGCTCTGCTCGGCCAGCAGCGCCTCGACCTCGTTGGCGGTGACCAGGGTGTCGATCCGCTCGATCCGCGAGGTCAGACGCGGCTCGCCGCCGGAGAAATGGGAGGCGACGCGTTTGCGGATCGAGCGCGCCTTGCCGACGTAGAGCAGCTCGTCGCCCTTGCCGTGGAAGAGGTAGACGCCGGGCGAGTCGGGCAGCGCCCGGCGCTGCTGCGCGATCCGCTCGGCCCGCGAGAGGCCGCCCTTGTCACCCGCTTTCGCCATATGGGCACAGGGTAGGCTGCTGGCCACTCGGCCAAACTGACGCCACGAACGCCAACACGGAGAGCGCACATTGACCAGCCAGACCCTGAGCCCGCCGCAGCTGAACACCCTGCAATTGGAGATCGAGGGTGAGATCGGCACCCTGACCCTGAACCGGCCCGAGGCCTTCAACGCGATGAGCCCGGAGATGATCGGCGAGCTGACCGTCGCCTTCGCCTGGCTCGCCGACCGGGCGCCGCTGCGGGCGCTGATCGTGACCGGCGCCGGCAAGGCCTTCTGCGCCGGCGGCGACGTCACCTGGTTCCGCAAAGGGGTCGAGGACGAGGAGATCGACCTGCCCTCCGAAGTGCGCCGCGGCGCCGAGGCGCTGCACGCGGCGATCGTCGACCTGCGGCGGATCCCCTACCCGGTGATCGCCGCGATCAACGGGCCGGCGGCCGGGGCCGGCTTCTCGCTGGCGCTCGCCTGCGACACCCGGATCGCCTCCGAGGCGGCCTTCCTCGCCTGCGCCTACGGCCGCATCGGCGCCTCGCCCGACGGCGGCATGACCTACTTCCTGCCGCGCGTGGTCGGCCCCAGCCGGGCGCTGGAACTGCTGCTCGAGGACCCCAACCTCGGTGCCGCCGAAGCGCTCGAGGAGGGCCTGGTGCGCGAGGTCGTCGCGGCGGAGGAGCTGGCGGGCGCGGCCCGGGCCAAGGCCGAGAAGCTGGCGGCGATGGCGCCCCACTACGTGCGGATGTCGAAGCGGCTCTGCGGCGTCAGCCTCGAGAACAGCCTCACCGAGCACCTGCAGCTGGAGCGCCACGGGATCGCCGACAGCATGGCCACCGAGGATCTCCGCAACGGGGTCGAGGCCTTCTTCGGCGGCGGCAAGCCCGAGTTCGCCGGCCGCTGAACCCACTGGGTGACCCGGTCGTAATCCGAGCTACAGTCAACCCGACCGTCCCCGCGGGAAAGGACCCAGATGAAGAAGGTCGCAGTCGCACTTGCCCTAGTTATCGCCTCGATCGCCCTGGTCGCGTGCGGTAGCAGCAGCTCCTCCAGCAGCTCCGAATCGACCGAATCGACCGCCACCGAAACGACCTCGGAAAGCGGTGGCAGCGCCGGCGGCGGCGAAGCCTCAGGCGGCTCCGGCGCCAGCTCCACCGTCAACATCGAAGCCGACCCAGGCGGAGAACTCGCCTACACGACCAAAACCGCCACCGCCAAAGCCGGCAAGGTGACGATCGACTTCAAGAACCCCCAGCCCCTGGCCCACGACGTCGCGATCGAAAGCTCCAGCGGCGAAACGGTCGGCCAGACCGAACTCGTCACCGAAGGCTCGAGCTCGACCGTCGTCACCCTCAAGGCCGGGACCTACACCTTCTACTGCACCGTGCCGGGCCACCGCGAAGCCGGCATGGAAGGGACCCTCACCGTCAAGTAGCCGGAGAGGTGCGAAGGGCGCCCGTCAACCGGCGGGCGCCATCACGCGGGTGACGCTGTCACCGACGAAGCAGGGCTTCTCGTTGCCCTCGACCTCGAGGGTGAAGCGGGTGACGTTCTGCCACCAGCCGCCGCCGATCTCCTCGACCGAGACGACCTCGGCGCGGGCGCGGACCCTGGAGTCGACGGGCACCGGGGCGGGGAAACGGATCTTGTTCCAGCCGTAGTTGACGCCAAGCGCGAAGCCGCTGGAGGAGATCAGCTCGTCGCGGAAGCCGTCGACCAGCGAGAGGGTGAGGTTGCCGTGGGCGATCGTGGTGCCGAAGGGGCTCTCGGACCTGGCCCGCTCGACATCGACGTGGATCCACTGGTGGTCGCCGGAGAGCCCGGCGAAGGTGTCGATGTCCTCCTGGGTGACGGTGCGCCACTCGCTCGGGCCGATCTCCCGCCCGACCAGAGCCTGCATCCCCTCGACGCCCTGTACCTCGACGGTTGCCATCGCGCGGCAGTCTATCCGGCCCTCGGTCGGTCGACCAGCCGCAGCGGGGCGTGCCGCGCAATGGTGACGAAATCGGCGTCGTCGCAGAGCAGCTTCGCGCCGGCGCGGATCGCGACCGCGGCGATCAGGCAGTCGGTCAGCTTGCGCGGCGTCTCCCCACCCCTGCGGCAGAGCCGATACAGCTCGGCGGCGCGTTCGTAGTCGGCCGGCCCCTCGACCGCGAGGAACTCGAGGCCGTAGAGCAGGCGCCGCAGCCGGTCCCGGTCGGCGTCGTCGCGAGCGCCGGCAAGGATCTCCATCACGATCACGTCGGTGGACGCGAGCTCGGTACCCGCCTCCAGCTCCGAGCGGAGCCGCAGGTGAGTGGGGCTGCCGGTGCCGCGCAGGAACTCCACCCAGGCGGAGCTATCGACCAGTATCACCGCTCGGGATCTCTTCTCGGGCACGGATCTCGTCGAGGGCGCCACCCCAGCCGGTTCCCTCCGCCTCCAGCGCCTCGGCCCGGCTCATCGGTTCGCCGACGAGCCTGCGCAGGGCCAGGTCGACGGCCTCACGCTTGCTGGGCAGGCGGTAGAGGCGCATCGCCCGATCGATCAGCTGATCGTCGATCTCGATATTGGTTCGAGTCACCTCAGGCAGGATACACCCTGATGTGTATTGCCACACATCCATGGGCAAGTACGACCGCGGGGGAGCGTCCATCGTCTTCATGCCACCAGCCTCACTTCGAAGCTGGGAACGACGGCGGTGCCGGCGCCGCCGATCAGGGCGAGGATGCGGGTGACGTAGGCCTGGGTCTCGGGGTAAGCGGGGATGCAGTGGCAGGCTTCGACCGGGGCGGGGCCGGCGTTGTAGGCGGCGAGGGCGAGCTCGGGGGAGCCGAACCGGCGGATCAGGTCCGCCATCAGGTGGGCCTCGGCGTCGATCGCGGCGACCGGGTCGAAGGGGTCGGTGAGGCCGTAGGCGGCGGCGGTCGCGGGCATGAACTGGGCGATGCCCTCCGCGCCTGCGGGCGAGCCGGCGTTGGGATCGAACCCGGACTCGGCCATCAGCTGCCCGGCCAGCAGCGCCGCGGAGACGCCCCAGTGGGCGGCGGCGCGGAGGATCGGCTGGCGGAACTGGCTGGGAACGAACGCGGGCAGGGAGCTCGAAGCGAGCGCTCCGTCGCTGCCCGGGCCGACGGCGTTGCCGGCCTCCGAGCAGGGCGCCGGCGGGCGGTCGAAGCCGTAGTGCCAGGCCTCCCAGCTGTAGCGCTGGACGAAGCCGAAGCGGCCGGCGTTGGCGGCGAGCCAGGAATAGGCGTCGCTGGGGCCGAGGTCGAGCTCGGTGGCGCAGCGGTGCAGCGAGTGGCCGGGCGGCGCCACCCACTGCGGATCGGGATGGGCGGCGAACAGCGCCGCCTGTTCGGCGTCGGAGCGGAAGCCGGAGACGACGACAAGGGCGATCCCGGCGGCGTGGGCGGCGACGGTCATGCGGTCGAAGGCGGCGGCGACGTCCGGGCGCATGCCCTCGCCGTTGCGGTATACGAGCGGGCCGCTGTAGCCGCCGCCGCTGGCCATCGCCGGCATCCCGGCGGCTCCGCTGGCGGGCGCGGCGGCTTCGGCCACGGCCGACGCTTCGACCGCCGTGCGGCTGCCGGGAAGGTCGAGGCGCGCGACCACCGTCGCCCTCGCCCGCACCGGCGCGAACGAGCTGGCGTCGGGGAAGTCGAGCCGCAAGCGGTCCGGATCGACGCCGTTCGCCCTGCCGGCTTCCGTCGCCGCCAGCCGCGCCCGCGCCAGGTAGAGCGCCTTGCCGATGTGCGACGGGTTCGGCATCCCGTTCGGCAGGGTCGGCGGCGAGAGCAGCCGCGGCAGCTCGTCGCGCAGCGAACGCGCCGCCGAGATCGCCGCCAGGTCGGCTGCCCGCTGCACCCTCCCCTTCCCGGTCACCGCGCCGGCGATCGCGACCAGGGCGAGGGCACCGGTGAGCAGGACGAAGATCGCGCCGATCGCGAGCAGCAGGGCCTGCCCTCGCTCCTCGTCCCTCCCCCTCCCCACTCTCCGCCGCTCGGCTTCCATGTCCGCGAACGCTGCCGGGCAAAGGCGCACGTGTGGCGCGCTCAGGTGAGCAATTCCGGGTCAGGCAAGTGGAGACTTCGCGCCTTCGGCCACCGGAACCGAACCTTTGCCGGGCCCGCGCCGTAGACCGGTTGAACCGGCCTCGACCCAAGGAGCTCCATGCGCCTCGCACCCACGCGCCTCTCCCGCCCCGTTGCCCGACTCCTCTGCCTGCTGACGGCGGCGGCAATCGCGCTCGCCATCCCGACCGGCGCTGGCGCGGCAACCACCAAGCTGGTGGCGAAGCAGGCGCAAAACGCGACGCTCGAAGAGACGGTCCTGACCACGACCGGGGGCCGCACCCTCTACAGCCTCAGCGCCGAGACCCACGGCAGGTTCATCTGCACCGGCTCCTGCCTCTCGGCCTGGCACCCACTGGTGGTGCCGGCCGGCGTCAAGCCGATCGGCCCTGCCAAGCTCGGCACCGTGATGCGCCCCGACGGCCGGACCCAGGTCACCTACAGGGGCCGCCCGCTCTACAGCTTCAGCGGCGACTCGAAGAAGGGCGATGCCAACGGCGAGGGGATCAAGGACGTCGGCACCTGGCACGCCGCCGCGCTGGCCAAAACCAGCTCGGAACCGCACCCCCAGCCAGAAGAACCGACGTACCCCTACTGACCGAGGTCGACGATCTCGATCAGCTCGCCGAGGCCGCGCAGGTCGGCGGCGTTGAGGGTGTAGAGCGGCAGCTGGTGGGCCAGCGCCGTGGCGGCGATCATGAGGTCGATTGAACGGGGCCCCCGGGGCTTCCGGCCAATTGCTGCAACTGCGGCAAAGACTCGCCCGAAGGCCCGAGCGCAGACCGAGTCGAATGGAAGTGTCAGGACCTTCGACTCCATTTGCTGGAGATTGCTCTGACGGCGTGCACGCTCCGCCTCATCTGGTGCCGCGTACAAGCCCGAGTTGAGCTCGGCGAGTGTCAATGCGGAAACGGCTGAGACAAATGGGAGGCGCGAGAGATCAAGCAACTCAAGGGCAACTGCCACCGACGTGTCGATCAGCCCGAGATCAGAAGTCGTCCCAGCAGCGGGGCGTCGGATCCTGGTCGACAAAGGCATCGATGTCGGCTCGGAGGCGCCCATAGTCGATCCGCGGTGCCTTGGCCATGGCGGCCTGCAGATCTGCGGTTCGGACGAAATAGGGGCCGCGTACTGGACGCAGTTCGCCGATCGGACGGCCGTTGCGGATAAGGAGGAAGTCCTCACCTCGATCCAGCGCCCGCATGATCTCTCCGCTCTGGCTCTGTAACTCGTCCTGAGTTAGCTTCCGGGTCATCGAGATCAAGGTAGCACTGGGCGCAGAGCAGTCGATCTCGGACAAAAAGAGGCAGACCCCCCGCCGCGTCGGCCGGCAGGGCGCCGAAGAGGGCGCGGCGCTCGGCGACCCAGCTCAGCCGCCGCTTGAGCACCGCGACGGCGAGGTCGCGGTCGATCAGGTCGCGCACGGTCAGGGCCAGCAGCGGGCGGTTGGCGACGATGTCGGCGCGCAGCAGGACGCCCGCGGGACGTGGGCCGGAGCCGTCGGCGAGCGCCGTCCGCAGCAGCGCCGGTGGCAGTCGCAGCACCGCCACCGCACCGCGGGCGACGGTCACCGCCGCGGCGGCAGCGGCGAGGCCCTCGGCGTCCGCTGCGGCGGCGAGCTGGCAGACCTCGCCGCGGGCGGCGACCCGTACCCGCGGCAGGTGCGCCGCCAGGCGCTCCTCGAGCCGCTGCGCCGCCGCCGAGGCGAGCAGGGTCGGGCGCGGTGGCCGCCCTCCCAGCTCGACCAGCAGCGCCGCCCGGTCGACGTCGGCGCCCGCGCAGGCCAGCGCCGCGGCGGCACCCCGCGCGCCCTCGGCAGCGCCGACCGCCGTGACCAGCACGGTGGGCGCGTCGGCGAGTGGGCCGCCCGCCCTCACTTCGTCACCCGGGCGCTGGCCGAGCTGGTGACGGCGAGTCGCTCCGCGACCGCGCGCAGCGGCGAGGGCGGCCGCAGTCGCACGCTGACCTCGCCGCCGCGGATGCGGACGCTGACGTCGTCCCGCGCCCACCCCGGCAGGGCGTCGCGGGCCGCCTCCGCCGCCGAGCCACCGGAGGCGAGCGCCAGCGCTCCGGCCTCGGCGGCGCCGTCGGCGAGGGTCAGCGCATAGCCGGCGGCGAGCAACTGCAGCGCCACCAGAGCCGCCAGCAGCAGCGCCGGCAGCGCCGCGACCAGCTCGACAGACGCCTGTCCCCGCTCAGCCATCGCCCGGCTCCAGCCCGAACCGCGCCCCGACCACCAGCCGCGGCAGCACCGGCAGCAGGCGTGGGATCGGCACCCGCACCGAGACCTCGCCGTCGTCTTCGACCTTGGCCCCGTCCCGCATCGAGCCTGGCAGCGCCCGCCGCGCCGCCCTGGCGGCGTCGCCGCCCACCAGCGCCGCCCGCGCCCCCGCTCGTGCCGCCACGCTCGCCGACCACAGCGTGTAGCCGGCGAGCGCGAGCTGGGCCGCGATCAGGACCGCCAGCAGCAGGAATGGGACCACCGCGACCAACTCGACCGAGGCGGTCCCTCCCTCCCTGTGGCCTGCGCTGCTGACGGTCCTGGCTGACACCGGTCAACCGTTCCAGGCAAAAGCGCACGCGTGGCGCGCAGAAGGTCAGAGCTCAGTCGAGGCTCTGTGCCGCGCTCAGTAGGTATTGGCCTCGATCCAGATCCGCCAGATCGCCGCGATCGCGGCGCCGAAGAGGAGGATCCAGAGCAGGGTGCCGCCGCCGCTCGCGAACAGCTTGTCGGTGCCGGCGACGAGCAGGGCGATCAGGCCGAAGGCGCCGTAGAGAAGCGCCCGGCGGCCGTCGCTGAGCGTCGCCAGGGTGAGCTGGTTCTGGCGGCTGAGCGTGTAGAGCATCCAGGCGATGCCGGCAAGGAAGCCCATCGTGATCGCGGTGACGATCGTGTCGACGACGTTGCCGCCAGCGGGCGCGAAGGCGACCCCCAGCGCCAACAGCATCACGATCGCTACATTGCGAGCGGTTCGCACGATTCCAGTGTACGACGACCTTCTCGTTCAAACCACCGGAGCTGGATTGCCGCGCCGGGTGCGACGGGCAAGCGCGGCGGCGGCGGCGAGCGCAACGACCGTCACCAGCACCGGCCCCAGCGCGCCCGTGCCGAACACCCTCGCGATCCCGTAGGTGAGAGCGCCGATCGCCGCCGCCGCCGGCAGGGTCAAGAGCCAGGCGGTGATGATGTTGCCGGCGATGCCCCAGCGTGCGGCCGAGAATCGCCTCGCCACCCCCGCCCCCATCACCCCGCCGTTGATCGCGTGGGTGGTCGAGATCGGGAAGCCGAGGAAGGTCGCGGCCAGGATCACCGCCGCGCCGGCGCTCTGCGCCGAGAATCCCTGCGCCGGGTCCATCTTGATGATCCGCGCCCCCTTCATGCGGAGGATGCGCCAGCCGCCGCTGTAGGTGCCGAGGGCGATCGCCGCCGCCGCCGAGACGACCGCCCAGGAGGGCGGATCGGCGGCGGCGCCCACGGTGCCGTTGGCGATCAGGGCCAGGGTGATCACCCCGGTGGTCTTCTGCACGTCGTTGGCGCCGTGCGCCAGCGCCAGCAGACCGCCGGAGGCGATCTGGGCATAGCGAAAGCCGCGGGCCACAGGGCCCGGCCGGCGCCTGCCGAACAGCCGGTAGGCGAACGCGATCAGCGCTGCCGCGGCGAGGAAGGCGGCGAGCGGCGCGATCAGCGCCGGCAGCAGGACCTTGTCGAGCAGGCCGCCGCCGACCACGGCGCCGGTCCCCGCCGCGGCCAGCGTCGCTCCCACCACCCCGCCGATCAACGCATGGGAAGAGCTCGACGGCAGCCCAAGCCACCAGGTGGCGAGGTTCCAGGAGATCGCTCCGACCAGGCCGGCGAAGACGACGGTGGGCGTGATCAGGCCGGCGTCGACGACGTCGTGGGCGATCGTCGTCGCGACCTCGACCGAGAGGAACGCGCCGGCGAAGTTGAGCAGCGCCGCCACCGCAATCGCCAACTGCGGCGGCGCCGCCCCGGTGGAGACGGCGGTCGAGATCACGTCGAGGGTGTCGTGAAACCCGTTGGTGAAGCCGAAGACAAGCGCCGCTGCGATCACGATCGCGATGACGAGGTCGGAGCTCACGAATTCTTGATGACGATGCCCTCGAGGATCTGGGCGGCGGTCTCGGTCGAATCGATCGCGTTCTCGAGCACCGCGAAGATGTCCTTCCAGCGGATCACGATCATCGGGTCGATCCCGTTGGAGAAGAGCGAGGCGACGGCATCGCGGGAGATCCGGTCGCCCTCGTTCTCGAGCCGGTGGATCTCGATCCAGTACCTGTCGAGGTCCTTGAACTCGGGCAGGTGCTCGAGCCCGGCGGCGAGCTGCTCGCAGGCGCCGACCAGCACCTTGGTCAGCGCCCCCGCCTGCTCCATCGGCGCCTCGATCTTGTAGAGGCCGAGGAAGTCGGCGGCCTCCTCGGTGAAGTCGACGATGTCGTCCATCTGCGTCGCCAGGCCGTAGATGTCCTCGCGGTCGATCGGCGTCACGAAGGTCGTGTTGAGCCGCTGGATGATGTTGTGGGTGATCCGGTCGCCCTCCTGCTCGGCCTTGAGGATCTCCCGCGAGAGCCCCTGCCCCTCGGGCCACTGCCCCATCATCTGGTCGAGCAGGCGCGCCGCCCGCACCGTGTTCTGACCGGCCTCGATGAAGAGGTCGAAGAAGGTGCGGTCTCGAGGGAGGAGGGAGAAGCGCGCCAAGGCGCCATCCTAGTGGCGAGCGGGGCTTATCGCGGCCTCAGCCGGCCGTCGCCGCGAGCTGTTCGGCGGCCCGCGCCGCGTAGCGCTCGCGCAGCTCGGCCTGGACGCTGCGGCGCTCGCCCGCGGGGACGACGTTGCGGGTCCAGCGGCCGTCGGCGTCGAGCTCCCAGGAGTTGGCGTTGTCGGCGAAGCAGCGCTCGAGCACGTCGAGCATCTCCGCCCGCAGCTCCGGGTCTTCGACCGGGGCGACCAGCTCGACCCGGCTGTCGAGGTTGCGCGGCATCAGGTCGGCGGAGCCCATCAGCACCCGCGTCTCCGCCCCGCGCTGGAAGGTGTAGACGCGCGAGTGCTCGAGGAAGCGGCCGACGATCGAGACGACGCGGATGTTCTCCGAGACACCCGGCACACCCGGGCGCAGGCAGCAGATCCCGCGCACGTTGAGGTCGACACGCACCCCCGCCCGCGAGGCCTCGTACAGCGCCCGGATGCAGCCGGCGTCGACCAGCGAGTTCATCTTCAGGGCGATCCGCGCCTCCTCCCCGGCCGCGTGGGCGACGACCGTGCGCTCGATCTCCTCGACGATGCGATCGCGCATCGTCGTCGGCGAGACCAGCACCTTGCGGTAGGCGGCGGGGCGGCCGTAGCCGGTGAGGAAGTTGAACATCTCGGCGACGTCGGCGCCGATGTCGGGGTCGGCGGTGAAGAGGCCGAAGTCGGTGTAGAGGCGCGCCGTCTTCGGGTGGTAGTTGCCGGTGCCGATGTGGACGTACTCGCGCACCCGCTCGCCCTCGCGGCGGGCGACCAGGATCGCCTTGACGTGGGTCTTGAGGCCGGGGATGCCGTAGACGACGTGGACCCCCGCCTCCTCCAGCGACTTCGCCCAGTGGATGTTGGCCTCCTCGTCGAAGCGCGCTTTCAGCTCGACCATGCAAACCGCCTGCTTGCCGCGTTCGGAGGCGCGGATCAGCGACGGCACCAGCGGCGAGTCGTCGCTGGTCCGGTACACCGTCTGCTTGATCGCCAGCACGTCGGGGTCGGCCACCGCCTGCTCGACGAAGCGCTCGACCGAGCTCGAGAAGGAGTCGTAGGGATGGTGCACGAGCAGGTCGCGCTGGCGGATCGCGGCGAAGATGTCGACCGGCTCCTCGTCCTCCCCCTGCAGGCGCGGCTGGGTCACCGGCGACCAGGGCGAGTAGCGCAGCTCGGCGTGGCCGGGCACGTCGGCGATCGCGCCGACGTCGCCGAGGTCGATCAGGCCGTCGACGTCGTAGACCTCGCGGTCTTCGAGCCGCAGGGCGCCGATCAGCTGCTCGCGCAGGGTCGGGTTCATGCCGGCGGCGATCTCCAGCCGCACGACCTCGCCGAAGCGGCGCCGGCGCAGCTCGTCCTGGACCGCCTGCAGGAGGTCGTCGGCCTCGTCGCTGATGTTGAAGTCGGCGTCGCGGGTGACCCGGAAGTAGCCGTGGTCGATCACCTCGGTGCCGGGGAAGAGGACGTCGAGGTTGGCGGCGATCGCCTCCTCGAGCGGCACGAAGGACTTGCCGTCCTGGCCGACCGGGAGGAAGCGCCCGAGCAGCTCCTTCGGGACCTTGACCCGGGCGATGATCTCGACCCCGCTCTCGGGGTCGCGCAGCAGCACGCCAAGGCTGAGCGAGAGGTTGGAGATGTAGGGGAAGGGGCGGCCGAGGCCGATCACCAGCGGCGTCAGCGCCGGGAAGACCTGCTCGTGGAAGCGGGCGTCGATCTCGCGCCGCTCCGCCTCGTCGGCGTCGGCGAGGGTGACGATGCGGATCCCCTCCGCCTCCAGCGCCGGCCGCAGGACGCCGCCGAAGCAGGAGTGCAGGCGGCGGTCGAGCTCCAGCACCCGGGCCTGGATCGCGTCGAGCTGCTCGCTGGGGGCGAAGCCGTCGGGGCCGCGGGCGTCGATGCCGGCGTCGAGCTGGTCGAAGAGGCCGGCGACCCGGACCATGAAGAACTCGTCGAGGTTGGAGGCGTAGATGCCGCAGAAGCGCAGCCGCTCCAGCAGCGGCACCTCGGTGTCCTCGGCTAGCTCCAGCACCCGCTGGTTGAAGTCGAGCCAGGAGAGCTCGCGGTTGAAATAGAGGGCGGGATCGTCGATCGACCCATCGTACTGTGGCACCGTCGGCGCTCTCCCCGGCTCAGGCGGCCTGGGTGACGGCCTGCCGCGCCCGCGCCGGAGCCGCCTCCAGCGCCCGCCGGTAGCCGACCGCGAGCTGGCTCATCGAGCGCTCCCAGGAGCGCGCCCGGGTCGCCGCGATCGCGGCCGAGCCGAGCCGTTGCCGCAACTGCGGCGAGGCGGCGAGCTGCAGCAGCGAGCCCGCCAGGTGGTCCGGGTCGGGCCGGCAGAGCAGGCCGTTGTGGCGGTTCTCGATCAGCGCCGCCGGACCGCCCTCGGCGACGGCGACCACCGGCAGACCGCTGGCGCCGGCCTCGAGGATCACCTGGCCGTAGGTGTCGGTGCTGCTGGCGAAGAGGAAGACGTCGGCGCTGGCGTAGGCGCGGGCGAGCTCCTCGCCGCCGAGCCAGCCGAGGAAGGTCGCGTGCTCGCCGAGCCGCCCCCGCAGCTCCGCCTCCTCGGGCCCACCGCCGGCCAGCAGCAGGTGCAGGCGCGGGTCCGAGGCGCGGGCGCGGAGGAAGCTCTCGGCCAGCAGGTCGACCCCCTTCTCGCGGGTCAGCCGCCCCGCGTAGAGGACCTTGATCTCGCCCGGGTAGGCGTCGCGGTCGGCCTTGGCGGGGTCGAAGCGCTCGACGTCGACGCCGCGCTCCCAGCGCCCGATCCGCGCCTGCTCGGCGCCGAGGCCGATCAGCGAGCGGTCGGCGGCGGGGCTCGGCGAGAGGACGACGCCGGGGGCGGCGTAGAAGGCGCCGAGGGCGACCCGCGAGATCGCCTCGAGGTTGCCGTCGCCGCTGCGCATGCCGGCGTAGGTGGCGAGCTCGGTGTGGAAGCTGGCCAGCAGCGGCACGCCGGTGACGCGGCTGAGCAGGGTGGCGGCGATCCCGGCCGGGCCGGGCGCCGTCACGTGAATCAGGTCATAGCTGCCCTCGGCCAGGGTCTCGACCAGGTCGGGGAGGCCGGGGACGCCAAGGCGCATGCCGGCGTAGAAGGGCACCTCGAGCTCGGTCGCGGCCGGCAGCCGGCGGTCGACGCCGGGGTCGGTGCCGATCACGTCGACGTCGAAGCCGGGCACGCCGCGCTCGCGGATCTGCTCGATCGTGTGGGTGACGCCGTGCATCGAGCCGATCCCGTCGACGATCAGCGCCACCCGCCGCCGCTCCCCCTCCCGGGTGGAGAGCTTCGCCTTCTCGGCGCCGAGGAAGGCGGTCGCCGGCGCGTAGGGAAGCGCCGGCACCAGCGCCTCGAAGAAGCCGTTGAGGGCACCCGGGTAGTCGCCCGCGGCGATCGCCTCGGCACCGCCCTCGACGGCCGCGCGCAGGCGGCGGTCGTGGATGCGGCGGGCGCGGCGGTAGAGGTCGGCGTGGGAGAAGCCGTCGGACTGCAGGTAGGCGAGCAGCTCGCGCCCGCGCGGCTCCAGGCCGACGCCGCCGAGCCAGGCCTCGAGCAGGCAGCGGGCGTCGTCGGGACCGATGTCGGCGGCGACCTTGCCCTCGCGGGCGGCCCCCTCGCGGATCACCCGTTCGGCCATCTTCAAGACCGCCGCTGGGTCCGGGGCGCCACCGCCCTCCCCCGCCTCGCCGTCGAGGGCGAGGGCGCGGGTCGCCAGCGCCATCGCCGCGTGGGTCCACTTGGCGGCGCTGCCCTGCTCGCCCCCCGCTTCGGCGTCGCTGTCGAGCAGGTGGCGCAGAAACTCTTCCGGCGTGCGAGCATCGGGCGCCTCGGTGAAGGTGCGGCCGATGTCGACGCCGGCGTGGTCGTCGGAGCCGCCGATGCCGGTGCCGCCGTGCGTATCGACGTAGACGGCGGCGGGCATGTTCAGCTCCGCGGCCCGGGACCCGTTGCGGACCTCCCAGATCGGGAAGAGCTCCGCCAGGCGGCGCCTGTGGCGCCGGGTCAGGGGCGCTGCGACATTGAAGAAGGGATGGGCGAGGGCGCTGGCGATCCCCCGCCCCCGGCCCTCGTGAAGGTATGCGGCGCAGGCCTCTACATCGCCGGAATGTGCCTGCAGCCACTCGTGGTCTCCGGGAGTGATCCCGTAGCAGAGGACGTGAACCGCCTGGGGCTCGCCGGCGAAGCGGGCGGTCAGCTCCTCGGAGACGAAGCAGTCGGGACGGTCGGCCAGCTCAAGGCAGCCGTCGATCGTGTCGTGGTCGGTGATCGTCACGAAGTCCATCCCGCGCCGCTTGGCGAGCTCGTAGACCTCCGGCGGCGGCGTCGCGCACTCCGGCAGCCCCAGCGAGCGCTGGACGCCGAGCTTGGAGAGCTGCGAGGCGGTGGAATGACAGTGCATGTCGACTCGGGAAGTCATCGGTGTCTCCCTCTCGTTTAATCGCTTTGTCTCTTACAGATTCCGCGATTAGCAGGGAAAACTTGTGAAGGGGCCGCGAACGAGGTGTGAACTTCGCGTGACTAGAGCGAGGCCAGCGCCGAGAAGGTGCCGAGCTCCGACTCGCGCGCCCAGAGCCCGCGGAAGCGGCGGAAGAGCAGGTCGCGGCGGATCCGCAGGAAGGCCTCGAGCGACTCGATCGCCGCCGTCCTGGTCAGCATCACGTCGCAGTCGTGGAGCTCGCCGAGGACTCCCTGCAGCTCCTTCGCCGCCCTCGCGCCCGCCTCGGCCTCGGGGCCGAGGCAGGGCCCGACCAGCTCCAGCAGGTAGCGCAGCCGCTTGGCGGCGATCCGCAGCTCGTGCTGGGCCGTGGCGGCGGCCGGGTCGAAGGCGGCGCCGGCATGGCACTGCAGCTCGGCGACGCGGGCGCGGACGATGCGGATCGCGTTGGCGCGCAGCGGCGCCCCGAGGTCGAGCCCCTCGACCTCGCGGGCGCTCACGGCGCCGCCCTCGCCGCCAGCTTGCTCAGCCGCCGCTCCAGCTTGCGCAGCCGCTGCGCCCGCAGGCGCGGGGCGAGCTCCTCGTTGACCCGCCGCTGGTGCCGGCGCAGGCGCTCGATCCGCGCCCGCAGCGCCTCCTGGTCGGCCGCCGGCGCGCCGGTGGCGAACTCGGTCAGGAACTCGATCTCGACGTCGAGGTCGCGGCGCTCGCCGAGCGCGTCGGCGAGTCGCTTGACCCGCTTCAGGGCCGAGCGATAGCGCTTGCGCGGGAAGCAGGGCTCGAACACCTCGAGCGCCGCCCGCAGGCGCCTGGTCGCGACCCGCATGTCGTGCAGGCGGGAGATCGCCCCGAGGTCGAGCACCCCCTCCGCGTTGTCGAAGACCTCGGCCGCGCGCACCCGCACCACCCGCGCCGCAGCGGCGGCGAACGGCTCGTCGCAGTCGAACCCTGGGACCTCGCGCGCTCGCGCCACCCGGCAAGGCTAGCCGCCGACGAGGGCATGAGCACTTTCTGGGGCTATGGCAACAGCAAGTGCTCAGGGGGCGCCGGTCAGGCGGCGAGGCGGGCCGGCGAGGAGCCGTTGGCGTTGCCGTTGAGCTGATCGAGGATGACGCCCTCGCGCAGGCCGCCCTTGCCGATCTGCAGCGGCTGGCCGAGCAGCTCGGAGACCTTCTCCAGCAGCAGCACGCCGGTGGTGAGGATGCGGACCCGTACCGGATCGAGCTCGAAGCGGCGGGCGACCTCGGCGGCGGGGTCGCCGCAGAGCACCCGGATCCCCCGCTCGAGCGTCTCGTACTCGAGCACCGCGCCGACCAGCCGCCGCAGCGAGGTGGCGCTGCCGCCGACGGCGACCGCCTGCCCGGGATGCTCAATCTCGACCCCCGCGAAGATGTCGTCGATGCGGTCGCGGACCTTGCGGATCTCCGCCGCCGAGGGCGGGTCGGAGGCGATCAGCTCGTCGGCGAGGACGCCGGAGCCGACCCGCCAGGAGCGCACCTTCTCGACCCCGCCGGGGACGGTGCCGAGGATCACCTCGGTCGAGCCGCCGCCGACGTCGACGACGCCGACCTTGCCCTCGACCGGGTGGCCGAGCGTCTTGGTGGCGCCGATGAAGGAGAGCCGGCCCTCCTCCTCGTCGCTGAGGATGTCGACCGGGACGCCGGAGGCGGCGGCGATCCTCCGCGCCACCTGCTCGCCGTTGCTGGCCTCGCGCACCGCCGCGGTGGCGACCGAGCGGATCGATTCCGCCCCCAGCTCCTGCGCCAGCCGGACCTGGGTGGCGACCACCTCGCAGACCTCCTCGACCTTCTCCGGCAGGATCTCGCCGTCCTCGCCGAGCGCTTTGTTGATCCGCGTGTAGGCCCGCTGCTCCATCACCTTCTTCAACTGCCCGTCCACCGGCTCCGCCACAAGGACGCGAGTCGTGTTGGAGCCGATATCTATTGCGGCGCAGAGCATCAGGGCGTCTTTCTCATGTTCCCAGACCGATCGGATCTGACACTGCGGCTCCGTGGGCGACCCGGGGAGGGATGCCGAGAACGAACACCTCGCCCGCGGGTGTCCCTCCCCGGGGCGTCCGCAAACCTAAGGCGTCGGGTGCGAAGCGTCCTCGAACTCCCGGAACAAGCCCGTGACCACGAAGGCGACCTGCTCGCCGATGTCGACCGCGTTGTCGGCGATCCGCTCGATCGCCCGCGCCGCCAGCAGCATCGTCATCGACCACTCGCGCCTGTCGATGTCTTCGCCGATCTCCAGAGCGAGGCGGAAGCACTGGCGGTTGAGGTCGTCGACGAGGTCGTCCTGCTTGACCAGGTCGCGCGCCTGCTCGACGTCGCGTTCGGCGAAGGCGCGCTTGGCCTGGGCGATCAGGGTCCGCGTCTGCTTCCCCATCGCCAGGATCAGCTCGACCATGCGATCGTCGGCCGGCGGCTCGTTGCCGGTCAGCGGCAGCAGCTTGCAGATGTTCACGCACTGGTCGCCCATCCGCTCGACGTTCTTCAGCACGTGCAGCAGAGCCGAGATCAGCCGCAGGTCGGTGGCCACCGGCGACTGCGTGGCCAGCAGCGTGATCAGGCTCTGGTGGACCTCCAGGTAGCGGCCGTCGATGCGGTCGTCGTCGGCGACGACGATCTGGGCCAGCTCGACGTCGGTGTGCTCGATCGCCTCCAGCGTCCGTTCCAGCGCCGTGTTGACCAGGTTGAGGCCGTCGAGGGCGCTGGCCTCTAGCCGCTCCAGCTCCTCCCGGTACTGGGTCCGCATCGTCGTCGCCATCAGCCGAATTTCCCGGTCACGTACTGCTCGGTGCGCTCGTCGTCGGGAGTGGTGAAGAGCTTGTCGGTCGGCCCGACCTCGACCAAAGCGCCGCCCAACATGAAGACGGTGGTGTCGGCGACGCGCGCCGCCTGCTGCATGTTGTGGGTGACGATGACGATCGTGACCCGCTCCTTCAGCTCGCCGATCAGCTCCTCGATCTTCAGCGTCGCCACCGGGTCCAGGGCCGAGCAGGGCTCGTCCATCAGCAGCACCTCGGGCTCGACCGCGAGCGCGCGGGCGATGCAGAGCCGCTGCTGCTGGCCGCCGGAGAGACCGACGCCGGGGCTCTTGAGCCGGTCCTTGACCTCGTCCCAGAGACCGGCCCCGACCAGGGCTTCGCGCCCCCGATCGTCCATCTCGCCGCGCGCGGCGCCGGTCAGCCGCAGCCCCGAGACGACGTTGTCGAAGACCGACATCGTCGGGAACGGGTTCGGTTTCTGGAAGACCATGCCGACGGCGCGGCGGACGGCGACGATGTCGATCCGCGGGTCGTAGAGGTCGAGGCCGTCGAGCAGGACCTTGCCCTCGGCCCGGGCACCCTCGACCTCTTCGTGCATGCGGTTGATGCAGCGGACCATCGTCGACTTGCCGCAGCCGGAGGGGCCGATGATCGCCGTCACCTCCTCGGCGTCGAAGCTGAGGTCGACGCCGCGGACGGCGTGGTTGGAGCCGTAGTAGGCGCTGAGCCCCTGCAGCTCGACGGTGCCGGTCGCGGCCCGCGGCCGCCGGCCCCTGCCGCTCTCGGCGGCGGCGACGGAGATCGTCGGGCCGGCGGTTTCGGACCCTATCTGGGGATTCGTCTGGGGATCTGGGTTGGGCTCGGTCATGGCTTGGTTGCGACGCGAATCTCTGGCGTCCATCGTAGGACTACTCCTCGGGTGGCGGGACAGGCTGCTGGGATCAGGCCCCCATGCGCTTGCGGGATCGGGCGTAGAAGGCACGGGCGACGATGTTGAGCACGAGCACGAAGGCGATCAGGACGAGGGCGGCGGCCCAGGCTTCGGTGTGGGCTTCGGGCTTGGGCGACTCGGACGCCTGGAAGATGAAGATCGGGATCGAGGCCAGGGCTTCGCCGGGCTTGGTGAGGACGCCCTGACCGAAGATCGAGGACAGCAGGATCAGCGGCGCCGTCTCTCCCGCCACCCGCGCCACCGCCAGCAGGGCGCCGGTGATCAGGCCGCCGGCGGCGGTCGGGATCGTGATTCGCACCGTGGTCCGCCAACGGGCGATCCCGAGCGCTTTCGCGGCTTCCTTGAGGCTCCCCGGGACCAGCGTCAGCACCTCCTGGGCGGTGCGGGCGACGATCGGCAGCATCACGATCGCCAGCGCCACCGAGGCCGCGAAGGCGCTCTGCTTGTTGCCCTCGACCAGCAGGCCGAAGACGAAGATGCCGGTGATGATCGTCGGCACGCCGTTGAGGATGTCGAGGGCGAAGCGGACCGGGTGGGCGATCCGCGGCGACGCGAACTCGGTCGTGTAGATCGCGACCAGCACCCCGATCGGGATCGCCATCGCGGCGGCGATGCCGACGATGATCGCGCTGCCGACGATCGCGTTGGAGATGCCGCCGCCGCTTTCGCCGAACAGCGCCGTCGGCGTCGTCAGGAAGTGCCAGCTGAGCGCCCCGACCCCCTTCAGCAGGACCGAGCCGACGACGATCGCGAGCACGGCGACGGCGAGCACGGTGGCGACGGTCGAGGTGGCCTCGACCGCCCTGTTGAAGCGCTTGCGCCGCCTCAGGTTGCCGCGGTCGAGCAGCAGAGAGTGCTGGTTGGCGCTCACAGCGCCGCCGCCTCGGTCTCGGTGACGTCGATGTCCTTGATCCCGCCGCGCTGGACGATCACCCGGGCGATCACGTTGACGATCACCGCGAAGACCAGCAGGATCAGGCCGAGGTAGGCGAGCGAGGCTTTCTGCAGGCCGGCGCTGTTCTGGAACTGGGAGGCGATCTGGGCGGCGAGGGTGCCGCCGGTGTGGAAGAGCGAGGCGTTGATCAGGTAGGCGCCGCCGATCACCTGGGCGACCGCGATCGCCTCGCCGATCGCCCGGCCGAGGCCAAGGATGGTGGCGCCGACGATGCCGGGCCGCGAGTAGGGCAGGACCACCTGCCGCACCATCTCCCAGCGGGTCGCGCCGAGCGCGTAGGAGGCCTCCTTGAGGTCGCCGGGCACGGTCTCGAAGACCTCGCGGGTGACGCTGGTGATGATCGGCGTCGCCATGATCGTCAGGATCACCGCCGCGGTCAGGTAGCCGAAGGCGGAGGGATCGCCGCCGAAGATCGGGACGAAGCCGAGCACGCTGTTCAGCGCCGGCTCGATCGTGTCGCGCATGAACGGGCCGAGGACGAGGATGCCCCAGAGGCCGAGGATCACGGTCGGAATCGCCGCCAGCATGTCGACCAGGGTCGCCACCGGTCGCCGCACCCGCTCCGGCGCCAGCTCGGTCAGGTAGATCGAGATCGCGATCGAGAGCGGCGCCGCGAAGAGGATCGCGATCAGCGAGGTGACGACGGTGCCGTAGAGGAACGGCGCCGCGCCGAAGCGCTGGACGAGGGGATTGGGGTTCCAGTCGTTGGTGGTGAGGAAGCCGATGCCGAACCGCTGGATCGCCGGCCAGGCGAGGTGGATGACCTCGTAGACGATGCCGACGATCACCGCGACGGCGAGCGCTGCCGCGAGGCCCGAGAGGCCTCGCAGCAGCGGGTCGCCGATGCGGTCGGTGAGGTTGCGCCGGGCCCGCAGGACTGGGTTGCTGAGGGCTCCGGCCTCCACCTAGCTGCCGATCTTGGTGATCGCCTTCTTGCCGGCGGCGACGACCTGCTTCGGCAGCGGCGCGAAGTCGAGTTCGGGGCCGTAGGACTGACCTTCGGTGATCGCGTAGGTGATGAACTTCTTCATCTCTTCGGCCTTTTCGGTTTCGAGCGGCACGATCACGTAGGTGTAGGTCGAGATCGGGTAGGCGCCCTTGGCCGAGGCCGGCAGTTCGGCCAGGGAGATTTCGTTGTTGGGGCCGATCTTGCTGACCGCCGCGGCGGCCGCTTCGACGCTTTCGACGCCCGGTTCGGGGAATTCCCCGGCCGAGTTTTCGACCAGCGGCATGTTCAGTTCGCTGGAGACCGCGTAGGCGAGGCCGACGTAGCCGATCGCGCCGTCGGTCTGGCCGATCGCCGCGGCGACGCCGTCGTTCTTTTCGGCGCCGACGCCGGTCGGGAACTTGACCTGGGTCGAGACGCCAACCTTCGATTTGAACGCCGGGCTGACGCTCGAGAGGTAGTTGGTGAAGGCGTAGGTGTCGCCGCTGCCGTCGCTGCGGTAGACCGGCGTGATCTTGGTGCTCGGCAGGCTGGCGCCGGGGTTGAGCTTGGCGATCGCCGGGTCGTCCCAGCTGGTGATTTCGCCGAGGAAGATGCCGGCCAGGACTTCACCGCTCAGTTTCAGGTTCTTCGGCGCGCCGCTGACGTTGTAGGCCGGCACCGTGCCGCTCAGCGCCCAGGGGATCTGCTCGACTTCGCCCTGCGCGTTCGCTTCTTCGAACTGTTCTTCGGTCAGCGGCGCGTCGGAGGCGCCGAAGTCGACCGTGCGCGAGGTGATCTGGTCGATCCCGCCACCGCTGCCGATCGCCCCGTAGGTGACCGTGATTTCCGACTTGGAGGCGAAGTCGGACTGCCATTTGGACATCAGCGGCGCGACCAGCGTGCTGCCGGCGCCGACCAGCGGTGAGCTGGCGCCGCCGCCCGAGCCCGAGCTGGAGCTGTCGCTGGAGGAGCTGCCGCAGGCGGCCACTCCGAGGGTGAGGGCCAGCGCCGCCAATAGGACGCCGAGAAGTCTCTTAGACACGCAAATCTCCTTAAGTTGGTGACGGGTCTACCGTGGCCACCCTCACAGCGGCCCGCCGGCAGCTTGTTATCTGACCGTGTCGAGCATGTAAAAAAGATGTAAAAAGACCTGCGCCTGCGCCTGCGCTGGAGTCAGCCATCGGGCGAGAAGCGATAACCGATGCCGTTGTGGGTGTGGATCAGCTGGGCATCCGGCAGCGCCTCGCCGAGCTTGGCGCGCAGGCGGCTGACGTAGACGTCAACCGAGCGGTCGTCGCGGCGGGGGCGGCTGCCCCAGACCTCGCTGAACAGCTCCTCGCGGGTCATGATCCGCTGCGGGTGCGAGGCGAGGGTGACGAGCAGCTGCAGCTCGCGCATGGTCAGGCTCAGCGGGCGGCCGTCGACCAGGGCGGCGTGCTCCTCGGGCCGGATCTCCAGGCGCCCGTTCAGCCGCTGCGACGAGTCCCCGGTTCCGATCGCCATGGTCGCCGAGCATGGCGATCATGTGACAGGCGTCGGTTATCCGGCCGTGAAGCTGTTGTGAACGACCTGTGAAACCGGTTCGGGCTCGAGCGCCGGCCGCGGGTCCAGCGGCGGCGGCGCCAGCGGCGCCTCGGCGGCGCCGAGCTGCTCGGGGTCGAAGCGGTAGCCGACGCCGAAGTGGGTGTGGATGTAATCCCAACCGGGCGAGCGCTTCTCCAGCTTCTGGCGCAGCTTGCGGACGAAGACGTCGACCGAGCGATCGCCGTGAGCCATCGCGTATCCCCAGACCCGCTGGTAGATCGCCTCGCGCTCGAGCACCTGGCCCTTGGCGCCGGCGAGCAGGTGCAGCAGCTCGAACTCGCGCCGGGTCAGGTCGAGGCTGCTGCCGGCGACGAAGGCCTGGAATTGGTCCGGGCGGATCTCCAGCTCGCCGGCGACGAGCGGGCCGGCCTCGGCGTCGGTGCGACCGCGGCGACGGCGGCGCGAGACCGCTTCGACCCGCGCCATCACCTCCTCGGGATGGCAGGGCTTGGCGATCCAGTCGTCGGCCCCGAGCCGCAGGCCGCGGACCCGCTGAGCGACGGTCGAGCGGTTGGTGCAGACGATCACGCCGAGGTCTGGCAGCATCCCGCAGACCCGCTCCAGGTAGCCCCAGCCGTCCTCGCCCAGCAGGGCCGGATCGAGCAGGAGCGCGTTCAGCTTCATCGCCACCAGCTCCTCGGGCGGGATCGCGCCGCTGCCGTGGCGCAGCTGCCAGCCGGCCATCTCGGCGCGCTTGGCGAGCACGGTGACAAAGCCGCTGTCGCTGTCGATGACCGCCAGCCGGATCGTCTGCTGTGGGTTCACGGTTGGACGGCGGCGCTTGGAGTGGGTGGCACCTGGGCCGGCAAGACGCGACGATTGTATGCCCTGGCGGGGACCGGCAAGGGCAAAATCGCCTGCGTTCACAGGATTTTCACAGGCTCCGCGCCTCCAATTTGCGGCAAAGCCGGTCCGGCCGGGGGCCGGTGCGCTAGATTGCCGCGCGTGAAGCGCACCGCCTCAGCCCTGCTCTCGATCTGGGCCCTGATGCTGCTCGCGGCGCCGGCGGCATTCGCCGACGACGGCGTCGGCCTGGCTGGGCCGACCACCGACAAGACGGTGACCTTCTTCTGCTTCGGCGTGATCGTCTTCTTCGCCGTCCTGGTGATCGTGATGTCGCTGATCCAGGGCAAGCTGGAGAAGCGCAAGGAACAGCGCCGCTCCGACCTCCAACGCTACGGCTGACGGCCGCAACGGCCACCAGGCAGCGTCCTCGGTCGCTCGCGTGCGGAGCACGCCACGCTCCCTGCGTCCTTGCCTGACGGCCGTTGCGACTCGTCAGGAAAGCCTGAAGCCGCTTAAGAGGCGTTTCTCGGTCTCGCCCTCGATCTTGGCGACGACTTCGACCTGGCCCTCGAGCGGGGTGTCGCGGATCTTCGTCGCCAGCAGGTCGTCGACCTGGAAGATCCCGGCCGAGTTGTTGAGCTCGATCTCGATCCGCACCGGCCGCTCCTCGCCGGCCTCGATCCGGACCTCGTCGATCGCCGCGGCGGAGATCGAGTGGATCCCCTCGTGGCCGGCCTCGATCGGGATCCGGGTGCGGCCCTGGGCCATGTCGAGCGCGTCGGCGACCCGGACCACGCCGGCCTCGACCGTGTACGGCTCGCCGCGGCGGCGGTGGCCGATGATCGCGTGCAGGATCTCCGCCGCGACCACGGTCCGCAGCGGCTGCTTGTAGGAGCTGGCGAGGAGGCGGTCGAGCGCACCCTCGGCGAGGAAGAGGCTGTACTCCTCGTGGTCGGCGCGGTGGATCGACATGCCGACATCGTGCAGCAGAGCGCCGCCGGCGACGACGACCTCGGCGTCGCGCGGCGACATCGCGTGATCGCTGACCATCGCCGGCTCGACCCCGGCCTTGACCAGCAGCCGCAGCAGCCGCAGGGCGATGTTGAGGACGATCTGCATGTGGACCCAGGAGTGGTCCGACATCCCCAGCCGCTCGGCGTTGACCTGGGCCATGTACCACCAGCCCCGCACCTGCTCGTCGTCGTTGACCGCCTCGAGGAACGACTCCAGCTTGCGGTTGCCGCGGGTCGGCGCCCGCACCTGGGCCTCGGCGATCGCCTCCCGCGGCGGTTTGCGCTGGGGGCCCTTGGGATCCGGCGCCGCCGGAATCTGCTCCTCCGCGCTCATCGCGCGCATCGTCGCAGCCGCGGCGGCCGTAGGTGTGCAAGCTCTAGCCGCAGACGGGCCAGGGGCTGGAGCCGGAGCGGGTGTAGAGGAGGGCGGCGCGGTAGTCCTGTTCGGCCGCGGGGGCGGCGGCGGGGTCGCCATGACCGCCGACCGATTCCCAGGTGCCCTGGTCGAACTGGTATTTGCCGCGGTAGGTGCCATCGGCGGAGACCGCGGTCGGGTCGCCGCCGGACTCGCAGGCGGCGATCGCTTCGAGGGTGGCGATCGAGACGCCGCCGGGCAGGGTCGCGAAGGCTTCGCGCCGTTCGCGCCGCACCGCCGCCCGCCGTTTGGCTTCGATCCGCAGTGCCGCCGTGTGGACCAGACGCCGGAAGCGGTTCACCGGCCGCTGCAGCGGCGCGATGTGGACGACCCTGGCGTTGTCGATGCCAACGGCGGCGTCGCCGCCGGCGCTGCCGGCGGCGAGTGCGGCCGCGGGAAAGGCAAGGGCGCCCAGGAGGACAGGAACGATATGTGTGCGTTTTGTGAGCAAGCGCGGGACCGTCGCGGTATTCGCGGCCCCGCAGTGTGCGCGCCATCACTCAACGGCGATCCCTAGCGCCGATCGACACGAGCCCAGGCACGAAATCGCCCGCCCGCCGGCAGGCACTGAAGGAAATCTTGCGCAAAGCGGCATCATCCGCGGATCGCGGAGCACTCGACATCGCGGCTGCTGCTCGCCTGCCCCGACCGGCCGGGGTTGATCGCGACCGTCAGCGGCTTCCTCGCCGACGCCGGGCTCAACATCGTCGACGCCGACCAGCACTCGACCGCCGAGGGGCGGTTCTTCATGCGGATGGTCTTCGACTCGGTGCCGGAGCGCGAGCGCGGGCAGGTGCAGCGGCGCTTCCAGGAGGAGATCGCCGGACCGCTGGCGATGGAGCACCGCTTCGCCGAGTCCAGCTACGCGAAGCGGGTCGCGGTGATGGTCTCGCGCGAGGACCACTGCCTCTCCGACCTGCTCTGGCGCTGGCGCAACGGCGAGCTCGGCGGCGAGCTGGTCGCGGTCGTCTCCAATCACCGCGACCACGCCGACCAGGTGGAGGCGGTCGGCCTCCCCTTCCACCACGTCCCGGTCGAGCCGGGTCACCGCGAAAGCGCCGAGCGGCGGGCACTGGAGGTCCTCGGCGAGGTCGACCTGCTGGTCCTCGCCCGTTACATGCAGATCCTCTCCGACGGCTTCCTCACCGCGCTCGACGCGCCGGCGATCAACATCCACCACAGCTTCCTGCCCGCCTTCGTCGGCGCCGACCCCTACCGCCGCGCCCACGAACGCGGGGTCAAGCTGATCGGCGCCACCGCCCACTACGTCACCGCCGACCTCGACGCCGGCCCGATCATCGACCAGGACGTGACCCGGGTCAGCCATCGCGACGAGGTCCCCGACTTGGTCCGGATCGGCCGCGACATCGAGCGCCTGGTGCTGGCGCGGGCGGTGATGGCCCACCTCGACGACCGCGTCCTGCTCGACGGCGACCGCACGATCGTCTTCTGAGGCCGCCGCCGGGATCCGCCCCCGAGAGCCCTCAGGCCTCGGCCGCCGCCTGGGCTTCCTCCCACTCCCGGTAGAGCTCCTCGACGGCGCGCTTGGCGGTGGTGTGACGCTCGTTGGCGCGCTCGGTGCGGCCGGGGCCCGACCAGGCGGCGGGGTCGGCGAGCTCCTCCTCGACCGCCCGCAGCTCGGCCTCGGCGCGCTCGATCCGCTGCTCCAGGCGGGCCGCCTTGCGAGCCGCTTTCTGGGCCGGCTTGGTGGCGCTGTACCTGCCGCCGCCGTTGGCGCTGGGTGGCGGCTTGGCGGCGGCGCTGGCCGTCGCCTCGCGCTCGTCGCGGCGGCGCTGGTACTCGGCCCAGCCGGTCGGGTGGCTCTGCAGCTCGCCTCCCTCGCAGACCAGGGTGCGACTGCCGACCGCCTCCAGCAGGGCGCGGTCGTGGGAGATCAGGACGACGGCCCCCTCGAACTCGGTCAGCGCGTCCTCGAGCGCCTCGCGGCTCTCGATGTCGAGGTGGTTGGTGGGCTCGTCGAGGACCAGCACGTTGGCGCCGGAGGCGACCAGGATCGCCAGCGAGAGCCGCCGCTGCTCGCCGCCGGAGATGTCCGAGAGCTGCTTCTCGGCATCGGCGCCGGAGAAGAGGAAGCCGCCGAGCAGGTCGCGCGCCTTCTGCCCGGTCAGCCCGGTCTCGCGCACGGCGGCGTCGAGCACGGTCCCCGCCCCAGCCGCCGTCTCGGCGTGCTGGGAGAGGTAGCCGAGCTTGACGTTGTGGCCCGTGCGGACGATCCCGGCGGCCGGCTCGCGGCGGCCGGCGAGGGTCTCGATCAGGGTCGTCTTGCCGCTGCCGTTGGCGCCGACCAGGACCACGTGTTCGCCGCGCTCGACCTCGAGCGCGGCGCCGGAGAGCAGCGTCCGCCCCGGCACCTCGATCGTCGCCTCGACCATCTTCAGCACCACCCGCCCCGGCCGTTCCGGCGGCGCGAAGGAGAAGCGCAGGCGGCGGTTGTCGCTGCGTTCGCTCCGCGGCCCGTCGCGCTTGCGCTTCTCGATCTGCTTCAGCCGCGACTGCGCCTGTTTGGCCTTCGTCGCCTTGTAGCGGAAGCGCTCGACGAAGCGCTCCATCCGTTCGATCTCCGCCTGCTGGCGCTCGATCGCCTTGCCGAGGGCGATCTGGCGCGCCGCCTGCTCCTGGCGCCAGGCGTGCCAGGGGCCGGCGAAGAAGCGCGCCCGCTGCGCCTCCAGCTCCAGCACCGAGGTCCCGACCGCCTCCAGGAACCAGCGATCGTGGGCGACGAGGACGACGGCGGCGTCGAGGTCGACCAGGTAGCGCTCGAGCCACT
Organism: uncultured Conexibacteraceae bacterium; assembly: GCA_964540905.1. Lineage (GTDB taxonomy): Bacteria > Actinomycetota > Thermoleophilia > Solirubrobacterales > 70-9 > VAYN01. The sequence continues at coordinate 6,841 of CAZIOS010000013.1, read as the reverse complement.
CCAGCGAGGGGATGTCGAGGTGGTTGGTGGGCTCGTCGAGCAGCAGCAGGTCGGGGCCGCTGGCCAGCGCCCGCGCCAGCGAGGCCCGGGTCAGCTCGCCGCCGGAGAAGGTCGCGAGCTGCCGCTCGGCCTGCTCGGGCTCGAAGCCGAGGCCGCGCAGGACGCTGAGGACATTGTCGCGCCAGCGGTAGCCGCCGCCCGCTTCCAGCCGCTGCTGCGCCGCCGCGTAGGCGGCCATCGTCTCCTCGCCGCTGGCGCCGCCGGACATCTCCGCCTCCAGCCGCGCCAGCTCCGCCTCGGCGGCGAGCATGTCGCCGCGGCCGGAGAAGACGTAGTCGCCGAGCGAGGCCTTCGATTCGCGCGGCGGCCGCTGGTCGTGCAGGGCGATGCGAGCGCCCCGCTGCAGGGAGAGCGAGCCGGAATCGGGCTCGAGCTCGCCGGCCAGCACCCGCAGCAGCGTCGACTTGCCGGCGCCGTTGCGGCCGGAGAGGGTCATCCGCTCGCGCGGCTCGAGCTTGAAGGAGACGTCGGCGAAGAGCAGCTTGCCGCCGACGTGGACGTCGAGCGAGGTTGCGGTGGCGATCGCCATCGGCCGAGCGTAGCCTTCCCGGGGTGGCGGGCCCGTTGCGACACCTGGGCGAGCTGGCGCGGGCGCGGGCGACCCGGCGCTCCTCCGAGCGCGCCGACTGCCAGGCCCTGGCCGAGCTGGAGGCGCGGCCGCTGGCGCTGCCGGCCGGGCTCGAGGTCGAGTGGCTCGGGGTCTCCGGCTACCGGCTGAGCTACGAGGGCCGGACGCTCTTCGTCGATCCCTACCTCTCGCGCGTGCCCTTCCGCGACCTGGTGCTGCGGCGCCCGGCGACCCCCGACCCGGCGGCTCTGGAGCGCTTCCTCGGCGCCCCCGGCGAGACCGTCGGCGTCCTCGTCGGCCACACCCACTTCGACCACGCGGTCGACGCGCCGGCGATCGCCCGCCGCTGCGGCTGCCGCGCCTACGGCTCGCGCTCGCTGCTCAAGCTGATGGCGCTGCACGGCCTCGCCGAGCGGGCGGTCGAGGTCGAGCCCTACCGGACCTACGAGCTGGGCCCGTTCGAGGTCTCCTTCACCCCCAGCGTCCACTCGAAGCTGCTGCTCGGCCTCGCCGTCCCCTACGACGGCGAACTCAGCTGCGAGCACCTCGACTCGCTCTCCCCCGGCGCCTACCGCTGCGGCCAGGTCTGGGGGATCTCGATCGCGGTCGCCGGCGTCCGCTTCTACCACCAGGGCAGCGCCAACCTGATCGATGACGCGGTGCGCGAGCGCAAGGTCGACTTCTTCCTCGCCGGCGTCGCCGGCCGCAGCTTCACCGCCGACTACTGGCAGCGGATCCTCAACCGCCTGCAGCCGCGCGCGATCGTCCCCACCCACTACGACAACTTCTTCCGCCCGCTCGGCCAGCCGCTCGAGTTCGTCACCAACGTCGGCCTCGCCGGCCTACCGGAGGAGATCGCCGCCGTCAGCCGCGAGTTCGAGCTCGCCGCCCTCCCCCGCGCCGACCTCGCCGACACGCCGTGAACGATTGCTGTTGCTCTGGCAACAGCAATCGTTCACGGCAGATCAGCCGGAGCAGTGCCGGGCGGCGATCTGCTCGATCGTGCCCATGGTGCGCATCGTGCCCTTATCGAGGGCGGCGTCGATCGCCTTCAGGTCGAGCTCGGATTCGCTGACGCCGCCGCTGGGGAGCCAGTAGAGCTCGCGGCCCGCGAGCGCCAGGCGGTCCTCGTCGTCGGCCAGCTCCAGCACCTTCGCGCGGGCGGCGGCGGCCGGCTGCCGCGCCAGCAGCAGGACCTGCAGCTTGCCCTTCGAGGCGCCGAGGAGCCGCGACGCGAAGGGACGCTGGGCGGCGATCGCCGCCACCTCCGCGGCGCTGCGCAGGAAGACCGGCACCTCGTAGCCGAGCGCTTCGCCAAGGCCGCTCTCGATCCGCTCGCTCAGCGCCGCCGCGCTCGCCCCGGCCGCGCCGGCGTCGAAGATCACGTTGCCGCTGGCGCGGAAGGTCGCGACGGCGACGAAGCCAAGCCGCTCGAACTCGGCCCGCAGATCCTCGTTCTTGATCCGCCGGCCGCCGAGGTTCATCCCGCGCAGGAAGGCAACGTAGAGGCCCATCCGCGGCAGCCTACGCGCGTGGCTGGATGCGGCCCTTGCGATGATTCCGGCGTGGCCGCCGACTTCACCTCCCTTCCCGCCGGCCTGCCCATCCCCAAAGACGACGGCGCCGCCGACCATCTGCCGGGAACGGCTCTGCCGGCGCTGACTCTGCCCTCGACCCTGGGCGGCACCGCCGACCTGGCGCAGCTCGCGCGCGGGCGCCTCGTCGCCTACGTCTACCCCCGCACGGGGGTCCCGGGGCAGCCGCTGCCCGCTGGCTGGGACGACATCCCCGGGGCGCGGGGCTGCACCCCACAAAGCTGCTCCTACCGCGACGCGCTGACCGAGTTCGAGCGCCTCGGCGCCGCCGTTGTCGGCATCAGCGCCCAGGACCCCGGCAAGCAGAGCGAGTTCGCCGGCCGCGAGCACATCCCCTTCCCGCTCCTGGGCGACCCCGGACTGGCGCTCGCCGGTGCGCTTGGCCTGCCGACCTTCGAGGCCGCCGGAATGACCCTCTACCGGCGGCTGACCCTGGTCGCCGACGCCGGCACCATCGTCAAGGCCTTCTATCCCGTCTTCCCGCCCGACCGCGATGCCGCCGAGGTACTGGCCTGGATCAGCGCCCATCCTCCCCGCTAGGGGTGGATGGGCGGTCCGATGGAGGCGCCGAGATTCGAACTCGGATCCGCGGCCGCGGTGCAAAGGCGTCTACAGGTTTAGCCGGCGCTTGGTTCTCGTCTCCCGGGGTCCGCGCCGGCGGGCACTGCGGGAGACCGAGCCCCTTGAATTTCCCCTGGCGGGCGGGGCGATCCGCCTGGGTGAGCCCGCGTTCTGAAGCCGGCTCCCCTCCCTGCGGGCGAGGGAGGACCGACTCTCACAGCGCTTAGTTTTAGCTAAGCGGCGAGGGCGAACTCATGGTCCGCACGTATTGGTTTGTGCCGGGGTTTAACGAGGCCTCCGGCAACCTCGACCTGCAACCGTTCGCACGAGTCGACCACGTCGAAGCCTGTCGCCCCCCGTGCATGCTGCGCTTGGAATTGTACGGTGTCGGGAATGGTGACCGCGTGAGCGAGAAGGCATACGACGCGATCGTGCTCGGCGCCGGGCCCGCCGGCGAGGTCTGCGCCGGCCGCCTCGCCGACGGCGGCCTGCGGGTGGCGATCGTCGAGCGCGAGCTGATCGGCGGCGAATGCTCCTACTACGCCTGCATGCCCTCGAAGGCGCTGCTGCGCCCGGCCGACGTCCTCGCCGAGGCGCGGCGCCTGCCCGGGGTCGGGCAGGCGGTGACCGGAGAGCTCGATGCCCAGGCGGTGCTGGCGCGCCGCGACGAGGTCGTCCACCATCGCGACGACTCGGCCCAGCTGCCCTGGCTCGAAGAACGCGGGATCGGCCTCTTCCGCGGCGAGGCGCGGCTCGACGGCGAGCGCCGAGTCGCCGTCGGCGACGACGTCCTCACCGCGGCGAAGGCGGTCGTGGTCGCCACCGGCAGCGGCGCCGCGATGCCGCCGATCGACGGCCTCGACTCGGTCGCGGCCTGGAACAACCGCCAGGCGACCAGCGCCGAGACGGTGCCGGAGAGCATGATCGTGCTCGGCGGCGGCCCGGTCGGCAGCGAGCTAGCGCAGGCCTGGGCCTCGCTGGGGACGCGGGTGGCGCTGGTCGAGGGCGGCGAGCATCTGCTCTCCCGCGAGGAGCCGTTCGCCGGCGAGGAAGTGGCGGCTTCGCTGCGCGAGAACTTCGGCGTCGACGTCCGCACCGGCGCCCTGGCGGCGAAGGTCAGCCCCGGCGGACCCGGCGTCGTCGTCGAGCTCGGCGACGGCGGCCGGCTCGAGGCGGCCGAGATCCTCGTCGCCGTCGGCCGCGTTCCCCACAGCGGCCAGCTCGGCCTCGACTCGGTCGGGGTCGAGACCGACGAGCACGGCTTCCTCACCACCGACGCGCGGCTGCGGGTCGGCGAGCGCGACTGGCTCTACGCGATCGGCGACGTCAACGGCCGGGCGCTGTTCACCCACATCGGCAAGTACCAGGCCTGGGTGGTGGCGGAAAACCTGCTCGGCAACGAGGTCGAGGCGGTGGCCGAAGGGCTCGGCTCCCCCCGCGTTACCTTCACCGATCCCCAGGTCGCGGCCGCCGGCAAGACGCTGGCGCAGGCGCGCGAGGCCGGCCTCGACGCGATCGCGATCGACGTCCCCACCGACGGCTCGGCCGGCGCCAGCTTCCAGGGCAAGGACACCGGCGGCACCTCGCGGATCGTCGTCGACCAGGCCCGCGGGATCGTCGTCGGCGCCACCTTCAGCGGCTTCGAGACCGCCGACTTCCTGCAGGCGGCGACGGTCGCGATCGTCGCCGAAGTGCCCCTGAAGCAGCTGCGCCACGCGGTTGCGGCCTACCCGACCCGCAGCGAGATCTGGCTGAAGCTCCTGGAGAAGTACGGGAGCTAACGACGGTCGCGGTCTGACCGGCGAGGTCCAGAGGTCGCCTGGCCAGGACGAAGGAGCGAGTGTGCTCCGCACATGAGCGACGAGGACACCGCCAGGCGACCTCTGGGGCCGCCAGTCAGACCGTGGAGCGGCTCTTCAATTCATCGAGGAGATCGTGGGGGAAGCCGGCGACCTGGTCGAGGTCGTCGACCGACTGGAAGCCGCCCAGGCGCTCGCGGTGGGCGAGCAACCTGGTCGCCTGGGTGACCGAGAGGTTCTCCCCGCGCAGCTGCTCGAAGGTGACCGTGTTGAGGTTGATCGCGCCCGCGGCGACACCACCCGCGGCGGGTGCCGGCGGCTCTGGTGCCGGCGGCGGTCCCGGCGGCGGCGGAGCGGGGGGCTCGAACGGCGGCGGTGGCGGAACCGGCGCGGGCGCGGGCGGCTCGAACGGCGGCGGCGGCTCGGGCGGCGGGCCGGGCGGCTCGGGCAACGGCGGCTGCGGGACCGGTGGCGGCTCCGACGGCCGCGGTGGCAGGGACGGTTGCGAAGGCGCTAGCTCGGTGATCGGAGGAGGCGGCTCGAAGGCCGGCGGCGCTGGCTGCGGCGGCGCAAGATCCGCTGCCGTCGGCTGCGGCGCGCCCCCGATCGAGTGGACCACGGCCTGCTCGGCCTCGGCCGCTTTGCGCTCGGCCTCGCGGGCGCGCTCTTCGGCGGCGGCGACGCTCTCCTGCATCTCCCGCAGGCGCTGGTGGTGCGCCTCTTCCTCGGTGCGCAGCTCTTCCAGGCGTTTCGCCTCGGCGGCGCGCTGTTCGGCCGCTTTCGTCCGCTCCTCGATCTGGCGCAGGCGTTCCTCCGCCTCCGCCATCGAGCGCTCGCGGGCCTCGCGCTCATCCTGCAGCCGCTGTTCGGCGGTTTTCATGTCGGCGGGCGGGGGGCCCGGCTGCGGCGATCCCGGCGGCGCCTGCAGCGGCTCGACCGGGGTCAAGCCGGCGGGTGGCGGCGGCACCGCAGCGAACTCCTGCGACTGGCCGGGGGCGACGGTGTCGAAACTGCCGGTCGCCTGCTCGGCGGCGGGCTGAGCACCAAACTGCGCCTGGTTCTGCAGATTCTCCGCCGCTTCGATCCGGCGGTCGGCCTCGGCCCGGATCCGCTGCTCCTCGCGGCGGACTTCCTCGACCTTGTCGCGGACGCGCTGCTCGGCCGCGGCCGGGTCGTACTGGCCGGGAGCCGCGGGCGCGACGCCACCGATCGGAGCCGGGGCCGCGATTGGCTCGGGGATAGCGGGTGGCTCCGGCATCGCCGGCGGCGGCGCTGGCGGCGATGCCGGGGGCTGCACGGAAGGCATCGGGGGAAGGGGCGCCGGCACCGTTACGCCGGGGCCGGGCTGCGGCGGCTGCTGGGCCGCCCGCGCCCGCGCCAGCTCGCGTTCGTTCGCTTCGCGGGCGGCGGCGAGGCGCTGCTCGGCCTGCGCGGCCTCCTGCTTGCGCTTGCCGCCGTACTTGATCCCGAAGAAGGTCTTCTGCTTTTCCGGCGCTGGCGCCGGCGCGGCGGCCGCGGCGGGCTGTCCAGGGACGCCGGGAGCGGGCACGGCGGCGGGCGGCGCGGGCTGCCCCTTGCGCTGGGCGCGGGCGGTGACACGCTCCTCTTTGTGCCGTTTGATCTCCTCGCGGCGCTGCAGGCGCTGCTCGTTGCGCTTGGCGCGCTGTTCGTCGCGGGCGCGGCGGCGCTGGTCGCGGGCGCTCTCTGGTTTCCGGCCCAGCGACGGTGGCGGCAGAACCTGGCCGGCGGCGGCCGGCGGCGCTCCGGGCGGCGTCAGCGCCGGCATCTCGGTCGTCTGCGGCGGCGCGCCGGGGGGCGGCACCGAGCCGGCGACGGCCCCCGCTGCCGCGCCCGCAACCGCGGGGGGCGCGGGGCGCGCGCCGGCGGCCGCGGGTCCGCCGGGCGATGCGGCCGCCGCGGGGGGCACGCCCGGCTTGACCGCGGTCGGGCTCTTCTCGGTTTTTTCCTTGGCCCGGCGCTGGGTGACGCTGACCACGAGCAGGAGCAGGAGGATCGCCGCCAACAGGCCGGCGATGAAGTATCCGGTGTGGTCGCTGACGTAGCCGCTGGCCTTGCTCGGGAACGATTCGGCCCCGGCGGCAGGAGCCGCCGCGCCGAGCGCGGCGAGCGCGAGCGCGAACGTGGAGAAGAGCAGGCGGGTCCGCATTCCCCTCAATCCTTGCACGAACGACGGCGTGGTCATCGCATCCGGCCCTTGAACTCGCGCTCGACCTCGCGCCGCACGTCGCGGTCGGCGA
>CAZIOS010000012.1:0-72526 GCA_964540905.1 uncultured Conexibacteraceae bacterium | reverse complement strand
TTGAACCAGCGGCTTTGGCTGCTGGGGAGTCACCCTTGAGATACCACCCTTGGTAGTCTGGGCTTCTAACACCGTGCCGTGATCCGGGCGGTGAACAGTGTCAGGTGGGCAGTTTGACTGGGGCGGTCGCCTCCTAAAGAGTAACGGAGGCGCCCAAAGGTTCCCTCAGCACGGTTGGAAATCGTGCGTAGAGTGTAAAGGCAACAAGGGAGCTTGACTGCGAGACCGACGGGTCGAGCAGGAACGAAAGTTGGGCTTAGTGATCCGGCGGTAGCAAGTGGAAGCGCCGTCGCTCAACGGATAAAAGGTACTCCGGGGATAACAGGCTTATCGGTTCCAAGAGTCCACATCGACGAACCGGTTTGGCACCTCGATGTCGGCTCGTCGCATCCTGGGGCTGGAGTAGGTCCCAAGGGTTGGGCTGTTCGCCCATTAAAGCGGTACGCGAGCTGGGTTCAGAACGTCGTGAGACAGTTCGGTCCCTATCTGCTGTGGGCGTTGGAGAGTTGAGAGGAGTCATCCCTAGTACGAGAGGACCGGGATGAACGTGCCGCTGGTGTATCTGTTGTCCTGCCAAGGGCATCGCAGATTAGCTACGCACGGAACGGATAACCGCTGAAAGCATCTAAGCGGGAAGCCGTCCTCGAGATGAGCTCTCCCATCCCCTAGAGGGAGTAAGACCCCTGGTAGACCACCAGGTTGATAGGCCGGCGGTGTAAGCGCAGTAATGTGCTCAGCTGACCGGTACTAATGGGTCGAGGGCTTGACGGATTTATTACTTACCTTTTGCGGCCTTGTGCGGTTTTCAAGCTCCACCGGGGCGGTCTCGCAATATTTCCGGTGGCGCATAGCGAGTGGGAGACACCTCTTCCCATTCCGAACAGAGCAGTTAAGCCACTCAGCGCCGATGGTACTTGGGGGGCAACCCCCTGGGAGAGTAGGTCGCCGCCGGTTCTTGTAGTGCGGCCCGCGACGGAGTAAGTCGCGGGCCGGATGCGCCCGATTAGCGGCGCGCTAAGCCACCGACCCGCGGCTTGCGTGGCGCTGCCACGCGGCGCCACGTGCCGGCGTCTTCCCGCTTGCTTCTCGGACGCCCCGAACCCGCGCCTGACTCCGTCGCGGGCCGCGGGGTGCTTCCTGGTAGAGGCTCTTCGGACCGCGGCTCCTGCAGTCGGCTTCGCAGGCTCGGCGAGTTCTCCCAACGGGCTCCAGCCCGTACTCGCCGAGGGTTGCGAAGTCGATCAGGAGGTCGACGGCGTCGGTGAGCCGTCCGCTGAGTGATGTCTTTGGATCGAACATGGGTTCGTAAGCTACGCCGGCTGGCGGACGGCATGCTGGAATTGCAACGGGAGTTGCAGGGAGGGGCTGGATTTGGCTCTGGCATGCCGCAGCGCTACTGGCCGGACCAGTGGCGCTGCGAACCCCAGAAGCGCGGTGTGAGGCGTGTTGACGGAGCTTCGCTGTGGCTTGGCGCCACGCTCCGGACCGCCTCGCTGCGGGAATCCTAGGGCGTCGGCGGAGGATTGGCAACCGCGCGGCGGGCGCGGTCGCCGGCGCTCACCGCCGTCTCCCCGCGGGGCGGTCGTTACCCTAGCCGGGCCGATGGAGAAATTCGTGATCACGGGCGGGGCGCCGCTCTCCGGCGAGCTCACCGTCGCCGGCAACAAGAACGCGGCGCTGCCGATCCTCGCCGCCTGCCTGCTGACCGAGGAGGAACTGCTGCTGCACCGGGTGCCGCGAATCCGCGACACCGAGGCCCAGATCGCGCTGCTCGAGCAGCTCGGGGTCGAGGTCGAGTGGGTCGCCGACAACAGCGTCCGCCTCTGCGCCCGCGGCGTCGCCAGCGGCGCCGTCGACGAGGGTCTCTCGAATCGGATCCGCGCCTCCTTCCTGCTGGCGGGGCCGTTGCTGGCGCGCTTCGGCGAGGCGCGGATGCCTCCACCCGGTGGCGACTTCATCGGCCGCCGCCGCCTCGACGCCCACCTCGACGCCTTCAAGGACCTCGGCGCCCGCGTCGACGGCGACCGCTGGATCGAGCTGACCGCGCCCGGCGGCCTCTGCGCCTGCGAGATCTTCATGGACGAGCCCTCGGTGATGGGGACCGAGAACGCGCTGATGGCGGCGGCGCTGACCCCTGGCGCGACGGTGATCGCCAACGCCGCTTCGGAGCCGCACGTCCAGGACTTGGCGCGGCTGCTGACCAGGATGGGCGCCCGGGTCGACGGCATCGGCTCCAACGTGATGACCGTCAACGGCCGCGACCGCCTCGGCGGCGCCGAGCACCGGATCTCCCCCGACCACATCGAGGTCGGCAGCTTCATGGCGCTCGCCGCGGCGACCGGGGGGGAGCTGCGGATCCGCGACGTCGAGCCCGGCGACCTGAGGATGGTGCGGCGCCAGTTCCGCCGCCTCGGCCTGCGCTCGGAGGTCGAGGGCACCGACGTGCTGGTGCCGCCGCACCAGGAGCTGGAGATCGAAGCCGACCTCGGCGACGCGATCCCGAAGATCGAGGACGGCCCCTGGCCCGCCTTCCCGGCCGACCTGACCTCGATCGCGCTGGCGCTGGCGACGCAGGCGCGGGGCGAGATCCTGATCTTCGAGAAGATGTTCGAGAACCGCCTCTTCTTCGTCGACAAGCTGGTCGCGATGGGCGCTCGGATCACGCTCTGCGATCCCCACCGGGCGATCGTCAGCGGTCCGAGCCGGCTTCACGGCGAGCGCGCGGCCAGCCCCGACATCCGCGCCGGGATGGCGATCCTCATCGCCGCCCTGGCCGCCGAGGGCCGCTCGGAGATCGGCGACATCCACCAGATCGACCGTGGCTACGAGCAGATCGACGAGCGCCTGCGCGGGCTCGGCGCCCAGATCGAGCGGGTTTCGGCCGAGGTCCCTGCTTAGCAGGGCTTTTGCCGTCGCTCCCGTAAGGTCCGCCGGATGATTCATCCAATTCCACCGGGCACCAGAGACGTTCTCCCCGAGGAGATGCGGGAGCTGCGGCGGCTCAACCGCGCCCTGATCGAGGTCTTCGAGGAGCACGGCTACGGCGAGGTGGCGACGCCGGCGATCGAGTACGACGAGGTGCTCTCGCGCGGCGACAGCCGCGCCGCCGCCGGCGCCTACCGCTTCTTCGACGAGAGCGGCGAGCTGCTGGCGCTGCGCTCCGACATGACGGTGCCGATCGCCCGCCTCGCCGCCAGCCGCTTCGCCGGCGCCGAGCCGCCGCTGCGCCTCTGCTATCTCGCCAGCGCCTACCGCGCCGTGCGCCCGCAGCGCGGCCAGATGCGCGAGTTCGTCCAGGCCGGGGTCGAGCTGATCGGGGCGCCGGCCCCCGACGGCACCGCCGAGATCATCGAGGTGCTGGAGGCGGCGCTCGACGCCGCCGGCCTGCAACGGGCCGTGATCGGCCTCGGCGACTCCGACCTCTTCCGCCAGCTTCTGACCGAGCTCGGGGTCGAGGGCGAGGCGCGCGAGTCGGTGCTGGCGCGGCTGGCAACCCACGACCTGGTCGGGCTGGAGGCGGAGCTCTCGGCGATCGAGGGGATCGGCGAGGAGCAGTGCGCCACCTGCGTCGCGCTCTCGCAGCTGCGCGGCGGCAAGGACGTGCTCGAGCGCGCCCGCGGCCTCGGCGGCGGCGCGGTCGAGCGGGCGACGGCGCGGCTGCAGGAGACCTACGAGGCGCTGGAGGCGCGCGGCGTCGCCGAGCGCGTCCAGATCGACCTCGGGCTGCTGCGCGACCTCGGCTACTACAGCGGCGCCATCCTCGAGGTCTACGACCCGGCGCTCGGCTACGTGCTCGGCGGCGGCGGCCGCTACGACGGCCTGCTCGCCCGCTTCGGCCCCGACCTGCCGGCGGCCGGATTCGCGCTCTACCTGGAGCGGGTCCACGTCGCCCAGATGGAGGAGTCGCGACGGGGGGAGTCGCGATGAGCTTCGAGGTCGCCGGTCCGCGCCGGGCGAAGGCCGAGGGGCCGCTGAAGCTGGCGGTGCCGCGCGGGGCGCTGTTCGGCGAGACGCTCGACATGCTCGACGCGATCGGCGTCGACACCGGCGCGGCGCGCGGCGACTCGCGCTCCCTGATCTTCGAGACGGAGGGGATGACGCTGGTGACGATGCGCCCCTCCGACGTGCCCACCTACGTCGAGGCCGGCGCCGCCGACGTCGGCATCACCGGCAAGGACGTGCTGCTGGAGCAGGCCGACCGGATGGTCTACGAGCTGCTCGACCTCGGCTTCGGCCGCTGCCGTATGGTGCTGGCCGGGCGCCGCGGCGACGCCAGCCTGGGCGAGTCGCAGCGGCGGCTGGGGATGATGCGGATCGCGACCAAGTACCCGCGGATCGCCGAGCGCCACTTCGAGGCCACCGGGCGCCAGCTGGAACTGATCGAGGTCAAGGGCTCGGTCGAGCTGGCGCCGCTGATCGGCCTCGCCGACGGCATCGTCGACCTGGTCGCGACCGGGCGAACGCTGGAAGAGAACAACCTCGAGGTGCGCGAGGAGATCCTCGAGTGCACCGCCCGCTTCGTCGCCAACCGGGTGGCCCACAAGCTGCGCGCCGCCGAGGTCGACGCGCTGACCGCGAAGCTGCGAGCGGCGGCGAGCCGGTGAAGGCGCGTCGCTTCGAGTGGGAGGGAGCGACGGCGACGGCGACGGCGATCCGCGCCTGGGCCGCGGACTCGGCGCCGGCGGTCGAGGTGGCGCCGATCGAGCGCGAGGTGGTCGAGGGGGGCGACGCCGCGGTGCTGCGGCTGACCGCCCGCTTCGACGCGACCGCCAGCGCTCCCGAGTCCCTGCGGGTCGACCCGTCCCGGGCCGAGGCGGCGCTCGCCGAGCTCGGGCCGGCGCTGCGCGAGGCATTCGAGCTCGCCGCCGCCAACATCCGCACTGTCGCCGCGGCCCAGCTCGCCCCCGAGCGCGAGGTCGAGCTGCCGCAGGGCCAGCGGGTGAAGCTGCGCGAGGTCGCGGTCGGCGCCGCCGGCATCTACGCGCCCGGCGGACGCGCCGCCTATCCCTCCAGCGTCCTGATGTGCGCGATCCCGGCCCAGGTCGCCGGGGTCGAGCGGATCGCCCTCGCCTCCCCGCCCGGTCCCGACGGCAACCCGCAGCCGCTGGTGCTGGCGGCGGCCGCCCTCTGCGGGATCGGGGAGATCTACGCTATCGGCGGCGCCCAGGCGATCTTCGCGCTCGCCCACGGGACCGAGTCGATCGACCCCGTCGACGTCATCGCCGGCCCCGGCAACGCCTGGGTGCGGGAGGCGAAGCGGGCGGTCTCCGGGCTGGTCGGGATCGACTCCCTCGCCGGCCCCTCGGAGCTGATGGCGATCGTCGGCCATGACACCGACCCGGAGTGGGCGGCGCTCGACCTCTGCGCCCAGGCCGAGCACGGCGCCGATGGCCCGCTGCTCGTCGCCGGGGTCGAGGAGCACGTGCTGGAGGCGATCGCCGCGGCAACCGAGCGCGCCGCGGCAACCCGGCCGAGCGTCGCCGAGGCGCCGCTGGCCCTGGTCGCGGTGCCCGACCTCGAGGCCGCCGCCGACCTCGCCAACGCCTTCGCGCCCGAGCACCTGCAGCTCTTCGACGAGGACGCCTCGCTGCTCGCCGGCCGCATCCGCACCGCCGGCTGCGTCTTCGCCGGTCGCTACGGCGCCACCGCCTTCGGCGACTACGTCGCCGGCTCCAACCACGTGCTGCCGACCGGTGGCGCCGGGCGCTTCTCGGGGCCGCTGGGCCCCGCCGCCTTCCGTCGCCGCATCTCCACAGTCGAGATCCCGGCCGCGGCGGCGGCGGCGCTGGCGCCGCGGGTCGACGCCCTCGCCCGCGCCGAGGGCTTCCCCGTCCACGCCGAGTCAGCGATGATTAGGCGATGAGCAGGAGCGCGGAGAGAGAGCGCCGGACCGGCGAGACCGAGGTGAAGCTGGCGATCGACCTCGACGGCGGCGAGTACGGCAACGCCACCGGGGTCGGCTTCCTCGACCACATGCTCGACCTGCTCGCCCGCCACGGGCGGCTGGGCTTGCGGGTGCAGGCCAATGGCGACCTCGAGACCGGCGCCCACCACACGGTCGAGGACGTCGGCATCGTCCTCGGGCAGGCGCTCGGCGAGGCGCTCGGCGACCGCGCCGGGATCCGCCGCTACGGCGCCGCCGTGGTGCCGATGGACGAGTCGCTGGCCGAGTGCGCGATCGACGTCTCCGGCCGCCCGCTCTGCGTCTTCGACGCGGAGCTGCCGACGACCTCGATCGCCGGCTTTGACACCGAGCTGGCGGAGGAGTTCTTCCGCGCCGTCGCCAACAGCGCCAAGCTGACCCTGCACGTCTCGGTCCGCTACGGCAGCAACGCCCACCACATGATCGAGGCCGCCTTCAAGGCCTTCGCCCGCGCCCTGCGCGTCGCCGTCTCGATCGACCCGGAGGAGAGCGGCGTGCCCTCGACCAAGGGGACGCTGAGCCAGTGAGCACGCGGATCGCGATAGTCGATTACGGGATGGGCAACCTGCGCTCGGTCGAGAAGGCGCTCGAGCACGTCGGGGTCACGGCGGCGATCAGCAACGACGTCGCCGAGCTGGAAGCGGCCGACGGCCTGGTCCTGCCCGGGGTCGGCGCCTTCCCGCGGGCGATGGCGCGGATCCGCGAGCTCGGCCTCGACGGCGCGATCGAGCGCCGCCGCGGCGCCGGGGTGCCGATCCTCGGCATCTGCCTCGGCCTGCAGCTGCTGTTCGAGTTCAGCACTGAGCTTGGCGGCGCCGAGGGCCTCGGCCTCTTCGCCGGCAGCGTCGGCGGCCTCGACGCCGGCGGGCTCAAGGTCCCGCACATCGGCTGGGCGCCGGTGCGCTGGGAGCGGGACTCGCGCCTGAGCGAGGGGATCGCCTCGGAGACGCCGTTCTACTTCGTCCACTCCTTCGCTCCGGCCGCGGGCCGCGAGGAGCTGCTCGGCAGCGCCGAGTACGGCACCCGCTTCGCCTGCGCGGCCGAGCGCGACAACGTCTTCGGCGTCCAGTTCCACCCGGAGAAGTCGAGCGCCGCCGGCCTGCGGCTGCTCGCCAACTTCGCCGGGGTCTGCGCTTCGGTCCCGGCCTGAGCCGGGGGGCGCGGCGTGATCCTCTATCCGGCGATCGACATCCGCGGCGGCCAGGCGGTGCGGCTGCTGCAGGGCGACTACGAGCGCGAGACGGCCTACGACGCCGACCCGGTCGACGCGGCGAGGCGCTGGGCCGGCGAAGGGGCCGAGTTCCTGCACGTGGTCGATCTCGACGGCGCCAGGGCCGGGGAGCCGCGCAACCTCGAGGCGGTGCGGCGGATCGCCACTGCGGTCGAGTGCCCGATCCAGGTCGGCGGCGGTCTGCGCGACGAGGCCGCGGTGGCCGCCGTCCTCGCCGCCGGGGCGGAGCGGGTGGTGATCGGCACCGCGGCCCTGCGCGACCCCGAGTTCCTCGATGCGGCCCTCGCCCACCACGGCGAGCGCGTCGTCGTCTCGGTCGACGCCCGCGGCGGCGAGGTCTCGCTGGCCGGCTGGACCGAGGCGACCGGCCGGGACGCGGCCGCGACGGTGGCGGAGCTGGGAGAGCGCGGCGCCGCCCGCTTTCTCTGCACCGAGATCGACGTCGACGGGACGATGGCGGGCCCGGCGCTGGCCGAGCTGGCGCGCATCGCCGCGGCGACCCCCGCGCAGCTGATCGCCTCCGGCGGCGTCGGCGACCTCTCCGACCTGCAGGCGCTCGCCCGCGCCGGCAAATCCGATCCCAACCTCGAGGGCGCGATCGTCGGCCGCGCCCTCTACGAGCGGCGCTTCACCGTGGCCGAGGGGATCGCGGCGCTGGGCGGATAGTCGCTTACCCGGCCAGAGGAGCATCAGGGCCGGGCGTTGCGAAGGAGGGATGTCGGTGCCCCTCCGCGGGAATTCGTCGCGCACCCTTCGGGTGCGGCTCCCGGAGATGGTGCCCGCCTATGGCGGGCAGGAGACAGATTGCATTTCGCCGCTTCGCGCACATTCCCGCGGAGGGGCACCGACATCCCTCCCACGGAAAGCCTGCTGAAGCTCCCCGACAGCGAGGGACGAGTCGGACCAGGGCTGAGGTCTGTCCCTCGGCACTCACCTCAGCTGAGTGTTTGTGCACCCTGGGCTGTCTCGGTTGAAGGGGCACATCCTGGGCCGTCCCGGAAATCTGTATTGGGGGGAGGGGTCCGGTCGCCCTCTGGGGGAATGTTGGGCGAAGCCCGCGATATGCAATCTCATGTTCTGCCCGCCATAGGCGGGCACCATCTCAGGGAGCTGCGCGCGAAGCGCGCGCGACGAATTCCCCCAGAGGGTGACCGGACCCCTCTCGGCAACGCTTGGTCCCACAAGCGTCCGCCCTTCAGCCTCTACGCTTGTCCCCATGGTCCTCAAACGCGTCATCCCCTGCCTCGACGTCGACGCCGGCCGCGTCGTCAAGGGGACCAACTTCGTCGGGTTGCGCGATGCCGGCGACCCGGTCGAGCTGGCCGAACGCTACGACGCCGAGGGCGCCGACGAGCTTGTCTTCCTCGACATCACCGCCTCGCACGAGCGGCGCGAGACGATCGTCGAGCTGGCCCGCCGCACCGCCGACAACGTCTTCATCCCGTTCACGATCGGCGGCGGCATCCGCTCGGTGCAGGACGCCCAGGCGGTGCTCGACGCCGGCGCCGACAAGGTCTCGGTCAACTCGGCGGCGCTGGCGCGGCCGCAGCTGCTGAGCGAGCTGGCCGAGCACTTCGGCGCCCAGTGCGTGGTGATCGCGATCGACGCCAAGCGCGATGGGGAGGGCTGGGGCGTCTACGTCAACGGCGGCCGCAAGCGGGTCGAGGGGCGCGACGCGGTCGGCTGGGCCGAAGAGGCGGTGCGGCTGGGAGCGGGGGAGGTGCTGTTGACCAGCATGGACCGCGACGGCACCAACGACGGCTATGACATTCCGCTCACCCGCGCCGTTGCGGACGCGGTGCCGGTGCCGGTGATCGCCTCCGGCGGCGCCGGCGAGCTGGCGCACCTGAGCGAGGCGATCGCCTCCGGCGGCGCCGACGCCGTCCTCTGCGCCTCGATCTTCCACTACGGCGCCCACCGGGTGCGTGAGGCGAAGCAGCGCCTCGCCGCCGACGGCATCCCGGTCCGGCCCTGAGCCGGCGCCGCCCTCAGGCGCCGATTTCGCCGGTGGTGCCTTCGCCCGTGTGCAGGTCTTCGGCCATGCCGGCGACGCCGCTGGAGCCGAGGATCTCGAAGCGGGCGAGTTCGTAGGGGCGGCCGCGGGTCGCGTAGCCGGGGATCTCGGCGGTCGCGGCGGTGTAGCCGGCCGCCTTGACGGCGGTGACCACGGTTTCGTCGAAATCCCCGGCGGGGTAGCAGAAGTCCCTCACCGGGACGCCGTACTCGCGCCGCAGGATCGCCCGCGAGCCGGCGACTTCTTCGTGCAGCTGCTCGGGGTCGAGTTCGGTCAGGTCGAGGTGGTGGATCGTGTGCGCGGCCAGCTCCCAGCCAGCGGCGATCATCGCCCTGACGTTGCTTTCGTAGAGGCCCGAGCCTTCGGTCTTCAGGTTCAGCAGTCCGGCCCAGCCGTGGCGGCGCAGCTCCGGCAGCGCGTAGGTGAAGTCGGGCCGGTAGCCGTCGTCGAAGGAGAGCACCACCGGCTTTGGCGGCAGGGTGGCACCGTGGTACCAGGCGCGCTCGACCTGTTCCAGCGTCACCGCCTGGTAGCCGTGCGCTTCGAGCCAGTCCATCTGGCGGTGGAAGTCGCGGCGGCTGACGTAGAGCTCGGGATAGGGCGCGTCCGCCGGCGCCGCGCCGAGCACGTGGTACTCGAGGATCGGCACTGGCCCGGTGTACGGCCTCCAGCCCGGCTGCGGGGTCGCGTTGCGGACCGGCCCGGACCCGCCGCCCTCGCCCGCACCGCCGCCGTGCGGGTGCGTGGTCGAGCTTTGTGCCGCTATCCGACTCAAACCTCTACCGCCACCGCCGGCGAGCAGGCCGACGCCCGCGATCACCGCCGCGATCGCGAGGACGAGCGCCGCCAGCGCCCCGAGGCGCCGCCGCCGCAGCTGGCGCCGCCGCCGCTCGCGGCGGGCGCGCAGCTCCTCGCTGCGCCGCCGCGATCGGTCGGGTCCCTCTGTGTCCCCGTTGGCCATCCGCGCAGTCGATCATGGTAGGGAAGGGACCCATGCCCGGTGCCGAGATCCCGATCGAGAGCCTTGCCGCGGCGCTGCGCGGCGCCTACCCGGAGCTGGGGGCGCTGCGCGAGGCCGGCGGCGACCCCGTCTACCTGGTCGGCGGCGCCGTCCGCGACCTGCTGCTCGGCCGCGGCCGCGCCGACATCGACCTCGTCGTCGAGGGTGACCCGGGGGAGCTGGCGGCGCGGCTGGGGGCGGCGCCGCTGGCCGCGCACGAGCGCTTCGCCACCGCCAAGGTCGAGCTCGACGGCCACGAGCTCGACATCGCCGCCGCCCGCACCGAGACCTATCCCGAGCCAGGGGCGCTGCCGGTGGTGGCGCCGGCGGCCGGCATCGAGGCCGACCTCGGCCGGCGCGACTTCACGATCAACGCGATGGCGCTGCCGCTGGCGGGCGAGACGCGGCTGATCGACCCCCACGGCGGCCGCGCCGACCTTGGCGCCGGGGTGCTGCGAATCCTGCACCCGCGCTCCTTCGTCGACGACCCGACCCGGGCGATCCGTGCCGCCCGCTACGCGGCCCGCTTCGGCTTCGAGCCCGAGCCGCAGACCGCAACCCTGCTGCGCGCGGCCGACCTCGGCACCGTCTCCGCCGAGCGGCGCCAGGCCGAGCTGGCGCGCCTCGGCGCCGAGGCGACGGCGCCCCGGGCGCTGGCGCTGCTGGCCGAGTGGGGGCTGGTGGCACCGCGCCAGGGCGGGGTCGAGCTGGCGACGCGGGTGGCGGCGCTGCTGGAGACGCCGCCGTGGCGGGGTTTCGCGCCCCGCGAGCGGGCGCTGCTGGCGGCGGCGCTGGGTCCGGCGGGCGCCGAGACCGAGCTGGCGGAGGCCGAGCCGGACCGTCCCTCGAAGGCGGTCGAGCTGGCCGCCGGCCGCGACCCGGTCGAGTTGGCGCTGGCGCGGGCGCTGGGCGCCGGCTGGCTCGACCGCTACCTGACCGAGTGGCGGCGGGTGAGGCTGGAGATCGACGGCGCCGACCTGATCGCCGCCGGCGTCGGCGAGGGGCCGGCGCTCGGCCGCGGCCTGCGGGCGGCGCTGGGCGCCAAGCTCGACGGGGAGGTCGGCGACCGGGATCAGGAGCTGGCTGCAGCGTTGAAAGCGGCCCGAGCCCGATAGGGTCGGTGCCGCCGCCTCCATCTGCTTTGTTACGGAGATGGAATGGCTCGAGAGCGACGGCCTGCGCTGGCTGCAGGCGGACCTGAACGGGGCGACCGCGGCCTTCACCACCAGGGTCGGTGGCGTCAGCGCGCCGCCCTTCGATGCGCTCAACCTCGGCGTCCTCACCGACGACGACAACGCCGCGGTGATCGCGAACCGGCGGCGCCTCGCCGCGGCGCTGGGGCTGGCCGCGGAGCGGATCCCGATCGGGCTGCAGGTCCACGGCGCCGCCCTCGCGACGCACACCGAGCCGCAGCGGCCGAGCCCGTTCGCCGCCCCCGGCAGCGAGATCCCCGAGGTCGACGGCCACGTCGTCGCCGTCCCCGGCCTGGCGCCGCTGGTCTTCGTCGCCGACTGCCTCCCTGTCGCCCTCTCCGGGCCGGGCGGGGTGGCGATGCTGCACTGCGGCTGGCGCGGCCTCGCCGCCGGCATCGTCGCCGCCGGGGCGGCGGCGATCGGAGCGACCGACGCCGCGATCGGCCCCGGGATCGGCCCCTGCTGCTACGAGGTCGGCGCCGAGGTGCTGGAGGCGTTCGCCGGGCTGGGGGAGGGGATCGCCGCCGGCCGCATGCTCGACCTGCCCGAGGTCGCGTGGCGGCTGCTGCGCGGCGCCGGGGTCGAGCGGGTCGAGTCGGCCGGCCTCTGCAGCAGCTGCGAGCCCGGGCTCTTCTTCTCCCACCGCCGCGACCGCGGCCGCACCGGCCGCCAGGCGGGGCTCGTCTGGGCCGCGGCGGCGGAGGCCTGAGGTGGCGGGGCTGATCCACGGCATCGACCCGGCCAGGGTCGCGGCCAACCTCGAGCGGGTGCGCGAGCGCGCCGGCGCCGGGGTCGAGATCCTGGTCGCCTCCAAGTACGTGCCGCCGGAGGAGATGGGCGCGTTGGCCGAGGCCGGCGTCGCCCTGGTCGGGGAGAACCGCCAGCAGGACCTAGCCGCCAAGCACGAGCGCTGGGGCGCGGACTTCGAGTGGGACTTCATCGGCAACCTGCAGAGCCGCAAGGTCAAACAGGTGCTGCCGCTCTGCCGCCTGATCCACTCGGTCGCCACCGACTCGGTGCTGGAGCAGCTCGGCCGCCACGGTGGCCCGCAGACCGAGGTCCTGGTCGAGGTCAACGTCGCCGGCGAGGAGGGGAAGGGTGGCGTAGCCCCTGAGCGGCTGGCGGACTTCATCGCCCGCTGCCCGGTCAGGGTCGGCGGGCTGATGACGATGCCGCCGTTCAGCCAGGACCCGGAGGCCTCGCGCCCGCATTTCGCCCGCCTGGCCGAGCTGGCGGCGACAAACGGGCTGCCGCGGCTCTCGATGGGCACCTCTCAGGACTGGCCGGTGGCGGTCGAGGAGGGGGCGACGATCATCCGCCTGGGAACCGCGCTGTTCGTGTGAAACGGCGCTAATCTGGGCAAAATTCGTAAAGGAGTCGGCCCACCTGGGCCGAATACGCGATATCGATGGCCTTTAGGGATACCTGGCATAGAGCGCTCGTCTACTTCGGCCTGGCCGAGGACCACGACTACGGCCCCGAGTACGAAGAGGACTTCGAGCCGGAAACCGGCAGTGAGGAAGTCTTCGAGGCGCGCCGCGAGCGCGACCAGGGCTCGGTCCGCCGCCTGCCGACCTCGCGCCGCCCCCGCCGCGACGAAATCGACGACATCTTCGCCGACGACGAGCCGATCGCCGCCAGCCGCACCCGCACCCTGCGCCCGGTCGACAACGGCGGCTCCGAGATCCAGGTCCACCTGGTGATCCCGCGCAACTTCAACGACGCCCAGCAGGTCGCCGACCAGTTCAAACGCTCGGTGCCGGTGATCCTCAATCTGCAGACCGCCGACCACGAGCTCTCGAAGCGGATGATCGACTTCTGCTCCGGGCTGACCTACGCCCTGGACGGCGGCATGCAGCGGATCGCCGAGAAGATGTTCCTGCTGACGCCGCGCAACGTCGAGGTCTCCGCCGAGGAAAAGGCGAGGCTGATCGACAAGGGCTTCTTCAACCAGTCCTGAGCGCGGTGCGCGAGGGCGGGATGGGTGCCCTCCTCTCTCAACTTGCTCGGGTGGGACGTGCGCTCGCCGTCCGAAGTTCGGGCTTCCGAGAAGGACAAGCCGTTCGGAGGGGCACCCATCCCGCCTCCCGAAGCATGCACTACTAGGCTGGAGTTCATGATCGTTGGGTTCATCGGAGCCGGCAACATGGCGGCGGCGATGGCGCGCGGCTGGGCCGAGCGCTACCCCGGCATGCTCTTCTCCGACTCTGGCTCGGGCCGGGCGCAGGCGCTGGCCGAGGAGATGGGGGGAGAGGCGCTTGCCAACGCCGAGATCGCGGCGCGGGCCGATCTGGTCGTGGTCGCCACCAAGCCGGCCAAGCTCGGCGAGGTCGCTCCCGAACTGGCCGCGGCCCGCCGGGTCGTCTCGATCCTGGCGGCGGTGCCGGTGGCGCGGCTGCGGGAGGCCTTCCCGGCCGCCGAAGTGCTGCGGGTGATGCCGAACGTCGGCGTCGAGGTGCGCCAGGGCGTGCTCTGCGTCGCCGGCGAGGCCGCGCCGCAGGTGCGGGGAGCGCTGGCGACGCTCGGCCACCTGGTCGAGCTCGCCGATGCCGACTTCGACCAGGCGACGGCGGTGATGGGCTGCGCGCCCGCTTACCTGGCGCTGGCAGTGGAGGCGCTGGCCGATGCCGGCGCCGAGGCCGGTCTCGACCCGGCGCTGGCCCGCGAGCTGGTCGTCGAGACCGCCGCCGGTACCGCCGAGCTGCTGCGCACCCACGATCCCGCCGAGGTCCGCCGCGCCGTCGCCTCGCCGGGGGGCAGCACCGAGGCGGGGCTGGAAGCGCTCGACCGCGCCGGCGCCCGCGCCGCCTTCGCGGCCGCGGTCGAGGCCTCGCTGGAGCGGATGCGGGGATGATCGCCGCCGCCATCAGCCGCGGCGACGTCGCCACCTACGTCAATGCTCTCTTCATCGTCTACACGGTGCTGGTGCTCTGCAACGTGCTGCTCTCGTTCGTGCCGCGGGTCCCCTACAACCGCGCCCTGCGGGCGGTGCTCGACTTCGTCACCGAGACCACCGACCCCTACATCAACGTCTTCCGCCGGGTGACCCGGCCGATCGGAGGCGGCGGCGGGTTCGCCCTCGACATCGCCCCGATGCTGGCGCTGGTGGTCCTTTTCATCGCCCAGGCGATCGTCGTCGGCGCGATCCTCGAATGAGTGGTGCCGGCGGCCGCGCCTGGCTGCGCGCGATCGCCCTCTGCCTGCTCGTCGTCGCCGTCGACCAGATCGCCAAGGCGGCGATCGAGGCGCACCTGGTCACCGGCCAGCACGTCCACGTCCTCGGCCCGCTGGGGCTGACGCTCTCCCACAACGACGGCGTCGCCTTCGGCCTCGCCGGCGGCGCCGGGGCGCGGCTGATCCTGGTCACGCTGATCGCCCTCGGCGTGGTCGGCTACCTGTTCGCCCGCGACCCGGCCAAACCGGGGATGTGGGTGGCGACGGGGCTGGTCGCCGGCGGCGCTCTCGGCAACCTCGCCGACCGCATCCGCGCCGACGCCGTCACCGACTTCATCGAACTGCCCTCCTGGCCGCCCTTCAACCTCGCCGACGTCTGCATCACCTGCGGCGTCGTCCTGCTCGTCCTCCTCTACCTGCGCGACGCCGAGCGCGAGCCCGAGAGTGGCTGAGCCGGAGCTGCGGATCGTCCACCTCGACGCGGCGCTCGCCGTCGTCGACAAGCCCGCCGGCCTGGTCGTCCACCCGGCGCCCTCGCACCGCGGCCCGACTCTGGTCGGCGAGCTCGGCGAGATCCTCGGCGGCGGTGGCGACCCCGAGCGGCCGGGGATCGTGCACCGGCTCGACAAGGGCACCAGCGGCCTGCTCGTGGTCGCCCGCAGCGACGCCGCCCACGCCGCCCTCCAGGCCCAGGTCCAGCGACGCGAGGTCGAACGGGTCTACCTGGCGCTCGCCGGCGGCCGGCTCGGCTCGCGCACCGGCACGATCGACGCCCCGATCGGCCGCGCCGCCCGCCAGCGCCACCGGATGGCGGTCTCCGGCGCCGCCTCGCGCCAGGCCCGCACCCACTTCGAGGTGCTGGAGCTGCTGCCGCGCGAGAGCTACCTGCGGGTGCGGCTGGAGACCGGCCGCACCCACCAGATCCGCGCCCACTTCGCCGCCATCGGTCACCCGCTGGCCGGCGACGTCACCTACGGCGGCGTTGATGCCTATGGCCTGCGGCGCCAGTTCCTGCACGCCCACCGGCTCGCCTTCGAGCACCCCGAGAGCGGCGAGCGGCTGAGCTTCGAGTCGGCGCTGCCGGCCGACCTCGAAGCGGCCCTGGTGGCGGCCCACGCCGCCTGAGCCGCCCCTCTACAATCCCGCGTCCAGAAACCAACCCCCGTTCGAGTGCTGATCGGATCCTGCCTGGCGCCAGAGTCGCCAGGTCCGGCCAGCGGGGCGGGAGCGCTTCACCAACCAACAAGGAGATTCATCGATGCCAGAGGCAGGCCTTACCGAGCTGCTCGAGGCCGGAGTCCACTTCGGCCACCAGACGCGCCGCTGGAACCCGAACATGCGCCGCTTCATCTTCGGCGAGCTTGACGGGATCCACATCATCGACCTGCTGCAGACCGAGGCGCTGCTGGAGAACGCCCGCCGCTTTGCTGGCGAGCTCGCCAGTGGCGGCGGCACGGTGCTGTTCGTCGGCACCAAGAAGCAGGCCCGCGACACCGTCGAAGAGTGGGCCAACCGCTGCCAGATGCCCTACGTCAACAAGCGCTGGCTGGGCGGGCTGCTGACCAACTTCAACACGATGTCAGGCCGGATCGCCCGCCTGCACGAGCTCAATGACTGGAAAGAGGAGGGCAAACTCGATCTGCTGCCGACCAAGGAGCGGATGGGGATGGAGGCCGAACTCGCCAAGCTCGAGTTCAACCTCGGCGGCGTCCGCGACATGGAGCGGCTGCCCGACGCGGTCTTCGTCACCGACCTCAAAACCGAGGAGATCGCGGTCCACGAGGCGGCCCGCCTGCGGATCCCGATCATCGGCCTGGTCGACACCAACTGCGATCCGACCCCGGTCGACTACGTGATCCCCGGCAACGACGACGCGATCCGCTCCTGCGAGCTGGTGATCGGCACGATCGGCGGCGCCGTCGAGGAGGGTTCCTCCTCCTGGCGGGTGCAGGAGGAGAAGCGGATCGCCGAGGAGATGGCGCGGCGCAAAAAAGACGAGGAAGAGCGCAAGAAGCGCGAGGAGGAAGAGAAAGCGCGGGTCGAAGCCGAGGAGGCCAAGAAAGCCGCCGAAGAGGCGGAGAAAGCGACCCAGGCGACTGCCCAGGCAGCGGCACAGGCGAAAGCGCCACAGGTCCAGAAAGCTCCGCAGGACAAAGCGGCTCCGGCCGCGGGTCCTGTCGCCGCAGGGGACCCCCCACCCCCTGCGGTAGCTAAAGCTTCCTCGGGGGTGGGCCCCCCTACGGCGCCACCCGCGGCTGAGGCCGCTGTGGCCAGTGAGGCTGAGGGTTCGGCCGCTCCCGCTGCCGAGGAGGCCGAGGCTCCCGCCGCTGCGGCTGCCGACGGGGGCGAGGCGACTGCCAGCGAGAACGCGGATAGTGAGGGAGAGGCGAAATGAGCGAGATCACGGCGGCTGACGTGAAGGCGCTGCGGGACCGGACCGGGGCGGCGATGATGGACTGCAAAGCCGCCCTGGCCGAGGCCGAGGGCGACACCGAGCGGGCGATCGAGCTGTTGCGGGTGAAGGGCCAGGCCTCCGCGGCCAAGCGCGAGGGCCGCGGTACCGAAGAGGGCGTCGTCGCCTCCTACATCCACGCCAACGACAGGATCGGGGCGATGGTCGAGGTCCAGTGCGAGACCGACTTCGTCGCCCGCAACGAGGACTTCAAGGCGTTCGCCTACCAGGTCGCCCTGCACGTGGCGGCGACGGCGCCGCGCTACGTCTCTGCGGAGGAGATCCCCGCCGCCGAGCGCGAGGCCGAGCAGCGGGTCTTCGAGGAGAAGGCGCGCGAGGAAGGCAAGCCGGACGCCGTGGTCGAGAAAATCGTCGCCGGGCAGCTCTCGAAGTGGGCGAGCGAGGTGGCGCTGCTGGACCAGGCGCACGTCAACGCCGAGAAGCACGACTCGAAGACGATCGAGGAGCTGCGCCAGGAGCTCGCCGCCAAGACCGGCGAGAACGTCCGCATCGCCCGCTTCGCCTACTTCCGGGTCGGCGAGGAATAAGCTCGGCCGACGTGACCGACTGCCCCGAGCCGCGCTTCAAACGCATCCTGCTGAAGCTCTCCGGCGAGGCCCTGATGGGCAAGCTCGAGTTCGGCACCGACGCCGCCGAGGTCGACCGCATCGCCAAGCAGGTCGCGGCGGTGCGCGACCGCGGGGTCGAGGTGGCGATCGTGGTCGGCGCCGGCAACATCTACCGCGGCCTCGACGGCGCCGCGGCGGGCATGGACCGGGCGACCGGCGACTACATGGGGATGCTGGCGACGGTGCTGAACGCGCTCACCCTGCAGGACGCGCTGGAGCGGCTCGGCCAGCACACCCGGGTGATGTCGGCGATCGACGTCAAGGAGGTCGCCGAGCCCTACATCCGCCGCCGCGCGATGCGCCACCTGGAGAAGGAGCGGGTGGTGATCTTCGCCGCCGGCACCGGCAACCCGTTCTTCACCACCGACACCGCCGCGGCGCTGCGGGCGCTGGAGATCCACGCCGAGGCGATCCTGATGGCCAAGAACGGGGTCGAGGGGGTCTTCGACGCCGATCCCGCCACCCATCCCGAGGCCAAGTTCATCCCGGCGATCAGTCACCGCGAAGCGATCGAGCGCGGGCTGCGGGTGATGGACTCGACCGCGCTCTCGCTCTGCATGGACAACGACCTGCCGATCTACGTCTTCAACATGGGCGACGAGCTGAACATAGATAGGATCGTCTCCGGCGAGCGGGTCGGCACCCTGGTGTCCAACGAGCCCTCCGCCTAGCGAGGAACGGGACCTGTGGAGCTGATCGACGAACTTCTCGAGGATGCCAAGGGGCGGATGACGAAGTCGGTCGAATCGAGCCGCGGCGAGCTGGCGACGGTCCGCACCGGGCGCGCCTCGCCGCACCTGCTGGACCGCATCGTCGTCGACTACTACGGCAGCCCGACCCCGCTCAAGCAGCTCGCCAACGTCGCCACCACCGACGCCCGCCTGCTGACGATCACGCCCTTTGACAAGGGCGCCCTGGGGGGGATCGAGAAAGCGATCCAGGAGTCCGACGTCGGCCTGACGCCGAGCAACGACGGCAACCTGATCCGGTTGCAGATCCCGGAGCTGACCGAGGAGCGCCGCCGCGAGATGGTCAAGGTCGTGCACGGGGTCGCCGAGGAGGGCCGGGTGGCGATCCGCAACGTCCGCCGCGACGTCATGCACGACCTGCGCGAGCTGAAGAAAGACGGTGAGGCCGGCGAGGACGACGAGCGCCGGGCCGAGGCCGCGCTGCAGAAGCAGACCGACGAGGCGATCGCCGAGATCGACTCCCTGCTCAAGGGCAAGGAAGAGGAAATCCTCGAGGTTTGAGGCGGTTCACGCCAGCGTGAGCGCGCCCAGATACGTAGCGATCATCACCGACGGCAACGGCCGCTGGGCGCAGCAGCGCGGGCTGCCGGTCGTCGACGGCCACCGCGCCGGCGCCGACGTCGTCAAGGCCCGCCTGCGCGACGCGGTCGAGCTCGGGATCGAGGAGCTGACCGTGTTCTCCTTCTCGACCGAGAACTGGACCCGGCCCTCGGAGGAGGTCGAGGGCCTGATGGCGATGTTCGACGAGCGGATCGCCTCCGAGACCCCGGAGCTGGACGAGGAGGGCGTGCGGATGCGCTTCATCGGCCGCCGCGAGGGGGTGGCGCCGGAGCTGGTCGAGCGCATGGAGTGGGCGGAGGCGAGGACCGCCGGCAACAGCCGCATCTCCCTCTTCGTCGCCTTCAACTACGGCGGCAGGGCGGAGATCGTCGACGCGGCGCGAAGCTTTACAGGGGGCTCCGAGGAGGAGTTCCGCAACCACCTCTACGCGCCCGATATGCACGATCCCGACCTCCTGATCCGCACCAGCGGCGAGCAGCGCACCTCCAACTACCTGCTCTGGCAGTGCGCCTACGCGGAGCTGGTCTTCCGCGACGAGCTCTGGCCCGACTTCGGCCGCGCCGCCTTCGAGGCCTCGCTGGGCGAGTACGAGACGCGGCAGCGCCGCTTCGGAGCGCGCCGATGACGGTCGAGCTGTTCGACGACGAGATGTTCGAGGACGAGCCGCCGCCCCCGTCGCGACGGCCGGACAAGCCAGAGCGCAAGCCGCGCCGCGGCGGCCCCCGGGGGGAGACCGCGAAGCGGGTGCTGGTGGCGCTGCCCTGGATCGCCTTCGCGATCGCGATCACGGTCGCCGGCGGCCTCGTCTTCGCCGCGGCGATGATCGCGATCGGCGTCGTCTCCCTGCGCGAGTACCTGGCGATGACCGAGGAGGAGCGCCCGGTCGCGATCCCCGCCTACATCGCCGTCACCGCCCTGATCCTCGCCGCCCACTTCGGCACCGCCTTCAACGTGCTGATGGTCCTCGCCGCTTCCTTCCCGCTGCTGTTCGCCTTCGGCGCCGACGCCCGCCACCGCGACGGGGTCACGGTCTCGCTCGGCGTCACCCTGCTCGGGGTCGTCTGGATCGGGATCCCGCTGGCCCACGCGGTGCTGCTGCGCGACCTGCCCAACCACGGCGCCGGCCTGCTGGTCGACGTCCTCGTCGGCACCTTCGTCGCCGACACCGCCGCCTACGCCACCGGCCGCATGTTCGGCAGCCATAAGATCGCCCCCAACCTCTCGCCCAACAAGACGATCGAGGGGCTGGTCGGCGGCTTCCTGATCGGCACCATGGCCTTCTGGTTCGCCGGGCTTTACCAGAACTGGCTGACCGGAGTGGACGCGCTGATCATCGGCGCCGCCGTCGCCGCCGTCGCCCCGGTCGGCGACCTCTTCGAGTCGATGCTGAAGCGCGACCTCGGCAAGAAGGACACCGGCACCCTGTTCGGCCCCCACGGCGGCATCCTCGACCGCCTCGACGCCGTCTTCTTCACCGTCGTGGTCGGTTACTACCTGGCGGTGGCGCTGGTCTACTGAGCACGCGTCTGCTCTAGTACGTGTCATAGAGGCGCTAGAGCAGACGCGTGGGCCTCACTACCCTCTGAACCGATGAAGAAGGTGCTGATACTGGGGTCGACGGGGTCGATCGGGACGCAGGCGCTGGAGGTGATCGCCGCCTCCGAGGACCTGCAGGCGGTCGGGCTGGCGGCCGGCTCGGGCTGGGAGCTGGCGCTGGAGCAGGCGCGCGAGCACGGGGTGCCGGCGATCGCCCTCGCCGACGAGAAGGCCGCCGCCCGCGCCCGCGAGGACTGGAGCGGCCGGGTGCTGAGCGGCGAGGAGGGGGTGCGTGAGCTGATCGCCGATTCCGGCGCCGACCTCGTGCTGAACGGCATCGTCGGCGCCGCCGGCCTCGCCTCGACCGTGGTCGCGCTGAGCGAGGGGATCGACGTCGCCCTCGCCAACAAGGAGAGCCTGGTGGTCGGCGGCGAGCTGGTGATGGCGCTGAGCGAGGCCACCGGCGCCGGCCTGCTGCCGGTCGATTCCGAGCACTCGGCGCTGCACCAGCTGATCGGCTCGCAGCCGCCGGGCACGGTCGAGAAGCTCGTCCTGACCGCCTCCGGCGGACCCTTCCGCGGCCGCGACGACCTCGCCGCGGTCAGCATCGAGGACGCGCTCGCCCACCCGACCTGGCAGATGGGCGGCCGGATCACGATCGACTCGGCGACGCTGATGAACAAGGGCTTCGAGGCGATCGAGGCCCACCACCTCTTCGCCGTGCCCTACGCCCGGATCGGCGTCGTCGTCCACCCGCAGTCGCTGGTCCACTCGCTGGTCCAGCTCAACGACGGCTCCTCGCTCGCCCACCTCGGCCATCCCGACATGCGGGTGCCGATCTCCTACGCGCTGCACTTCCCCGAGCGCGCCGACGTCGACGTGCCCCAGCTCGACCTCGCCGCCACCGGGGCGCTGACCTTCGAGCAGCCCGACCTCGAGACCTTCGCCTGCCTGCGCCTGGCGCTGGCGGCGGGCGAGGCGGGGGGGACGGCGCCCTGCGTGCTCAACGCCGCCGACGAGGTCGCGGTCGCCGCCTTCCTCGCCGGCCGCATCCCCTTCACCGGCATCGCCACGGTGATCGAGGCGGTGCTGGAGGAGATGCCGGCGTGCCCGCTGACCCACTTCGACGACCTCTTCGCCACCGACGCCGAGGCCCGCCAGCGCAGCGAAAGCCAGGTTCGGGGGTTGACTCCAGCATGAGCTGGCTCTGGGTCTTCCTCGGCTTCTCGCTGCTGATCGTCCTCCACGAGGGGGGGCACTTCGCCGCCGCCAAGGCGACGGGGATGCGGGTCGAGCGCTTCTTCCTCTTCTTCGGGCCGACGATCTGGTCGTTCAAACGCGGCGAGACCGAGTACGGGATCAAAGCGATCCCGCTCGGCGGCTACGTGAAAATCACCGGCATGAACCCGGAGGAGGAGGTCCCGCCGGAGGTCGAGTCACGGTCCTACCACCGGCAGAAGGTCTGGAAGCGGATCGTGGTCGTCGCCGCCGGCCCGGCGGTGAACATCGTCCTCGCCTTCGTCGTCTTCTTCGCCGTCTTCAGGATCGGCGGCTTGGAGGAAGTGAAGCCGGTGGTCGGCAAGACCGTGCGCGGCTCGGACGCCGCCAGGGTGCTGAAGAAGGGCGACCGGATCGTCGCCCTCGACGGCCACTCGTTTGCCGCCCTCTCCGGCGACGAACAGATCGAAAAGTTCGGCGAAATCATCAAGTCGCGCAGGTGTGCGGGCGAACCGACCGACGGCTGCCGGGCGACGACGCCGGTGAAGGTGACCGTCCGCCGCGGCGGCCAGCTGAAGAGCTTCGAGATCAAGCCGAGATACAGCGCCGGTGAAGGGCGGATGCTGATCGGAGTCGCCTGGAGCGGCAACGGCCACTGGGTGCCGATCGGCAGCGGTGAAGCGCTCGACCACTCGACCAACATCATGTCGGAAGTCGTCAGCCGCACCGGCAGCGTCTTCGCCCACATCTTCGAATCGAAGCAGCGGGGCGAAATCTCCGGCATCGTCGGCACCAGCGACGTCGGCCACCAGGCGGTCGAAGCGGGGTGGCGGCAGGCGCTGCTGCTGCTCGCCCTGGTCAGCCTCTCGCTCGGCCTGATCAACCTGCTGCCGATCCTGCCGCTCGATGGCGGCCACATCCTCTGGGCGCTGGTCGAGAAGGTCCGCGGCGGCAGGGCGGTCTCGATCCGGGTGGTGGAGCGGGCGACGCTCGTCGGCTTCGCGCTGGTCGCGGTCCTGATGGTGATCGGCCTCTCCAACGACATCGGCCGGCTCACCGGCGAAGGCTTCAACGTCTCCCGCTAGCGCGGCCCGCCGGCCCGCCCGGATACCCTTCAAGCATGGCTTCCAAGCGGCAGATCTTCGTCGGCAAGGTGCCCGTGGGCGGTGGCGCCCCGGTCGCGGTGCAGACGATGACCAAGACCGAGACCGCCAACCTGGCGGCGACGATGGAGCAGATCCGCAAGGTCGCCGACGCCGGGGCCGACATCGTCCGTTGCGCGGTGCCGCGCGAGCAGGACGCCGAGGCGCTGAAGACGATCGTCAGGGAATCGCCGATCCCGGTGATCGCCGACATCCATTTCAACCACACCCTGGCGCTGAAGGCGATCGACGCCGGCGCCCACTGCATCCGCCTCAACCCTGGCAACATCGGCGGCCGCGAGAAAGTCGCCGAGGTCGCGGTGCGGGCGAACCAGGCGAACGTGCCGATGCGGATCGGCGTCAACTCCGGCTCGCTGCCGAAACACCTGCACGAGCTCGAGCGCACGGCGCCGGTCGAGGCCCTGGTCGCCGCCGCGGTCGAGTTCGTCGAGCTGATGGAGGGCCTCGACTTCGAGAACTTCAAGGTCTCGATCAAGTCGACCAACGTGCCCAACACGATCGCCGCCAACCGCCTGCTCTCGGCGAAGATCCCCTACCCGCTGCACCTCGGCGTCACCGAGGCGGGGACGAAATGGGGGGGCTCGCTGAAATCGGCGGTCGGGCTGGGGACGCTGCTGGCCGACGGGATCGGCGACACGATCCGGATCAGCCTCTCGACCTTCCACGCCGAGGAGGAGGTCAAGGTCGCCTGGGAGATCCTCAAGGCGCTGCAGCTGCGCGAGCGCGGACCGGTGCTGATCGCCTGCCCGACCTGCGGCCGCCTGCAGTTCGACATGGACTCGGTCGTGGCCGAAATCGAGCAGCGGCTGGAGGCCTACGAGGAGCCGGTCGAGGTGGCGGTGCTGGGCTGCGCGGTGAACGGGATCGGCGAGGCCAGCCACGCCGACTTCGGCATCGCCGGGGCCAAAAACGAGGGCCTGATCTTCGCCGGCGGCAAGCCGCTGCGCAAGGTGCCGCAGGAGACCCTGGTCGACACCCTGTTCGAAGAGATCGACAAGTCGCTGGACCGCGGCAAGGTCGAGGTCGACGAGGGCGAGGCGCGCGAGGGCGCCGCCTGGCTGGCGAAGATCGAGGAGGAAAACGCCGGCGAACTGACGCCGGAGAAGATCGCCCAGATGGAGAAGGAAGCGGTCGAGCGGGGCGAGTCGGACAAGGTGCTGCTCGACGAGGAGGCCTCGCCGACGGCAGGGAGACGGTTCACCAGGGCGTAGAGCTCCCAAGGTAGGTTTCACCGGTGACCCGCCTCAGCCAGACCTTTCTCCCCACGCTCAAGGATCCGCCCGCGGACGCGGAGGCGGTTTCGCACAAGCTGATGGTGCGGGCGGGGCTGGTGCGGCAGCTGGGGGCGGGGTTGTGGACCTATCTGCCGGCGGGGTGGCGGGTCGAGCGCAAGGTCGAGGCGATCCTGCGCGAGGAGATGGAGGCGATCGGCTGCCAGGAGATGCTGATGCCGGTGCTGCAGCCCTCAGAGGCTTGGGAGAAGACCGGGCGCTACGCGATCAACGAGCTCTTCAAGCTCGACGACCGCAAGGGCTCGCCGATGGTGCTGGCGATGACGCATGAGGAGTGCGTCACCACGCATGTCTCCCGCGACATCCGCTCCTACCGTGACCTGCCGATGATGCTGTTCCACCTGCAGACCAAGGGGCGCGACGAGGCACGGCCGCGGGCCGGGGTGCTGCGCACCCGCGAGTTCACGATGAAGGACGCCTACTCCTTCGACCGCGACGAGGAGGGGCTCGACCGCTCCTACCGGGCGCAGATCGGCGCCTACGACCGGATCTTCGACCGCTCCGGCCTGCGCTGGTACCGGGTCGAGGGCGACGTCGGGATGATGGGCGGGCTCGGCGCCCACGAGTACATGGCGCCCTGCGCCGCCGGCGAGGACGAGGTGGCGCTGGCGTCTGGCGGTTTCGCCGCCAACCTCGAGATCGCTTCCGCGCAGGCGCAGGCGGTCGAGCTGCCGCCGGCGCTGGCGGCGCCGGAGCGGGTCGAGACGCCGGGCAGGACCACGGTCGAGGAGGTCGCGACCGAGCTCGGGGTGCCGGCCGGCGCCCTGATCAAGGCGCTGCCGGTGGTCGTCGAGGGCCGCGGCATGGTCCTGGTCCTGCTGCGCGGCGACCATCGCCTCAACGAGGTCAAGCTGCGCAACGCGCTCGGCGCCGGCTTCCGCCAGGCCGGTGCCGAGGAGATCGAGGCCGAGCTCGGCCCGGTCGGCTACATCGGCCCGGTCGGGGCGAAGCTGCCGGTGGTCAAGGACGCGGCGATCGGCGCCGGCCCCTACGTCTGCGGCGCCAACGAGCCGGACGCTCACCTGCGCGGGGTCGAGCCCGGCCGCGACTTCGCCTTCGAGGAGCTCGACGTGCGCACGGTCGAGGTCGGCGACACCGCTCCCGGCGGCGGCGCGATCGCGATCGAGCCGGCGATCGAGGTCGCCAACATCTTCAAGCTCGGGACCCGCTACTCGGAGCCGCTCGGCGCCACCTACCTCGACCAGGACGGGAGCGAGCGGCCGATCGTGATGGGCAGCTACGGGATCGGCCCGGCCCGGATCGTCGCCGCGGCGATCGAGCAGGGCGCCGACCAGCGCGGGATCGTCTGGCCGCCGCCGCTCGCCCCCTGGCAGGTCCACCTGGTCTCGCTCGCCAAGGCCGGCGAGCCCGAGCGCGAGGCCGCCGACCGCCTCTACGCGGAGCTGCGCGAGGCCGGCCTCGAGACCCTCTACGACGAGCGCGAGGCCGGCCCCGGCCAGAAGCTGACCGACGCCGAGCTGCTCGGCTGCCCGCTGCGGGTCGTCGCCGGCCGCCGCGGCCTCGCCAACGGCGTCGTCGAGGCCAGCGAGCGCGCCTCCGGGGCCGAGCACGAGCTGCCCGTGGGGGAGGCCGCCGCGCGGGCGGGGGAGCTCCTCCAGGGGCTCGATGGCCAGTAGGAATCCCTTCGGCCGCGGCCGCGCGCGGCGCCTCTTCG
Source organism: uncultured Conexibacteraceae bacterium (assembly GCA_964540905.1). Classification (GTDB taxonomy): domain Bacteria; phylum Actinomycetota; class Thermoleophilia; order Solirubrobacterales; family 70-9; genus VAYN01. The sequence continues at coordinate 46,716 of CAZIOS010000012.1, read as the reverse complement.
GGCTCGACCGCAGCGAGCCCAAACCGCAGCGCACGCGCCGAGGCGAACCGCTCAACCCCTGGACGATCCCCAACGCCGTGGGCTACGCGCGGCTGGCGGCGCTGCCGGTCTTCCTCGTCCTCGCCTACGGCTCCGGCGACGGCCGCTCGGCCGCCTCGGCGACGCTGTTCTGGCTGATCGCCGCCGGCGACTACCTCGACGGCTTCCTCGCCCGCGTCACCGGCCAGTACAGCCGCATGGGGGCGCTGCTCGACCCCCTGGTCGACCGCCTGACGATCCTCGCCGGCGCCGTCGTCTGCTGGAGCTTCGAGCTGCTGCCGCGCTGGGCGCTGGCGCTGCTGGCGCTGCGCGAGCTGGCGATGCTGGGCCTCGCCCAGTACGGGCTGCGCCACGGCGTCGACGTCGAGGTCAACTGGCCGGGGCGGATCTCGGTCTTCCCGATCATGGGCGGGATCTTCTTCGCCCTCGTCTTCGCCGGCTGGGTCCCGTCGGCGCTGCTGATCGTCGGCCTGGCGCTGGCGATCCTCGCCACCGTGCTCTACGCCCGCACCGGGATCGCGGCCGTGCGCCGGGCGCGGGCGCTGCAAGCCGGCGGCCATTCTCGCTGAACCTTCAACCTGCAGTTGAACCTTCGGCCCCGCTCGACCTATAATCCCCGTTCGCGCAAACGAGGCGGCCGCCTCTTCGACTAAGGAGCACGATGGAGGACACCTTTCCCGATCTTGGCTCTCTCAACGACATCGAGCTGAAGGAGCTGATCGACAGCCTGATGGCGGAGGAGAACGAGATCTCCTACAAACGGCGCGTCCTGCACGGCAAGATCGACATCCTCCGGGCCGAGCTGGTCAACCGCCTGCGCAACAAGCGCGAGCGCGGCGACTCGATGATCTCCGGCGACGACGTCAGCAAGCTGACCGAGATCCTCGCCGGCAAGGCGAACCCCCCGACCGAGGGCGACCCCGCGGCCTGAGCGCCGGGTCCCAGCATGGCCGTTCACTGTCCCGAGTGCGGGTTCGCCAACCCCGAGGGCGGCAACTACTGCCAGAAGTGCGGCGCCTACCTCGGCGGCCCGGCGGAGACCGGCGACGACCCGACGACGATGACCTACACGGTCGGCGAGACCGGCGACATGCAGCCGGTCGACATCGACGAGGTGGTCGAGGAGTCGGGGGCGGCGCTGGTGATCCGCGCCGGCGGCGGCCGCGCCGGCGAGAGCTTCGGCATCGACGCCGAGCGGGTCAGCATCGGCCGCAGCCCCGACGCCGGCGTCTTCCTCGACGACGTCACCGTCTCCCGCAACCACGCGCTGCTGGTGCGCCGCCGCGACGGCCTCTACATCGACGACCTCGGCTCGCTTAACGGCACCTACGTCAACCGCCGCCGGATCGAGTCGCACCGGCTCGCCGACGGCGACGAGATCCAGGTCGGCAAGTACAAGCTGAGCTTCCTGGAGCGCTGACGATGCCGGTCTCAGAGCAGCCGGCGCGGGCGCCGGAATCGCCCAGCCGTCCCCGCAAGGCGCTGACGATCGGCGCCGTCTGCAAGATCCTCCAAGGCGAGTTCGACGACGTCTCGATCTCGAAGATCCGCTACCTCGAGGATCAGAAGCTGCTCAACCCGCGCCGCACCTCCGGCGGCTACCGGCTCTACAGCCAGTCCGACGTCGAGCGCCTGCGGACGATCCTGCGCCTGCAGCGCGACGAGTTCCTGCCGCTGCGGGTGATCCGCCAGGAGCTCGCCGGCGGCGGCGACATCGCCAGCCTCGGCGACGGCGAGAAGCGGCCGGCCGGCGCCGGCGTGCGGCGGGCGATCCTGGTCGACACCGCCCGCACCTACCTCACCCTCGAGGAGGTGGTCGAGGAGACCGGCGCCCGCGAGGAGCTGATCGCCGAGCTCGAGAACTTCGGCATCGTGCAGCCGGAGCGGCGCGAGGGCAAGACGGTCTACGACGAGACCGACCGCGAGATCGTCCGCGCCGCCAACGAACTCTCGCGGGTCGGCGTCGGCGCCCGCAACCTCCGCGTCTTCCGCTCCTCCGCCGACCGCGAGGCGAACCTGCTGGAAGCGCTGCTGGGCCCCTCGCTGCGCTCGCGCAACCCCGAACGGCGCAAGGAGGCCCTGCAGAGCCTGGAGAGCCTGGCGGCCACGGTCAGCCACCTCAAGCACCTGCTGCTGGTCAGGGATCTGCGCCGCTTGGCGGGGGACTAGCGGGCCTCCGAGCCGGTCTCCGCCCTGCCGATGCCACGGGTAACCAGAAGGCGGGCCATCGCCGCCCCCCCGCAGGAGGTCTGGCGGCTGATCTCCGATCCCCACAGCCTGCCGCGCTGGTGGCCGCGGGTGGGGCGGGTGGAGAACGTCGACAGGCGCAGCGCCGGCCGCCGCAGCCAGTGGACCAAGGTGCTGGAGACGGCCGAGGGCAGGGGGGTGCGGGCCGACTTCCGCTGCCTCAGCTCGGCCGCGAACGAACGCTACGTCTGGGAGCAGCAGCTGGAGGGGACGCCGTTCGCCAAGCACCTGCGCCGTTCCGAGGTCGAGGTCGCCCTGCGCGGCGAGGGTGACGGCACCCGGGTGACGCTGTCCTCGGTGCAGACGCTGCGCGGCCTCTCGCGGCTGGGCTCGCCGCTGATGCGGCGCGGCCAGGGGGCGATCCTCGACGAGGCGCTGAACGGGATCGAAAGGGCGCTGACGTGAGCGCGCCGCGGCGCGACTCGAAGTGGTGGGGGTGGGGGGACCCGGCGATCGCGCCGGAGCTCGACGCGGCGGCGCTGGCGGTGCTGCGCGAGCGGATCGGCGCGCTCGAGCCCTGGCCGCTGGCGGCCGAGCTCGACGGCTTCGCGCTGCCGGAGTCGGAGCCGCTGCCGCCGGCGCTCGCCGCGGCGGTCGGGGACGCGGCGATCTTCGCCTCGCACGAGGACCGGCTGCGCCACGCCAGCGGCCGCGGCTACGCCGACCTGGCGCGGATGCGCGGCGGCGGCCTCGGGGCGGCGCCCGACGCGGTCGTGGTGCCGGCCGACGCCGAGGCGCTGCGGCGGGCGCTCGACGTCTGCGCCGCCGCGGGCATCGCCGTCGTCCCCTTCGGCGGCGGCACCAGCGTCGTCGGCGGGGTCGAGCCGCTGCGCGGCTCCCACCCGCGGCTGATCAGCCTCGATCTCACCGCCCTGCGCGCGGTCGAGGTCGACCGGCGCTCGCTCACGGCCAGGCTCGGCGCCGGGCTGCGCGGGCCCGAGGCGGAGGCGGCGCTGGGGCGCGAGGGGCTCACCCTCGGCCACTTCCCGCAGTCCTTCGAGTACGCGACGATCGGCGGCTTCGCCGCCACCCGCTCGGCCGGGCAGGCCTCGAGCGGCTACGGCCGCTTCGACGCCCTGGTCAGCTCGGTGCTGTTGCTGGCCCCGGCCGGCGACCTGCGGACGCTGGAGACCCCGCACACCGCCGCCGGGCCGGCGCTGCGCGAGCTCGTGATCGGCTCCGAGGGCGTGCTCGGGGTGATCCCCGAGGTGACGGTGCGGGTGCGCCCGGCGCCGCGGCGGCGGCGCTACGAGGCCTGGATGGTCGAGAGCTTCGAGGCCGGCGCCGAGATCGTCCGCGCCCTCGCCCAGGGCCCGGGGCTGCCGGACGTGATCCGCGTCTCCGACGAGGAGGAGACGGCGGGGTCGCTGGCGCTGCAGGGACCGCGCGGCGTCGGCGGGCGCCTCTTCGACGGTTACCTCGGCCTGCGCAGACGGCGCCGCGGCTGCCTGGCGATCGTCGGCTTCGAGGGCGAGGAGGAGTCGGTGGCGCGGCGCCGGGCGCTGGCGGTGCGGGAGCTGCGGGCCGGTGGCGCCGCCTACCTCGGCCAGGCCGCCGGGCGCTCCTGGGAGCACGGCCGCTACGCTGGCCCCTACCTGCGCGACACGCTGATGGCGATGGGGGCGATGGCGGAGACGCTGGAGACCTCACACACCTGGTCGCGGCTGGGCGAGCTGCACGCGGCGGTGGCGCGGGCGATCCACGGCGCCCTCGACGGCCAGGGCACGCCGGGGCTCGTCTTCTGCCACCTCTCGCACGCCTACGCCGACGGCGCCTCGCTCTACTTCACCTTCATCGCCCGCTCGCGCCACGGCGCCGAGCTGGAGCAGTGGGGCGCGGTCAAGCGCGCCGCCAGCGAGGCGATCGTCGCCAGCGGCGCCACGATCACCCACCACCACGCGGTCGGCCGCGACCACGCCCCCTACATGGAGGCGGAGGTGGGGAGGGGCGGCCTCGACGTCCTGCGTGCGGTCAAGGAACAGCTCGACCCGGCGGGGATCATGAACCCGGGCAAGCTGCTGCCGGGCGCCTAGACCCGAGCTACTTCTTCTTTTCCTTTTCCGCCGCGCCGACGATCGGGCCGACGATGGTGCCGCGCAGGACTTCGGTGCCGGTGTAGATCGGCGCCTTCTTTTCCTTCGTCGCCTTGGCCAGCGAGGCTTTCAGCAGCGGCGTCGAGGTCAGCGTCACCGCCAGCTGGCCGAAGGTTTCGTTGGCGAGGTAGGAGAGGACTTCGGTCGGGACTTCGAACTGAGCGCCGATCTTGCCGCCCTTGACTTCGTCGGTCGAGGCCAGCGGCAGCATTTTCTGCGGCGATTGGGCGAGCCAGATCGTGTAGGCCTGGCCCTGCTTGGGCTGGGCCAGGCCGCTCGCTTCGACCTGCAGCGCCAGCGAGTTCTTGACCCGGCCGAAGATCGCGGTGCCGCTGGCGTCGCTGCCGTCGACCGCGCTCAGCTTCGCCTCGGTCACTTCCTTGCCGTCGACGGTCGGCGTCGTCTGCGCCGCGCCTTCGGCTTCGCTTTCGGCCGCGGCGGTCGGGGTGGTGCCGGCGGTCGTCGACCCGGAGCCCGAGCCACCGCCGCTGACGGCGAGGACGACGATCACCAGGATCACGACGGCGACGCCGGCGGCGATTGCGGCGCGAGCGCCGTTGCCGGCGGGCAGCGAGAGCCGCGGTGGCTGCGAGCCGGGGCGCTTCGGTTTGGCCGCGGCGGCCGGGGGCGGCGGGACGGCCGGCTCGGCGGCAGGAGCCGGCTTCGGCTCTGGCGGAGCTTTGGGGGGCGGCGGTGAGGCGGGCTCCTCGGCCGCAGGTGCCGACTCGACGGGCGCGGGCGGCTCCTCGGCCGGGGGCGCCGGCGCGGGCGGCTCCGGGGGCAGCGGCGGCGCCTCTTCCCCCTGCTCGAGCTGCGCCAGCGCGTCCTTGACCTTGGCCCGGACCTCGTCGACGCTGAGGCCCATCAGGGCCGCCAGGTCCTCGTATCCCTGTTCGCGCTGCGCCAGCAGTCGCAGCATCGCCTTCTGATCGTCGCTGAGCGCCACCGCCCGGAACCCTATGCGGCGCGGCGCTCTCACGGCGCGCGCCTCGCCAACGGTCACCAAGGCTTAACTTCGGCGCCGCTAGGGTTCGCGGGCGATGGCCGACGACCCGCGCGGGCTCCACTCCCACTTCGACGCCCTGGTCGGGACCGAGTGGCTCGACGACGACCCCGACCACGCCCGGGTCCGGGTCGAGCTGCGCGACGAGCTGCGCCAGCCGGTTGGGCTGCTGCACGGCGGCGTGATGTCGACCCTGGTCGAGAGCATCTGCTCGCGGGCGACGGCGCTGGCCGTCCTCGACCAGGGGATGATGGCGATGGGCCAGTCGATCGCCGTCAGCTTCATCCGCCCGGTCACCCAGGGGGGCGTCGAGGTCAAGGCCACCGCCCGCCACCGCGGCCGCACCACCTGGGTCTGGGACGCCGAGGTCCGCGACGACGATGAGCGCCTCTGCGCCCTCGCCCAGATGACGATCGCCGTCCGCCCGATCCCGAAGGACAGCTAACCGCCGAAGCGGTTCGTGATCGGGAGGCGGCGATCCCTGCCGAAGGCGCGCGGGGTGATGCGGATTCCCGGCGCCGCCTGGCGGCGCTTGTACTCGGAGCGGTCGACCAGGCGGATCACCTCGTCGACGGTCGCCGCCGGCAGCCCCGCCGCGATCATCTCCTCGCGGCCCTGGTCGCGCTCGACGTAGGCCTCGAGGATGCGGTCGAGCAGCTCATAGGGAGGGAGGGAGTCGCTGTCGAGCTGGTCCGGGCGCAGCTCCGCCGAGGGCGCCCGCGCGATCGCCGAGGCCGGCACCAGCTCGCCGCCGGCGCGCTCGTTGCGCCGCCGCACCAGCTCGTAGACGAGCCCCTTCGGCACGTCCTTGATCGTCGCGAAGCCGCCCGCCATGTCGCCGTAGAGGGTCGCGTAGCCGACCGACATCTCGCTCTTGTTGCCGGTCGTCAGCACCAGCCAGCCGTGGCGGTTGGAGAGCGCCATCATCAGGTTGCCGCGGATCCGCGCCTGGATGTTCTCCGCCGCCAGGTCGAGCTCGGCGGGGCCGCCGAGCGCCCGCTGGTAGCCCTCCATCATCGGCTCGATCTCGATCTCGAGCAGCTCGCAGCCGAGGTTGCGGGCGATGGTTCTGGCGTCCTCCTGGGTTTCGGAGCTGGAATGAGGAGAGGGCATGACCACGCAGCTGACCCGCTCGGGACCGAGCGCGTCGACCGCCAACAGCGCCACCAGGGCCGAGTCGATGCCGCCGGAGAGGGCGATGCCGACGTGGCGGAAGCCGTTCTTGGCGACGTAGTCGCGCAGCCCCAGGACCAGCGCCGCGTAGACCTCGTCGAGGTCGGCGAGCGGCGGCGCCAGCGGCCCGCCGCCGGCCAGGTCGCAGACCAGCAGCTCCTCCTCGAACTGGGCGGCACGGGCGATCGTCTCACCGCCGGGGGCGGTGACCATGCTCTGGCCGTCGAAGACGAGCTCGTCCTGGCCGCCGACCAGGTTGCAGAAGGCGAAGTGGACGCCGTAGGCGCGCGAGCGTTCGGCGAACATCGCCTCGCGCTCGCGGCCCTTGCCGCGGTGGTAGGGCGAGCCCGAGGGGTTGGCGATCAGCTTCGCCCCTTCCTCGGCCTCGGTCTGGGCCGGCGGCCCCGGCACCCAGCAGTCCTCGCAGATCGTCAGTCCGACCGGCTCGCCGGCGACCTCGATCGTGACCGGCTCGGTGCCGGGGACGAAGTAGCGCTGCTCGTCGAAGACGGCGTAGTTGGGCAACAGGTTCTTGCGGTAGACGGCCCGCACGGCGCCGTCGGCGAGGACCGCGGTCGAGTTGTGGGCGTGGCGCGAGTCGCCGCCGCCGGCGACCGGCTCGGCGAAGCCGACCAGGGCGGCGATGCCGACCGCCGCCGCGGCCAGCTCCTCGATCGCGCGCCGGTTGGCGGCGAGGAAGTGGCGCTTCAGGTAGAGGTCCTCGGCCGGGTAGCCGGGCAGGCAGAGCTCGGGGAAGATCGCCAGCTCGGCGCCCGCCTCGCGGGCGCGGCCGATCCACTCGGCGATCTTGGCGGCGTTGCCGTCGATGTCGCCGACGGTGGGGTTGATCTGGGCCAGCGCTACGCGCACGGCTGCCTCGGGGCGATCACCGGCCAAGTATCGCGATCGGGCACCATCTAGGGTTCGCGAACGGTGATGCGCCGAGGAAAAGCGGGATACGTCGCCTTGACGCTCGTCGCGATCCTGGCGCTGAGCGGTTGCGGCGGCGGCGAAAGCTCCGAAACGGCGGTGAGAAAGGCGGTCGAGGGCTTCGATGGGGCGATCGCCAAGGGCGACCTGGCGAGCGCCTGCGAAGAGATCGACCCCCAGCTCGAAGCCTTCGTCAAATCTGGCGGCGGCAGCTGCGCGGCGGGCCTGAAGAAAGACCTGAGCAGCGATTCCGTCGACCTCGGCTCACTGAAGATCGCCAAGATCAGCGTCAGCGGCCGCTCAGCTGTGGTGACCTTCAAGGGTGACTCGGGCACCAGCTTCGAACTCGCGCAGTCGGCCACCGGCAACCACTGGCAGATCAGCGATTTCCAGGCGTAGAGGCCGCCTGCCGCCCGGCTGGGTCCGGCGCCTGGCGCTAAGAGCGCGGCTCGGATGATGCGAGCGCGGTGCTGCCGTTGCTGGAGGCGCTGCCCACCTTGCTGCGCTTCCTGCCCGCCGGCGCCGTCGCCACGACCTCCGCCGTCGCCGCCTCGAGGTCGAGGGCGAAGCTGTCGAGGTCGGCCATCGCGTCGTAGTCGCCGATCAGGCCGAAGTTGACCTGGCCGTCGTAGGACATGATTCCGATGCAGAGCGCCTGGCGGCGGGCCAGCGGCACCATCGGGAAGATCGACTCCATCTTGCGCCCCAGCACGTAGAGGGGGAACTGCGGCCCGGGGACGTTGGTGACGACGAGGTTGAAGAAGCGCTGCGCCGGCTGCAGCCGCGCCGCCTGCGAGGCGATCGTGGTCGGGGCGAAGTCGGTGATCTTGGTCAGGATTTCGGCCCCGACCGCCTGGCCCGAGGACTTCAGGTCGCCCATCTCCTCGGTCATGATCTTCAGCCGCTCGACCGGGTCCTCGGACCAGACCGGCAGCGGCGCCATCATCGCCGAGATCCGGTTGCCGAGGGCGCCGTGCTCCTCGGCGGCGCGGACGCTGACCGGGACCATCGCCCGCAGCTCCAGCCCCTCGGTGTCGTGGCCGCGCGCCCGCAGGTAGTTGCCGAGCGAGCCGGCGACGATCGAGAGGATCACGTCGTTGACGGTGCCGCCGTGCTTGTCCTTGACCCGCTTGAGGTCGGCGAGGTCGGTCTGGGTCATCGCGAAGCGGCGGTGGGGGCCGATCTCGACGTTGAAGACGCTGTTGGGGGCGGCGATGCCGGCGCCCAGCATCTTCGAGGTGGCGCCGACCCCGCGCAGGACCTGGCGCGGGCCGCGCAGTATCGCGCGGGCGCCGCGGACGATCTCGCGCGGGCTGGTCAGGCGCTCGCGGACGGCGTCGCCGAGCAGCTTCAGGTCGGTCGGTTCCGGGCGCGCCAGCCAGGGCGGCGGCGGGGAGGGCCGGCCCTGGGGCTCGGCGTCGAGGTCGAAGAGGACGGTGGTGATGTCGACCCCGGAGACGCCGTCGACCAGCGCGTGGTGGCTCTTGCCGACGATCGCGAAGCGGCCGTCGTGCGGACCCTCGACCAGCCACAGCTCCCAGAGCGGCTTGCTGCGGTCGAGCTGCTGGGAGAAGATCCGCGCCGCCAGGTTGCGCAGCTGCTCGTCGGAGCCCGGCGCCGGCAGCGCGCTCTGGCGGACGTGGTAGTCGAGGTTGAGGTGCGGGTCGTCGACCCAGACCGGCCGGCCCTGGTCGAAGGGGACGAAGCGCAGCTTCTGGCGGAAGCGCGGGACCAGGTGCAGGCGCGAGGCGATGTGGTCGCGGAACTCGGCGTGGGAGGGAGCCGGGCCTTCGAAGACGATCGTCGAGGCGACGTGCATGTGGGCGCCGGCGCGCTCCATGTGGAGAAACGAGGTGTCCAGCCCGGTCAGTCTTTCGCTTGCCACCGATGCATCTTCGCACAGGTCGGCTGGGCACGAAAGAGGCTACTTTTCCGCATTCTCATGCGGTTTGCACGTTTGCTTGCGCCGGCCCAGGCGTGTGAGGGCGGTCACGAAGCCGCTCTGAGGGCAGCCCTACGGTGTTCGACGACAAACGAGCGAACCCATCTGCCGAGTCCCCTCGCGCCACGCGAGCGGGAACGGGGGACCCAAATGCCGCGGCGATCGATGCCGCGGCCGGGGCGAATCGGGCGGCGAGCCGCCCGTAGCGAGCACCGGCGCTGTGCCGGCACCCGCGAGCCCGTCAGCTAACCCCGTAGGCAGCGAGAAAGCGAGCGAAACAGATGCGATACCTCCTGCCCGCGGTGGCAGCCGCCACCGCGCTGTCGATCGGCATTGCGCCGGCCGCGGCGAAGAACTCACAGCACCAGCAGCGACCCGGCCGGGTCGATTCCCATGTCTCCCTGCACCTCTCCAAGCACACCCTGATGAGGGGCGAGGCGATCGTCGTCCACGGCCGGGTGCGGCCGGGCGGCTCCCGCCGGGTCAAGGTCGTCTTCCGCGGCGGCGGCGCCGAGATCAGCTCCGTCCACACCAGGCCGGACGGGAGCTTCCGCCTGCGCTGGACGCCGGCGCGGACCGGCACCTACGCGGTGCGGGCCTTCGGCGTCCACGATCGCCGCGGCCGGGGCGCGGTCAGCGCCGCCCGGCTGGCGACCGCCTACCGCACCGCCGAGGCCTCCTACTACGGCCCCGGGCTCTACGGCAACGGCGTCGCCTGCGGCGGCACCCTGGAGCCGGGGACGCTCGGCGTCGCCAACAAGACGCTGCCCTGCGGCACCGAGGTGAAGCTGCGCTACCACGGCCGCACGGTGACGGTGCCGGTGATCGACCGCGGCCCCTACGTGGCGGGTCGCGATTTCGACCTGACCACGGTGACCAAGGAACGGCTCGGCTTCCCCGGCCTCGGCATCGTGCTCTCGAGCCGCTAGCGGCGCTCAGGCCGGCAGGCTCAGCCGCAGCTGCCCGGCCGGGTCGTCGGTGGCCGCGGCAGCCTCGGCGTCCGCTTCGCCCCCGAACGAGGCGAGGCGGACGCCGAGCAGCCGCACCGGCCGCGGCGGGTCGTAGGCGCGCAGCAGCTCCAGCGCCAGCGGCCGCACCACCTCCGGGTCGGCGGTCGGCTCCTCGAGGGTGTGGGAGCGGCTGACGTTGGTCCAGTCGTCGAGCCGGATCTTGATCCCGACCGTGCGCCCCTCCAGCTCGCGCTTGCGCAGGCGCCGGCAAAGCTCCTCCGTCAGCTCGGCCAGCGCCGCCTCCAGGGCGGCGCGGTCGTCGACGTCGACGTCGAAGGTCGTCTCCGCCGACTGCGATTTGGTCTCGCGGGCGACGGTGATGGGGGTCTCGTCCCAGAGCCGGCCGCGGGCGTGCAGCCAGGCGCCCGAGCGCGGCCCGAAGGCCGCCTCCAGCTCCGCGGAGTCGCGACGCCCGAGCTCGGCCAGGGTGCGGACCCCCATCCGCTCCAGCTTGACCACGGTCTTGGGGCCAATCCCGGGGACGAGACCCGGGGACTCGGCGGCGAAGCGCGCGAGCGCGTCCTCGCGCGAGAGCACGACCAGGCCGGCGGGCTTGCCGAGCTCGCTGACGATCTTCGCCAGCAGCCGGCTCTCGGAGATCCCGACCGAGCAGGTCAATCCCGTCTCCTCGCGGATCTCGGTCGCGATCCGCCGCATCGTCGCCTTCGGCGAGAAGAGGCCGCTGAGGTCGAGGTAGGCCTCGTCGAGCCCGACCACCTCGACCGTCTCGACGTTGGCCCGCAGCACCTCCATCACCCGCGCCGAGGCCCCGCGATAGGCGGGGAAGTCCGGCCGCAGGTAGACCGCGTCCGGCAGACGCCGCCGCGCCACCGCCGCCGGCATCGCCGAGTGGATCCCGGCCAGCTTCCGCGCCTCGTAGCTCGCCGTCGTCACCACCGCCCGCGGCCCCGACCCGCAGACCACCACCGGCTTCCCCTTCAGCTCCGGCCGCCGCCCCAGCTCGACGGACGCGTAGAAGGCGTCCATATCGAGGTGGGCGATGCAGCGCCTGTCGTTCACCGCTTAACCGTAAGGCCCGTCCCGGCGGCTCCAGGTCCGGGTTTATGCTCCCGCGATGAGGATTCCGGCGTCTCTCCTCGGGTGCGCGAGCGCGGTCGTGGCGATCCTGCTGGCGCCCGTCCCGGCCAGCGCCGACAACGCCTCTACCGTCACCGTCGTCGGCGCCAGCGGCCCCGCCGATTCCGGCCTGATCCAGCACGTGGTCCAGCCCCAGTTCAAGGCCGCCTTCCCTCAGTACACGCTCAATTACACCGGCTCGGCCGCCTCCACCGCGGTTCAGAGCGCCGAGAACGGCACCGGTGGTCCCAGCGTGGTTTTCCTCGACAGTCCGGCGCTCGAGAGCGCATTCGTCGCCGGCGGCTACTCGTATGAAAACCAGTTCGGGAGCGCGGTCTACAGCGGCGACTTCGTCGTCGCCGGACCGACGGCCGACACCAACCACGCCAACGTCGCCGCCAACGCCGGCCACAACGTCGCCCAGGCGTTCGCGGACATCGCCACGGCCGGCGTCTCCGGGCACGCCACCTTCATCAGCCGCGGTGGCACCACCACCGCCTCGGTCGTGACGATCAGGGAGCACGCGATCTGGGCGCTGGTCTACAGCGCCGGCCTGACGCCCGCCAACGTCGTGCTCTGCAACGTCAGCGTCGGCGACGGCGGCGGGATGTCGCCGATCGACCCCTCGGTCCAGGCGACGTCCGGCCAGGCGTGTCCGGACAGCGGCACCGTCGCCTCGCCCCACAATCCGAGCTGGTACTTGATCAACACCGGCGCCAGCCAGGGCGCCAACGTGGTCGCCGTCAACAGCTGCACGCTCGCCGGCAGCGTACCGAACGGCTGCTATACGTTGACCGATCGTGGCACCTTCGACTACCTGCTTTCCGGCACCGACCCTGCCGGCACGATCCCCAACCTGACGATCCTCAGCCGCGAAAACGCCGCGTCGGCCCCGGGCGGCGCCAACGAGCTGACCGACTACTTTCACGCCTACGCGATCAACCCCGCCAAACCCGGTGAGACGGTGAACCTGCAGGGTGCGAAGGACTTCCTCGGCTTCCTCACCTCGCCCGCCCTGCAGTCGCAGCTGGGGATCTACCTCAACACCGCCGGCGATCCGGGCGGCCCGCCGTTCCGGGCGGACGCCTCACCGGCGCTGAGCGCGACCCCGTCGACTGGCTCGGTCGCCGCCGGCCAGACGGTCACGGTCAGCGGCAGGGTGACAAACTTCGAGCCCGGCTACCCGGCTCTGGCCGGCAAGGTCGTCACCGTCGACCGAGTCGACGGTGCCACCCCGACGGTGGTCGGCAGCGGGATGACGGACGCCGCCGGCAACTACAGCGTCACCTTCGCGCCGCCGGCAACCGGCTCCTACCAGGTCACGACCGGGCAGCTCGCCCAGATCGAGGACACCAGCGTCACCCCGGCCTTCGGCGATCTGCTCGCGCCCGCCGCCGCACCAACCTTCCCGATCACGGTTGCGACGCCGGCGGCACAACCACACGGTCTCGGCGCGGTCAGCTTCAAGGCGGTGAAGGCCAAGAAAGGCCTGGTGACGGTGTCGGGCGCCCTCGGCTCGCCTCCGACCGTCAGCGGCGCCACGGTCCGGCTGCTGGCGCTGCAGACCGGCAGGCTGCGGGGCAGGCGACACGCGAAGAAGCACGCCAGAGCCTCTTCCGTCGCCACGGCCGCAGCGAAGCCGGCGACCTTCGCCCAGGCTGCCGCGGTGAGCGTCGCCACCGGCAGCGCGAAGTTCACGATCAAGCACAAGTTCAAGCGCGGGTTCCGCTACGCGCTGCAGCTCGAATACGCCGCGCCTGGCCAGACTCCCACCTCCTCGAAGTTCGACTATGTAGAGGTCCGCTAGGCCTAGACTTGCCCGGTGGCTTCTCCCGAGGCGAAGAACCTGGAGGCGATCTCGAAGGCGATCGACCAGCACAACTCGAGCTGCCCGTTCCCGGCGGCCGAGGTGCGGATGAACCCGTTCGAGGTCGAGCGGCTGGGCTGGGAGCAGATTCGCGGCCTGCCGGTCGTCCCCGACGGCGCGATCGGCACCGGCCGCTTCCGCATCGTCTGCTCCCGCGACCTCGAGGACGACGGCCTGGAGGTTGTCGAGGCGGTCGGCAAAGAGCTCGAGACCGTGGCCCCGGTCAGCAACTGACGCGATCTAGAAATCGCCGAGAAAGGCAAGCGGCCCGTCGACCTGGCAGACCGTCGCCGGAAAGACCTTGAGGCCATAGGAAGTCACCTTGGCGCTGCCTCTTCGGTAGAGCTTCGGGCGGAGCTCCTCCAGATAGCGTGGCTCGGTATTGCCGTATGCATCTGACTCGATCGCTCGAAAAAGGGCGGAGGCGGTCGTGTCGGCGACCTGCAGCAACTCAACTGACTTCGGGCTGGCGATCCTGAAGGGCCGCCCGGCAAAGATGTGCCAGCGGATGTCGACCTCGGCGGTGGCTTCGAGCGCGGCACGGTAGTCGTGAAGCTTCTGGGCTTTGAAGCCCTGCAACTGGGCGAAGGTCACCACCGCGCCGTCTCCGTCCCGTTCGTCGATAAACCAAGAGACACGCTCTAGAAGCAGGCGAAGCGCCCACAGGTACATCGGATCGGGCCGGGAGATATGGGCCATCTCCCCACTGGGAAGGGGCTGTCCGAGCAAATCCTTGTGGACGATGACGTTGACGATCGCGGCCAATGAAGAGTTGGACAGGTCCTGCACCGCCTTGAGCCGCTGCGAGTGGCTGAACTTGACGAAATGCAGAACATGGCCTGGATGGCGCCCGAGTTCGCCGCGCAGGGTCCCGAGCTGCCCTCTTAGGTCAGCGTCGTCCTCGTCGGCAACGACGACCGCGGAGACGACGAAATGGCACGCCGATCGGGTCGAGATGCCGCGATCCCCCGCCTCGTCCACATAGACCCGATACAGCACCCCGACCCCCCTACCTACGAAGAAAGGATGGACCGGGGCCGCCTGCAGCCGCTTATTCCAGCGGATGCTGCCTATGAGGGCAGCGGGCGGGACTCCCCACGACCATCCTTCCTAAGTGTGGCAGATTAGAGGGAGGGTCGGACAGAACGTTTCGCTCAGACCTGGTTCCAGAAGTCCAAGCCAAGACTCGAGAGCCAGTTCTGGGCTTCGATGTTGAGCTGGGAGAGTTCGCCGGTCCAGATCAGGACGCCCATCGCGATCAGGATCAGGCCGCCGACGGCGACGATCGCCTGGTAGTGGCGCTTGACGACGGCGAAGGCGGTGGTCATGCGGGAGAAGGCGATCGCGGTGAGCAGGAATGGGATCGCCAGGCCGGCCGAGTAGACGGCGAGCAGGAAGGCGCCGCGGGCGGCCGAGCCGGAGAGCGCGGCGGCGGAGAGGATGGCGCCGAGGGTGGGGCCGATGCAGGGGGTCCAGGCGATCGCGAAGGCGGCGCCGGCGACGATCGGCCCGCCCTTGCCGGCGCGCTCCAACAGGGCCTCGACGTGCCACTCGCGATTGAGCCGGGTGATGAAGAGCGAAGCGACGAAGAGGACGCCCATGACGATGATCAGCGCCGCTGAGATCTTCGTCAGCAGCTGCTTGTTTTCGTCGAGGAAGGAGCCGAGCCCGGTGGCGGTGAGGCCGAGCAGGATGAAGATCGCCGAGAAGCTGGCGACGAAGAGCAGGCTGGGACCGAGCACGCGGCGCCAGCCGGCGTCGTCGAGCTCGGCGGCCGAGACGCCGGTCACCGCCGAGAGGTAGCCGGGCACCAGCGGCAGCACGCAGGGGGAGAGGAAGGAGACGATCCCCGCCGCGAGGGCGGCGAAGATGCCGACTCCCGCCGCCGGGTCGGAGCTTAGAACCGCGGTGACCACGTCCCCTCAGGTTACCCTCAGGCCCGATGCCGACCGGCCGTCCCCCGTCGCGCCTGTTCAACGCCAGCGGCGCGGCGCGGCGGCTGCAGACCTCGCCGCTGTTCGCGCTGGGCCCCAGCGAAGCGGGGCCGGCGCTGCGGCGCGGCGCCCTGATCGCGGTGCCGATCGGCCTCTCGCTGGCGATCGAGCTCGGCTTCGACGCCCCGACCAAGGGCGCGATCGCCACCGGCGCCCTGCTCGCCGGCTTCCCCGGGCTCGACGCCCCGGCGCGGCCGCGGGCCGGCTGGCAGGCCGCGGCGGCACCGGCAATCGGGCTCGCGGCGGCGCTCGGCGTGCTCAGCAGCCAGACCGCCCCGACCGCGGTGCTGGCGATGGGCTTGCTCGGCGCCGCCGCCGGCTACTGCTTCTCGGTCTCGCTGCGGCTGGCGATCGCCGGTCTCGCGGTCTCGCTGGCGCTGTTGATCGGCCAGGGCCTTTTCCTCGCCCCCGGCGATGCCTGGCCCGCCCTGCTCTATGCCACCGCCGGCGGGCTCCTGCAGTCGCTCTGGTCGCTGCTGGTCTGGTTCTGCGCCGACCGCAGCGGCGAGGACGCGGCCAGCGGCTGGGACGGTCGCGCGGCGGCAGCGGCGCTGCGCGCGAACCTGAACCTGGGCTCGGCCAACGCCCGCCACGCGATCCGCTTCGGTGCCGCGCTCGCCGCCGGGGTCGCCCTCTACCGCATCCTCGGCATGCGCGACCACGGCTTCTGGATCCCGCTGACGATCCTCTTCGTGATGCGCCCCGAGCGCGACGAGACCTACCATCGCCTGATCCTGCGGGCGCTCGGCACCCTGCTCGGCCTCGTCGTCGCGACCGCGATCGCCGAGGCCTTCGGCGGCCAGGATCTGGTGATCGGGGTCGTCCTGACGATCTCCGCGGCGCTCACCTTCGGCCTGCTGACGGTCCAGTACGCGCTGTTCACGGCCGCGATCACGACCTACGTCGTCCTCCTCACCGACACCCTCGGCGAGGGCGCCTTCGAGGCCGCCGGCCAGCGCGCGATCGGCACCGCCCTGGGGATCGCGATCGCCTTCCTCGCCTTCCGGCTCTGGCCGAACCCCGGCGAAGGGGCAAGCCTGCGCTAGATTCCTGGCCACGCAGCCAAACCGCCGCGCGGGGGCGCGGGCCAACACAGGAGCGAGACTTTGAGCAACCGCACGTACGTGATCGGGGTCGGGATGACCAAGTTCGAGAAGCCCGGCACCAAGGAGGGCGATTACCCGGACTGGGCTAAGGAGGCGGGGGAGAAGGCACTCGCCGACGCCGGCATTCCCTACGAGGACGTCGAGCAGGCCTACGCTGGCTACTGCTACGGCGACTCGACCTACGGCCAGCGGGCGCTCTACCAGCTCGGCCTGACCGGGATCCCGGTCGTCAACGTCAACAACAACTGCTCGACCGGCTCCTCGGCGCTGTTCCTCGCCCGCCAGTCGGTCAAGGGCGGCCTCGTCGACTGCGCGATGGCGCTCGGCTTCGAGAAGATGGAGCCGGGCTCGCTCGGGGTCAAGTACACCGACCGCACCAACGCGCTCGACAAGCACGCCACCCGCATGTTTGAGATCCGCGATCCCGAGCAGTCGCCGGCCGCCCCGCAGATGTTCGGCAACGCCGGCCGCGACCACATGGACAAATACGGCTCGACCGCCGACCACTACGCCTGGATCGGCTGGAAGAACCACAAGCACTCGGTCAACAACCCCTACGCCCAGTTCCAGGACGAGTACAGCCTCGAGGACATCAAGGCGGCGCGGATGATCCACGACCCGCTGACCAAGCTGCAGTGCTCGCCGACCTCCGACGGCTCCGCCTGCGCGATCGTCGCCTCCGAGCGTTACGTCGACGCCCACGACCTCTGGGACCGGGCGGTCGAGATCGCCGGCCAGTCGATGGTCACCGACCTCAGCTCGACCTTCGACGAGGGCGCCGACTGCATGACGATCGTCGGCGCGGACATGTCAAAGAAAGCCGCGGAGGACGCCTACGCCGAAGCCGAGGTCAGCGCCCACGAGGTCGACGTCTGCGAGCTGCACGACTGCTTCAGCGCCAACGAGCTGATCACCTACGAAGCGCTCGGCTTTGCGGCCGAGGGCGAGGCGCACAAGCTGGTCGAGGAAGAGGCGACGACCTTCGGCGGCCAGGTGGTGGTCAATCCCTCCGGCGGGCTGATCTCCAAGGGCCACCCGCTCGGCGCCACCGGCCTCGCCCAGTGCTCGGAACTGACCTGGCAGCTGCGCGGTCAGGCGGACAAGCGCCAGGTCGAGGGCGCGAAGCTGGCGCTCCAGCACAACATCGGCCTCGGCGGCGCCGCCGTGGTCACCATCTACAAGCCAGCGGGCTGAGGCCCGCCGCAACCGGAGGAGAGCAAGATGGCGAAGCAGCGGCGTTCACTCAGCGGCAAGGTCGTGGCGATCACCGGCGGCGCCCGCGGGATCGGCAAGGCGACCGCGACGGCGCTGGTCCGCAAGGGCGCCCGTGTCGCGATCGGCGACCTCGACCTGGGGCTGGCCGAAGCGACCGCCAGCGGCCTCGGCGGCGGCACGATCGCGCTGCCGCTCGATGTCACCGAGCGCGCCTCCTTCGAGCGCTTCCTGGAGGAGACCGAGCGCCAGCTCGGTCCGCTCGACGCGGTGATCAACAACGCCGGGATCATGCCGGTGACGCCGTTCGCCGAGGAGAGCCCGGAGTCGGTGCGGCGCCAGATCGACATCAACCTGCACGGGGTGATCACCGGCACCCAGCTGGCGATCGGGCGGCTGCGCCCCCGTGGCGGCGGCTACATCGTCAACATCGCCTCGCAGGCGGGCAAAGCGGGGATTCCCGGCATCGCCACCTATTGCGGCACCAAGCACGCCGTGGTCGGGATCAGCGAGGCGGTGCGGGCGGAGCTGCGCGGCAGCGGCGTCGAGGTGCTCTGCGTGATGCCGACCGTGGTCAACACCGAGCTGACCAGCGGCGTCGGCCAGCGCTGGGTCAAACCGGTCGAGGCGGAGGACGTCGCCGACGAGATCGTCGCGGCGATGGAAGTGCCGCGCTTCGACGTCTTCGTGCCCCGCGCCAACGGCGCCATGTACAGGTTCCTCACCCTGCTGCCGCGCGGCGCCCGCGAGGGCCTCGGGCGGCTGATGAAGGTCGACAAGCTGATGCTCGAGGTCGACCACGGCGCCCGCCGCGCCTACGAGGAGCGGGCCGCGGCCAGCGAGCCGAGCGCCGGCGAGGCGGCCGCAACGGCGGCGCCGGAGCCAGCCCAGCGCGACGCCGCCTGACGCATGCGCGGCGCGGTGGGCATGGGCCGCGTCTATGAGGCGACCTGGGGCCGGGCCTTCGCGGCGATCTACGAGCGCGCCCTGAGGGCGACGGAGGAAGCCGGGTTGCGGCGGATGCGCCGCGAGCTGCTCGCCGGGGCGCGGGGGAGGGTGCTCGAGCTCGGCGCCGGCACCGGCCTCAACCTCGATCTCTACCCGAGCGCGGTCGAGCGGCTGACCGCGGTCGAGCCCGACCCGCACATGGCGGCGCGGCTGCGCCCGAAGCTGGCTGCGCTGGGGCGGGAGGTGGAGGTCGTCGAAGCGCCCGGCGAACGGCTGCCGTTCGCCGCCGCCAGTTTCGACACCGCGGTGGTGACGCTGGTGCTCTGCACCGTCCCCGACCCGGCCGCGACCCTGGCCGAGCTGGCGCGGGTGCTGGCCCCCGGTGGCCGGCTGCTCTTCATCGAGCACGTCCGCGCCGAGGATCCCGGCCTGGCCCGCTGGCAGGACCGCCTCGAGCGCCCCTGGCGCTTTCTCGGCGACGGCTGCCACTGCAACCGCGACACCCTGGCGACGATCGCCGCCTCGCCGCTGCGACTCGGCACCGTCGAGCACGACCGGCTGCCGAAGGCGCTGCCGATCGTCGAGCCGCTGGTGCGCGGCGACGCGACCCACGCCGCCTGATTCCTCGAGCCTCGGGCACCGGGTTATGCTGGCGGCGATGGTGAACCGTCTTCGCGCGAGCCTGACGCTGTTCCTGGCGCTGCCGTTCGTCCTCTCGTTGTGCGCCAGCCAGGCTGCTCCCGCAGCCGCGGCGACGCCCCACATCAGCCACCTCTTCATCATCGTCCTCGAGAACGAGGACGCCGACGACACCTTCGGCGCCAACCCGCCGGCCCCCTACCTGGGCACGACCCTGAAAGAAGACGGCGCCTTCGTCCCCAACTACTTCGGGATCGGCCACCACAGCCTCGACAACTACCTGGCGATGATCAGCGGCCAGCCGCCGAACCAGCAGACGCAGGCGGACTGCGGGACCTTCACCGAGATGACGCCGGGGACGCTGGAAGCAGACGGGGTGGCGGTCGGCCAGGGCTGCGCCTACCCCGATACCGTGCACACGGTCGCCAACCAGCTCGAAGAAAAGGGGGTCAGCTGGCGCGGCTACATGCAGGACATGCCCACCAACTGCAGTCATCCGACGGTCGGCGGCCCCGACCTGGAGTCGGGCGAGAGCCCGACCGACCTCTACGCGACCCGCCACGACCCCTTCGTCTACTTCCACTCGATCATCGACCGCCCGACCTGCCAGCAGAACGTCGTCAACCTCGACCAGCTGAGCGTGGACCTGCGCAAGGCCAGCACCACGCCGGCCTACAGCTTCATCACCCCCGACGTCTGCTCAGACGGGCACGACGCGACCTGCGCCGACCCGACCCAGCCCGCCGGCTTCGCCGGCATCAACGCCTTCCTCTCCGAATGGGTGCCGCGGATCCAGGCCTCGCCGGCCTACGACGAACGGGGGGCGATCCTGATCACCTTCGACGAGTCCGAGACCGGCGCCCAGTCCTGTTGCAGCGAGAAAAGCGGGCCGAACACGCCCAACAACGGTGACGGCGTCGCCCAGGGCGACGGCGGCGGTCAGATCGGCGCCGTCATGCTCTCGCCCTGCGTGCGGCCCGGCACCGTCACCCAGACCCCGTACAACCACTACTCGATGCTGAACTGGGTCGAGGACGACTTCGAGCTGAGCCACCTCGCCGAAGCCGGCAGGCCCGGCGTGAAGCCGTTCGGCAGCGACGTCTTCGACCGTCCCGACTGCCAACTCGGCACCAAGCTGCAGGTGCGGCCGCGGAAGGCCGTGGTGGGGAGGAAGACGACCTTCAAGTTCAAGCTGACGACCCAGCTGCCGGCCTGTCGCAAGGGAGCGATCGTCAGCTTCGCCGGCGCCCGGGCACGCACCAACGGCGCCGGCGCCGCACAACTGGTGCTGAGCCCAGCCCGCAGCGGCGCCGTCGTCGCCCGCGCCAGGCCGCCGATCTGCAATCCGGCCAAGGCGACGGTCCACGTCGCAGCCGCCGGCTGACGTTATGTCTACTCGCCGGCGGGAGCGTCGTCGGCCTGGCCTTGCCAGCTGAAGGTCGCATAAGGCAGGAAGGCGATGAGGAAGCCCATGAGGACGGTCGTCGCCACGATCCAGCAGAGGCCGACGGTGTCCCAGGCGCTGGCGTGACCGGCACCGCGATCGGCACCGAGGGCGACGCTGAGACCGATAGAAACCATACCCATGGTGCCGACGCTGCAAATGGAGCCCAGCCAGTTGACGTGCTGGTCGAGCGCGTCCTTTCTGTAAGCCGCTGCCGCGGTCGCGACGCTGTAGGCGACAAAGAGGGTTGCGCCGATTTGAGCGAGGTTTGCGAAGAGCGCCTGCGACGGCTGGCCCGAGGGCAGCGCGGTAGAGATCAGCAGCGCCGCGACAAATACGCCCAAGACGGCACTCAGTCCGTCCAGAAACCCAAGCCAGAAGGGCCCAAGCCGGGTTTCGATCATCTGGCGGTACCGCCTGAGGGAACGCACGATAATGGTGGTTATGTCAACTCGAAGCGATAGGAGCCCAGACGGGGGCGGCAGGCCGCGGGAATCGCCTGCCGCTCCCCGCCTCTCGAGCCCTTAGGAGACTTCTTCGATCGCTTCTTCGATCGGTTCGGCGCCGCCGGGGGTGCCGAGCAGTTTGATCCCGTTGCTGTTCGGGCCTTCGATCGCGAACGACGGCGTGCCGGTGAAGCCGAAGTTTTCGGCCTGTTCGGTCGTGCGTTTTGCCTCTTCTTCGAACTTCGCGCTCTTGCGTTCCTTTTCCCACTGGGCGATGTTCTTGACGCCGGCGCCCTTGGCGATCGAGTGGAGGAATTCGTCGGTGACGTAGCCGGAGTCCTCCTCGCCCTGGTTGCGGTAGAAGAGCTCGATGAAGTTCCAGCCGCGCCCCTGGACGCCGGCCGCCAGCGCCGCGGCGCCGGCCGGCAGCGACTGCGGGCCGATGATCATGAAGTTGCGGAACTGGATCGACGCTTCGCCGGATTTGACCTTGTTGTCGATCACCTGCGGCAGCACTTCTTCCGAATACGCTTTGCAGACCGGGCACTGCAGGTCTCCGTACTCGTAGAGCTTCACCTTGGCCTTGGGGTCGCCGAGGATCAGGCCCTTCTGCGGGATGCCCGCGACGAGGCTGTCGACCGCCGGAATTTCTTTCAGGTGACCGGCTTCGCCACCGCTGCTGCTGCTCGAGCCGTTGACGACGATCAGCACGACGACGGCGATGATGACGACGAAGACCGTGCCGGCGCCGAGCTGCAGCAGGCGCTTGCGGCGCTCGCCGGAGTCGACCTTGGTTTCTTCCTGCAGCCGTTCTTCCCGGCGTTTCTCCCGCTCCCGCTTGTTGCTCATCTCTCCTCCTGTCGCTTTCTTACGAAGACCGCGATGCGGGACGCTAGCCTTTTTCGGGCACGGCGGCGGCGCCCGCGGTCCCGGCGTAACCGATCAGGCGGGTGGCGTTGAGCAGGAAGAGAATCGTCATCAGCACGGCGCTGGAGACGCACCACTGGCAGATCGCTTCGATCTTGAAGATCTCGAGGTAGGTCAGGTAGACGCTGAAGCCGAAGCCGCCGAGGGCGACGGCGAAGCCGCCGAAGCGGGCGAGGTCGTTGGCGAAGAAGGCGCTGGCCAGCAGCAGCACGTAGCCGACGATCCCGAAGACGGCGACGTTGACGCCGGCGATGTGCGAATAGGAGCTGTTGGCGACCGTCTCGCAGCCGCCGCCACCGGCGAGGCAGGCCGGGGCGCCGCCGCTCGAGTCGGCGATCGTGATGTAGGTGGCGACGCCGATCCCCAGCGCCGCGACGCAGGCGATGATCTGGCGCAGGCGGGCTTCGCTCGGAAACTTCATAGCGATGACGATAATGCCTCGACGGCGAAGGCCGCGATCTCGCGCGAGAGCCTGCCACCCTGCCAGGCCAGCGGCGACTCCCCCTCCCCCTCGCTGACCAGGCGCGCCTGAGGCAGCCGCTCCGCGTAGGCGGCGGCAGCCGCGTAGGGGTGGCCGGGATCGGCGGCGTCGCGACTGGCGACGACCAGCGCCGGCAGCCGCAGCCGCTCCAGCTCGTCCAGCCCCCCGAACGGGCGCGAGCGCGGCACCTCGCGCAGCGCCCGCACCAGCGCCCGCGGATGGCGGTGCTCGAGCATGCGAGCGCGGGTGAAGCGCAGGACCGAGTCGCGCCAGCCGGGGTCGATGCCCTGGTTGCGGTCGATGTAGGCGACGAAGCCGTCGACGCCGCCATCCTCCAGCGCCGCCGCCAGGCCGTCCCAGTAGCGCAGCGAGCCGGCCGCGATCTCGCCCGTGTAGACGGGCCCGATCACGACCAGGCCGGCGAGCCGCTCGGGATGCGCGAGCGCGTAGGCAACGGCGGTGTGGGCCCCCATCGAGTGGCCGCCGAGGATGAAGCGCTCATCCCCCAGGCTGGCCGCAACGACCCGCTCGAGGTCGCCGACCAGCTCCGGGTATCCATAACCCTCGTCCGCCGGGGCCGGGTCGGACTCGCCGTGGGCGCGGGCGTCGTAGCTGACGACGGCGTGGCCGGCCCGCTCCAGCGCCCGCGAGCCGTGCAGGACGTAGCGGCGGGTCGCGGTGATCCCGTGGCAGAGCACGACCGGCGGCGCCCCGTTGCCCGCGACCTCGCCCCGCAGCTCCGGCGCCGGGCCGAGCGCGAACGGCGCCGGGGCGGCGCCGGCCATCAGCTCAGCGCGGCCAGGGCCCGCTCGAGGTCGTCGACCGACTCGTAGGTGAGCCCGGCCAGCGTCACCTTGCGGTGGCGGACGATGCCCTCCTCGTCGACGATGAAGATCGCCCGCCGCACCATCGGCCCGGCGAGGACGCCATATGCCTTGGCGACGGCCTTGTCCTCGTCGGCGAGCAGTGGCACGTTCAGCCGCTTCTCCTCGCTGAAGCGCTCGTGCGAGTCGACCGACTGCGGCGAGATCCCGAGCACGTCGGCGCCGAGCCCGTCGAGCTTGTCGCCCTGGTCTCGGTAGGAGCAGAACTGTTTGGTGCAGACGGCGGTGAAGTCGCCGGGGTAGAAGGCGATGATCACCCTGCGGCCGCGGTAGTCGGCGAGCCGGTAGGTCTTGTCGCCGGTGCCGGGGAGCTCGAACTCGGGAGCGGGGTCGCCTACGTTGAGCTTGGCCATGGCGCTGAGCTTAGCCGCTGCCGGCTAACCCCTTTCGATCGAGACCTTTTCGATCAGGATCGTCTGTTTGGGTTTTTCGGAGGCGGTGCCGAGCTTGCCGATCTTCTCGACCACGTCGAGGCCCTTGTCGACCTTGCCGACCAGCGCGTATTCCGGCGGCAGGCCGGCGTCGGCGCCGGTGACGACGTAGAACTGGCTGCCGGAGGTGCCGGGCGGCTCGGCCGAGCTCTTCGCCATCGCCACCGTGCCTTTGGTGTATTCGAGGTTCGCCGGCGGCTTCTCGACCACCTTGTAGCCGGGCCCGCCGAGGCCGGTGCCGAGCGGGTCGCCGCCCTGGATCACGAAGCCGGGGACGATCCGGTGGAAGGTGAGGTCGTCGTAGAAGCCCCGTTTGGCCAGGTAGGCGAAAGAGTTGGTCGTCTTCGGCGCCCGCTTGGTATCGAGCGCGATGTCGAAGCTGCCGCAGCTGGTCCGCACCACCGCGGTCAGCTCTTCGCCCGGCTTCACCGTCTGCTTCGGCGCCTTCAGCTTGACGTGCTTGGGCGGCGGCGCTTCGACCTGCTTGCAGCCGCCGGCCGCCGCGGTAGTCGTCGAGTCGCTGCCGCTGCCCCCGCGGGAGATCAGGATCGCGGCGACGACGCCGATCGCGACCAGCGCGAAGACGGCGAGGATGATCCAGCGCTGGTCGATCTGCTGCCCCTGTCGCTCCATCGGCGCGACAGCCTAGATGATTGGCTACGGACAGATGCCGAACCCACCGCTGACCCCCCTCGCCGCCGCGACGCTGCGCGTCGGCGAGCCCGAGCGGGTGCTGGAGGTCGGCTGCGGCGAGGGCGACGGGACGCTGTTCCTCGCGCGCGAGTTCCCGCGGGCGCGGGTGCGCGGCGTCGACGCCTCGGCGACGGCGGTCCGGTGCGCCCAGGCCCGGGTCGGCCTCGACCCCGAGGGGCGGGTCGCCTTCAAGCTCGGCTCGCCGCGCGCACTGCCCTTCCCGGACCAGTTCTTCGACCTCGTCGCCCTGCTCGACACCCGGCCCCACCCGCCGGAGGTGGCGCGGGTGCTGCGCCCCGGCGGCCACCTGATCGTCGCCCACTCCCGGCGCCAGCCGCGCCAGCTCGGCCTCGGCAGGGGGCTGCTCTGGCGGCGCCTGGCCCGCCACGGGATCGAGCTGCTCGAGTCGACCGCGGCGGGAGACGGCAGCTTCTCCGTCGGCCGCCACCGCGACCCGGCTCGGCCGGCGCCCGCTGACTAGGCTGGCGACCATGGACATCGCGGGCATGCCACTGGCCCTGCTGGTCAACCCATCCTCCGCCGGTGGGAAGACGCTGAAGCTGCTGCCGCGGGTGGAGGCGGCGCTCGACGCCAGCCGGGTCGAGTTCCGCGTCCAGCGGACGAAAGGGCTCGAGCATGGCGCCGAGCAGGCGCTGCTGGCGATCGAAGCGAACGAGCTGCCGGTGGTGATCAGCGGCGACGGCCTGCTCGGCGCGGTCGGCGGCGCGATGGCCGGCTCCGAGGTGCCGCTGGGGCTGATCCCCGGTGGCCGCGGCAACGACTTCGCCCGCGTGCTGGGGATCCCCGACGATCCCGAGCGGGCGGTGGCGACGGTCCTCGCCGGCCACAGTCGCCGGGTCGACGTCGGCGAGGTCAACGGCAAGCGCTTCCTCGGCATCGCCAGCGTCGGCTTCGACTCCGAAGCCAACCGCCGCGCCAATGAGACCCACTTCCTGCGCGGCAACACCGTCTACGCCTACGCCGCCCTGCGGACGCTGCTGAGCTGGAAGCCGGCCCGGTTCACGATCCGGGTCGACGAGGAGCGGCTGCGGGTCAGCGGCTACTCGATCTCGGTCGCCAACAGCAGGGCCTTCGGCGGCGGCATGTACATCGCTCCCGACGCCGAGCTCGACGACGGTGAATTCGACATCGTCAGCGTCGGCGAGGTCGGCAAGCTGCGCTTCGTGGGTAACCTGCCGAAGGTGTTCAAGGGCACTCACGTCGACGAGGACGAGGTGCGTGTCTTCCGCGCCCGCCACCTCGAACTGAGCGCCAGCAAGCCGTTCCCGGTCTATGCCGACGGCGAGCACCTGACCGACCTGCCGGCCAGCCTGCGGGTCCTGCCCCACGCTCTCAGCCTGCTGGTGCCGGCGCCGGACGGCGCCTGAGCGGGCGATGGCCGCGACGACGAAACGGGGCGCCGGCCTGCTCGGCGCCAAGCTGGCCCTGGCGCGGACGATCGGGGCCGCCAGCCGCGCCAGCGGCCGCGGCGGCGGCACCACCCTGCCGGGCCGGGTGCTGCTGCGGCTGGCACCCGACGCGATCGCCGAGCTCGGCGCCGGGCTCGATCGCGGCACGACGATCGTCAGCGCCACCAACGGCAAGACGACGACGGCGGGGATGATCGCCGCGATCCTCGCCGCCGAGGGCCGCCACCCGGTCCACAACCGGGCCGGTTCCAACATGACCTGGGGCGTGGCGACGGCGCTGCTGGAGCAGCGCGGCCGCGAGGGCCTGTTCGAGGTCGACGAGGCCTGGCTGCCGCGGGTCAGCGAACAGCTGCGGCCGGCGCTGATCGTGCTCGGCAACCTCTTCCGCGACCAGCTCGACCGCTACGGCGAGATGGAGGCGCTGGCCGACGAGTGGGCGCGGACCGTCGCCGCCCACGCCGGCGCCAGCGCCTTCGCCCTCAACGCCGACGACCCGCTGATCGCCGACCTCGGTCGCGACCGCGACGAGCGCCGCCGCGCCGGCGTCACCTACTTCGGCATCGACGACGCTGCCCAGGCGCTGCCAGAGCTTCAACATGCATTCGACGCGAAGCACTGCCGGCGCTGTGGCCACCCCTACGCCTACGACAGAGCTTTCGTCGGACATCTTGGTCACTACCACTGCCCCAACTGCGGCGCCAGGCGCCCCGAGCCGGACGTGAGCGCGACCGCGATCGAGCTCGACGGCATGGCCGGCTCGCGCGCCACCGTGCGCACCCCCGCCGGCGAGCTGCAGCTGCAGCTGCCGCTGCCGGGCCTCTACAACGTCTACAACGCCCTCGCGGCGATCAGCGCCGGGCTGCAGCTCGGCGTCGCCCCGGCCCGGATCGCGACGGCGCTGGGCGACGTCAAGGCCGCCTTCGGGCGGGTCGAGACGATCGACATCGGCGGTACCCCGGTCTCGATCCTGCTGATCAAGAACCCGGCCGGCGCCAACGAGGTGCTGCGGACGCTGCGGCTGGAGGCCGGCGGCGGCGGGATCGACCTCTGGATCGCCCTCAACGACCGCATCGCCGACGGCCGCGACGTCTCCTGGGTCTGGGACGCCGACTTCGAGCTGCTGGGCGGCGCCGTGCGCCGCGTCGTCTGCGCCGGCACGCGGGCGCCGGAGCTGGCGCTGCGGCTCAAATACGCGGGCTGGCCGACCGCGGCGATCGAGGTCGTGCCGGCGATCGAGGCCTCGCTCGACCGCGCCGTCGCCGGCGCCGAGGGGCCTCTCTTCGCCCTGCCCACCTACACGGCGCTGCTGGAGCTGCGCAAGCTGCTCGCCGCTCGCGGCCTGGCCAAGGAGTTCTGGCGGTGAAGACGATCTGGCACGACGTCGAGTGCGGCTCCTACGCCGCCGACCTCGAGATCTGGGAGGACCTGGCGAAGGGGGCCGACGGGCCGATCCTCGAGCTCGGCTGCGGCACCGGCCGGGTGGCGCTGCACCTCGCCCGCCGCGGCCACGAGGTGGTCGGGATCGACCGCGACGACGAGCTGGTGCTGGCCCTGGCCGACCGCGCCGCCGGGCTGCCGCTGGAGGCCCGGCTCGCCGACGCGCGCGAATTCCTCCTCGACACCGACATCGCCCTGGCGCTGGGGCCGATGCAGGTGCTGCAGCTGCTGCCCGACCGCGAGAGCCGGCTCAACTGCCTGTTGACGATCGGCGCCCACCTGCTGCCCGGCGGCCGGGTGGCGCTGGCGATCGTCGAGCAGATGCCGGAGCCGGCCGGCGAGGGCGCCCCTCCCCCGCTCCCCGACGTGCGCGAGGTCGACGGCTGGGTCTACTCGAGCCTGCCGCTCGACGTCAGCGAAGAGAATGGCGCGATCGCGATCCGCCGCCTGCGCCAGACAGTCTCGCCAAGCGGCGAGCTGCGCGAGGAGGAGAACGAGATCCGGATCCAGGCGCTCAGCGCCGACCAGCTCGAAGCCGAGGCGATCCGGGCCCACTACCGACCGGTGGGACGGCTCACCATCCCCGCCACCGACCTCCACGTCGGCTCCACCGTCGTCGTCCTCGAAAGGGGCCGGCCCTGATGGAGCTGCGCGTGCTCAGCCTCTACCCGGAGCAGATGAACATCTACGCCGACCGCGGCAACATCGTCTTCCTGCAGCGCCGCTGCGAGTGGCGCGGGATCGGCTTCAGCCACGCCGGCGCCGGCCAGGGCGAACCGGTCGACCCGGCCGCCCACGACCTCTTCTACATCGGCGGCGGCCAGGACCGCGACCAGCGCCTGGTCGCCGCCGACATGGTCGCCTCCAAGCGCGGCGACCTCGCCGCCGCGGTCGAGAGCGGTGCCGTCCTGCTCGCCGTCTGCGGCGGCTACCAGCTGCTCGGCCACAGCTACCAGCTCGGCGCGGAGAAGCTCCCTGGCCTCGGTCTCGCCGACCTCGAGACGGTGCGCGAACCGGGCCCGCGGCTGATCGGCAACGTCGCGATCGAGGCCGACCTCGGCCCCGGCCGGCGGCTGCTCGCCGGCTTCGAGAACCACGGCGGCCGCACCCACCTCGGCCCCGGCGTGCAGCCGCTCGGCCGTGTCCTCAGCGGCCACGGCAACAACGGCGGCGACGGCCTCGAGGGGGTGCGCCGCCACAACCTGATCGGCACCTACCTGCACGGGCCGCTGCTGCCGAAGAACGCCTGGCTCGCCGACCACCTGATCGCGCTGGCGCTGGAACGCCGCTACGGCCGCCGGCCGCTGCTGGAGCCGCTCGACGACGCCTTCGAGGCGGCCGCGCACGAGAGCGCCCGCGCCGCCGCCCTCGCCTGACCACGAGAAGTACATTTTGGCTCTCAGGAAGCCAAAGTGCACTCTTCGCATCTCAAGGAACCGCGGGGACCACGGCCAGCGGGCTCTCGCCGCTGGGCAGGTCGTCGGTGTTGAAGTGGGGCTGGTCGAGGCGCTCGCCCCGCCCGATCGCCTCGAGGAACTCCTCCTCGGTCTCGAGGAAGCTGATCTTCGGGGTCCGGTAGTGCATCGGCACCACCCAGGTCGGATCGAGCTCCCGCGCCAGCTCGGCGGCGGCGGCGCCACCCAGGGTCGGGCCGCCGCCGACCGGGACGAAGAGCAGGTCGATCTCGCCGATCGCGTCCTTCTGCTCGGACCGCAGCGTCGCCTGGCCGAAGTCGCCGAAGTGGGCGACGCGGACGCCGTCGAGGTTGAAGACGAAGATCGTGTTGGGGCCGCGTTCGGTGCCGGCCGCCTCGTCGTGCTCGGAGGCGATCGCGACCACCTCGCCCAGCGGCGACTCGAGCCGGCCGGCGGTCGAGCGCAGGATCGCCGGCTCGCCGGCGATCGCCTCGACGCCGTTGTGGTCGAGGTGCTCGTGGGTGACAAGCAGGAGGTCGATCCCCTCGGCCGCGATCGGCGGGTAGTCGAACTGCATCCCCCGCTCCAGCAGCGGCGAGAGATCGGCGAAGGGGTCGATGAACACCTTTTTGTCTGCGCCCGCCAGGGTGAAGGCGGACTGGCCGTGCCACTCAACGTGCATGTTGCTCCTCCAGTTTGGGGATCGGGCCGCGGGGCTCCGCCTCGCGGGCGGGCTCCTCGGCGTGGTGGTAACGACCGCCGCGCAAGAGCGATGCCGCGGCGGCGACGAGACAGGCGACGATCGCGAACGTGAACGCCGTCTGCAGCCCATCCCGGAACGGGCCGGAGATCAGCTGCGGGAAGAATTCGGAGCCGGTCAGCAGCGTGTGGGCGTGCGCCGATAGGGCGTGCAGGGCATGGGCGCCGACCAGGTGCTGGATCGGGTTGTAGCCGAGGAAGGCAGCGAAGAGAACCGAGATCGGCGGCGTCTGCCCGACCCGGTGGGAGACGACGGCGGAGACGCCGTGGGCGTGCAGGCCGCTGCTCAGCGCCGTCGGCAGGCTCGAGGCGAGGCCGATGATCAGCAGCGTGAAGAAGATCCCGATCGAGAGCACCTGGGCCGAGTTCTGGAAGGTCTGGTTCATGCCGCCGCCGGCGCCGCGGTCGCCGGGCGGCAGGCTGTTCATCACCGCCGCCCGGTTGGGCGAGGCGAACATCCCCATCGAGACCCCGTTGAGGAAGAGGATCGCGGCGAAGACCGGGAACGAGAAATCGGTCGGCAGCAGCATCAGCAGGCCGAAGCTGAAGGCCGCCGCGAGCATGCCGCCGGTGGCGAAGGGGCGGGCGCCGAAGCGGTCGGAGAGATAGCCCGAGGTCGGCCCCGCCAGCAGCATCCCCAGCGTCAGCGGCAGCATGTAGATCCCGGCCCAGAGCGGCGTTTCGGTGAAGCTGTAGCCGTGCTCGGGCAGCCAGATCCCCTGCAGCCAGATGATCAGCATGAACATCAGGCCGCCGCGGGCGACGGCGGCGAGGAAGGTCGAGAGGGTGCCGAAGGTGAAGGCGCGGATGCGGAACAGGGCCAGCCGGAACATCGGCTCGGCGACCCGGCGCTCGACCACGGCGAAGGCGACCAGCGAGGTGACGGCGGCGGCCAGCAGGACGATCACCCGCGGGCTGCCCCAGCCGGTCGGGCTGCCACCGTAGGGGCGGATCCCGTAGGTGACCGCGACCATGATCAGGACCAGGCCGAGGGCGAAGGTGACGTTGCCCCACCAGTCGATCGAGGCCCGGCGCGGCTCGCTGCGCTCCTCCAGTTTGAGGTAGGCCCAGACGGTGCCGAAGAGGCCGACCGGGACCGAGACCAGGAAGACCAGGCGCCAGTCGATCGGCGCCAGCAGGCCGCCGAGGATGAGGCCGACGAACATGCCGCTGACGCCGACGATGTTGTTGATCCCCAGCGCCATCCCGCGCTGGTCGGCGGGGAAGGCGTCGGTGATGATCGCGGCGGCGTTGGCCAGCAGGCAGGCCCCTCCCACCCCCTGGACGATGCGGAAGCCGATCAGGTAGGTGGCGCCGGCGCGGCCGGTCATCCAGTCGACCGCCAGCAGCAGCGAGGCGATCGTGTAGATGACGAAGCCGAGGTTGTAGATCTTGACCCGGCCGAACATGTCGCCGAGCCGGCCGAGGCTGACGATGAGGACGCTGGAGACGACCAGGTAGCCGAGGATCATCCAGAGCAGGTAGGTGCTGTTGGCGGGCACCAGTGGGTCGAGCTTGATGCCGCGGAAGATGTCCGGCATCGCGATCAGGGTGATCGAGGCATCGAGCGTCGCCAGCAGGACCGCCAGGGTCGTGTTGGAGAGGGCGATCCACTTGTAGCGGTCGTTCCGGGCGTCCACCGGTTCTGATGATACCCAGGTAAACTGTTGAGTTAACCTGTCGATTAGGGGGATATAATCCGGCGATGGCTACCGAAGTCGACGCGGCGCCGCTGGCGAGCGATCTGCGGGTCGTGCTCGGCCAGCTGATGCGGCGGCTGCGCGCCGAGCACCGCTTCTCGCTCTCCCAGGGCTCGGTGCTGGGGCGGCTCGACCGCGAGGGAACGCAGAGCGTCAGCGACCTCGCGGCCTCCGAGCGGGTGCGACCGCAGTCGATGGCGCAGACGGTCGGCGACCTCGAAGCCGGCGGCCTCGTCCAGCGCGACCCCGACCCCGGCGACCGACGGCGGGCACTGGTCAGCCTCACCGCCGCCGGCCGCACCGAACTGGAAGTCGTCCGCCGCCGCCGCGAGGGCTGGTTGGTGAAGGCACTGGAAGAGCTGCCGGACGCCGACCGGGCGACGGTCGAGCGGGCGGCCGAGCTGCTGCGCCAGCTCGCCGAATCGGAAGCCTGAGCCGCCTCCGCCGAGCGTCGAGTCCCGTCTCGGGTGCGGAGCTAACGGCCGCTGGAACCGAAGCCGCCGCCGCCCCGCGCCGACTCGGCCAGGGCCTCGACCGCGACCGGCGCCGCCAGCGCGATCGGCACCAGGACCAGCTGGGCGATGCGGTCGCCGGCCTGCACCCGGAAGGTCTCGGCCGGGTCGGTGTTGAGCAGCAGCACCCGCAGTTCGCCGCGGTAGCCGCTGTCGATCAGGCCGGGACTGTTGACCAGGGCGATGCCGTGGTCGCGGGCCAGGCCCGAGCGCGGCAGCACCAGGCCGGCGTGGTCGGCCGGGATCTCGACCCCGACCCCGGTGCCGACCCCCCAGCGCTCTCCCGGCCCGATGTGCGCCGACTCGCAGGCGTAGAGATCGAGCCCGGCGTCGCCCTCGTGGGCGCGCGTCGGCAACAGCGCTCCCTCTTTCAGAATCGTCACCGGCAGTTCCATTCGCGGCAGCCTAGACGCTCGCGTCGATCCCCCGCGGGACGCAGTTCGGTGCGTTCGTCTTTTGTCGTACTGAATCGGACTAAGGACGAACGGTCGCCGACCCTTGGACGACGGCGAGATCGTCGAACCGGTGCAGCTCGGCGACTGGGACCTTGGCGTGGACCAGTACGCCGTCCTCGCGCTCGGTCCGCTCCAGGTCGCCGGCGACCTCGTGCAGCTCGTGCAGGCGCCCGCCCTGGCTGTAGGGGACGAGCAGCTCGACCTCGGCCAGCGTCTCCACGAAGGCGGCCTCGACCCGCTCGCGCAGCTCGTCGAGGCCCTCGCCGTCGACGGCGGAGACCAGCACCGCCACGGGATGGGCGAGCGCCGCCTCCTCGCGCTCCTCGGCGCCCAGCAGGTCGGCCTTGTTGAGGACCAGCAGCCGCGGCTTCTCGCCGGCGCCGATCTCCTCCAGCACCGCGTCGACCGCCCGCATGTCGGCCACTCGCCGCTCCTCCGGCTCGGCGGCGTCGACCACGTGCAGGATCAGGTCGGCGAGGACGGTCTCCTCCAGCGTCGCCTTGAACGCCTCGACCAGCTGGTGGGGGAGCTTCTCGATGAAGCCGACGGTGTCGGTCAGCAGGTAGTCGCGACCGGATAGCTCGAGCGTGCGCGTAGTCGGGTCGAGGGTGTGGAAGAGCCGGTCCCCCACTCCGACCTCGGCCCCGGTGAGGGCGTTCAGCAGCGTCGACTTGCCGGCGTTGGTGTAGCCGGCGAGGGCGACCCGCGGCAGCGAGGAGCGCTCGCGCCTGGCGCGCATCACCCCGCGGTTGCGCTCCAGCCGCGTCAGCCGCCGGCGCAGGGCGGAGATGCGGTTGCGGGCGAGCCGGCGGTCGGTCTCGATCTGGCTCTCCCCCGGCCCCCTGGTGCCGATGCCGCCGTCGATGCGGCCGGCGCCGAGGCGCTCGAGGTGGGTCCAGAGGCCCCGCATACGGGCCATGTTGTACTCGAGCTGGGCCAGCTCGACCTGGAGCTTGCCCTCGGCCGAGTGGGCGTGGTCGGCGAAGATGTCAAGGATCACCGCGGTGCGGTCGATCACCGGCACCCCCAGGGCACTCTCGAGGTTGCGCTCCTGGCGGGGGGCGAGCTCGTCGTCGCAGGCGACGAGATTGGCGTCGCAGGCGGCGATCTGCGCCCTCAGCTCGTCGAGACGGCCGCGGCCGAAGTAGCGGTCGGGATCGGGCTGCGGGCGCTGCTGGGTCGCTTCGCCGGCGGTCGCGACACCGGCGGTGCGCAGCAGCTCCTTCAGCTCGGCCAGCGGCTCCTCCTCGCCGCCGCCATCGACGATGCCGATCGCCAGCGCCCGCTGGCGCGCCCGTGGGTTCGAGACGCCGGCCCCGTTTGCGCCGGGGCGCGTCTGCGTCCTGCGGCCGTTTCGCGAACGTTGCACTCAGGCGAATTGTAGGCGCCGGGCCGGGCCGGATAGGGTTCGCGGTCGTGAAGGTGTTCGTGACCGGGGGGACGGGGTTCATCGGCGGCGAGGTCGCGCGCCAGCTGCGCCAGCGCGGTGACGAGGTCGTCTGCCTGGTCCGCACCCCGGCCAAAGCGACGAAGCTGGAAGCGCTCGGCTGCGAGCTGGTCGCAGGCGACCTCGCCGACATCGGGGCGATCGGCGCCGGCCTCGACGGCTGCGACGCCGCGATCCACGCCGCCGCGGTCTACGAGGTCGGCATCCCCGCCTCGCAGCGCCAGGCGATGCGCGAGGCCAACGTCGGCGGCACCGAGAGGGTGCTCGGGGCGGCGCTGGCGGCGAAGACCCCGAAGGTCGTCTACGTCTCCACCGTCGGCATCGGCCAGACCCACGGCGAGGTGATCGACGAGTCCTACGAGGCCCCGGACGGCCCCTTCACCTCCTGCTACGAGGAAACGAAGTGGCAGGCGCACCAGGTGGCGAAGAAGCTGATCGGCGAGGGGCTGCCCTGCACGATCGTGCAGCCGGGGGGCGTCTACGGCCCCGGCGACACCTCCTCGATCGGCCAGCTTCTGGACCAGTTCCTGGCCGGGAAGATGCCGCTGATCCCGTTCCCGGAGCTGGGGATCTGCCTCGCCCACGTCGAGGACACGGCGGCCGGCATCGTCCTCGCTCTCGACAAGGGCAAAGCCGGCGAGTCCTACTTCCTCTCCGGCCCGGTCTCGACGGTGCGCGAGGCGATCGGGATCGTCGCCGCGGCCAGCGGCCGCAAGGCGCCGAAGCGGGCGCTGCCGGTGCCGCTGATGAAGGCGCTGACCCCGATCGGGCCGCTGGTCGGGAAGATGATGGGCCAGCCGCCGAACCTGCGCGAGCTGATCTCGGCCGCCGACGGCGTCACCTTCTGGGCGACGAACGAGAAGGCCCGCCGCGAGCTCGGCTACTCCCCGCGCGGCCTCGAGGAGGGGCTGCGGGCGACGCTCGAGGCCGAAGGCAAACTTCCCGTGCCTACCGCGGCTGAGTGAGTCGGGGGAGGGCTCGCCGGAGCGACAGCGGGGAGGCTCCGTCGAGTCCTCCCCCGACTCACTTAGGCTGCAGCGATGCGGGTCATCGATGTCATGCACCTTGGGCGGCCGCGGGTGATCGGGTGTTGGGAGGTCGACGGGGTACTGGTCGATCCGGGTCCCGAGTCCTCGCTGCCGACCCTGTTGGCGGCGCTGGGCGAGGAGCGGCCGCGGGCGCTGCTGCTGACCCACATCCACCTCGACCACGCCGCTGCGACCGGGGCGATGGTGCGGCGCTGGCCGCAGCTCGAGGTCTACGTCCACGAGCGCGGCGCCCCACACCTGATCGACCCCTCGAAGCTGCTGGCCAGCGCCGGGCGCCTCTACGGCGACCAGATGCAGCGCCTCTGGGGCGAGATCGTGCCGGTGCCGGAGGCCAACGTGAGGGTGCTACGCGGCGGCGAGACGGTGCTGGGGATGCGGGTCGCCCACACCCCCGGCCACGCCTCGCACCACGTCTGCTACCTGCACGAGGACAGCGGCACCGCCTTCGTCGGCGACGTCGCCGCGGTCCGCATCCCGCCCTCGAATCTGGTCGTGCCGCCGACGCCGCCGCCAGACATCGACGTCGAGCTCTGGGAGGACTCGCTGGACCTCGTCGCCGGCTGGAACCCCGAGCGCCTCGCCCTCACCCACTTCGGCGCCGTCGAGGACGACGTTCCCGGCCACCTCGAGATCGCCCGCGCCCGCCTCCGCGAAGAGGCCGAGCTGGCCCGGCGCCTGGACGCGGACGAGTACGAGACCGACCTCCGGCGCCGCCTACGCGCCCTCCTGGCCGAGGAGGGTCTCGGCGAGGAGACCGTCGAGGAGCTCCTCCAGGCCGTCCCCAGCTCCTACCAGTGGCGCGGCTTGGATCGCTACTGGAAAAAGAAGCTGGAGGCGACCGAGGGGCGATCAAAAAGTTAAGTGGAACCCCTACCGGGATCGGCCCTCAGGCAAGGTGCTCCCTCATCCGCTCCACCGCCTCTTCGATCCGCTCGTCGGGGGCGGTGAGGGCGATGCGGAAGAAGCCCTCGCCGCTGGGCCCGTACATCGAGCCGGGCGAGACGACGACGGCCGCCTCTTCCAGCACCTTCTCGCAGAACGAGGTCGAGGTGTGGCCGGCGGGGACCGGCGCCCAGACGTAGATCGTCCCCTGCGGGGCGCTGACCTCGACGCCGATCTCGCGCAGGGCGCCGACGACGAGGTCGCGGCGACGGACGTAGGTCTCGTTCATCCGCTGCAGCGGCCCGGCGGGGCCCTCGAGGGCGGCGACACCGGCCATCTGCACCGCCTCGAAGAGACCCGAGTCGACGTTCGTCTTCAGCCGCCAGTAGGTCTGGATCGCCTCGGCGTTGCCGAGGATCGCGGCGCAGCGCCAGCCGGTCATGTTGTAGCCCTTGGAGAGCGAGAAGACCTCGACGCCGACCTCCTTTGCACCGGGCGTGGCCAGGAAGCTCGGCGCGACGTAGCCGTCGTAGGTCGTCTCCGAGTAGGCGTTGTCGTGGACGACGAGGATCTCGTGCTCGCGGGCGAAGGAGACGACCAGCTCGAAGAAGCCCTCGGGGACGACGGCGCCGGAGGGGTTGTTCGGGTAGTTGAGGAACATCAGTCGCGCCTTCGCGGCGACGTCGGCGGGGACGGCGCTGAGGTCCGGCGCGAAGCCGAGCTCGGGGACCAGCGGCAGCAGCTCCGGGGTCGCGCCGGCGAGGATCGGACCGCCGGTGTAGACCGGGTAGCCGGGGTCGGAGGCGAGGGCGACGCCGCCCGGGTCGAGGAAGGCGAAGCAGAGGTTGTAGATGCACTCCTTGGCGCCGATCGCCGGGATCACCTCGGAGTCGGGGTCGATCTCGACCCCGAAGCGGCGCCCGTAGAAGTCGGCGAAGGCGCGGCGGAACTCCTCGCGGCCGCGGTTGCTCGGGTACCGGTGATTGGCGGGGTCGGCGACCGCCTCCTGCATCGCCTTGACGATGTAGGGGTAGGTCGGCTCGTCGGGGTCGCCGATGCCGAGGCTGATCACGTCGACGCCGGCGGCGCGCTTGTCGGCGATCCGCCGCTCCAGCTCCTGGAACATGTACGGAGGCATCGCCTCCAGGCGCTTCGATGGCTCGGCGATTCCCACGGGCGCGGAAATCTAGCCGTCCAGCTCGGCGAGCGCGGTGACGAGCTCCGGCGAGAGCTCGCCGGCGCAGACCGGCTCGGCCCAGCCGCTCAGCCGCACCGCCAGCTCCTCGCCGATCTCGACCTCGAGCTCGCCGCCTTCGAGCTCGACCACGAGCGGGCTGGCGGCGCCGCGCAGGAAGGCGGTCACCGCGGCGCCGCTGGCGCCGGTGCCGGAGGAGAGCGTCTCCCCCACCCCGCGCTCGAAGATCCGCGCCCGGACCCGGCTGCCGTCGACTTCGAGGAAGGAGACGTTGGTGCGGTTGGGGAACAGCTCGTGCGCTTCGATCTGCGGCCCGATCTCGCCGAGGTCGAGCTCGTCGAGCCCCGCCGCGACGACGATCGCGCACTGCGGGTTGCCGATCGAGACGTGCTGGAACTCCCACTCGCGGCCGCCGGCGCTGAGCCTGCCACGGCCGTCCGCGGGACCGGAGGGAAAGTCCTTGGAGGAGGTCGTCGCCCTGCCCATCTCGACGGCGCAGGTGAGCTCGCCGGTGATCGTCGGCACGATCGGCCCGGCGACGGTCTTGATCGCGAACTCGTCGGCCTCGGTCCAGCCATGGCGGCGCAGGTAGAGGATCGCCTCCCGCGCCCCGTTGCCGGAGAGCTCGGCCTCGGAGCCATCCGGGTTGAAGATCCGCAGCTCGGCGACGAACTGCGGGTCCTCGCTGCGGGAGAGCAGCAGCACCCCATCCGATCCGACCCCGAAGTGGTGGTCGCAGAGCCACTCGACCCGGTCCGGGCTGAGCTCCCAGGGAAGGTTCTCCGCCTCGAGGATCAGGTAGTCGTTGCCAAGCGCCTGCCACTTCTCGAATCTCATGGTGGGCGGCAGCCTATTGGGGCACGGGTGACGCTTCGCATCTCGGCGTCCTCGGTCGCTCGCGTGCAGAGCACGCCACGCTCCCTGTGTCCTTGAGCTGCTCGGTCACCCGCACCCTTGCGCAATCCGATTGGCCACTTCGATGTCGTCTAGACCGGTGCGGTCGATCGTGCGCAGGTTGGGGATCTTGCGCATCCAGGTCAGCTGGCGGCGGGCGTAGTTGCGGGAGCGCTGCTTCATCCGCTCGAGGTCGCCGGCGAGCAGCTCGTCGAAGCCGAGCGCCTTGCGGGCGGTACGGCCGGCGCCGAGCGCGTCGGCGCGGCGCGCCTCCGCGGCGGCGCCGGCGGCGACGATCGCCTCGACCCGGGCGTCGATCCGCTCGTAGAGCAGCGCCCGGTCCATGTCGAGCCCGAAGATCGCGGTCGGGTGCCGGGTCTGCGGCGACCAGAGCTCGGAGTCCGCGGCTTCCGGCGGCGCCTTGACCAGCGACAGCTCCGCCAGCGCCGCCCGCAGGTAGAGGCCCGTCCCCCCGACCACGATCGGCCGCCGCGCCGCCGCCAGCGCCGCGTCGATCTCCGCCTGCGCCAGCGGCATGTAATCGCCGACCGAGAAGTCGGAGCTGACCGGCACGAACTCGATCAGCCGGTGCTCGAGCCGCACCCGCTGCGGGGCACTGGCGACCCCGGTCAGCGTCCCGAGCCCCTCGTACACCTGCAGCGCATCGCAATTGATCGCCACCGGATCCTCCCCCCGCGCCCGCAGCAGCTCCGCCAACTCGACCGCGACTCCGGTCTTGCCGACCCCAGTTGGGCCGAAAATAGCCAGGACCTTCAAAGAAGGTGCGAGAGGGGCCGCGCGGACGTCCCGCTCAACGTCTGCGAGGTGGCGCTGTCGATCTCGACCTCGACGAACTGACCGGGTTCGGCGGCCCCTTCGAAGTTGACCGCCTTGTTGTGGCGGGTGCGGCCCCGGAGCCGGCTGGGATCGGTGCGGCTCGTCCCTTCGACCAGCACCTCCATCGTCCGGCCGACGAACCGCTGCGCCCGCTCCCGCGCCCGCCGCTGCACCGCCTCGACCAGCCGCTCCATCCGCTCGACCTTGACCGGGTGCGGCAGCTGGTCGTCCATCGTCGCCGCCTCGGTTTCGCGCCGGGGCGAGAAGACGAAGGTGAAGGCGCCGTCGTAGCCAACCTCCTCTACCACCTCCAGGGTCTGCTCGAAGTCGGCCTCGGTCTCGCCGGGGAAGCCGACGATGACGTCGGTGGTGATCGCGCAGTCGGGGACGTGCTCGCGGATCAGCGCCACCCGGTCGAGGTAGCGCTGGCGGTCGTAGGTGCGGCGCATCCGCTTCAGCACCGCGCTCGAACCCGACTGCAGCGGCAGGTGGATCTGCTCGCAGAGCGCCGGCAGCTCGGCGTGGGCGCGGATCACGTCCTCCTTCATGTCCTTCGGGTGCGGGCTGGTGTAGCGGATGCGCTCGATGCCGCCGATCGCGTCCACCTGTGCCAGCAGCTCGGCGAAGCCGATCCGGCTCCGCGGCGGCAGGCCGCGGCCGTAGCTGTTGACGTTCTGGCCCAGCAGGGTCACCTCACGGACGCCGCCGGCGGCCAGGGCGCGCGCCTCGGCGATCAGCTCCTCGGGGTCGCGGCTGACCTCGCGGCCGCGGGTCGAGGGCACGATGCAGTAGGAGCAAACGCAGTTGCAGCCCTGGGAGATCTGCAGCCAGCCCTGGAACTCGCGCTCGCGGCGGCTCGGCAGGTGGCCGGCGAAGTCCTCGAACTCGAAGTAGCCCTGGGCGCTGAGCGAGTCGGAGTTGAGGAACTCGGCCAGCTTGTGGATCTGGCCGGGGCCGAAGGCGACGTCGACGAAGGGGAAGCGCTGGAAGACCTCGTCCTTGACTGACTGCGCCCAGCAGCCGCCGACGCCGACGATCCGCCCCGGGTCTTCGGACTTCAGCCGCTTCGCCTCGCCGAGGTGGGCGATGAAGCGGCTGTCGGCCGACTCGCGGATCGAGCAGGTGTTGAAGAGGATCAGGTCGGCGCCGTCGCGGCTCTCGGCCTCCTCGTAGCCGAGCGCGGCGAGCATCCCCCGCATCCGCTCGGAGTCGTGCACGTTCATCTGGCAGCCGAAGGTGGTGACGTGAAAGCGCTTGGCCATGGGTGGGCAGGGTAACGCGGGGGCTTGTGGAGTGGCGGCAGTGGGGACCCTCCCGCGGAGACCGTCGCGCAGCTGGGATGCGAGCCAGGGCTCGAGGCGTCTGTCCTTGAGCCTCCGCGGGAGGGTCCCCACTGCCGCCCCACGAAAGGCTTCCGAGTCCTCGCTCACTCCCGGCGGCGAAGTTGAGGTCGAGTTGGAGGAGCTGGGTGCCCCTCTCCCGGAGGCTCAAGGACAGACGTATGAACCCTGGGCGAAGGCCCCAGCTGCGCGACGGTCTCCGGGAGAGGGGCACCCAGCTCCTCCCCACCCACCCCTACTTGACGACGAGCGTCCCTTCCATCCCCGCTTCGCGATGCCCGGGGATGGTGCAGTAGTAGTGGTAGGTGCCGGCGGGCAGGTTGGCGCTGACCGAGGTCTTGCCTTTGGCGATGATCGAAGAGACGGCGATCTGCTTGCCGTCGCTGCCTTCGATCGCGACGTCGTGTTCGAGCGAGGAGGGGTTGGTGAAGTCGATCGTCACCTTGCCCGGCTTGCTGGTCAGGCTGCTCTGTTCGTAGGCGATCTGGGTCGGGTTGGCGGCCAGCTGCACGGTTCCGCCGGGGCCCTTGGCGGTCGCTTCCGGACCGGCTCCGCCTTCGGCGGAACCGCCGGATTCGCCCGCTTCTCCAGCTTCGGCTTCGGCTTCTTCTTTTGCCGCTGCTTCGAAGGGGCCGCTGCTCTCGGCTTTTTCGATTTCCTTACCGGCCTTGCTGAGCTCGGCCCCGTGCTCCTTTTCCTCGTCCTTGCCATGGAGGACGGCGAAGGTGGTCGCGCAGCCGATCAGGACCGCGAACCAGAGGACGACCAGGGGCATGAAGCGCCCAGGGAAGCTCTTCACGCGTAGCCCGATCAGGCTGGTGACCACCGCCGAGACCGCGAGCGCGATCCCGAAGATGAAGAAGAGAGTTTCGTTGGTCATAAAGCGGCCGGAATCCTATCCGCTGACGGCGCCGGACACGGCGCGGTGCGGCGTCCTCGGTCGGCCGAATAGCGCTGCTATTCGGCCTTCCTGCGTCCTGGCCCCGCTTGGTCCGGCACCATCAGGAGCTTCAAGCGGCTTGCGCCTCCGGCAGCGGGGTCTCCGCGGCGCTCGCGACGGTCTTGGCCTCGGCCGGCGCCTCGCCGTCGATCCCCAGCGCCGCCCGCACCTTGGTTTCGATCTCCAGCGCCAGCTCCGGGTTGTCGAGCAGGAACTGTTTGGCGTTGTTGCGCCCCTGCCCGAGCCGGGTCTCGCCGTAGGAGAAGAAGGAGCCGGATTTCTGCACCAGGTCCTGCTCCATCCCGAAGTCGAGCAGGCCGCCCTCGCGCGAGATCCCGACCCCGTACTCGATGTCGAACTCGGCTTGGCGGAAGGGCGAGGCCACCTTGTTCTTGACGACTTTGACCCGGACCCGGTTGCCGACCGCCTCGGTCCCTTCTTTCAGGGTCTCGATGCGGCGGATGTCGAGCCGCTGCGAGGCGTAGAACTTCAGCGCCCGGCCTCCCGGCTGGGTCTCCGGCGAGCCGAACTGGACCCCGACTTTTTCGCGAATCTGGTTGGTGAAGATGCAGACGGTGTTGGTGCGGTTGAGGTTGCCGGCGAGTTTGCGCATCGCCTGCGACATCAGCCGCGCCTGCAGCCCCACCGTGGTGTCGCCGATCTGGCCGTCGAGCTCGGCTTTCGGCGTCAGCGCCGCGACCGAGTCGATCGCGACGACGTCGACGGCACCGGAGGCGATCAGGCGGTCGGCGATCTGCAGCGCCTGCTCGCCGTAGTCGGGCTGGGAGACGAGCAGCTCGTCGGTGTCGACGCCGATCGCCCGCGAGTAGACGGGGTCGATCGCGTGCTCGGTGTCGATGAAGGCGCAGACGCCGCCGAGGGCCTGGGCCTGGGCGATGATGTGGTTGACCAGCGTCGTCTTGCCCGAGGACTCCGGGCCGAAGATCTCGACGATGCGCCCGCGCGGGACGCCGCCGATCCCAAGCGCGAGATCGAGCGCCAGCGAGCCGGTGGGAATCGATTCCACCTTGACCGTGCCCTTGTCGCCAAGCCGCATCAGGGACCCGTCGCCGAACTCCTTTTTGATCCCGTTGACCGCATTGGCCAGCGCCGCGTCCTTGGCTTTGGCCTCCTTGGCGGAGACGTCGTTCAAGCTCACTTTCCTGTCTGCCATCTCAATCTCACCTCACTGCTGTCCCTTTGCGGACAGCTCGACTTGGGCCAGGGGGACGTAACGCGCACCCTCTGGCTGGAGTTCAGAACGGTAGAGCGACAATCGGACGCCATAGAAGGCCTCCGCGAGGCTCGCGGGGAGCGCGCCGGGCGGCTGCTCGACGCGCAGCGGCCGCCGCGACCCCCGTCCCTCCGGCCGCACCCTGGCGACCGTCAGATGTGGCCAGAAGGGCCGCTGCTCCGGCTCGTACAGATGCGCGGCGACGAGCAGCTCGGCGAGCCGCGCCTGGATCAGCTCAGTGCCCGGCGAGACCGCCGGCAGGGCGAAGAGCCGGGGCTTGCCCCGGGGCGGCCGCGGCAGCGGGTCGAGCAGCTCGACCAGCGGCGGCGGTCCGGCGCTCGCGGCCATCGCCGCCGCGACCCGTTCGGCGTCCCCTGGTGGCCGGTAGCCGAGGAAGGCGAGGGTGATGTGCAGCGACCGCGACGGCACCCGGCGCAGCGCCGGATCGGCGAGGGCGCTCGCGCCCCAGGCCTCCACCCCACCGCGCACCGAGTCCGGTACGTCCAGCGCCACGAACATCCGGGCGCGCGGGCTCTGCGGTCGCTCCCTCGCCATGGCGCCTACGCTACGGCGCCGGAGCGCACGTGTTAGCACGCCCTCGTCAGGGCTGGGGGAAATTCGACGCGCGGAAGCGTGCCGACGCCGCTAGAGCGGCGGCTCGACCCCACCCAGCAACACCCGCAGCATGTGCATCCCGACCAGGGCCGAGCGTTCGCGGATATCGGCGCGGCGGCCGGGGATCGTCGGCTCGCGGGCGATCGCGGTGCCGTCGGCGAGGCGGGCGTTGAAGCAGACGTAGCCGACCGGCTTCTCCTCGGTGCCGCCACCGGGGCCGGCGACGCCGGTGATCGAGACCGCGACGTCGGCCCCGAAGCGCTCCAGTGCCCCGATCGCCATCGCCTCCGCCACCTGCGGCGAGACCGCCCCGTGGCGCTCGATCAACGCCGGGTCGACCCCCAGCAGCTCCGCCTTGGCCGCGTTCGAGTAGGCGACGACGCTGCCGGCCATGTAGGCGGAGGCGCCGGGGACGTCGGTGATCCGTGCCGCCAGCAGGCCGCCGCTGCAGGACTCGGCCAGGCCCAGGCGCCGCCCCGCCAGCAGCTTCGCCACCTGCGAGTCGATCGTCTCGCCGTCGCGGCTGAAGAGGTGCCTATGGTGCCGCCGCGCCAGCCCCTCCTGGACCGCCATCGCAACCGCCTCGGTCTCGTCGCGGTAGCGGACGTCGATCTCGATCTCGCCGCGCCGCAGGCAGGTGGTGATCTCCACCGCCCCGACCTCGACCCCGTCGTCCTGCTCGATCTCGCGCAGGCTCTTGGCGATCTCCGACTCCGGCACCCCGAAGATCCGCAGCGTGTAGCCGTGCAGCGGCGTCGCCCGCTCCAGCACCGTCCGCACCGGCTCTGCCGCCAGCGCCGCCGGCCACATCGGCTGCAGCTCGCGCGGTGGCCCCGGCAGGACGATCACCGGCCGTCCCCCGGCCGGCACCACCAGGCCGGGAGCGGTGCCGACCGGGTCGAGCGGGGTCGAGCCCTGCGGCACCATCGCCTGCTTGCGGTTGGCGTCCATCACCGCCGCCTCGTCGAACCTGAAGCCGCCCCGCCGCGCGAAGCCGCGCAGGATCTCGGCGATCTTGGCCTCCATCGCCTCGTCGAGGACCAACTCGCGGCCGGCGAAGCGGGCGACGATCGCGGCCGTGAGGTCGTCGGCGGTCGGACCGAGGCCGCCGCTGGTGACGATCAGGTCCATCCGCTCGGCGGCGAGGAAGCGCAGGTCGGCCTCGAGGTCCTCGGGGCGGTCGGCGACGACGAGGATGTGGGCGACCTCGACCCCGAGCTCGGCCAGCCGTTCGGAGATCCAGGGCCCGTTGGAGTCCGAGATCCGCCCGGTGATGACCTCGGTCCCGGTGACGACGATGCCGGCTCGAATCACGAACCGGAAGCTACCGCAGCGCTCAGGCCTCGGTGTCCGCGTCGGCGGCGACCGGCACCGGCGGCGCCGGGGCATCCTGGGACTGCGGCGCCAGGACCCGGTTGAGATCGGCCTGGGTGATCAGCACCTGGCGCGGTTTCGAGCCCTCGTAGCCGGAGATGACCCCGCGCCGCTCGAGCATGTCGATCAGGCGCCCCGCCCGGGTGTATCCGACCCGCAGGCGGCGCTGGATCATCGAGACCGAGGCGGTCTCGGTCTGCACCACCAGGCGGATCGCCTCGTCGAGCAGGTCGTCGCTGTCGGGGTCGAAGTCGCCCTCGTGGGCCTCCTCCTCGACCTCCTCGGGGCTCTCCAGCAGCTCCGCCTCGAACTCCGGTTCGCCCTGCTTGGCCCAGTGCTCGGTGATCCGGGCGATCTCGTCCTCGGTGATGAAGGCGCCCTGGACCCGCTGCAGCTTCGAGCTGCCGGCGCCGCGGAAGAGCATGTCGCCCTGGCCCAGCAGCGACTCCGCTCCGCCCTGGTCGAGGATCACCCGCGAGTCGGTCTGCGAGGAGACAGCGAAGGCGATCCGCGAGGGGATGTTGACCTTGATCGTGCCGGTGATGATGTCGGTCGAGGGCCGCTGCGTCGCCAGCACCAGGTGGATCCCGGTCGCCCGCGACTTCTGCGCCAGGCGGATGATCGAGTCCTCGACTTCGGCCGGGGCGACCATCATCAGGTCCGCGAGCTCGTCGATCACGCAGAGGATGTGCGGCAACGGCGCCTCGCCGGCCTTTTCGCGGTAGCGGTTGAGCTCGTTGAGGTTGCGGCAGCGGGCGGTGCTCATGATCCCGTAGCGGCTCTCCATCTCGCCGATCAGATTGGAGAGCACGTTG
Source organism: uncultured Conexibacteraceae bacterium (assembly GCA_964540905.1). Lineage (GTDB taxonomy): Bacteria > Actinomycetota > Thermoleophilia > Solirubrobacterales > 70-9 > VAYN01. The sequence goes on along the minus strand of CAZIOS010000012.1, from coordinate 1,800 downwards.
GCTGCCAGGCGCGGCGAGGTCACCACCGGCGTCAGCAGGTGGGGCACGTTCTCGTAGTGGTTGAGCTCGACCTGCTTCGGGTCGACCAGGACCAGGCGGACCTCGTTCGGCGAGGCCTGCATCAGGATCGAGGAGAGGATCGCGTTGACGCAGCCGGACTTGCCCGAGCCGGTGGTGCCGGCGACCAGGACGTGGGGCATCTTCGCCAGGTCGGTCCAGACCGCGTTGCCGTCGATCCCCTTGCCGAGCCAGGCGACCAGCGGCGAGGTCTTCTCCGGCCGCCCGGCGTAGATGTCGCCGAGGCGGACGATGCGGCGGCGGGTGTTCGGGACCTCGACCCCGACCGCCTGTTTGCCTGGGATCGGGGCGAGGATGCGGATGTCGGTCGAGGCCAGCGCGTAGGCGAGGTCGTTGGCGAGCTCGGTGACCTTCTTCACCTTGATCCCAGGCGCCAGGCGCAGTTCGTAGCGGGAGACGTGGGGACCGCTGACGACGCCGACGATCTTCGCCTCGACGCCGAAGTGTCCGAGCGTTTCGACCAGCTTGCGGCCGATCACCTCGTGGTCGCGGGTGTCGGGGCCTTTGTCCCCCTTGCCGCGCTCGAGCACCTTCAGGGCCGGCGGCCGGTAGTCGATCTCGTCCGAGGTGGTGACGCCGCGCGCCTGGCCCATCGGGGTCAGGGCGATCGTCTCCGTCTCCGGCTCCAGCGCCTCCTCCTCGGAGGTCGAGATCTCCTCCAGTTCGCGATCGAACTCCTCGGCGGCGAGGCCGAGGTCGGGCTCGTCCTCGGGCTCCTCGGCGAGCGCCACGGTCGGCTCGAACTCGTCGGTGTCCGGGTAGGAGCTCATCACGTCGGTGGGGCCGGCGGCGGTCTCCGCCTCGGCGCGCGTCTGGCGCTGCTGGCGCCAGTCGGCGTGGCTGCGGGCGACGGTGCGCGCGGCGGCGTCGCCGCCGTGGAAGATCCCCCGGAAGAGGCCGCGCAGCCCGCGGCCGGCGCCGCGGGCGAGGGCCGAGACCGAGGTGCCGGTCAGCAGCATGCCGCCGACCAACAGCATCAGCACCGTGAAGATCCGCGCCCCGACCCTGCCGACGAGGTAGGTCAGCCCGGTTTCGACCCCATAGCCGACCTTGCCGCCCTCCCAGCCGAGGAAGAGGACGAAGACGAGGTAGACGCCGGCGGCGACGAGGAAGAGCCCGATCAGGTCGAGGTGGCGCTGTTCGAGGCCGGCCGGCAGCCGCGGTCCGGCCATCGGCTTCGCCGCCTTTTTCCGTTTCGACCCGGCTTTGCCCCCGCGCGCCGGCGCGGCGCGCTTCTTACGCACGAACATGTCCTTCCGGTTCGACGCGCAGGCCACGACCCCTGCGGATAAATTCGCCCTAAATCCCGCAATGACCGGACGAACCGCGGGCTAACATCGGGCGATGCTGAGCGATACCGACCAGGTGGGCGGCCGCGTCCTGATCGTCGAGGACGACGCCGACATCGCCGACGTCCTGCGCCGCTCGCTGCGCAACGAGGGCTACGAGGTGCGGACCTCGGCCGACGGGGTCGAGGCGCTCGACGTCGCCGCCGGCTTCTTCCCCGACCTGGTCGTCCTCGACCTCGGCCTGCCGCGGCTCGACGGCGTCGAGGTCTGCCGCCGGCTGCGGCTCGACGGCGACGTGCCGATCCTGATGCTGACCGCGCGGGCCGAGACCGAGGACCGCGTCAACGGCCTCGACAGCGGCGCCGACGACTACCTGGTCAAGCCGTTCGAGCGCCAGGAGCTGCTGGCGCGGATCCGGGCGCTGCTGCGGCGC